>JAKFWA010000022.1 GCA_021732995.1 Planctomycetaceae bacterium | reverse complement strand
TCGGGGGTGAGGGGCGACGTTACCCTTCGGTTCCTAATTCTGAGCTGATTCGCTCTGTTCTTAAGAGAGTTAGCTGCGGTCGATCATGGTCTTCAACGACGTTACTCGCAGAGCGAAAAAGGTCTCTGCGGCTGTGTTTTGTGAGGTATCGGGCGGCGAAGGCAAAATCTCCCCTCTCCCCGCAAGCGGGGCGAGGGGAGCTTGATACTCTCTCTATTAATTGAATTACCACCTCTGCGAGCTCTGCGCCTCTGCGGGAAATCTCTGGTTTGCAAGAATCTCTAATCGAGATAGCTCGTATCGCGGCTAACGTGAATCTCGGCACCTTTACGTTCGATGCCGAGGTTGGCACCCATCTCTGTCTTGAACGTGGTGATGTCCGTCTGCAGAGTCGTGATCGCGTCGGGCACGTTGCCGTTGTAAGCATTGGTGATTGCGTCGAGTTGCTCGGTCATCTCGTCCACACCTTTGCGGCGACCGTCTCGCAGAGCGATGTCCGCTCGGTCCTGCGAGATCACGCCGTCGCTGACAGCCTGACGAACAACGGCTTCGAACGGCTGGAACACTCGGGTTCCCGTGGCAGCCACAGTCGTACCTTCACGACGGTCAGCACCGCCACCCGTGTGAGCCCCGCCCATGCGTTCAAAGAAGCTGAACGTGTGACGGAAGCAGCGGGTGATGCTGAGGAACCGGTTCATGACCTTGCCGGTCCAGCCAGCGGTGTCGTCCGCATGAGTTCCCTTCACGCCGAACAACGTCGGCATGCCGGAGACTTCCCACTTCAGCATCAACTGCTCAGAACCGTCCTTGCCTTGCAGCTTGTCGAACAGCAGAGCGTTCCGTTCAGACGGCATCTTGCCTTCAAAGTCTTCGATGCCGCGTTGAGCGGGTTGCTTGCCAATCATGCCACCGATGCCGTCAAAGCCGGAGTTCAATGGATTGGCCTTCGGAGCCTGGCTGCGTTCGGCGTAGTGCGTAGAAACTCGACCATAGGCATTCGGAGCCGCATTCAGGAACTTGAACATGCGATTGCCGGGATCCTGCATCACCATGCTACCGCGACCGAGCGTGATCGGATCACGATTCGGACCGGCGTTATCCACGACGGCCTTGGCCTGCAGGAACCAGGAGATCGCACGAGCCGATTCCAAGCTGGGCTTCACTTGGCGGGCAATGCCGTCCGGGCCTTCGAGAGTCAGGTGTCCGTTCTGCTCAAAACTCGCGAAAGCCTGGTCACTGTTGAGCGACTTGACGATTCGCTCGCCCATGTTGATGTACTGCATTGTCTCGGCGACTTCGGCGTTTGAAACCTGACCGCCGCGAATTTCGGAGAGATAGGCACGCATCACGTCGGGCATGTTCAACTGGCGATTGCCACTGGCCTGAATCGTGCGGTCCATCACGCCACCCGGCAGCGGCTGACCGAGGTGAGCCATACGAGCCTGAGACGCCTCGCGAGTGTTTCGCAGAGCCCCGCTTTGAACGGCATCGCGAATCTTGGCGACGGCGAGTGGGATGGCCAGGAACGGTGCGGCCAGCGCGTAGCCGATGACCTTGCCCAAACCCTTGCCAAACTTCGCCAGGCCTTCGGTTAACCGCGAGCGACCAGCGTCGCGTTGCACCGTCGCGCCGACATTTTCGTCGCGGTGGCCGACGGACAGAGTGCGGTGGGCCAGCGGGCCGTCGACTCGACCGACATCAGAAGTATTTTGAGAACCCTTCGCACCGGTGGTTTTGTTCGACGTCTGCAAGTCCAAGTCTTGCAGTGAGTTCTGTCGGTTCAACGTCGAGATGCGGGACATGATTGATTCCTGGCTTACCTGTGGTTTCCAAACTGAAAGTCAGTCAGACATCTGTTGGTTTCCCGGCTGGCGGCCCGTTCTTACACGACTCGTGAAGATTTTGCCGGGAAAGCGGCATCCACCGATGCCACCACCACTACGCTCGCAGCATTCCTGTCGGGAATTGGGGCATCTCCGTGGGAGTGTCCGTTCCGCCACTTTGATTCAGATCGCGCAGGTATCCCTGCCAAAGTTCCACCACTTCGACAAAGTGGCCAGTCAGGTTGGCGAGTCGCTCGCCGTCGAGCTGACTGATCGGCATGCGAAACGCCACGAAGGCTTCGCGGGTCGCCGAGTTCACACCAATCGTCGCGTCCGCCGTCCCGGCCCAGAACAGATTGGCTTCCAGCAAAGTGCGATAAGCCCGCAGTTCTTGAGCTTCCGAGATGATGCCCAGGCTGGCGTGCAGCACCAGATCCGGTTCGCCAGCGGGTGCTTCAAAGGTGTAGACCAGCGAAGTGTCGTCAATCTTGAGTTCCACCGGACTTTCCAGATCCGCTTCCGATGCGTCCATTCCCAGGAAGCGAACCATCGAAGCCATCAATCCGGTGAACGGTGTGCTCATAATCGGAAACCTTCTGGAGAACGCGACTGGACTGACCGGATCAGCTCGCTCCTGTCCGGGTGTTTGGAAAATTACCGAACTCAAGTTGAGATGTCTTGTTCGCGAAGCACCGTTTGCCGTGCCTTAACGTCTCCACAGATGGGATGACATATCCCGTGAACCGCCATCCGCCGAGGCTGTTAAACTGGGAAGACTCTTTCGGTTAAAGAGGCTGTTCCGATTGTGCCGATAACGAAGGGCCGCCTGGTGCGCTGAGCCGATGATGCGCTCGGATCAGGCGGTTCCTCGTACGGCTCGCCTGACCGCGAGCCTTTCGGCCGGACTATGCGTGCATTGCAACTCATCTTTGTGCTCTGCCTGATGAGCAGCCTGACCGGCTGTGCGATCATGCAGGTCAAGGTACGCAATCCCGTTCCCGGCCTGCAGACAGTTGCCATCGCACCGTTCTTCAACCTAAGCACCGAACGGTCCGTCAATGGGCGTGAGTTCGCGAACGCCTACTACGCCGAACTGCAGAAAGTGCCGGGATTTGAAGTCATTCCGATCGGCGTCGTCGAGACAGCGCTGCGCGAGCACCGCCTCGAGATGGGCGGCCCGGAAGACGCCATCAGACTGGCGGAAATCCTGAAAGTGGATGCTGTAGTCGTCGGAGCCGTCACGGACTACGACCCTTACGTGCCGCGGGTCGGGTTGAAGATCGCCTGGTACTCACCCAAACGCTGGGAGTTCCTGCCTCTCGAACCGCCGTCAAAAAGCAAGATTAAAATTCTCGGAAAGTCTGGCCCTACAACGCGTTATCAGGCATCGTCGAGGTCGGCTCGACCCACAGGGATGATGGTTTCAAAGGGCACAACGCGGCCAGCAACCCGCAGCGGTGCTGTCGTGCGTGCTCAGTCGCCAGACGGCAACGACTTATGGACTGTCGTCGATGAGGCCTACTGGCAGCCGATTCCCCAACCCGGCGAAGAGCAGACCACCATCGTCCCCAGCCAGGATGGATTCCTGCCGCCGGTGGCATACCCGATGGAAACGTCTCAGCCCGACGACTTCCCCTGGCGCGCCATCGAGGACGCACCGTTCACCGCGCCGTACCTGGGCCAGTGGCTGGTGCCCCCTCCTCCCGCCGTGACCATCGTTGAAGGCCCGTTGTTTTTCACCCAGGAGCCAACGATTGCGCCGCCGCGACTAAGTCACATCATGCCGGTCGGTGGATCGCTGCCTTTGCCGCTGCCGCCCGAACCGATTGAAGCCTTCCGCGAACCGTTCACACTGGAACTGAGAAGCCGAATCGCAGACTCGGAAGCCGACCCCTCAGACCCGTTGCGGGTCATCGAGATCCTGGAAGGTTCCGAAGACACAATCGAGTTCGCGGACGCGGCACCTGTGCCAGAGCCCGCGCTCGTCGACAAGCCGGAGGATGCGAGACCAGCAACTCCGATCGCACGTGGCGAACCCGGCATTCTGGTCGACGAAAGCCCGAAGACGAACGGAGATGTACCTCCTCCGTTGGTTCCGCCTCACGGTTCCGACGCGTTCTTTGAGCAGCCATTCACAATTCGAGCTCCGCTCAGCGCGACATCGTCTGAGTACGACCCGATGTTGCCGCTGATGTCTCACATCCAGATGTTTGACGCGAGCGATGCAGAACTGATCGCCCGGCTGTCGGACTACCTGGAAGTCAGCGGCGAGATTCGTAACGGCGACGTGCAGGCCTTCATGCGACGGAGCGACTTCTTTCAGAAGTTCACCGCCCACGTGATGGTGACCGACATGCTGGCGGAAAATGGCGGGGAGGCGCGACGGCGGTGGGTGTTCAAACAGCGAACCTATCGCTGACAGGCTCAAGCGGCTCAGCCGTCACAACCGACAGATAAGTGTTTGCAATCTCAAAACTTGCCGCCCGGTGCACTTGACCCGCTGCAAGACCGTAAAACTCTGGGACGGAACCAACGACTTCGTTGGGGAGGAATCATGCAGCGAAGCATGAACGTGCTGGCTCTCGTGAAGGACTCGGAACGCTATGTGTTCCTGTACGACGACGAGAGTGTCGCGACGCTGCTCCAGACTCTGGGCAGGTACGCCGCCGACAAGAGCCTCAGTTTTACGTGGTACGACGCCGCTGTTCTCAGCCAGAAGGTCCGCAAGCTCCGCCAGGAAGCCGAAGAGGAAGAACGCCATCACCGCTTCCGCGAGAGTGCGTAGCATCCTCGAAATAAACGAGGTCGGTGGATCCGCCAGCGCCTTGCAAGACGCTCGAGCCTGATTCCTAACCTGTCGCACGAAGACGATATGGCGACAGAACAAAAACCCGCTGCGGCTTCGCGAGCAGCGGCTGAGTTCGTTGGTATCCGGCCTACTTCTGTCCGTCGCGTTCATTGCGTTGCAGTGTCTCTTCTGACGGCGTGCGACCAATCACAATCTGGAAGTTCGCGGCGAGTTCGCCCATCTTGGAATCCGGCACCGGCTTGAAGTCCGTGACCAGCAGTTCGCGCTGTTTCTCGTCACGCAGCATCTTGAAGACGCCATCTTTCTCATTGCCGGGATGATTGCGAATCAGCAGTTGCGTGGTGAGCAGTTCGCGGTCGCCCTTCTTGACCTTCACGTGAATATGCGGCGCGGGACGCCCCGGATAGGGCACGGGCTTGATCGTGCGAAAGCGATACTCGCCCTCGGCGTTCGTTTCGAACCGGCCGAATCCCTGAAAGTTTTTGTCCTGCTGAGCAGCCTTGGGCTGGCTGTCTTTCGTGTGCAGATACACGGCGTTCGCGTCGCACTGCCAGATCTCGATGGTTGCCCCCTTGATCGCCTTGCCGGAGGCGTCCACGACTCGCCCTGTCAGATGAGTGATTTCGCCGATCGCTGGCGTAATCGAGTCCTTGATGATCAGCAGGTCGTTGTCCTGATCCAGCGGAAGCTTGTCGGGATAAAAGGGGCCCTCAGTGAGCCGCGGTGTGATTCGCAGTTCTTCCGCGAACAGTCCCGGTGTGGTGAAGAATGCCGCGCCCAATGCTCCCAGGAAGACCCGACGATTCGGTAGCCAGAGTGAGTTTTGCATGAGAATTAAGACTCCTGAAGTGACGCCTCGAGCGAAGAGTGATGCAACGTGTTGGCCAGCGTGGTTCGAGTGATCGCCGCAAACAACACCGCGTGTGGATCATGGCCGATTTTTCGGTGAATGCGCATCGGAAAAATGTCAGTACTGTCTCGGAATGCGCAGCGCCGCGAGCAACCCGTCACGGATGAGAAGCCGCTTGCGCAGACGCTTAGTCTGCCGAGCCGGTTGCGATTCGAGTCTGCCCTTCGGAACAGCGATCCAGCAGCACACACGCCGTGCAATGAGGTTTCTTCGCCGAGCAGACGGCACGACCGTGACGGATGAGCTGAATATGGAAGTCCAGAACGCGGTCTGACGGCACCAGTCGGGCGAGTTCCACATGAGCGCCCGCTTCAGTTGTCTTTTCCCCGATAAGCCCGAGGCGTTGGCTGACACGATGCACGTGGGTGTCAACCGGCAGGATCGGCTTGCGGCAGGCAAACAACAGCACACATGCCGCCGTCTTCGGGCCGACGCCGGGAAAGCTACGCAGAAATGCAACCGCATCAGCCAAGGAAGAGGCGTGCAGAAATTCCAGTGACAACTCGCCGCGTTCATCATTCAGCCGCTGCAATATCTGCTGAATTCGAGGCGCCTTCTGGTTGGAAAGTCCAGCCACGTGAATCGCGTCTGCCACTTTCTCGACGCGTGCTGTTCGCACGGCATTCCAATCCCGAAATCGAGCTCTCAACTCCGTAAACGCCGCCCCGCTGTTGGAGTCCGTCGTGGCTTGCGAGAGGATCGTCGAAATCAATTCGTCCAATACGGGCAATTGCTCGGGAGGCTCGACGGGACCGTAGCAGCGTTCAAGTCGCCGCAAGATACGCGGGATAGCGGCTCGCAGTGCCTTGCTGGCTGGTGTGTCTGACATCGGCAAAATCAAAACCGAGGTATCAACGAGGTATCAAAAAGTTGAGAGCCGTGGCCGTTGAAACGAGGCGGGGAGCAGACCGCTTCAGCTCGATGGTCCCATGAGTTTCGGGCGACTCAGAGGGTCTGCCGGCCGGCATGCATCCATTCGGGTTCGTGAAACAGGTCGTCCACGGAGACGCAGAAACGCTGCAGAATCGGTTGCGTGGGTGTGGTCCAGAATTCGTTGGCTTCAATGATCGCCCCGCTGCCCAGTACCTGCACCGTCCGGTTGGGAAGATGCACGGCGACCAGTTTGTCGCGCGGTTCGACGACGATCACAACCGAAGCACCCCATTTCAGATATTCGGGAGTGCGGCGACGAATCATGCGCCGGCGATTGTCCGACGACGCAACTTCCAGGATGAGAGCCGGTTTGGTTTCCGTGACGATGTTGTCCAGCTCGGCGAACAGCTTGCCGCCCGCGAAGTAGCTGAGTGCCGGTGCGTAAACAGAGTCAGGTCGCCGCGAGACGATCAGTCCCAGTTCAAAGCAGGCGTAGCCTTCCGGAAAACCTTGCAGGTGATCCGCGAGCGCCTTTGAGAAGTTCAAGACGACGGTGCCGTGTTGGGGCGATGGCGGGTCCAACGTCAGCACTTCGCCGCACAGCAGTTCGGTCCAGCGGCCGCCTTCAGGAAGGTCGGGCCTCTGATCCGCAAAAGCTTCGGCGGTGAGATTGGGAGCAACCATATCTGCATCTTGGGTTACGAGGCGTGGTTCGGTGGCGCGCACATGCTGAACTAACCGACTATAGCAAGTGGCGTGGCGACTGACTGCACGTTCAAAGATTCTGGTCGCTACGGCGACGCGACCAAATTTGGAACGGTTCGGTTATCCTGCCACCGTGTAGAAAAGTTCAAACTCAAAATCGATGAGGCCGCTCATGTTCGCTCGCAGAGTGCTCATTTCGACGTACTTACTGGTCATCGCGATGGTGAGTAGTTCGGCGGCTCTAGCTGCCGAATCGCGACCGAACATTCTGTTCTGTTTTGCTGACGACTGGGGGCGCTACGCGAGTGCCTACGCGGCCGTGCAATCGATGCCTTCGCCGAATCAGGTGGTAAAGACGCCGAACATCGATCGTGTGGCTCGCGAAGGTGTGCTCTTCAAGAACGCGTTTGTGAACGCGCCGTCCTGCACGCCGTGCCGTAGTGCGCTGCTGTCGGGCCGTTACTTTTTCAACACGGGACGCGGGGCGATCCTCGTAGGCGCGGTTTGGGATTCAGCCATCCCCAGCTTTCCGCTGCTGCTGAAAGAGTCCGGCTATCACATCGGCGAGACTTGGAAAGTGTGGAGCCCCGGTACTCCGAACGATGCGCCCTTCGGTGCGGGCAAATACGCCTACGAGAAGGCGGGCGGGCTGCCCAACAACTTTTCCGAGAACGTGACGAAGTTCGTGGGCGAAGGTCAGTCGCTGGACGTTGCTAAAGAGAAAATCTTCGCGCAGGTGCGTGGCAACTTCGATGCGTTCCTCGCGGATCGCAAAGCGGATCAGCCCTGGCTGTACTGGTTCGGGCCGACGACCGTGCATCGCACCTGGGTGAAGGGTTCGGGCAGGGCACTGTGGGGCATCGAACCGGACTCGCTGAAGGGCAAGCTGCCGAAGTTCCTGCCCGATGTCCCGGAAGTGCGGGAAGACTTCGCGGACTATCTCGGCGAGATTCAGGCGTTTGATGCATACATCGGACTGCTGCTGCAGAAGCTCGAAGAGACCAATCAGCTTGATCGCACCATGATTGTGATTAGCGGCGATCACGGTGCTCCGGGATTCCCCGGCGGCAAATGCAATCTGTACGACTTTGGCATCGGCGTTTCTCTGATCGCGCGGTATCCCGGTGCGAAGGGCGGACGAGTCGTTGATGACTTCGTCAATCTGATGGATCTGTGTCCGACGTTTCTGGACGCAGGAGGAGTCACCCCGCCTGCGGGTTTGAATAGCCGCAGCCTGTTGAACGTTATTCGGTCGGAAAAGAGCGGATTGGTCGATTCGTCGCGCACATGGACGGTGGCTGGTCGAGAACGGCACGTCGGGAACGCTCGCGAGAACAACCTACCGTATCCGCAGCGGGCCCTGCGGACTCAAGACTTCTTGTATGTCCGCAACTTCGCACCAGACCGCTGGCCGCTGGGGGCTCCCAATGAAGTCACGGCGGAATCAGCTCCGTCACAGCAGGTGCTCGAATTCGAAACGCGAGTTGCATTCGCCGACATGGATGCGGGACCAACGAAAGCGTGGCTGATCGCTCAACGCAACAATCCCGAATGGAAGTGGCACCACGACTATGCCTTCGGCAAGCGGCCGGCAGAAGAACTCTATGATCTCAAGAACGACCCTGAGCAGATCAAGAACGTGGCGAACGATCCGGCTTACGCGACTCAACGGAAAGAACTGGCGGAGCGGCTCATGAAAGTGCTGACGGAAGCCGGCGATCCGCGAGTCACCGGTGATGGCCAGACCTTCGAACGGCCACCATTCACAACGGCAGATCCTGCGAGAGACAAGCCTGCGAAAACGAAGGCGAACAAAGCTCAATAGGCCGGTGCCTTCGCGGCGCGGCGGCGAGGCATTATCAACTACGCTGCACAGAGTTTTGATCGCTGCCACTACGGGGAGTTTTAGATTGCTTACGCCGGAACTGAAGGACTGCCGACTGCTGCGCGCGGCTCGGAATGAGACGACAGACACGACCCCCGTATGGATCATGCGGCAAGCGGGACGCTATCTGCCCGAGTACATGGCCGTCCGCAGCAAAGTGACGTTCATTGAACTCTGCAAGCGGCCGGACTTGTCGGCAGAGGTCACGCTTTCCGCGCAGCAGATTCTGGGCGTCGATGCCGCGATTCTGTTCGCCGATCTGTTGCCGATTCTCGAGCCGATGGGGCTTGATCTGGAATACGCAAAGGGCGAAGGCCCGGTGATTCATAACCCGGTTCGCACGTCGGCCGAGGTGGATCGCGTGAAGCCGCTGGATGATGTGTCGTCGCTGCACTTCGTGTTTGAAACCGTGAAGCTGGTGCGCGCGGCACTTCCAGCAAACATCCCGTTGCTGGGCTTCGCGGGAGCACCGTTCACGCTGGCTTCCTACGCGATCGAGGGTGGTGGTTCGAAGAACTACATCGGTACCAAGCGGATCATGTATGGCGATCGTGGTGCCTGGCATTCACTGATGACGTGCCTGGTCACCAGCCTCATCAAATACATCCAGGCGCAGATCGATGCCGGTTGCCAAGGCATTCAACTCTTCGACAGTTGGGCCGGATGTCTGTCGCCTTCGGACTATGCCCAATACGTGATGCCCTATACCAAAGCGATCATTGATGCCGTGCCGAGTAACATTCCGGTGATCAACTTCCTCACTGGCAATCCCGCACTGCTGCCGCTGCAGTCGCAAGCGGGCGGGCAGGTCATCGGGATTGATTGGCGCATCGACATGGCCGACGCGCGTCGTCAACTGGGACCAGCGCGTGGTATTCAAGGCAACATGGACCCGGTGTTGTTGCTGTCGGATACGGAGACGATGCGGCGCGAGGTCACGCGCATCATCAATGCTGCGGGACGTCGAGCGCACATCTTCAACCTGGGACACGGCGTCTTCCCCGAAGTGCCGCCCGAGAACGTCAAGACGCTCGTCAAACTGGTGCATGAGATTGGTGCGAACTCCTAATTGATCTTCGGTCGAGGCCTTCGCATGTCGGACATCGCTGTCACGTCATCATCCGAGTTGCTGCTGGAATGCCGCCAGATTCGGCAGCGGTTTGGTGGAGTCATTGCGCTCGATGGCGTCGATTTCAACTTGCGGCGCGGCGAAGTGCATGGACTCGTCGGCAGCAACGGTGCGGGCAAAAGCACGTTGATGAAGATCCTCGCCGGAGCATTGCCGGAGCACGAGGGCGAGGTGTTACTCAACGGCCAGTTGGTGGAGCTTTCCAGTCCCTCAGCAGCGCTCGAACAGGGCGTCGCGATGGTCTATCAGGAGTTGTCTGGCATCAACCAGCTTTCGGTCGCAGAGAACATGTTTCTCGGCCGTCAACCAGTGAATCGTCTGGGCATGGTGGACTGGTCTCAGATGCATCAGCAGTCACGGGCCTACCTGTCTGAACTGGGCCTCGACGTCAACGTGCGCGGGCGCCTGGATCGCTATCCGCTCGTCATCCGCCAGATGGTTGAGATCGCTCGCGGCTTACATAGCGGCGCACAGGTTCTGATCCTCGACGAACCGACAAGTGCTCTCAGTCCACCCGAGACTCGGCGGCTGTTTGAACTCATCAATCAACTGCGCGGCCGTGGCGTGTCGTTCGTGTTCATCAGCCACTTCATTGAAGACGTGCTGGAGATCTGCGACCGCGTGACCATCTTCCGCAACGGGAAGCGGATTGAGACGTCCGACGCGAAGTCGCTGACGAAGCAGGACGTTATTCACAAGATGCTGGGCCATTCGGATTCGATTGTTGAGGTCGGCTACGAAAGTGCGGTGAAGTTGCCGGCAAGAAGCACCGCAGCACCAGTCCTGCGTGCGGAGTCTCTGAGTCGCTCAGGCCTGTTCCATGACGTATCGCTGGACGTGCGACCCGGTGAATGCCTGGGGCTGTACGGCTTCGTCGGTGCTGGACATCAGGAACTGGCTCACGCACTGGCGGGCACGATGGATGTCACCAGCGGGCGAGTGCTGTTGAGTGACGAACCGCTGCAATTGGGCGATGTGCACAGTGCTGTGCGGCGCGGCGTTGTGCTGGTCGCCGCCGATCGAGCGAAGACACTGGTGCGCGGCAGTCCCATTTTTCGGAACGTCACGCTGGCCCATCTGAAACGCAGCATGGGCGAATGGCTGACTCGTGGTCGGGAGTTAGAAGTCGCTCAACCTTATGTGGATCAAGTTGGCTGTCGGCCGCCGAATGCACGCCTGCTGGCGGGCAAATTGTCCGGTGGGAATCAGCAGAAGATCGTGCTGTCGAAGTGGTTGCTGGGAGACATCCGCGTTCTCGTGCTGGAAGAGCCCACACGCGGCATGGATGTCGGTGCCAAGGACGAAGTGATGAAACTCGTCGCCGAACAGAAGCGGCGGGGAGCAGCGGTGATCCTCGCGTCGACTGAACCCGAAATGGTGCTGGCCCATTCGGATCGCATCCTGGCCTTCCATCGCGGCCGCATCTCGCACGAGTTCGAGAACTGCGAAGTCAGCAAGTCCGACCTGATGCGGTTTGCCTGATCACCGAGCTGGCCCATTAAAACGCCAACAGCGATGTCTCAAGCGAGACATCGCTGCTGGTCTATCTGCTTCTCACATCACTCCGGGTTTAGCGGAGCAGCGCGAGGACCTGCTGAGGATTCTGATTCGCAATCGAGAGCACCGAGATGCTGGCCTGGGCCAGAATCTGGGTCTTCGTGAGCTGAGCGGATTCAGCCGCGAAGTCCGTATCGGTGATATCGCTGCGAGCGTCCGTCAGGTTTTCGAGAGCCACACCCAGAGCGGACACGTTGGTGTCGATGACGTTCTTCTGGATAGCACCCAGACGGCCTCGCAGAGTCGAAACGCGGGCGAGCGATTCATCGACGATCTTCACCAGATCGGCACCGTTAACCGTGCCGCCGACGTCTCGCAGGCTCTTACCACCGCCCGAACCCAGTTCGTACAGCTTACCGGTCACACCACCCAGACGAGCGGTGTTAACGGCTTCGATACCGAGGTTGATCTGGCCGTTGGCTGTGACCTGGTCAGCGATCTGGAACAGCGAACCACCACCGGTGATGTTGATCACATTGGTCGTGCCAGCCACGTTGGCCGTCGCCGAGAATGTCAGGGAAGCATCCAGAGTTGCGGTTTTCACCGAAGCTTTCAGACCCAGACCGACCGCTGTCGTGCCGTTGATTGTCGCGATAATGTCGGAACCCACATCACGGCTGACATCTGCTGCAGCCAGATCCTTCGTGGCGAAGGCACCACTGAGAACCTTGAACTCAACGAACGACTCGGACCCGTACTCACTGCTCTTGAAGGTCAGCAAACCGACGTTCTTGCTCGTTGTGACGGCGGTGGTTCCAGCGGCGAAGGTGTCTGTGTTGCCGGTCGTTGTCGCGGAAACCAGACGGCTGGATACTGCGTTGTTGTTGAGGGCGTCGATGATGTTCTGAGCGGTCGCGGTGCTGTTGGTGCCGTCGTCCGACAACGTGACGTCGATCGTGACAGTTCCGGTTCCAATTCCTGTGACCGCGGTTACCGATGTGGCCGCTACGCTGCCAGCGCTGTTGATCAGGTTCACGCTGATGTTATCACTCGTCGCACGCTTTTCGGTGACGGTCAATGTATCCGTGGTCGCGGCACTGGCGATGGTCGCGGTACCGAGGACAGCGGCGGTGGTGACGGTCGCCGTCACGCCTGTCGCGTCCGAGGCGGAATTAACGGCTGCAGCGATGTCGGCGATGGTGGCGTTGTTGTCGAAGAAGAGCACCTGGCTTCCTGACTTACCCGCAACTTCCAGCGTGACGTTGTCGATTGGAGCACCCGCCGCGTAGGTCAGCGTTCCCTGGGAAGCTGCGGCAACGATGTCGGTGTTGATCGCGACCGAACTGTTCTGCCCGAAGAACACTTCGTTGACCTGGAAGTCACTGAGTTCCGCGGAGTCCGCCGCCGAGAGTTGCGTGGTGAAGGCTTTGGAACCGTCAATCAGCTTGTCGCCGTTGAAGGTCGTGTTCTGAGAGATGCGGTTGATAGCGCCCAGAGCCGCGTCAATCTGCGACTGATTCGCGTCGATTTCCGAGTCGGACAACGCACCGCTGTTCAAGCCTTCCTGGATCAGGCCGCGTACCTGATTGAGCAGACCGCTGATTTCACCGAGCGAGCCGTCTGCGGTCGCAATCACGTTGCTGGCGCGATTGCTGTTCTTGATCGACTGTTCGATCGAAGTGATCTGCAATCGCAAGCCTTCCGCGGCGATGATGCCGGCCGGAGCATCTTTACCGCGATTGATCTTGCTACCGGTCGAGAGCCGTTCGAGGGTCACGTTCTGTGCCTTCGAGGCTTCATTCAAATACCGGAGCCCGCGCAGAGAGGGCACGTTCGTGTTGATACGCGTCATAGCAAGCGACCTTTCCTCGAGTGACCTGAAGTTGCCCTATGGTCCTCTGGAACCTCCGAACACCTCCGCCTGGCAGCGGTGCGGAATGAAGGCAGAGACGCTTGCTCCATCAGCAAGCAACTCGCGGCCAGCGGTGGTTCCCTGGGGCCTCGGAATGTTGTTTCTTCAATGCGGTTGTCTGTCCGAGACATCCATTCCTCGGGGCATCAGGCCAAACCCGAAAGGCTCTCGCCAATGAGGGTGTGTGCCATCACAGGAACTATCGGTCGAAAACTTCAAGCAGACTGATGCGAGGCTTGGAAGTTGAGTCAGTTTAGGCAGCTTTAGGGCAATCATCTCGCGGCACGGGGTATTTGCCGCAAACGGGCCGCAGGCGCATGTGCGTTCCGTGAATTCAGAGTCGGCTCAGGCACGCACTAAAGACTGTCAGCGGCTACCCTTACCCGCTCCAGAGAACCTCCGACCTGCTGAACCTGTCTTAACGCATGCCGACATGTCTCTCGCCGATCGAGCCTTATGACTTCTCCCGCCGACCATTCGAACTCCCGTGCTGGAACACTCCGAGAACTGCTCGTGGTGGCCCTGCCAATGATCGCCAGTTCAAGTTCTCAAACTGTAGCCGTTGTCATCAACCGCCGGTTTCTCACGGACTATTCGGAGGAAACTCTGGCGGCCGTGCTGCCGGCCGGCATGTTGAGCTGGACCCTGATCAGCATCGTGTTCGGTACCTGCCAGTACGCCAATACCTTCGTCGCCCAGTTCGAGGGAGCGAAGCAGCCGGATCGGGTCTCAGCGTCGGTGTGGCAGGCGGCGTATCTGGCGGTCGGGTTCGGTGCCTTCCTGATGCTGGCTGGCTTCTTCGCGGAACCGATCTTCCAGTTCATCGGACACGATTCGACCGTGATTCCGCACGAAGTCGAGTACTTTCGCGTGCTGGCGTTCGGCTCGATACCGCAGATCCTGGCCGTTTCGCTGTCATGCTTCTTCAGCGGGCGCGGACAGACGGCTGTGTTGATGCTGGTCAATCTGGCCGCGGCCCTGACCAATATCGTGTTCGACTACTATTTAATCTTCGGTAACGGACCGTTTCCGGAAATGGGTATCCGCGGCGCCGGTATCGCGACGGTGCTGGGCAGCATGGTCTCGGTGCTGTTGTATGCCTGTCTGATGTTTCGCCCCGCGATGCAGCGACAATACGGAACCTGGCGGAATCGTGGCTTCGACAAACAGCTATGCGGGCGATTTATCAAGTTTGGACTACCAGCCGGATTGCACTTGTTCGCTGATGTGGCGAGCTTCGCCGTCTTTATGTTGTTGGTTGGTCGATTGGGAAAAGCCGAACTGGCGGCGACGAACCTGACGTTCAACCTCAACGCGATGGCCTTCATTCCGATGCTGGGATTGGGCATCGCCGTTTCAACGCTGGTCGGCAATCGCATCGGTGAGCAGCAGCCTGAGCTGGCCGTCAGGACAACCTGGAAAGCGTTCGCGCTCGGTGGTTCGTACATGCTGGTTTTCGCCGCCGCCTACCTGCTGATGCCGGACCTGTTTCTGGGAATGTACGCCGAGGATCGGATCACCCTGATGCGCGATCAGGTCACCACGCTGCTGCGGTTTGTGGCGATCTACAGCTTCTTTGACGCGATGGGCATTGTGTTCGGATCTGCCGTGCGCGGAGCCGGTGACACGCGTTTCGCCCTGTTCTGGTCGCTGGGCAGCAGTTGGGTTCTGATGGTGATTCCGACCGCGTTGATGCTGTATTTTCAACGCGGCAGTCTGCTTGGAAGTTGGTCTGCCTGCACCGTTTACGCGGTGGTCTTGGGGTTGGGTTTCATGGCCCGCTTCATGGCGGGCCACTGGAAATCCATGAGCGTGATCGGCAAGTAACCGTTGATGCGTTGATGTCGAGCGTTGGTTTTTTGACCGGCACCGATATCCTTAGGGGATTGATCGCTGCGGGAGACACCTCATTTGGCTCACCCCACATGGTGAACCTAAGCTATGTACGTGCTGTGGGCCTCTCGCTATTGCAATTCCAACTGAAACCAGCAGGTGATGCGACGGCTGAGCCGTTGAACGTCCCCGTCTGATGACGCGCGGCTGCATGATCTTTTTCAAGGATGACATGGCTGAAACTTTCCAACGAGAATCGAACCCGCGACTCATGGCGTCGACTGTCATGTACGGTGGGGCGGCGCGCCAGGAGGTCGGCGACGGGCAGTTGGCGTTCCTGCGAGACTTGAAGAGCGTCAGTTGGCCCGTGGAGTACAAGCTGGGACGCCGTTTGGGCGCAGGCGGGCAGGGAGTGGTCTATCTGGCGGACCGCGTTGGAGCGGAAGGGCTCCGCATGCCGGTGTCTTTGAAGTTCTTCTCGCCGGACCGTTACAAGGACGCCGTGGCCTATCAGGAGGACATGGGCCGGGTTGCCCAGATCACAGCGAAGCTGGCGACGATCCAGCAGGACCACCTCATCGACGTCCATAACTTCGTCGACTTCAATGGTATTCGCGTAATGGCGATGGAGTGGGTCGACGGCTTCGACCTCGACTATCTCCTGCAGCCCGAAACGCTCATCAAATTGCGTTCGAAGGTTACTCCGGAGCGTTGGACGTACCTCAACAATGTGGTGGTGACGCTAGGGCACTCGAAAGCTCGGCTGAAGCCGGGCATCGCAATCGCGATCGCGCGCGAATGCCTCGTTGCTCTGGCGTCGGTGCATCGGGCTGGCATCATTCACGGCGACATCAAGCCTGCGAACGTGATGCTCAAGAAGACCGGCCATTCCAAGATCATTGATCTCGGGTCGGCCTGCGAGTCGGACGATCTGCGCGGTCTGCGACCGTTTACGCCACAGTACGCGGCGCCCGAAGTGCTCGATCAGGGAGTTGTGACACCGTATTCGGATCTCGCCAGCCTGGGCTATGTGCTGGTTGAGATGCTGTCCGGACGAGCCCCGTTTGCGGGCATTGAGTCCTACATGGACCTGGTGCGGGCGAAGCACCGCTTCGCGGACGACTTGCCCGAGTACATTCCCGCTGACATTGGCGCCAGTGAATCTCTGATGAGCCTTTTGCGTGTGCTCGTGTCGCCGAATCCGCTGAAGCGTTTTCCGTCCGAGGACGCCGCAGACTTCCTGCAGCTTGGTGCCGCCGAGTTTCAACGAGAACTCGTCACCGGCAATCTCGCGAGCGAATACGAAATGGAAATTCGCCTGTGGCTTGAGGATCTCGCTTGAGAGCCGTCTTCGGATGCGGCGGCTTCACTCGTTCTGACGCTGATCTCGCCAGCCATTGTGTCTGCGTGTTCCCAACTGGAGGAGCCGCGTTCCTGCCGACTTGCCGGTGGATTGAGTCCCCCGCTCACTTCGGCGAACATGGACCAGTGAGAAAGACCTTTGAATCGTTGCCCTAGAATCCGAGTCTCAACGTGCAGTCCATCGCCGATCATCCTGTTACCGCCGCCGAGTTTGTGGCCAACGACGAACGTGCTCACTGGCACGACAAGGCGCTGTGGTTTGTTCGCGAGAAACGTGACCGGCAGGCGCGCAGCCTGCCCGAGTGGGAAACGCTCCGGGAAACCGCGGGCGCCATTAAAGCCCATACGGTGTCACACCTTGCCGATTTGCTGGAGCAGTTTGAAGCCAACGCGACAAAGCTGGGGGCCATCGTGCATTGGGCACGCAACGCATCCGAGCACAACGAGATCGTGCTGGGCCTGCTGCAAAAGCATGGCGTGAAGAAGCTCGTCAAAAGCAAGTCGATGCTGACTGAGGAGTGTCATCTCAATCCATACCTGGAACGGCACGGCATTGAGGTAACGGACACGGATCTGGGCGAATGGCTCGTGCAACTGCGCAACGAGCCGCCCAGCCATATTGTGATGCCGGCCATTCACATCAAGAAAGAAGAAGTCGGTGAGCTGTTCCACAACGTGCTAGGCACTCAAAAGGGAGCGACCGATCCGACGTATCTGGCCGAAGCCGCTCGGCACGCTTTGCGACAGAAGTTTCTGGAAGCGGATGCCGGCATCACCGGCGTGAACTTCGCCATCGCCGAGACTGGCGGCTTCGTCGTCTGCACGAATGAAGGCAACGCGGACCTGGGAGTCTCACTGCCCAAACTGCATATCGCCTGCATGGGCATCGAGAAGCTCATTCCCAAAGCCGAACATCTCGGTGTCTTTCTGCGGCTGCTGGCGCGATCGGCGACGGGTCAGCCAATCACGACTTACAGCTCTCACTTTCATGGACCTCGACCTGATGGCGAACTGCATATTGTGCTCGTCGACAACGGTCGCACCGACATTCTCGGCAACGATGAGTTCCGACGTTCGTTGAACTGCATCCGTTGCGGGGCCTGCATGAATACGTGCCCGGTGTATCGCCGCAGCGGCGGGCACAGCTATCAGACCACGATTCCCGGACCGATCGGTTCGATTCTCGCTCCGTCTCGAAATGCCGAGCAGTTTCATAGTTTGCCGTTCGCATGCAGTCTATGCGGGTCGTGCACCGACGTGTGTCCCGTAAAGATCGACCTGCATCATCAACTGCTGACATGGCGCAAAGAGATCGCGGTGCGCGGGCTGGTGCCCATGACCAAGCGACTGTCGATGATCGCGGGCTCGCTCGTATTCCAGACCCCGTGGCTGTATCGCCTGGCGGGCAAGATCGCCCGCACCGTCGTGCCGTGGTTGCCGAGGTTCATGCTCTACAATCCGTTGAATGTCTGGGGACGCCAGCGAGAACTGCCGCAGTTTCCGAAGCAGAGCTTCCGGGAAGCATTCGCCCGGCGGCAAAAGCAAAAGAAGCGGCGTTAGGCGAGTCCGCAGCGTTGTTGGACGTGCGTTGATTCTCTGGGAAACGAATTCCGGTGTCCGCCGATCGTCAGCAAATCGAACTTGAAGTGGATGTTCTGGTGGTTGGCAGCGGCTTCTCTGGAAGCCTGACCGCCACCATTTTGCAGCAGCACGGTTTTCGCACGGCACTGTTGGACCGTACTCATCATCCGCGTTTTGCGGTCGGCGAATCATCAACACCCACATCCAACCTCCTGCTGCGTGACCTGGCCCTCAAGCATCAACTCGACTGGCTGTTACCGTTCTGCAAGTTTGGCCCGTGGACAAGCACCTATCCCGAACTGGTCTGCGGATTGAAACGCGGCTTTGGCTATGTGGCTCAGTCGGCAGGTCGTGCGTTTGTTCCAAGAGCAGACCACGCCAACGAACTGATGGTCGCGGCCAGCGCGAGCGATGAGACTTCCGACACTCAGTGGTTGCGGAGTGACATTGACGGGTTCTTGTTTGAGCAAGCTCGGAAAGCCGGAGTGCAGTGTTATGAGGACACTGCCCTGGAACTTCTGGAACAGCCAACCGGCTGGGACTTTCGCGGACGGTCGCGAGAAACCGACTTGAAGATTCGCGCCGCGTTTCTGATCGACGCAACTGGTTCGACAGAACTGCTCGTCAAACATCTGCAACTGGCTGCCGATGCGTCGCAGTTGCAGACTCGCTCGAGGTCCCTCTTCGGTCATTTCGCGGGCTTGCCGCGCTGGCAGGACATCATTGAAGAGTCGCAGCCGCTGGCTTCGGCGCGCCACCCGTTTCGATGTGATGACGCAACGCTACACCATGTTCTGGACGAAGGCTGGATGTGGTGGATTCGATTTCGCAACGACGTCACGAGCGTCGGCTTCGTGCTGGATGCCGAGCGATTTCCCCTGACCGATGAACCCGTCGAAGCCGAGTGGTCGCGCATCCTGGCAAAGTACCCGCAACTCAACGCCGCGATCGCGAAAGCGGAGCGACTCGAATCAATCGGCCTAAAACGCACTCCGCGGCTGCAGCGCTACGTGCCCGAACTTGCAGGCAGAAACTGGGCCTTGATGCCCCATACCGCAGGTTTCATCGATCCGCTGCACAGTACCGGCATCGCGATGTCGCTCGCTGGTGTTGATCGCATTACAACGGCTCTGCTCTGTCGAGATGACCAGAGACAGCGAGTTGATCTGCTGAAGCGTTATGAAGAGCAAACGCTCACCGAGTTACGGTTGGTCGATCTCATTGTCAGCGGCGCATATCGAGCAATTCGGCAGGGCAGCTTCCGGAAATTCGCCGCGTACGCCATGACCTATTTTGCTGCCGTGACAACCTGGGAACGCCGCCAAGTCCAGTCGCTCGACGGCACGTCCGCGTTATTTCTGGCTGACGACTCCGGGTTTCGGGAGACTGTTAAGACGCTGCATGCACTCATTGAAACGGCATCCGAGACGGACTTCGAACGGCAGTGTGAGCAGTCGTTGCGTCCGTATAATCACGTGGGTCTATTCCGACCGCCTGAGCCAAACATGTACGCGGCGACGGCGGTACCTGAATCCCCCCGTTGATCAGCAAACGACTTGTCCGGCTCCACCGATCCGCAATTTCCTGCGGGAATCAGAGGACGCGTGCCAGGTTGAATCTTTTTCTCTGCAGCCGAGGTATTGCTCTTATAGAGTTGAGTAACCAGTCCGCTCGATACGCCTCGAATTCTTCGCCCCAAGGGTTTGATGATGAGTGCTTCCAAGCTGCTAACTCGCCGCGACGCTCTGCAATTAGCGGCCGGATTGGGACTGTCGTTTGCACTTCCTGCGCTGGAAACACGAGCCGCAAACGAACGTGGCAAGCAACGCCACAAGTCCTTGCTGGTCGTCTTTCTAGCCGGTGGCGCATCCCAGTTAGAGACGTGGGATCCGCATCCGAACTCGAAGACAGGCGGGGAAACTCAGGCGATCAAGACAACTCTGTCCGGCTGTGACATCGCGTCGTTCTATCCGCAAGTCGCAGAACAACTTGGTGAGCTGAACGTCATTCGTTCGCTCAGCACCAAAGAAGGCGATCACGAACGCGGCGCGACGTTCATGAAGACGGGTTATCGCCCCGATCCGATCCTCACCTACCCCTCGCTGGGAGCCATCGTCACGCACGAACTGCCTGCGGATGGGCTGGAGATCCCGCCGCATGTCTCGCTGGCCGATGGCCAATTTCCCGCTCGCGGCGGTTTTCTCGGCGACGCCTTTGACGCCTTTCGAGTCTTCGATCCGGGGCGACATCTACACAACATGAAGTCGTTTGTTGGAGATGGCGAACGCCAGCAGCGGCGCGTGAGAGGTCTCGAGGTTGTGTCGAAGTCGTTCGCACAAGGCCGCAGGATTCAAACGGACAACACGCTGCATCAACTGACGGTGCAGCGGGCCTTGACGATGATGAGTTCCGATCAACTCAAGGCATTCGACATCGCTGATGAACCAGACGCGGTGAAGTCAGCTTACGGCGATCACCGTTTCGGACGCGGCTGCCTGGTTGCACGGCGCTTGCTGGAAACCGGTGTTCGCGCGATCGAAGTCACGCTGAACGGCTGGGACTCGCACGCCAACAACCACTCAGGACAAGCGAGTCAGGCTGAGACGCTTGACCCGGCCTTAGGAACTCTGCTGAAGGACCTGAAGTCACGCGATCTGCTGCAGTCGACTGTCGTGCTGGTGATCGGCGAGTTCGGCCGCACGCCAAGTATCAATCCGTTGGGCGGGCGTGATCATTGGCCGAAATGGTTCTCGTGCCTGGTCGGTGGTGGCGGCCTAACCCGCGGCCAGCTCATTGGCGAGACCGATCCCGATGGCACCAAGGATCCGAAGGACCCACTGCAGGTGCAGGATCTCTATGCCACCCTGCTGAAGGTACTGGGTGTCGAATACTCGAAAGAGGTCATCACCCAGATTGGCCGCCCGATCAAACTAAGTTCCGGACAGCCAATCGACCGGCTGATCGGTTGAAGAACCAAACTGCGACAATCGAGCTACAACGACAAGCATGCCGGACGATCTTGTCCGGCAGTCGGACAGGATTGTCCGACCTACAACACACAGGTCATCTCAAGTCCGATGAACTATTAACCGAACAAGTCCGCAACCGGCTCGCCTTCGTTAAGAATCGCGAGTGGCCGCTTGGCTTGATCGTAGAAGACGTGATGATGGTCGATTTCCAGGCAGCGATACATCGTCGATAGCACGCAACCTGGCGTAGCTGCTTTGCTGGTCGGATACTCCGCAGTCAAGTTCGTCGTTCCGATAGCCTGACCCATCTTGAGCCCGCCGCCGGAGTACAGAATCGACATGGCGCCTGGCCAGTGGTCTCGGCCGGCACCACCGTTGATGCGCGGCGTGCGTCCAAATTCACCGAACGACATCAGCAGCACGTCGTCCTGCAGACCGCGATCGTAGAGGTCTTCAATCAGCGCCGTAACGGCTCGATCGTATCTCGGCAGCAAGCCGTTCTTGAGCTGCGAGAAGTTATCGCCGTGAGTGTCCCAGCCGCCGCCCGCCTGAATGGTGACGTATGTCACTCCAGCTTCGACCAGCCTGCGTGCCAGCAGACAGCTTTGACCCAACTCGTTGCGACCGTACTTCTCGCGGAGCTTCGGGTCCTCAGCCTGAATGTTGAACGCGGCCCGGGCGCGGTCGCTGGTAATCATTTCGACTGCGTCACCGTAGAACTTGTCGAGGCCGCCCATATCGCCCTTGGCATCGACATCGCGACGAATCGTGTCGAGGTTTGACAGCAGACCGTGACGTTTATCCATGCGGCTGCGATCAACGCGGCCGGGAATCTGCAGGTTGCGGACGTTGAAGCCGTCGTTGTTGGGATCGCTCTCAGGGGCAAACGGGTTGTATTCGGCGCCCAGGTAAGCCGCTTTGCCAAGTCCCAGCGAGTTGGGCAGGTTCACGTACGCAGGCATACCTGGCACCTTCGCGCCGCTCATCCTGGCGACGATCGAGCCGCACGACGGGAAGATGTTGTTGTTGACTTCAATGGTCGGCTGATAGCCGGTGAGCATCCATTGCGAGCCCATGCCGTGACCAGCGTTGGTGTGATAGGCCGACCGCAGGATCGCCATCTTGTCCATGATCCGCGCCTGCATTGGCAGGTGCTCGCTGATCTCGATACCGGGAACGTTGGTGGCAATCGGCTTGAACTCACCGCGGATCTCGACAGGAGCCTGCATCTTCAGGTCGTACATGTCGAGATGCGACGGTCCACCAGCTAACCACACGAGAATTGCCGACTTCCGGCGAGGAGATGCGCCCGTCTCGCGGGCTGCGGCTTCGCTTTGCAGCAATCGCGGCAGGGTTAATCCGCCGACAGCCAGACTGCCCACGCGCAGCATATCGCGACGACTGATTCCATCACACAACGTTTGGTTGCTTCCGAAGATGTTGAGCACAGCTATCGGTTCCTGGGTGTTGCTATTCGATGAAAACCGGCAGGGAAATCTTCGACCGATTACCCCGCAGGCTGACATTTCATTCGACAGATTGTTCGAGAACCGCTCAAAGAGCAAGTCGTGTCGGCCGGGTGGGGCGGATTTCGTTCCCACGTAAAGTCTGCTTGTGCAAAGTTTACCGGCAAACGTCAGAGCATGCTCGACTTTTGCTGGAGCGAACACCTGCCTCAGATGCGCGCGTTTGACGCGTTTGCCGGTAGAATCCTGCCGCGTACCGACTTCGTGCGGACTCGGCGGTGACGTTTCTTGCCGAGTTTGCTGCAATGGCGCGGGTCTCGGAAGTGGTCTAACGTTCGAATCAGAAGGCGCGAGTCATGACGAAGCCGCAGGACGATCGAAATCATCCATCCGCACGCCGGGGCTCAGCCGCGCAATCCGACAACGAGCCGACGATCAACGACTCCGGGGCTGATTCGCAACTCGGGAAGTCGGTTACAGGCGGCACGGTGGTCGATCCTTCCATGGCGGCAGGAAGCCATGCTGAACACACGCTGGTCGATCCGTCGATGGCCCCGAAAGGTGGTGCTGCCTCGGACGTCGAAGGCACTCTGGTAGACGCATCCAGCTTTCATGAGCCAAGTCAGAAGGCTGCCGATGGGACCATGCTGGACGATTCCGTGGCGGACGAAGCCAACGAGGGCACCGTCGTCAGCCACTCGGATGTTCAACAGCCGACAATCATCCCGAGGTCGACCGGCGATGACGATCATACGTTCGTCGATCCGAAGCTCGCGCGACCTGCGTCGCCCGAGGCCACAATCGCCGATGCCAAGTTGGTCGCCCCTGGATTCAACCGCGCGGCCATCGACAACGATGCGACGATGGTCCAGGAGCACTTCGAGACAGATCAAACTCACGTTACTTCGCCCTCGCTGGATCCTGAAGCCACCGTCATTCAGAGCCTGAGTTCCGATTCCAAGGTCACCCAGTTCGAAGGCGACAGCAGTGCCGACGAAGGCGCCAGTCACGAGCACACCGTCGTTGAAAGCCAGGGCGGTAAGAGCAACCAGGCTCACGATCCTGACGCCACGTTCCTGGTTGGCAATGTGCAGAGCCAGGCGGCAACCAATGTCAGCTCTGTTCCCAAGAAGCCGAAGAAGGCCGGTACTCATGAGACGGCGGATCGCTGGGAACTTGAGCAACGTTACGCATTGGTAACGAACTTTGCTCGCGGCGGACTTGGCCAGATCTGGATGGCCAATGACAACCGCCTGCGCCGCGAAGTGGCCTATAAGGAGATGCTGCCGCGAGCGCTCAAGAACCGCGACGCGCTCGAACGGTTTCTCGAAGAAGCACAAATTACCGGGCAACTCGAACACCCGAGCATCATGCCGATCTATGACATCGGCTATCAGCCCAACGGTGCTCCGTACTATTCAATGAAGCTGGTGCGCGGCGAGACGCTCGAGAAGGTAATCGGGCAGTTTCACGAGATGCCAAAGGATCACCCAGATCGTTCCGTGCAATTCCGTCGCTTGCTGAAAAACTTTCTGGATGTCTGCAACGCGCTGGCATTCGCGCACGATCGTGGGGTGCTGCACCGCGATCTGAAACCGCTCAACATCATGATCGGCGCGTTCGGTGAAACCATCGTGCTGGACTGGGGTCTGGCCAAAGTGATGACCGTCCCTGTGCGGCAAAGTGATGTGGCACCGGTGACGACCAGCACCATGTCGCTGTCTCCTGACGGCGAAACGATGCATCAGACTCAGTCTGGTTCCCAGATGACGAACGCCACGCAATCTGGGGCGTCGCTGGCTGCGAAAACGCAAACCGGCGCGTCTCTGTCTGGGACCAAAAAGCTGGTCATGACCGACGTTCGCTCGGCGGGCACAGAAACCATGATGGGGTCCATCATGGGCACACCGTCCTACATGCCCCCCGAACAGGCGGCCGGAAAACTGGATGAACTCGATCCACGCAGCGACATCTATTCGCTCGGCGGCATCCTCTACAAACTGCTGACGAATCAGCAGCCAATTGAGAAAGGCGCCATTGCTGAAGTGCTCAAACGCGTGCGTGAGAACATCATCATCCGCCCGCGGCATCACGATCCAGCGATTCACCCGGCGTTGGAAGCCATCACGCTGAAGGCTCTCGCCAAGCTCCGCGAGGAGCGGTACACGACGGCACTCGACTTAGCGGCTGACGTCGAAGCATGGATGGCCGATGAACCCGTCTCGTGCTACGAAGATCCGTGGCAGGTGAAGGTTCGCCGCTGGGCTATGAAACATAAGACCGCAGTGATCAGCACCGGTGTCGGTGTTGCCATCCTGCTTGCAGTCGGACTGGGCGCCTGGGAGCTGCAACGTCGAGAGATCAATCGACTGCACGCGGTCGCCGCCACCGCAATTGCGAATTCGGATAGCGACGTGAAGAAGGGTGATTTCGTCGCAGCGAAGCAGGCCCTGGGTGACGCGATCGCCAAGTTAGCCGACAACTCCAACGTCGACGAGCTATCACAATCGCTGACATCACAATTGGATCTCGTTGAGTCGCAGCGGTTGGATCGCCTGCAGCGGGATGTGGAACTCAAGCTGCAAATCGCCGATTCTGAAGCCAGGGACGGAAAGTTCGAACTGGCTCGCACCACCTTGACCGAGCAGCGAACCCGCCTGAACGGCGAACCCAAGCTCAACGAACTCGCTCAGCAGGTCGCACGTCGATTGCAGACTGTTGAAGCCGCTTTAACCGAGCAGGATGCAATTCAACAAACGGCCAAACGCTTTGAAGAATTTCGCGAAGCCACCGACATCGTGCGGGCGCGCGGCAGCCTGCAGGACCCTGACGATCGAGACGAAGACGCCAAACAAGCCCTCGCTGCCGGCCAGCAGGCCTTGAAGCTGTTTGAACTCGACCAGCCAAACCCCTTGGCTAAGCCGCCGCGGCATTTCGCAGCGGAACTGCCGTGGGTGCGGCAGTTCTTTGCGAAAAGAAATCGCTGGCCGGTCGACGTCCTGCGCGAGGAAGCCTACGAAATCTGCCTGATGCTGGCTGAGATGGAGGTTGCTCAAGCTCAGTCAGGTGACGGACACGCACTGCACGATGCCGCCGAGAGATCGCTGAAATGGCTCGATCAGGCCGAGTTGCTGGGAATCAAGACGCAGGCGCTGCACGGGCGCCGTGCGGAAAGCTTCGACATCCTCAATCGTCGTGACGACTTCGCGAAGGAATTGGCCGCAGCGAAGGCCATTACCCCCAAGCTGGCTCTCGATCACTACCTGCTCGGTGAGTCTCAACGCAAGCACGGTCAATACGCCAGTGCGTTGACGTTCTACCTCAAGGCTCAGCGCGTAGACCCCAATCATTACTGGGTGCAGCACTTCACCGGCTTGTGCTATCTGCAATTGAATCAGCCGGCCGCGGCGGTCAGTTGCTTCTCGTCGTGCGTCGCGATGCGGCCGAATTATTCCTGGCCGTTCATGCTGCGCGGAGTGGCCTATTCCCGGCTGAAAGATTTTGAGAGCGCGCATGCGGATCTTGATGTCGCGCAACAGCTCTCGCCGGATCTGTTCAATGTCTACGTCAACCGGGGAGCAGCTTTCAATGCTCAGCAGAAGTACGACGACGCCCTCAAGGACTTCAGCAAGGCCGCCGAACTGGCGCCTGACTCGAACCTGCCACTGATCAACTCGGCTGTCGTCTATCTGGCCAAGGCAGATGATCTCGCCAACAACAAGGACCTCTCGGAGATCGATCGCCGCGCCGAGGAATCGAAGCTCGCTAACTCGGCACTGCGGGTACTCAACAACGCGGCCCAGCACGCGAAGTCACCATCCAGCCCGAGCGTCTATGCGCTGCGCGCGAAGGTTTACCTGAAGCTGGAGAACGTCGCGTTGGCTTCGCAGGATCTGGAAACCCACATCCGACTGGAGCAAGATCCACTCGCCAAGGCGCAAAGCCACAAGCGCATGGCGAACATTCACTCGCTACGGGGGGACTTCAAGAAGGCTGTCGAGTCGCTGGAGGCCGCGCTGAAGTTGTCTCCGTCTGATCCTGAGACCGTGTATCGGTTGGGTGAGGCTCATCTGCAACTGCGCGAGTTTGAGATCGCGCTCAAGTATTATGAGCAATTCCAGCGGATGATGAATGTGACGATCGCCGAGCGAGTACCCGACGCGGACGAGCTCTATTCCGGGATGGCAACGGCTTACAACGCGCTAGGCAAGAAAACTCAGGCGGTGGAGTTCTATACGCTCACGCTACTGCTGCGCCCTGAGCAAGCAGCCTCGCGATCGAAACGGGCGTGGGCTTATCTCGTCGACAACACCAAGCTCGCGGTGTCCGAATTTGAACAGGCCGTGAAGGACAACCCGAACGACCCGGACACACACATCGGCCTCGCTTATGCCTACGTGCAGGCCGGCAATCTGAACGAAGTGCAGCGCATTACAAACCGGGCAGTCGAGCTGGCTCGCGAACAAGTGAAGCTGCCTGCCGTAGGAGCAAAAGGCTGGGCCCTGTTCCACAATGCTGCCACCGTGTACGCCCAGTTGTTCGACAAAGTGCGTAACAACTCACAGGTGCCTGCCGAACAGAAGGACCGCATCGTGGCTCTGGCGGTGAACCTGCTCGTTGAAGGACTGCGGGTGTCGGAGACAGATGCGCAACAGCAAAAGATTGCCGTGATCAGTATCTCGACCGATCCCGCGCTCAATCCCATTCGGCAGCAGCCTGCGTTTACAGAACTGCAGAAGAAGCTCGGCAATGGAAAGTAGTCAACCAGACACCGATGCGTTCCAGACCTCGCAATGAGGATCGCGGGCCGATAGACATTGTGTCGCTCGTCGTGATGAACCGCTGTCGAAAGGGCTGTATGGATCGCGTCATTAGCGGGATCGGCTTATTGACGATGCTGGGCGTCGCCTGGCTGATGAGTTCCAATCGTCGCGCGATCAGTCGGCGAGTTGTCGCTGGCGGGTTGATTCTGCAGTTTAGCTTCGCACTGCTCATCCTGCGCACGGATTACGGGCAGCGATTCTTCAAGTGGCTGGGAGATGGGTTCAGTTCACTGCAGAAGTTTTCGGATGCCGGAGCGAACTTTGTCTTCGGCCCTGATCTGGTGAAGACGATTCCGATCGCGTTTGGAGTGTTGCCGAGCGTGATCTTCTTTTCGGCGCTGATGAGCGTGCTCTATTACATTGGCTTCATGCAGTTGGTTGTGCAAGCCCTGTCCCGATTGATGCAAATCACGCTGCGCACGTCCGGGGCCGAGACTCTGTCCGCCGCCGCCAACATCTTTGTGGGACAGACTGAGGCGCCGCTGCTGATCAAGCCGTATGTCGCCAGGATGACGGAATCGGAGATCATGGCCGTCATGATTGGTGGTTTCGCGACCATCGCGGGCAGCGTGATGGCGGCTTATGTGCGGATGGGAATTCCGGCCGAGCATCTGATGACGGCATCGGTGATTTCCGCCCCGGCTTCGCTGCTGATTGCGAAGATCATGGTGCCTGAGACCGAGACTCCGGTCACCGCCGGTGTGACCATCACCGAGCACACTCGCGTCGGCGAGAACGTGATCGAGGCCGCGACAATCGGAACGGTGGACGGGCTGAAGCTGGCACTCAACGTCGGCGCCATGCTGATTGCGTTCACCGCTCTCATCGCCCTGCTGGATGCGTTGTTTCAGTCGATTTTAGGGTCCTTCGGCGTCACATTCACGTTGGGGCAACTGCTGGGTTATGTCTTCGCGCCGTTCGCCTGGGTAATGGGAGTTCCCAGTGAAGACTGCGTGCGAGCCGGTGAACTGCTGGGTATTCGCACGGTGACGAATGAGTTCGTAGCCTATAATCAGATGAGTGAATGGCTGAAGCCTGAGTCGTCGGTGAAGCTCGGTCAGCGGACGATCATGCTGCTGTCTTACGCGCTCTGCGGCTTCGCCAACTTCGCGTCGATCGGCATTCAGATTGGCGGCATCGGTGGTCTGGTTCCAGAGAAGCAGCCCGTGCTCGCGAAGCTCGGATTGAAGGCGATGATCGGCGGCATGCTGGCGTGCTTCATGACCGCCTGCGTGGCGGGGATTCTGGTCGATTGAGTCTCGAGTAGACCGGACAACCTTATCCGGCTGTCGGACACAGGATTGTCCGACCTACAAACCGAGTCGGCGAGCTGCGCCGTCCAAGATCTGCTGCTGGATGTCGAGCCCGACCTGCCTGTTCCAGGCGGTACGCAATCGCTCAAGGATCGGACCCGGCTGCCCACTGCCAATCGAAAGACCATTGATCTTCGTGACAGGCATCAGGCAGCTTGTCGTGCCGGTCAGAAATGCTTCATCGGCGTTGATCACGTTGAAGACCTGAATATCGCGTTCAACGAACGGAATGCCGAGTTCCGCAGCCAGTTCAATCACCACTTGTCGGCTGACTCCCGGCAGTGAGTTCCTCTGCGTCGGCGAAACGATCGTGCCGCGTTCGACGATCAAGAAATTCGCAGCGGCGGTTTCGGTGACGTTGCCATCAAGGTCCAGCAGCAACGCAACAGCCTGCGGATCAGCCAGCGTCGCTTCCTTGTCAGCAAGGTAGTAGTGCATGCGGCTGCGGTACTTGATCTTAGGGTCGATGCACTGCGGCGGCACGTGCCTGATGGACGGCGTGATGACGTGCACTCCGTGTTGCAGCTTCGACGCCCACAACTCCCAAGGCAGCGGGAAGGTGTGCATGACCAGTGTGGGCGACGAGGGTGCTCCACTCGGTCCCGTTCCGGCATACATGCGGTACTCACCGGGAGTCGCAAAGCTGATCAGCCCCAGTTCGTCATCGGGGTGCAGCAGTTGCGAATTATGCGCGACTAGTTGTTCTGAGGCTTCGGCGAACTCGGCTTTCGAGAGCCCTAGATCGACGCGGATGTACTTCAGCGAGCGATAGAAGCGATCGATGTGATCGGACAGGCGGAAGAGCTTGTGATGAAAAGTGCGTGTCATGTCGGTGACGGTGACGCCCTGCACGATTCCGGCGTCATAGATCGCCAGATGGGCCTGCGAAGCGGGAATCAGGCGGCCATTCTGAAAGACAAGCGGTTCCATAGATCAGTCCGGAAACATCGATTAGGCGAGCAAGCATCAGATCAAAACGGATTCGCTTCGCGATGCGAAGTCCGCGCTGCCGAAACTTGGACAATCAACGACAAATCGGCGTTCGTTGTGCTGGTCGATTTCCCGAAGGCTTCTTTTCGCCGCTGAGACGCTTATGCAAACTTTTGTCTTGCTCGTCCTGTCCAACATTTTCATGACGTTTGCCTGGTATGGGCATCTGAAGTTCAAAGAGCACTCACTCTGGAAAGTGATCCTGGTGAGCTGGCTGATCGCCTTCTTTGAATATTGCCTGCAGGTCCCCGCCAATCGCATCGGGCACAACGAGAAGTATTCGGCAGCTCAACTGAAGACGATGCAGGAAGCCATCACGCTGGTGGTCTTCGCGTTGTTCTCAACATTCTATCTGCGCGAGGAATTCAAGTGGAATTATTTGATTGGATTCCTGCTGATCTTCGCGGCAGTGTTCGTCGTGTTTCACAAGTGGTGAACTCTACGACGCCCCTTCGCGCAGCTTGGTGCCGATCGTGAACACGATGACGCCGATCGTCAGGCAGACCGGCATGATGATCAGCTGAAAGCCGAAGTTGAGCTGATACAGCACAATCAGCGGCAGAAACGTCATCGCACAGACCTGCAGGAAAATGCCGATGTGATGTCGCATGAGTGAATCCCAACAAGACCATCCGGGGTGAGGCTCAGGGCCGCAGAGCCTCACGCTGCTGCTAATTGCGATCGCAACGATCAGTTCTTTTTTGCAATCCGATAGACGTGTGACTTCGAACGCACGATCAGGGAATTCTCGGCTACAGCAGGCGATGCATTCGAACCGTCGTCCAGCTTGTTCTTGGCGACTATCTCAAACGTGCGGTCGGCTTTGAAGACCAGCACGTGTCCCTCTTGAGAGAAGCAGTAAATCAAACCATCCGCGTAGATTGGTGATGACCAGTAGGCGCCTTCCAACCGCTCGGTCCAAATGACTTTGCCGTCTTTCGCATCCAGGCAGGTTGCCACTCCACCATCGTTCATCATGAAGAAGAGATCGCCCAGCAGGATCTGTGACGAACGCTTGGGCGTCTGCTTACTGGTCTTCCAGACGATGTCGCTGGTGATATCACCGGTTCCGTTGGGCTTCACGGCGACCAGTGCATTCGAAGCGTCTCCCGCATTGATGTAGACGAGGCCATTGCCATAGAGCGGACGCGCAGCGGCGTTCATGCCACCGTGCTTCACCATCCAAATGCGTTCGCCAGTTTTCGGATCGTAGGCAATGGTGGCCGCGGCGAAGGGGCTGACCAGAAGCTCGCGACCATCCACCTTAATGAGCTGCGGAGTTCCATAGGCTTTCTTGGCATCACCGTTATCGGTGCCGTAGTCGATATCACGGTCCTTCTTCCAGACCGTCTCGCCGGTTTTCTTGTTGAGGGCAACAATGTATTGCTTGTCGTACCCGTCAAAACAAAGGTAGAGCAAGTCGCCGTACACAACGGGCGAGGATCCAGCACCACGGAAGTGGTCGCACTCGAGGTCACGTCGCTCCCAGAGCTTCTTTCCAGTCGCTGTGTCCAGGCACGCAGTACCGTAGCTGCCGAAGTGCAGGTAAACCCGACCAGCTTCGATACATGGGGTCGGTGAAGCGTAGCTGTTGGTGACGTGAGTCACCTGGACAACCTCGACATCGAACACTTTGATGTCGTGCAGTACCTTGCCGGTCGTCAGATCCAGGCACACGGCAGACAGCGGAATCGGCTGCTCCAGCTTGTGCATCACGTCAGCGGGCTTGTGCAACTCGGGAGCATTTGTCATCCAGGCCTGATTGCCCCAAACCACAGGGGAAGACCAAGCACGTCCCGCCACTGGGGTTTTCCATACGATCTCAGGCGAACCTTCTGCGAATTGCACCGGCAAGCCTTTGGCGTCCGAAATGCCGTCGCCACGCGGGCCGCGAAACTGATTCCAGTAGGCATCATCTGCGACGCTGATTGCGCACAGACTCAACAAAAACAGCGAGGCAATGAATCGCATGGGGAGGGACCTCTCAGGGCGGGGCTTCCGGCGTCGAACCGACGCAGGCTCGCAGTAAACAATCGCGTTCGGAGAGAGCTGTTGCAAACGATTGCGGCTTCAAATCGGTCATCGCGGATGCCAATCAATCACGTGGCTGGCAGTGTCGCAAGTCGGCGGCAAGAACTACGCTGGGCGTTGTTTGGAGCTGCGTCTTCCGCCGAGATCGAGTGAGGAGTGAAGGAACGTGATTGTTGGCTTAGGGACTGACATTGTCGAAATTCCGCGCATCGCCCAGATGATCGAGCGACACGGCGAAAACTTTTTGCGCCGTGTCTACACCGAGGAAGAGATCAAGTATTGCCAGCGTCGCAAGCAGAACCATGAGGCGTTTGCTGGCCGTTGGGCGGCGAAGGAAGCGGTGATGAAGGTTTTGGGAACCGGCTTCATCAAAGGCATCGGGTTCATCGACATTGAGATCCTCAACGAGCTTAGCGGCAAGCCTGTCTGCATCCTGCATGGAGGTGCTAAACAGCGTGCCGCCGAGTTAGACATCACGGCCGTGATGGTCTCGATCTCGCATTGCAAGACGTTCGCCACGGCCACAGCGATTGGTTTAGAAGCTGCATTCTAACAGTGAGACATGACTGAGAACGCACTTTGCCGCAGCCGGTCTGCATTTGAATGCCTCAGACTTTCTCATCTACAAGACGGTCTTGCTGGCGACGTCAGCTCAAGAGATTGATTCACGAGTGCTTACTACGAGAGTTTCAGGATGAAGAATGTTCTCACGTTGATTCTGGCAGGCGGCAAAGGCACGCGGTTAGACCCTCTGACCCGCGAGCGAGCGAAACCTGCGGTTCCCTTTGGCGGTGGCTACCGCATCATCGACTTCACGTTGTCGAACTGCCTCAACAGCGACCTGCGACGCATCCTCGTGCTGACCCAGTACCGCGCCGCCAGCCTCGATCGCCACATTCGCCTGGGCTGGAGTTTCTTATCCCGTCTGCTGGATGAATTCATTGAAGTCCTGCCTCCGCAGCAACGCATCGACGAGCAGTGGTATCGCGGCACCGCCGATGCCGTGTATCAGAACATCTACACCATCGAGCAACACGCGGCCGACTATGTCCTGATTCTGGCGGGTGATCACATCTACAAGATGGATTACTCCGACATGATCCGCACGCACATCGAACAGAAGGCTGTCGCGACGATCGGCTGCCTGCCGGCCGAGCTGAAGTACTCCGATCAATTCGGAGCCATTCAGGTCGACAATCAAATGCGCATCACTGGCTTCAAGGAAAAACCGCCGGTGGCCGATCCGATGCCGGATGACTCGACGCGGTTCCTGGCGTCGATGGGCATCTATGTCTTCAACCGCGATTTTTTGCTCGACTTGCTCTGCACTGACGCGACCAATCGCAACAGCTCGCATGACTTCGGCAAGGACCTGATTCCGAGCCTCATCAAAACCGAGCACGTGCACGCGTATCCGTTCCGCGATCGCAACACGGGACAGACAAACTACTGGCGCGACGTGGGCACGCTCGATGCGTACTACGAAGCCAACATGGATCTCGTCACGATTCAGCCGGTGCTGGATCTCTACGACCGGTCTTGGCCGATTCACACGTACTCGCCGCCGCTGCCTCCAGCCAAGACGGTGTTCTCTGATTTCGATAAGCCGATTCCGCGCGTCGGCCAGGCGTTGGGCAGCATCATGTGCCCGGGCGCGATTGTGTCCGGCGGTAAGGTCGATCGCTGTATCATTAGCTCGAACGTGCGTGTGAATAGCTGGTCTGAGGTTCGCGATTCGATTCTGCTGCAAGGCGTGCAGGTCGGTCGTCGAGCCAAGATCAAGAACGCGATCATCGACAAGAACGTCCGCATCCCAGAGGGCATGGAGATCGGCTACGACCGCGATCGTGACCTCGCGAACGGCTTGACGATCACCGAGAACGGTGTGGTTGCCGTGCCGATGGAAGCGTTCTCCAACTTCATTTGAAGTCGCGTTGAATCATCCTCTGGAGCAGGTGCAGCCCATGAAGTCTCTGCGAGTCGCCACGTGCCAGTTTTCTGTGGAAGCGGACATCGCTCATAACCGCGATGCAGTCCTGCGGTTGATGAACGAAGCCGCCGAGCAGCAGACGGATGTGGCGCACTTTTCAGAGACAGCACTTTCGGGCTATGCCGGAGTGGACATTCCGAATGTGGCCGCGATCGATTGGGAACAACTCGTCGCGGCCACTCGAGACATCCAGCAACGAGCGAAGGAACTGAAGCTGTGGGTGCTGCTGGGCTCGACGCATCGCCTGTCGGAAGGCAATCGTCCGCACAATTGCGTCTACGTGATCGACTCGCGCGGCAAGATCGTGAACCGTTACGACAAACGGTTTTGCACGGGTAAGGACGGTGCGAAGCGCACGCTCGACATGGCTCATTATTCGCCAGGCAATCGAGCCTGCATCTTCAAAATCAAGGGCATCACCTGCAGTTCGCTGATCTGCTACGACTATCGCTTCCCGGAACTTTATCGAGACCTCAAGCGGCAAGACGTGCAGGTGGTGTTTCAGTCGTTCCACAACGCTCGCAAGACCGTCGTCTCGGATGACTCGTACAACATCTGGAAGACGATCGTGCCTGCGACCATGGCTTGCCGCGCGGCGGAGAATCACTTCTGGATCAGTGCCAACAACAGCACCACGAAGCCGTCCTGCTGGCCAAGCTTCGCGGTGCGGCCCGATGGTGCGATTGTAGGAGAACTCAAGCTGCACAAGCCCGGGGCTTTGATCACGGACTTTGAACTGAATCCGAAGTTCTTCGACGCGCCGGGACTGTGGAGATCTGCGGCGATGTCCGGCCAACTGCACAGCGGCTGCGTTGTTAATGATCCGCGTTCAGCGGACATAACCGCGCTGTGAGTGTCGCACCTTCCAGAATGGACTGCGTAAAGTCCCAGACGGGCAACGCGGCAGTAAACGGCGCGATGTTCTCGACACGGCCATCGAGCAGATCCAGGAAGCCGTTGATGGGATTGTGGATCCTCTCAAAGCCCGGCTCGCTGCCAGGCACATCAATGGCTGTCGTCTGGTTGTTCTGCCCGATGGAAAGATGACCGTCGCGAATTATCAAGTCAGCGTGCTCGCAGTGAATGAAGAACTCTTCCACGAACGAGTTCGCATGGCCCACGAAGCTGATCGTGAACGGAACATGGCCGCTCAATCGACCGATCACTCTGGTGACAATCTCCACCTGGCTGCCCGCGCGATCGGAAACTGCCAGCACTTGAGTCGGATGCAAACCCGTCACGAATAGCAGCATGTCGATCTTATGACTGCCGGCATCGCCCATGAAGCCGCCGATGTTGATGGTGGGCTCATCGCGCCACGTCCCGGCAATCGTCTGCTGCCAGCGTTCCGTTGCGACCAGGCTCACGGCCTTGATGTGACCCCAGCGCCCCGAGCGAACTTCTTCGCGCAGCCGATGAAACACCGGCGAATGCCGACGCTGATAAGCAATGGCAAAATGCTGCGCCGGCCGCGAGTTCGCCAGTTCAATGAGATGCAGGATGTGCGACCGACTTTCAGCCAGCGGCTTTTCGCAGAGCACATGCCAGCCGCGTTCAGCCGCTGCGGTGACTTGCTCGAAATGCGATGTCGTCGGCGTGCAGATCACGATGGCATCGACTTCTGCCGCCCGCACCAGATCATCGAAGCTCTCATAAATGGTCGCGTGCGGAGCCAGCTCCTGCTGAATGTGCGTCGAAGCTGAGCCCACCGGATCAAACAGAGCCACTACGTCCGCCCGAGGATCATCCTTCAACCGTGCGGCATGGACAATGCCCATGCGACCGCACCCGACGATGGCAAAGCGGTACTTCGAGTTCGCTGCGGAAGGCATGTGTGCAACTTGCGGTTGAGCGACTGATGAGCTGTTTCCAGCGGACACAACCATGTGGTAACACAAAGCCGCGTTTCGAGCGACCTGACCGCGCAGTTCAGGCACGTACTATCGCTGCAAAATCCTGTTCGGGTTATCCTGCAAGAGTGGTATATGGCTTACACAGAAGGGACCTTCAATGACCGTGTTACTCAATCGTCGTGCCATGTTGCAGTCGAGCGCCCTCGGTGCTGGCGGTTTGATGGCCTGGATGTCTCAGCCTGAATTCGCTTTTGCCGAACAGGCGGGCGATGAGGAACTCGTCCCGTTTTTGGACATGCCGCGACCGGGGCCCAACCGGCTCGACTGGGAGACTCTGTCCGCAGACGAATGGCTGACGCCGCAGGATCAGGTCTTCAATGTGCAGCACTACAACACGCCCACGATCAAGCCCGAAGACTACAAGCTGGAAGTCATGGGTCTCGTGAAAAAGCCGATGTCGCTGACAATCAACGACATCAAGGCTCTGCCGAAGCAGGATCAGTTGATGACTCTGGAATGTTCCGGCAACGGTTCGTCCAAGGGGTTCATGAATGCCGTTTACAACAGCAAGTGGACCGGCACGCCGCTGAAACCGCTACTCGAAGAAGCTGGCATTCAACCGGGGGCGATCGAAGTCGCGTTCATCGGTTACGACCATCAGGAAGAAGTCCTGCGCAAGGGCACGCCGCGCGAATTGAAGTTCGACGTCGCGTTCGGTCGCAGCCTGTCGCTGAAAGATGCACTGGAACTCAACGCCCTGCTGGCCTACGAACGCAACGGGCAGCCGCTGGAAGGCCGCAACGGTGCTCCGCTACGGTTGATCGTGCCCGGCTGGTATGGCATCGCCAACGTGAAGTGGCTGCGACGCATCGAAGTCCGTGATCGACGTTACATGGGCCGCTACATGGCTCGCGACTACGTCACCGTGCGAGCTGAGAAACGCGGCGAGGAGTTGGTGCATGTCGAAACGTCGGTCGGGCGCATGAACCTCAAGTCGATCATCGCCCGCGTGACTCGTAAGCCTGCGGTAGATGGCAAGGCGCCTCTGAAGGCCTATGGAGCGGTGTGGAACGACGGCACTCCGATCAAATCGGTGGAAGTGAAACTGGACGGTGGCGAATGGCAGGAAGCGAAGCTGGCCGCCGAGCCCAACGAAAAGTTCTGCTGGCGGTTCTTCTCAATTGATCTGGGGCCGGTTCCCGTCGGCAAGCATACTTTGGTCTCACGAGGTATTGATGCAACCGGACGAATCCAGCCCGCCGCGACTGACGATGAGATCGCCCTGAAGAAAACATACTGGGAAGCCTATGCGCAATGGCCACGTGAAGTGGAAGTAACAGCTTGAAGCAGATGCAGGAACCATCGCAGAGAAGCTGCTGTCTAACGTTTGGTAAGCCGCTCGAATCTTGACGGGATCACTCCACGATCAGAGGGGATGGATTGCATGGCAGATTCACAGTTCGCCAAGACGTTAGACGAACATCACCACTTTCCTGAGATGGTCACGATGAAGGCCATCGGGCCGAACACGCCGGATTTTGTGGCGGCCGTCACGAGAGCCATACAAGCCGGCTTGCATCTGAAATTTGAACCGCGCACGCGGACACGAGTCACGCCCAATCAGAAGCACATCGCGGTGACCATCGAAGCCATCGCCGGCACGGCCTCTGATCTGGCCGAAACCTACGAGCGGTTGTGCAAGGTCGAAGGCGCGATCATGGTGCTGTGATGGCCGCCGTCAACAACCTGCTTGATCCGCTGCCTCCTCGCCAAACCGAGGAGATTTTTGAAGAGCTTCTGCAGCGCCGCGGCGTGCGAGTCGAACGCATCATCTCCTGGGGTCAGGCGTCCCCCGAGGGCTTCTGGTACGACCAGCCGCAAGCAGAATGGGTGCTGCTTCTGGCGGGTTGCGCGCGTTTGCGATTTGAGGATCAGCCAACGCCTCTCGAACTGCGGCGCGGTTCGTGCGTGTTGATCGAAGCTCACCGCAAACACCGTGTGGATTGGACCGATCCCTCAGAACCAACCGTCTGGCTGGCCATTCACATCGATGAGTCAGCGGAATGAATGGAACGAACGGCGTCGATCAATCCTGAGATGGATTCGACTTCGACCCGTCATGAAGTAACTCGGTTGGCGCGACGTTGTCTCGCGCGTCGATCCAATGCCAATGCTTGCACGCGGGGCAGCGTTCGTAGCGCTTCACGCCCCAATTCAGCGCCATAAAGAGCGGACGCTGGTAGATCGTCTGGCAACTGGGGCAGCGGGCGCGGCCCCAGAAGAGTCGCGCGAACTCCTCTGGCCCGAAGTGGAGGTATGTGAGTTTCGCAGCCGTACCAACCAGGAACAGCAGAATCCAGACTTGGACCAGCACGGCCCAGGTGCCCGATGAAATACCGCCGAATTCGATGTTCATCAGAAAGATCGGGAAGTTGGCTGCGAAGTGCAGAGCCATCGCGGCGAGCAGGCCAAACGGCAGGAGACGCATGCTGCGTTGCAACGCCAGCAAGGACCACACGGTGAATCCGGCGTGAGTCATGCAGACAATCAATCGCTCGTTGAAGAACCCACCGAAGGCATAAATGGGCAGGTCACCATGCTTGCCGGATGCGGCGACAAACTGAGCAACCAGAAAGATCTCGCCGATCCCGAACCCCAAGCCCAGGGCTAGTGTGACAGGCACGACGTTGCGTCGAGTCAATCGGCCGCGGAACGCTGGTATCAGCAGAGTGAGCAGGGGCGCCAGTTTCGCGGGCTCTTCCGTGAGCGGTGCTTCGCACAACCGATACGCAGTCATCGCTGCCGTCTCATCACCGAGCACCTGAGCGACGACTGCTCGCAAGGGCAATCGCATGGCGTAAAAGGCCGTGACGCTGAGCGGCAGCCCCAAGACGACGAGCAATAGTAGCCACCGCCGATCAGCGGGATCGGCTAACTGCTTGAGAAGTGCTCCCCACGCGAGTGCAGCCACAACAGCAGTGATGACTGCAGCTGGATAGATGCCGTGCATAAACAACTCGCTGTGGAGGGATGCTGGTTCTCAGACATAACGAGAACCAGCATGTTTGGATCATATTTATTGTGATGAGCATCAAGTCATCGGGCCGATGCTCCACGGGGCGAACTCTTCGTCGCCGATGCCTTGCAGTTCGCTCTTGGTTTTCTCGCCGCCAGCGACGCTGACGATCTTCTCGAAGATCTCGTGACCGACTTCTTCGACGGAGGCACCTTCCAGAATCTTGCCGGCGTTGATGTCCATGTCATCGATCATGCGGTCGTACATGAACGTGTTGGTCGCGACCTTGATCGTCGGGACCGGCTTGATGCCGAGACAACTGCCGCGACCGGTCGTAAAGACGATCACGTTCGAACCACCAGCGACCAGACCGGTAACGCTCACGGCGTCAAAGCCGGGAGTGTCCATGAACACGAAGCCTTTCTGCTTCACCTGCTCGGCGTACTGGACGACTCCCTTCAGGGCGGTGCTACCGCCCTTAGCGACTGCTCCCAAGGACTTTTCGTAGATGGTTGTGAGGCCACCCTTCTTGTTGCCGACTGAGGGATTGTTGTCGACGGTGGCTCCGAACTTGCCGCAGTAGTCTTTCCACCAGTCGATCAGATCGACGATCTTCTGACCGACCTCTTTCGAGACCGCGCGGCGGGTCAGTAAGTGCTCGGCGCCGCAGATTTCGGGAGTCTCAGCCAGCACGGATGTTGCTCCGTGAGCCACCAGCAAGTCGCTCGCGATGCCCAGCGCCGGATTGGCTGTGATGCCGCTGTTCCCGTCGCTGCCGCCGCAGTTCGTACCGAGAATGATTTCGGAGACCGGCACTGGTTCACGTTTGATGTTGTTGACCTCAGGCAGCATGTCACGAATCACGGCCGTTGTGCGATCGACGGTCTTGCGAACACCGCCAAGGTCTTGAATGTTCATGACCAGCGGCTGCGGAGGCAGCCCTTCGCCGGGCATCCGCAACTGAGCGAGTCCGTAATTGTCTGCCAGGAACGATGCCTGTCCCGATTCGCAGCCCAGCCCTAACACCACGTAGGCCGAGATGTTGGGATGCTTCGCAAACCCGGCGAGCGTCCGAGACAGCAGCAGATGTTCGGGGCCTCCGACGTCAAACGCGCAGCCGCCTTTGTGCGTGAGTGCGATGACGCCATCGATGTTCGGAAACTGTTCGAGCAGCTTCTTGTCGAAGTTGGCGACGGCGTATTTGGAAGTTGTCGCCGAGCAGTTCACGGTGGTGATGACGCCGATGTAATTTCGAGTGGCAATGCGACCATCCGGGCGGCGGATGCCCATGAAAGTGCGGCCGGTGATCGGCTTTGGATCGGGCGGAATTGCTGTCGCGAAGGCATAGTCCAGCGTCAGTTCCCCGAGTGTCACATTGTGCGTGTGCACCCAGCGGCCGGGTTCAATCGTCCCTTTGGCGTAACCGATCACCTGACCGAATTTCCGGATCGGCTGGCCGTCTTCAATCCGGTCTGACGCGATCTTGTGGCCTTGCTCAACCGCCTCGCGGGCCACGAAGGTGCGGCTGTTGGACGTGAGTTCGACTCCTTCGGGCACTCGCCGCTTCGCAACTGCAATGTTATCAGAGGGATGCAGAGTCAGAATCAGATCAGCAGTCGCGGTGGTCACGGTGATTCCTTTTAGTTTTTCGAGCCTTCGAAAAATCAACGGCAGACAACCCGACGGTTGCAGACCGCAAGGCGAGTTTTAGTGTTTTGCGGGCTGTGCCGCCTGGCAGAGCCCTGTCAGACTGAATTTGAACGGAAGAAGGCGTGGCCGTCATCGGCGGAAACCCGGCGAAGTTTGCCGGATCCGGAATGACTCTTACGCTGCACGCCGGCTGAAACTCCGAGCCCCCGTGTCAGGTATTGTCCGGGACTCTCGAACGTATCCTACAGGAATGCCGTGAGCTCGATTGATCCGGAAGAAATTGCGCTGGCGCAGCGTTGCCTGAAGGGCGACGAAGTGGCCGTACGCACTTTCATTGGCCGGTTTCAGGATCTGGTGTTCGCGATATGCCTGAAGATGCTGAGTCACCGGGAAGACGCGGAAGACGTTGCTCAGGAAACCCTGCTGCGATCCATTCGGCATCTGGGCGGTTGGGATCAGGTCCGACCGCTGAAGCCGTGGGTCATGGCGATCACGGTGAATCGCTGCCGCACGGCTCTGGAGCGACGTTCGAAGCTGCCTTCTCAAAATGAGCTGGCGATCGATCTGGCGGCGGAGCGGCGGGATCACTCGCGGTTGCAGCAGCAGGAAATTGATGTCGCGGAAGAGTTGCAACTGGCACTGGCCGAGTTGCGGGACGACTACCGGGCCGTCTTTGTGATGTTTCATCAGCAAGAGTTGAGTTACGAAGAAATCGCCGAAGTGCTCGATCGTCCGATCGGCACTGTCAAAATCTGGCTGCACCGCGCGCGGGCTCAGTTAGCGGACTGGCTGCGTGAACGAGGTGTGGTGTGTGAGGTGGAATCATGAACTGCGTCGAATTTCGACAGCACTTGGAAGACACGATCGATGCCCGGCGTCCACTGGACTCGGTGGATCTGACCGTGCATGTGGCCGCGTGCCCGGAATGCCGCGCTGCGTGGGATGATCAAAATGCCCTGAACGCGGCGATCGGAGTCTGGAAGCCGGTGACGCGGCAGGTGGACTTCACCGACCGCGTGCTGGCGGCATTGCGTCAGGCTGAAGTCGCGAGCGAACAGGCGACAATGGTGCAGGCGGCTCCGGCAGCGGAAGTCTTGACCGTGCCGCGGTCTGCAAGGTCTTCGTTCGCTCCGCTAGTGGTTACGGTCGCTCTGGTGCTGGTCGCAGTGACGATGGTGCTGAGCGAGAAGCCTGCTGATAAGACCATTGTGAAGTCGGATCCGGTTCAGCCGGTGGTTCAGCCTGAAGATGGCGTCGCGGATTTGAGCGATCTGATTTCGGATGCCAAATCGGCGTGGATGGGGCTCGCGCAGTCGACCGTGCAGCGAACTCAAGACCTGAAAGTCTTCGTGCCCGACCTGCCGTCGGCGTCGGATGATGCTGTAACTGTTCCCTCAGCGACCGAAGGTCCGAAGGAAGATTCGGAATTGGCTCCGGTGCCAGGCGAGTTTCGGCGTGCGTTTGAGTTCTTGTTCAAGGCGGCAGGTGCTGAAGACGTGACGACGTGATGATCGATAATTGAGTTGGTGAAGATGCTGTAGGGCGGACAATCCTGTCCGCCGAAACGTTGGCGGACAGGATTGTCCGCCCTACGACAGCTTGCGTTCTGCGGAAAGTTGTGACGATGGTTGCTTCGACTCGACAGCGTTGGTTTTGGTTGACGGTGCTCAGTTTGCTCAGCTTGCAGCAATGGGTGCTGGCTGAAGAACTGTTGAAGTATGTGGGACCGGAAGCGGCTGTGTGCCTGCAGTTGAAAGATCTGTCCGGGCAGACGCGACGCGTCGAGGGCTCGGAAATCGCAACCCGCCTGCGCCAACATCCCTTTGTGACGTCATGGCTGAGCAGCAACGACTTTCAGAAACTCAATGAAGTCCGCGGGGCGATTGAAAGCGTCTCGGGACAATCGGTCGTCAAGACCTTTGATCAACTGCTGGGCCGCGAAGTTGTCGTTGCGCTTTATGCCGTGCCCGGTAGCGATCCGAAGGGCGTGATCCTGCTGGAAGCCGACAGTAAGGAGAACCTCGACGCCGGCCTGCAGCTCTGGCGGCGACTGGATCAATCGCAGACGACGACCAGTCAGCATCTGGATCATGACTATGTGAAAGTTTCGCCTGCGTCGGGCAAGCCCGCGCAGCTCTATGCCATCTTCGATCGAACGCTGGTGATCTCGGATGACGAGAACCTCATCAAACGCACGATCGAAGTTGCTCAAACGCGCACCCCCGACGGTTCGTTCTTCGGCAAAGCTGAGCTGCAAGCTGCTCTGAAGCGACGCAATCCGAACGATCTGGCCGCGCTGTATGTGAATCCGCGAGCGTGGGACAGTCAGATCTTGCGTGCTGAAAGCGGGCTGCCGGCAGCCTTCGAGAAAGCTTGGAAACGCTGCCAGATGCTCAGTTTGAGAGCCACATTGGCGGACGACTTCAGGTTCACGGCGACGGCTGACTACGACAGTGCGGGAATCGCGAGTTGGTGGACATCGCTGGTGAAGGCGACCGAGCAGTCTGACCTGCAGTTGGACCGCACTCACCCGCTGGCATTGATCGCGGCAGCAGGCAGTTTGAATGGCGGCAGCGTCCTGGAAGTCTTTCAGATCGCCCAGGCACAGCAGCCGCTGTCGAACGATGCCGAGCGGACGTTGCGAATTCTGACCGGCGTCTTGATGGGGCTGCATCCCATTGAAGATGTGCTGCCTCAACTGGGGCCGCACTGGACAGCTCAAGTTTTGCCGCGAGTCGATGGCAAAGATCAGGGTGTTCCGATTGATGCCGTGGTGTCGATCGAGTTGAACCCTCGTCCGCGCGAAGGGCAGCCGAGTGTGGATCGCGCTTTGGACAACGCGCTGGCAACCGCCTTGAACATGGCTGCCGCCATGCAGAACTCAAAGAACTCGAAATCGATTGCCGTAGTGCAGCAGAAGCCGCTCGGCGCGGCGACACTGCGTTGGGTGGGACCGATTGGCTGGCTGCAGCCGAGTGTGCTGGTGACTCCGAAGGAGGTTGTGCTGGCGACGTCTCCCGGTGCGTGCGAGTCTTACGTGGCGTTAAGCACGAAGCCGACGGAAACTGGTTTGCATGCGAAGTCACTGACTCAATACGGGCAGGTGGGCATCGTCAATGTGGCCAGCGGGCGAGCTTTGTTGAAGCAGCGTCGTGAATGGTTCCTGCAGCAGGCCCGCCGCGGCAATCTCTCAGTGGAAGACGCCGAACGCCGCGTTCGCGATCTGGATGAACTGCTGAAGTTACTGGACTCTGCGTTCGTTTCGTTAGCAGCCGATTCACAAAAGATCGAACTGACGATTGGCGCCTACGCGGCGAATTCGCAGGACGCTGCCAAGCCAAAATCCGACGAGAAGTAAGCAAACGGTGTTTATCCCGCTACGGCGGACACCGCGCTGACTTCCTGAAAGAGCTGCCAGACAACGGTGAGAGTGCCGACGGCGGCGCAGTAGTATGCAAACCAGTGCAGCTTGCCTTGAGCGATCAGCTTGACCAGCCACTGCAGGGCAATCCAGCCGACGACGAACGACGTCACAGCACCCACAGCCAACGGTACCGGATTCTGAATTTCCAACTTGCCTTCAAAGACGTCTTTGAATTCCAGCAACGCGGCACCGCCGATGACGGGAATGGCCATCAGGAATGAGAAGGCGCCAGCGGACGCTCGCTGCAAGCCGTTCAACAAACCACCGGAAATCGTGCTGCCGGATCGTGAGATGCCGGGCAGCAACGCGACCGCCTGAAACAGGCCGATGGCCAGTGCTCGAAGGGGAGGCAAGTCTTCATAGGGATACTCGCTGCGTTCCAATCGCTGACCAACAACCAGCATGGCCGCCGTGCCGAACAGGCACAGCCCCGCAATCCACGGCTTCGCAAAGATCACCTCGAAGTAGTCCTTGAACAGAATGCCCAGGATTCCGGCGGGAATGGACGCAATCACAATGTTGAGGCACACTCGGGGCTGCCGGCGCAGCTTCCAGATTTCGCGTCGGAAGACGATCAGAATCGAGAGCAGCGTGCCCAGATGCAGGACGACGTTCTCCAGCAGTAACTGCGACTGCGACTGTTCGCCCCCCATCTTGAAGACGTTTGTCAGCAGATCGCCCACAATCACGAGATGGCCAGACGAACTGATTGGCAGAAACTCCCCGATGCCTTGCACAACGCCCAGAATAATGGCTCGCAGGATTTCCATTCCGAGATTTCCGTCCGTGGTAAGAACATCCAGCCGGTTGTCTCTGCAACTGACGGCCAGAGCGTCGCATGGCGAGTGCGCTACCCTGCGCGCTGTCGACCCTGCTGCGGGGCGGCAGCACGCAGTTGAACGAAACTAGTTGCCGAACGTCGAGACCAAGCTGAGTAATTCTTCCACGGTCGTCTCGCCGCGCAGTACTTTGACGCGGGCGGACTGTTCGAGTGTCACCAGGCCTGCGTCAATCGCGATGCGCCGCAGATCATCCTGACCATCATTGCGCAGAATCGCCTGCCGCAACTCAGAAGAGATCGCCAGCACTTCATAAACGCCCGTGCGACCTGCATACCCCGTATGGAAGCAAAAATCGCAGCCCTTGCCGCGGGCCAGCTTTTGCGATGCGGCTTCTTCAGGACTCAACTTCAGGACTTGGGCTGCCAGCGGATCGACTGGGTGTTCCTCACGGCAATGCGAGCAAACTTTACGCAACAGCCGCTGCGCGATTACGCATTTCAAACCATCCACCAGGAACATGGGAGGAATATCAAACTCGCGCAGCACGTCCATGGCGGACACGCTGTCGCTAGCATGTAAGGTGGTGAAAACGGTGACGCCGGTTAGCCCAGCTCGCACGGCGATGTGAGCGGACTCGGGGTCGCGGATCTCACCAATCATCAGTACGTCAGGGTCCTGGCGCAACACGCCACGGAGTGCCTTCACGAACGAGAAATCGATCTTCGGATCGACCTGCACCTGAACGACACCATCCAGCCGGCGTTCGACGGGATCCTCGATTGTCAGGATACTTTCTGTCGGACGATTCCGCTGCGTAAGGCATCCATACATCGTCGTACTTTTACCCGAGCCGACCGGTCCGACCGCCATCACCACGCCGTAGGGTATTTCCACCGCCTGCTGCACGCGCGCAAGCTGGTCTGGCTCAAAACCCAGTTCATGCAGTCCCGTCAACACGCGATCATCCGGCATCAAGCGCAACACCAGCCGCTCGCCACACACAGTCGGACCGGAACCAACTCGGATATCACGATGCTGCTTGATAACAGACTTCGAAATATGACCATCCTGAGCAAACCGCCGCTCTGTGATGTCCATGCCGGCCATCAACTTCAGCCGCGACATCACCTGACCGATCAAATTGCTGGGTAGCTGCAGCACATCGTGCAGCATGCCGTCCACGCGCAAACGAACTCGCAGGCCAGTCTCAGTTGGATCGAGATGCACGTCGGTCGCGTTGAGCTGAAAAGCTCGTTCGAGCAGCAGGTCCACCAGCGAAGCCGGACCAACGACATCCACCAGTTCACGCAGCTCTTCCTGCAGAGCCCTCTGACGGACTTCGGCATCAGCATCGGTTTGCGCGGACTTCACCCCAACTTCAATGCTGCTCGTCATGATGATCTCCACTGGAGTAGTTCAATGTCAGAGTCTTTGAGCGCCAAACACCAACTGGCCCGATCGGCTAGATGCCGCGAGACGCAATCGTCGCGATCAAGCCGCCGGCCGTCACCAGCAGCACCACGCCGATAACGCGCCACGATTGCTTGCCCGTAATTGCCGTGACCAGCCCGCACAGCGCAGCAATGCCGCCACACGCATAACTAGAAGCCTGCACGGCCTCCGATGTCAGGCCCAGCACACCGTTTTGAGATCCCAGCAGAATCGCGACGGCACAGCCCGCAACCACCCAGCCCAGCAGCGCCGCAAAGACTGCCGTCGCCCCTGGCCTTTCGTTGGGAACCAGTTTCTGGATGGCCTGCTCACCCTCGTCACGCGTCTCGCAGATGGTCCAGACTTTGTTGAGCCCCGCGATCTCCAGCACCTCTTTGGTCATCGAGTTTGGATTGACAACGACCATGCCGCCTTCGCGTTCCTGCAACGACTTCCAGATGCGCACCAGCAAGGCGACGATTGAGCTGCCCATAAACTCCAGCGGAGTCAAATCGATCAGCCAGTGCGGCCGGTTTTGACTGCTCAACGCCGTGCGAAGTTCAACGCCAATGCGTTCGATGTCACCCCACTTGCAGTCCGATAAAGAGCTATCAAAAGTGACGACAGAGTAACCTCGGCTCGACTGAATGTTGTACTCGGACGACATGCCCATTAGTCCTCGTCTCCCTACCGCGGCGAGCTGGTCTATCAAAAGCGAGTGAATCCCTTGACCGATTCGATCAGCAACAGAGATACCTTAGCCGATGCAAGATTTTTCCGGATAGGCAATTCTATGAATCATTCGGTAAGGTGAGGGCCATGACTCTCGAAGAAACGCTGTCCACGCTGCAGGAGCTCGGCACCGAACAGAACATCAAGACCTACCGCCGCCACGGCGCTGGTGACAATGTGTACGGCGTCAGCTTCGCCAACCTCGGCAAGCTCGTGAAGAAGATCAAAGTCGATCACGAACTCGCTCAGGGGCTGTGGGAGACGGGCAATTCGGACGCTCGAACACTGGCCCTGATGATCGCCGATCCCGAGAAACTGACTGCGGCTGAAGCAGAGAAGTGGCTGAAAGAGTCAACCTACAGGGGACTCATCGGTTACATTGCCGCTGTGGTCGCGAGTTCTCGACATGCGAACCGCTTGCGCGACAAGTGGATGAAAAGTAAACACGAGTCTCCGCGGCAGACGGGCTACTGCGTGTTGTGCTGCCAGCTCCGGGACGCGCCTGAGACCGTCGATTTGGACTACTGCCGCAACCTGCTGGGAACCATCGAGAAACAGATTCACGATTCTCCCAACATGGCACGCTACCAGATGAACAGCGCCGTGATGTCGATCGGCATCTCGGTCCCGGAGTTGCGAGACGAAGCGATCGCTACGGCGAAACGAATTGGCAAGGTCGACGTCGATCACGGGGATACTGCCTGCAAGACTCCGGACGCCGTTGAATACATTCTGAAGGCGGCTAACAGAAAAGTACGACACCGCTGCTAAACTGGCCAAGGTGTGAGAAACAGAGCGGTGGCTTGCGACTCGGGGCGGCTTCCACTAAGTTTTCCGCCCCGTTTTGAATGGATTGCCCGCAGGTTTCAGGTTTGAAAGGTGAGAGATGGTCATTCGCCCCCGAACGAAGTTGCACAAGGCTCGCAGCACTCAGCGCTGCCCAAAGTGCAACAAGATCGTGCGGATGCGTGTCCGTTGTAAGACGTGCCACCAGAAGTTGCGCTAAGACGAGCTTCAAGCATCCGCGCGTGATGCCGCTGTTGAGCAGCGTCACAGCATCAAATACGGACACGCTCCGCATCACTGGCAACTGATTGTTGCCCGAGATGCGGAGCGTTCTGTTTTTCTGGCCACAAATCAGGGAAGTGGAGCCCTGCATCCGTCGCTTGGAAGTGCTGATTCGCCGCTGCCGTTCGTATTTCCCGCAGCTCCCGGACGCTTTCCCGGTCGAGCAGCACGCCGCGCCCAAGAATCTGACAAATTCCTGTAAGGCATCGCGGTGGGGTGAGTATTCCTCTCATCCAAGCTCACCTGATCCGCATCTGGCTCACTCCGCAACCACGTTGCTGGCGAGTTAGCAGGCTGACGGTTGTTCCGTGCCTGCCGCTGCCTGTTGTCGACCAGCAGGCTTTTCTCGCGAGCTGCGTTCTTGCCCGCCCACTTTGTGCCGCCGTGACTCGCTCTGTCCGGCGCGCTGTGCGGCTCTCCGTCTACGGGAAATCGCCATGTCATTCTCATTGTCATTCAACAACTTTCGCTCAGCAGTTGTCATCGGAACGGGATTCTTCGCAACTCTTTGGTTGGCAGGATGTTCGCAACCGCCGCCACCTCCTCCTCAGCCGCCAATTGGAGTCGTGGCGGGCAAGCCATTGCGGACTCCGATCGTGGAATGGGATGAGTACGTCGGACGCATCGAGCCGATTGAGTTCGTTGAGGTGCGTGCCCGAGTCAGCGGGTATCTGGATGCGACGCATTTTCAAGAAGGCCAGATTGTTCGCAAAGGCGATCTCTTATCCGTGATCGACCAGCGGCCGTTCGCAGCAGAAGTCGCTCGCACCGAAGCAGACGTCGTGGTGGCTCAATCACAGGTCGAGCAGGCGAAGGCGACGGTCGCGCAGACCGAAGCCGAAGTGAAGCTCGTCGAGGCTCGGCACGACCTCGCCAGCAAGCAGCATGATCGGTCCAAGCGACTGGCCGCTCAGAACGCGGTTTCGCAGGACGAGTTTGAAGTCCGTGAGTCTGAATTCACCCAATCGCAGGCCAGCTTGAAGGCCGCTCGCGCAAAGCTGGACCTGGCCAAAGCGTCGGCAGACTCTGCTGCCGCTGCGGAAGAGGCTGCGAAGTCACTGCTCGCAGTCGCCAAATTGAATCTGGAGTACTGCGAGATCCGGGCTCCAATCACAGGACGCATCAGCTCGCGTCTGGTGACTGAGGGCAATCTCATCAGCGGTGGTACGCCACAATCGACGGTGCTGACGACGATCGTTTCGCTCGACCCGATCTACTGTCACTTCGACGCGGACGAGCAGTCGTTCCTGAAATACGTGCGACTGGTTCGCGACGGGAAGCTCGATAGCCCCCGACAACACAAGCTGCCGGTGCATGTCGGAGTGATGGACCAGAAGGATCAGTTCCCGCATCACGGCCACATGGACTTCATCGACAACCGGCTCGATCCCGAAACCGCGACGATGCGCGGCCGCGCGATTCTGCCGAACTCGGATCTGTCGCTGACGCCCGGTTTGTTTGCTCGCGTCCGGCTGCCCGGCAGTTCGCGTTATGACGCGATCCTCGTTCCGGATCTCGCTATCGGCACCGATCAATCGGACAAGTTCGTGTTCGTGATCGAAAGCGACGGCAGCGTGCGGCGTCAGGTTGTGGAACTGGGGCCGATGGCTCGCGGGTTACGCATCGTGCGTAACGGCCTGCAAGGGACTGAAAACATCGTGCTGCGAGGTCTGCAGCGGATTCGTCCTGACAGCAAGGTCACGGCGAAGACAGAAGTGATCGCGATGAAGGAAGACGGGCTGCCCGATGACGCTCGATCGGTGCCCGAAGATCAATGGTTGACGCGGCCAAAGCACAATCGGCCGCTGGCGACTGGCGCTTTTGACAGCAGGAACTCGGTGACTCAACCCAGCCTTCGGAACGCGTCTTTGCTGCGTTCCGAGATCAAGTCAGGACATGACTTCGAAGGGAACTCATTATGAAGCTGGCACACTTCTTCATCGACCGGCCGATCTTCGCCACGGTGATTTCGATCGTGATCGTCGTCCTGGGCGGCATTGCTTACTACACGTTGCCGGCCGCGCAGTATCCTGACATCGTTCCGCCGACCATTGTGGTGCGCGCGTCGTACCCGGGTGCTTCGCCCGAGGTCATCGCCGATACAGTTGCGACGCCGATCGAGCAGGAAGTCAACGGTGTCGAAGACATGCTCTACATGTCGTCGCAGTGCACCGTGGACGGCCAGATGGAGCTCACGGTGACGTTCAAGCTCGGCACCGATCTGGACACAGCTCAGGTGCTCGTTCAGAACCGAGTGGCGACCGCGGAAGCTCGCTTGCCGGAAGAAGTGCGTCGGCTGGGAGTGACGACCATCAAGGCGTCGCCCGACTTATTGATGGTGCTGCACCTCGTTTCGCCCGATAAGCGTTACGACCAGTTGTACCTCAGCAATTACTCGCTGATTCAGGTGCGTGATGCACTGGCTCGCGTGGACGGCGTGGGCAGCGTGAACTCGCTGGGCCAGCGTGAATACAGCATGCGAGTCTGGCTCGATGCCGAGCGGTTGGCTCATCTGTCGTTGACCGCTGGTGATGTGATTCAGGCTCTGCGTTCACAGAACGTGCAGGTGGCTTCGGGCGTGATTGGCCAGCCACCGATGTCCGGTGGTGGCGACTTTCAGCTCACGGTGAATACGTTGGGTCGATTGCTCGAACCGAAGCAGTTCGCCGACTTGATTGTGCGAACCGGCAGCGATGGTCGAATCATTCGAGTGAGCGACGTGGCTCGCATTGAACTCGGAGCCCGCGACTATTCCATCAACAGCTACCTGGATAATGAGACGGCGGTCGCGCTGGTGATTTCGCAGCGTCCCGGTTCAAACGCGCTCGCGACCGCTGAAGGCGTCGAGAACGCAATCAAGACGCTGTCGAAAGATTTCCCGCCGGGGCTCGAATACCGCATGGCTTACAACCCGACGGTGTTTGTGCGCGAGTCCATCGACGCCGTGCTTCATACGCTGTTTGAAGCTGCGGTGCTCGTCGTGATTGTGGTGTTGATCTTCTTGCAGAACTGGCGAGCTACGCTGATTCCGCTCATCGCGATTCCTGTGTCGCTCATCGGTACGTTCGCAGCGATGTCCGTGTTCGGGTTCTCGCTCAACATGCTGTCGCTGTTCGGACTGGTGCTGGCGATCGGCATCGTGGTCGATGACGCCATCGTGGTGGTGGAGAACGTGGAACGTCACATCGCGGCGGGTTTGTCGCCGCGTGATGCTGCTTACAAGGCCATGGACGAGGTGACGACGGCAGTCATCGCGATTGCGGTTGGTCTCTCGGCCGTGTTCGTGCCGACGGCGTTCATCACCGGCATCAGCGGTCAGTTCTATCGACAGTTCGCGTTGACGATTGCGGTGTCGACGCTGCTGTCTGCGTTCAACTCGCTGACGCTTAGTCCCGCCTTGTGTGCGTTGTTACTGAAGCCGCATGACGCGAAGAAGGACAAGTTCGGTCGTGCCTGGGACTTCATGTTTGGCTGGTTCTTCCGCTTGTTCAATCGAGCCTTTGAGAAGCTGAGCTTCGGTTATGCAGACTCAGTTGGCTGGGCGATTCGCAAGGCAGCGATTCCGCTGCTGATCTACGGCGCACTGGTCGGGCTCACTGGCTACGGATTCTCAGCCGTGCCAACAGGCTTCATTCCCCGGCAAGACAAGGGCTACCTGATCACCGTGATCCAGTTGCCAGACGGTGCGTCGTTGTCCCGCTCTGATGAAGTTGTGCGGGAAGCGACCAAGATCATCCTGGATCATCCGGGAGTGGGCCATGCGGTTTCGTTCGTGGGTTTCTCTGGGGCGACTCGATCAAGCAGTCCCAATTCCGCCGCGATCTTCTTCACACCCAAGTTGAACGCTGACGGCACCGAGCCCTCTATCTTGCAAGAACTTCCCGCGTTGCAGCGGAAGCTGATGCAGATTCCAGACGCAGATATCTTCGTGGTGCCGCCACCGCCGGTGCAGGGACTGGGAACCGCAGGCGGCTACAAGTTTCTGGTGCAGGATCGCAAAGGTCACGGGTCTCGTGCATTGCAGGAAGCGACCGATCGACTGATCGCCGCCGCCTACAAAGAGCCGTCGTTGGCTGGTGTGTTCACGACCTATCGTGCCGCGACGCCTCAGATCTTCGCGGACGTGAATCGAGTCAAAGCGAACATGCTCAACGTGCCGCTGTCGAACGTGTTCGATGCATTGCAGGTCAATCTGGGATCGGCTTACGTCAACGACTTCAATCTCTACGGTCGCACGTTTCAGGTGCGAGCTCAGTCTGAGGAGGGTTTCCGTAATCAAGCGGAAGACATCGGCCGGCTGAAGACTCGGAATGCGAACGGTCGCATGGTGCCGCTGGGATCGGTGGTCGACGTGCGTTGGCAGAGCGGCCCGGATCGGGTGGTGCGATACAATATGTTCCCATCGGCTGAGGTACAGGGCGACACAGCTCCGGGATTCAGCTCAGGTCAGGCCATCGAGACGATCGAACGGCTGGCGAAAGAAACTCTGCCGCCGGGCATGTCGATCGCCTGGACCGACCTGGCGTATCAGCAACAGTTGGCCGGTAACACGGCTCTCTACATCTTCCCCTTGTGCGTGTTGTTCGTGTTCCTGGTGCATGCAGCCGAGTACGAAAGCTGGACGTTGCCGCTGGCGATCATCCTGATCGCTCCGGTGTGCCTGCCGTTCGCTTTGGTCGGTGTGTTTGTGCGAGGCATGGACAACAACCTCATCACTCAGATCAGCTTCGTGGTGTTGATTGGTCTGGCCGCTAAGAACGCGGTGCTGATCGTCGAGTTCGCGAAGCAACTCGAAGAAGAAGGTCGCAGCCGCTTCGACGCTGCGATCGAAGCTTCGCGGTTGCGGTTGCGTCCGATCATCATGACGTCGTTCGCGTTCATCCTGGGCGTGCTGCCCCTGGCTCGAGCCACCGGCCCGGGTTTTGAACTGCGTCAGGTGCTGGGAACCGCCGTGTTCGCCGGCATGCTGGGAGTGACGGTGTTCGGCTTGTTCCTCACACCCACGTTCTACGTGGTGCTGCGCGGCCTCTCCGCAAGGTTCTGGCCCGAGAAGCACGAGGTCCACGAGCCGAAACCTGAACCTCACTACGTGTGATCTGAAATGGCCTCTGAGGTGATTGACTTCAGAGGTCTTTTGCTTGGCTACTGCCCGCCTTGTTCCTGCTTGGCGAAGTAGTCTGCGACCAGTGTGTCGAGGAACAGTTGGCTGGCGTGGAACATCAGGATCGGGAACACCGCGAACGGAACTGTTCCAAAGGCGGCCGGATTCGAGGCCAGATAGGCTCCAATCGGCAGCGTCTTCTGGCTGGCGGCAAAACCACTGGCGATGCGGTCTTTCGGGGAAAAACCGAAGAGTTTGCCGCCCGCGTGACCTAGGAACAGGCCCGCGGCGTGAATCGCTACGCAGCAGATCCAGGCGACAACCATGCCAGCGACCTGCTCGGCCACATTCGCTCGCTGCAACTCCAGGCCGCCGGTGCAGGCACTCACGAAGACCAGCAACAGAATCATCAACTGAGCGGTCACCGACAGGCCGAATTTGCGAGCGGTCGCGAAGGTTTTGAAGCTCGGAATCAGACGGGCCAGTTGCGCAAGCGTCGCGGGGATGAGGACGAGCGCAAACAAGTCGACCCCAAGATCGAACGAGTCTAGCTTGACGGCTTGCTGGGCTCCGAGTTGCAGCCAGAAAGGAGTCGTCAGGAAACACAGGGAATTCGTCGTCAGAGTCGTCAGCAGCGAAACGGCGTCGTTCGCTCCAGCTTTGCGAGTCATCACCGACGCCGCCGCCATCGTGCTGGGAACGCTGACGGCGATCATCAGCCCGATTTCAAAGTGCTGAGCTGTCTGCAGCCGCACACACGCCCAGCCCATCAGCGGCATGAATAAGGCGTTGATCAGGCAAGCCCAAATGACGGGTCCGGGTGATCGAAAGGCGGCTCGAATCTGGCTGCTGTCCAGCGTGAAGGCCATTAGAAAGATAGTGGTGGCAGTGATTGGTTTCGAAGGAATCGCGCGCTTGATGACGCTGACCACGTCGTTGCCGAGCAGAGATCCCACCAGCAGGCCGGCGGTGATCAACGTCAGCAAGGTCATCAGGAACCAGCGCGCCTTCAAAAACTTCAGCATCCAATTCTCCGCAGTAGGCCGGACAATCTTGTCCGGCTGTCGGACAGGATTGTCCGACCTACAAATCTTTTCGGTCAGTTGCTCTGGTCGCGTCTGAGATGCTGCACCCAAGCCGGGGGCAGATTCACGAAGATCCAGTCGCGGCGGATGCGATGCGAGTTCACGTAACGTGTCATCGTGCCGTCAATTCGTGCCAGCCGCTCGCGGTCCACGCGCTTGCCGAGCCGCTTGCGGATCGATCGCACGTACATATATTCGAAGTAGGACAGCACTCCACCGGGGGCGAGCAGCCGAAAGTAGGCGTCGAAGATTTCATCGACGAGGTCTGCCGGGAAGTTATTCAGCGGTAGGCCGGAGATGACGAAGTCGTACGGTTGGGTTGCTTCAAAGTCCTGCAGCGGCAGAACATGGACGGTGGCCTGACTGGCGATCGCACGGAAGTGCTTCTCCCGCTCGAACTTGGAACGCAGCAGGTCGGCGAAGACTTGGTTGAGTTCGACCAGATCAAAGGTATCGCCTGGACGCAGTTGCTGGACCAGATAGTCGGTTACAGCGCCGGTGCCGGGGCCGATCTCGAGAATTCGAACGGGCGCGTCTGCCGGCCGATTGCGCAGCGGGGCGATCATCGCCGAAGCCAGAAAGCGGCTGCTGGGAGCGATCGAGCCCGTCGTTTCAAAGCGCGTGCGGAACTCGCGGAAGAACGTGGCGTATTCGCTGAGAGATGGCATCGAGCGGGGCTCCTCGGGGTCGAGCGGCAGTCTGGTCGGCAGACGATATCCGGTCGCTCAGTGCGTCTCCAGCAGGCTGCAGACCCGCTGAGCGGCTCAATTTGAAATTCGAACTCCGCCGGTATACTCGTTGTCCGCTTCGGGACTCGCAGGCACTCGCTGTCTGAACGCTCGAGCGACATCTGATTCAACTTCTTGAAGGGCAATCGCACCAATGACCGCACCGACGATCGCTCCAGGCCAGACGAAAATTGGCTGGATTGGCACTGGAGTCATGGGCTCCAGCATGGTTGGGCACCTGATGGCCGCTGGCTTTTCGGCCACGGTTTACAGTCGTACGAAGAGCAAGTCGCAGGCTCTGATCGACAAGGGCGCGAAGTGGGCAGATACGCCCAAAGCTGTTGCCGAACAGTCGGATGTGATTTTTTCGATCGTCGGTTTTCCGAGCGACGTTCGTGAAGTCATGCTCGGCAAGGACGGTGCTCTCGCGGGGTCGAAGAAGGGCAACGTGCTCATCGACATGACCACCAGCGAGCCATCGCTGGCCGTTGAAATCTACGAAGCCGCCAAGGCCAAGGGCGTGCACAGCGTGGACGCTCCGGTTTCCGGCGGCGATATAGGCGCCAAGAACGCCGCGCTGTCGATCATGATCGGCGGCGATAAAGACGTCGTCGAAGCCTTGCAGCCGTGCTTCGGTGCGATGGGCAAGACGATCGTCCATCAGGGCGGTCCGGGTTGTGGACAGCACACCAAGATGGCGAATCAGATCCTGATCGCCACCAACATGATCGGCGTCTGCGAGTCGTTGCTGTACGGCTACAAAGCGGGGCTGGATCTCGAAACCATGCTGAAGTCGGTTGGCCCCGGCGCTGCTGGAAGCTGGTCGCTGTCGAATCTCGGCCCACGCATGATGGCCAACAACTTCGACCCGGGCTTCTTCGTAGAGCACTTTATTAAAGACATGGGCATCGCTCTGGCTGAAGCGAAGCGGATGGGCTTGTCGCTGCCGGGATTGGCTCTGGGCGAGCAGCTCTATCTGTCCGTGAAGGCGAAGGGCTGGGGTCGCAATGGAACGCACGCGCTGATGCTCGCGCTGTCCGAGATGTCCAACATCGACTGGCGCAACCGCAAGTCAGCGACTTCTGCGGGCTGATTCAAAATACGCATCAGTTCACTTACTAATTCAATTACTGACGAGAGTTCATGATGGCACGAAGAGGAGAACAGTTCGCAGGTTTGACGGTCGCAATCGTGACCCCGTTCAAGAATGGCGAACTGGACGAAGCGGCTCTGCGGAAGCAGGTTGATTTTCAGATTGAAGCGGGCACCAATGGCCTCTGCCCGGTGGGCACGACTGGCGAATGCCCGACGTTGACTCACGAAGAACACGAACGCGTCATCGCCATTGTGTGCGAACAGGCGCGCGGCCGAGTGCGAGTCATGGCCGGCACGGGTTCGAACAACACTCGTGAAGCGATTCGGCTCACGAAGTTCGCGAAGTCCGCCGGTGCCGATGGCGCGATGATGGTAGCCCCGTACTACAACAAGCCGACGCCGGAAGGCTTCTTCCAGCACTACAAGGCGATTGCTGACGCCTGCGATCTGCCGATTGTGCTCTACAACATTCCCGGTCGTACCGCGAAGAACATGGAGCCGGAAACCATCGCCCGCATGGCCGAAGCCTGCCCGACGATTGTGGCCATCAAAGAAGCCACTGGCTCAATGGATCAGGCTTCGCAGGTGCTCGCTCTTACAGACCTCACGGTGCTGTCCGGCGACGATAGCCTGACTCTGCCGATCATGTCGATGGGCGGCAGTGGTATTGTTTCGGTGGTCGGCAACATCGTTCCGAAGGACATGCTGGCGTTGATCGCGGCCTGGAAGTCGGGCGACATCGCCAAGGCTCAGCAGTGGCATCACAAGCTGTTCCCGCTGTGCCGCGACCTGCTGGGCATTGCGACGAACCCGATTCCGATCAAGGCCGCGATGCAAGAACTCAAGCGTGACAGCGGCGAACTGCGATTGCCGATGACTCCGCTGGCGGATGCTCAACGTGAGAACCTGCGAGCCACTTTGAAGCGTTACGGATTGCTGTAATTTGATGGTCGCGGTGGCGAACTGCGGAGCCTGGCCGTGAGGCGAGAGGACAATCCTGTCCCGCTCGCCTTTTCGGATTTTCTTTGCGTCCGCCCCGCTTTGCGTGATCCCTCTGCTTTGCAATCGGCCCGCTCGCAGTTGAGATTATTGAGTCGCTCGTGGAACGAACCTGATCGGCGTGTGGCGCGCAGTCACGACTCGATCACAGATAACTTCGCCCCTCTTTGAGGATTCCTGCCGTGATCTTTGGTTTTGGTAAGAAGAACGAAGCCGCTCCCGAAGACGACGAAGAGGAAGAAATTGAATATGTTCTCTTCCAGGGAGCGGTGAATGGCAAAGACGCCAATCTGGAAGACAACAAGAAGCTGGTCGCGGCGGGACTGACTCCGGCGAAGGAACTGGTAACTGATGCGCTCGCCGAACGCAGCGACAGCTTCCGCATGGAGCCACAAGGCGAACGCGCAGTCGTGACGTTCTCAATCGACGGTATTCGTCGGCCTGGTCCGAAGTTCCCCATTCAGCGGGCCAACGCCATCACCCAGATGCTGAAGTTGCTGGCGGGACTGGACATCACCGTCAAAGACAAGCCGCAAGTCGGCGGCATCAAGGGAACGTACAAAGACTACAAGTGGGAAATCACCGTGAAGTCGGCGCCCGTCAAAGGCGGCGAACAACTGACCGTGATGTACCGCAATCTGAAGATCAATCGCGTGAAGCCGGAAGACATCGGTACTCCCGATCTCGTGCGGACGACGATTCGCGACTACGCCGCTCAGAAGAAGGGTGTGATCCTGTTCGCGGGGCCTCCCGAATCCGGCTTGACGACGCAAACGCTCGCCTTGCTGCGTTGCGTCGACGTGTACTTGTATCAGTGCTTTATTCTGGGCGACATGGGCTCGCGCGAAGTCGTCAACGTGCCTATTTTCAAGGCTGACCCGGCGCACTCGCTGGATGAGACCATCGAACGCATCCGCCGCAATGACGGCGATTTGATCTTCTTCACTAACTTGAACGACGACGAGCGTGCGAAGGTCGCGTTCAAACGGGCCGGTGACATTGCGATTGCATCTGAAGTTACGGCGAAGGATGCGGCCGACGCGATCGTCAAGATGATCGAACGCGTTGGCGGCGATCGTCAGTTGGTGGCTGATGGCCTGCGTTGTGTCGTCAGCCCGAGGCTCATCCGCAAGCTCTGCAACAAATGCAAGGAAGCCTTCCGTCCCAGCCCGAAGCTGCTGGCGCAGGTCGGTCTGCCTGACGACACAGAGAAGCTCTATCGCCGGGCTCCCGAACCGGAGCCGGATCCGAAGACGCAAGAACTTCCGCCGCCGTGTCCGAACTGCAACGACGAGTGCTATCGAGGTCGTGCCGCGATCTTTGAAATGATCACGATGAGCGACGCGATCAAAGAAGTAATCCTGAGTGGTGGTGATGCGGACGCGATCCGTGCCGCTGCCAAGAAGGATAAACAGCTCACGTGGCAGCAGGATGCCTTGCGGCTGGTCGCCGAGGGCTCGACAGGACTCGACGAGTTGCAGCGCATCTTCAAGCCCGCCGGTCCAGCCAAGAAGGCTGCCGTCAAGAAGGCACCACCCAAGTCCAAGTAACCCCACGCTCGGGGGGAATTCCAAGTGTCAGACGTCCCTGAGGGCAGTACCAACTCATCGTCACGCCGCAAGTGGATCCTGTCGGTGATTGGTATTGCCACTTTGATGTGCGTCTTTGGCGGAAATCAGTGGCTGGTCTCCAGACGCTTTCAAGAGCACGTTTCCGCCGCGCGGTTTGCGATCGCTGTCGGCGACTGGATGGAGGCGGACAAACACGCCACCGCATGGACCAAGGCAGCTCCGGACAATACCGAAGCCTGGATTGCCTTGGCTGAGGCAACGCGCCAACTCCGCCAATTCGACCGCACTGCGGATTGCCTGGGACGCGTGTCTGATAGCGATCCTCAAGCCGTCCAGTTGCTGACTTTACGCGGGGACCTGCTGCTCTCGGAATTGAAGCAGCCGTTTCTGGCAATCGAAAACTGGCAACGCATTCTGCGAATTACGCCAGAAACCCCGGTCGCGCATCAACGGCTGATCTATTTATACGCTATTACTCAACAGCGAACAGCAATGGTCTCTCAGATCCGCACCGCCGTGAAACTGGGGTGCGAGTCCGCAGAAGCCTACCTGTATTTGTTGATTTCCTCGAATTTGCAATTTTCTGACGGCTATCTGCGCGTTTCTGAATGGCGCAAAACGTTGCCGGACAATGAAATATTGGAGGTTGCCCAAGCGATTTACGCAGCCAAGTTGCCTCAGAGCAAGTCCCTCCGCCTGTTCGGCGAAACGCGTCTGACGGCAGATGCGAAGGAACTGCTGAATCAATGCCAAAGCAAGTATCCCAAGAACCCAGAAATCCTGGCGATTCTGGCAGATCGGGCGATCACGGGCGGGGATATCGATTTTCTGAGGCAACTCTTAACCAAACTGCCCACGGAACTCGATGCCGACTCACGGTTCTGGCGATTTCGCGGTTGGCTGGCGATGGCCGAGCAGCGCTCAACGGAAGCGATTTCAGCGTACGAGAAGGCGCTGCAGCTACATCCGTTTGAATGGAGGTCTCGCCACGAACTGGCGGAGGCGCTACGGTTGGCTGGGCAGTCCCAGCGCACTCAGGAATTGGCGGCGGCCGCCCGCCTCGGCAAGGACTTGGAACACCGCATTTTCGAGCTTCCTAATTCGGCGGCGGTGAATCCCCAATTACTCGAGGAAATCTTGTATTTCGCAGTCAACTGTGGGGATGTCGAGGTTGCCGACTCCATTCGACGGCGGCTTCAGCCCAGCCGCTGACAGCTTCACCGAAAAGTTGGCCCCGTAAACACGGGAAGGGCGGCATATCGCCAAACTTCAGGCTTGCGAAAACCGATCAAGCTTCACAATTTACCCATGTGGCGAGAATGCGCCAGTGTGGATGGTTGTTCGACGTTTCAAAAGGATGGCTGATGGCTCGTGTGACGCTCGGTCTGCTGCTTGGAGTCATGTTGGTTGGTTGCAACGCCGCTCCATCGGGACCGGAGCTCTACCCCGTCAAGGGATATGTCAAGAAGGGCGGAGCCGGACTGAAGGAAGTCTCCATCGCCTTGATTCCAGTCGATGCCGCGACAGGCGTGACTGTTATGGGGGCAACGAACGATCAGGGCGAGTTTGAGATTGTTACCCCACAAGGCAAAAAGGGGGCTCCTGCTGGTTCTTACAAAGTAGTGTTGTCTGTCGATGCCAAGATGGACTACTCGAACGCAGGCCGTCGTCCTACAGGAAAGACGGAAGACAAGATTCCACAGGGGTGGCGGTCGCCAGAAACCACTCCGATGGTCTTCGAAGTGAAGTCTACTGTTGACAATCTGGTACAAATTGATTTCTAACTGTTTTTTGGTGCTTGAAGCTGCTTTCTCGGGAGAAGTTGCAATGGGTAACGTTTTTAGCCTCAAGAAACGTTCAAGATCGTTTGGATTTACGCTGATCGAACTTCTCGTGGTGATTGCGATCATCGCCGTATTGGTGGCATTGTTGCTGCCGGCTGTTCAACAAGCACGTGAGTCCGCTCGCCGCGGCCAATGCAGGAACAATCTGAAGCAGATTGGTATTTCCTGCTTCGCATACGAAGAAACGTATGGTCAGTTCCCTCAGAACTTTGATCCCACTCGCAACCGACACCTGACCGGAGGTACTCCTCCGCCAACTGGCGTGGGCATTTCTTGGATCACAGCGATGTTGCCATTCATGGATCAGGCGGCTCTGTTTGAGCAGCTTGACTTCACCCGGCAAAACAACTCGGCCAACAAGTACTCGATGGATACCGCAGAGTCTCAACGAGTGCGTCGGGCGATCATCTCCGGACTCTTGTGTCCCAGTAACCCTCAGCCGAAGACGTTTTCCGGTGGGCCATACTACGATGGCCAGGGTTGGAATCAGCAAAGCCGTAACATGGATGGTGCACGCACCGACTACTTCGGCAACATGGGCTTTGTGTGGACCGGCTGGAAGGATTGCGGTCCGGATATGCCACAGACTGCTCCATGGGTATGGCCAGATCAGTTGCACAACGAAAACGCTGACAACTTGCAGGCTTTGGTAGGCGTTTTCTGGTGGATGGGCAGCGCTCGTATTGCTGACATCACTGATGGATCTTCGAACACTGTAGCCGTGTTCGAGAACCACCACTGGAACTTCAGCAAGGACCAGCCGAGCGTGTCGAATCTGGGCGGTCTCTGGTTCTCTCCAGGTGGATCGATCGACGTTTTGCAGAAGCCAATCAATTTCGATCCGGCCTCGGTTCCGGGCGGAAATGGCGGCGACGATTCTCGTTGTACCTCGTGGTCCAGTACCCACGTTGGTGGCGCTCATGCATTGATGGGTGACGGTGTAGTTAAGTTTTTCTCTGAGAACATCAACGTTGCCACCGTGCAGCGTGCTCTGTCAACTCGTGCCGGTGGAGAGAACGTTAGCGTACCGGCGGATTGATTTCGTCACGAAAGTGTGAATCTTAAAGAGCTTGAAAGGTCTCGATCCTGGCTGGGGTCGAGACCTCTTTCTTTTGTGTGGCGAGTTGATGATGCCATCGTCCATACGGCCTTTCATTGCTGTCGTTGTCCTGTGGATCGCGGGGTGCGAGAAGAGTCCCGTTGTCGATTCGCCGTCAACTCAGTCGCACAAGGTGGATGCACCAGCAAACGCGACTTTGGTTGCGCCCTCTTCCTTGCCCGAAATTGCTTCGCCAGTTTTTCAGGACGCGCATGCGGATGCGGGGGTAGACTTTGTCTTTGATACCGGGGCGAACGGTCGCTTGTTCATGGTCGAATCGACGGGCGGCGGCGGCGGCTGGCTCGATATTGATCGCGATAAGAACTGGGATCTGGCGCTGATTCAGGGTGGAGATCCGTTAGCCGCTGTAGCGCATGTTGAAGGCGATCGGTTCTTTCGGAATCGAGGCGATGGCCGTTTCCAGGATGTTACGGACAGCACCTTGCGAGTTGATACGCAGTCCGGTCAGGGTTTGGCGGTTGGAGACTTCAATGACGATGGATTTGAAGACGTCCTCGTTACGAATGTCGGTCCCGACGTCCTGCTGGAGAATCTTGGAGATGGAACGTTTCGGGATGTAACGTCCCATGCTGGTGTGGGTGATCCGCGCTGGGGGACCAGCGCGGCTTGGGGCGATCTCGATCTGGATGGCGATCTCGACCTTTTCGTCTGCAACTACGTCAATTACGACGTTCGTAACCCGGTAGCATGTCGATCAGAAACCGGTGTGCAGAGTATTTGCCATCCCGAGAAGTTGGATCCCGGTGAGAGCGAGTGCTACGAAAACCTTGGTGATGGCCGGTTTCGAATCGTGACTCGCGCATGGGGACTTGTGGCTCCGCAGAACAAGGCGCTCGGCGTAGTGATTGCCGACATGAACGGTGATCGGAAACTCGACGTCTTTGTGGCCAACGACACCAGCGCCAATCACCTTTTCATGCAGACGGGCCAAGGCGAGTTTCGAGAACGCGCGGTCGAACTGGGTTGCGCTATGAACATTCTCGGCCAGTATCAGGCCAACATGGGTATCGGCGTCGGTGATTACGACCACAATGGATATCTGGACTTATACATCACCCACTTCACGAGCGACTCGAATACGCTCTACGCCAATCTGGGTGAAACCGGCTTTCATGATGTCACGCGAGTCGAAGATCTCCACAAGCCAACTCTGCCTTACCTGGGGTTTGGCGCCGTGATGGAAGATCTGAATCAGGACGGTCATGAAGATATCTTTGTGGCGAACGGGCACATTGATGATTGGCGCAGCGGTGGATCGCTCTATCACATGCCGCCGCAGATGTTTTCTTTTGCAGGTCGCAGGTGGGTCGAACAGTCTAAGCGGGGAGGAGACTATTTCGGAGGAATGTACCTGGGGCGTGCCGTCTCGGTCGCGGACTATGACCATGATGGCGACCTGGACATGCTGGTGGTTCATCAGGGAGCACCCGCAGCGCTTTTGCGGAATGACTCGGTTCGCGGGAAATGGCTGCAGGTGGAATTAGTCGGATCAAAGAGCAACCGGCGGGGCTTGGGAGCCATTATTGAAGTGACGTATGGCTCAACCAAGTTCGTGCGCCACTTATTCTCGGGTGGAAGCTATAGCTCCAGCCATCAACCCGTTGCGACCTTTGGACTGGGAGCAGGTGAGGGAAATGAGTGTCAGGTGGTTGTGAGATGGCCGCATGGTGATTGGCCCACGAGTCAGCAGACTGTGGCTGTTAATCAGCATCTGGTGATCACCGAGCCCGTCGAAGATTCGGTTGCGGCAACGAACTAGGTGGTTCGCTGTGACTCTGACTTTTGAGTTGAGACATCGAAAGTTCCGAGGATGAACAGGCTGCTGTCGCCCACTTTGAATTACTGCATTCTGGCCGCCGTGTTGATGATTGCGGCGGGATGCGAGCGTGGTCCAGCACCGCCTCCTGCCACTGCGCCGATCACAACCGGCGGTCCAACGACGCATGCTTCAGGCGCGAGGCGAACTTCAGTCGGGTACGTGGGGAGTGAAAGTTGTGCCGAATGTCATCAGGCGATTTCGGATGCGTTTCAATCACACCCCAAGTCCCGATCTGCGGAGTTGATTCAAAAGACACCATCGGCGGCGACATCTCGGGAGGACTATTCGCAGCCAGTGTTTCCCGCTCCCGGCGGGTTCTTCTATCAAGCCGTCATGACCGAGGACGGCATCGAGCACCACGAACTGTGGAACGATGAGCAGGGCATGGTGAGTATTGACAATTCGCGACAGATCTCGGTGGCGATCGGTTCCGGCAAACGCGGGCGTACCTTCTTGTGGTCTTCGAGTGAACGGCTTTTCCAATCGCCCATTACCTGGTACTCGGGTGACGCACGTTGGGATCTGGCACCTGGCTACTCGCTTCAGAACCAGCATTTTGAGCGGCAGATATCCGTCGAATGCTTGAACTGTCATGTTGGTCGTATCCATGCGTTGGATCAGCACAATGATCGGTTCGGGTCGCCACCGTTTCTGGAATGCGGTGTCAGTTGCGAGAATTGCCACGGTCCCGCTCAGGAACACGTGGGGCTATTCAAGAATGCTGGCTCTACGGATGTGGGTAAGGCCGCAGGCTCAGATCTGAAAATCGTGAATCCCGCTCGCCTGCCGGCTCGCCAGCGCGAAGCCGTCTGCTATCAGTGTCATCTTTCGAATGGTCATCGAGTTTTACGACATGGGCGAAACCATCTGGACTACCGCCCGGGTGACTCATTGGAAGACATCTGGACGATCTTTGTGACTGGCACCGGAGTGAACTCTGCGGGGTCGACGGATGCCGTCAGCCATGTGCAGCAAATGCAATCCAGTCGGTGCTTCACAGCCAGCAACGGGAAGTTTGGTTGCACCACGTGCCATGATCCCCATCAAGTGCCGTCGCGAGATGGTCTCGAAGAATTCTACCGGAGTCGTTGCCTGCAATGTCACGGTGACCCGAGATCCGTCTGCAAGGCGTCAGATGTGGAGCGAAGCAAGCAGCAGAATTCCTGCGTGGCCTGTCACATGAAGAGCCTGTCCGCGAGCAACGTGCCTCACACTTCCCAGACGGACCACCGCATCTTGCGACGGCCATCGACGGGTCAGCCGGGGGCCAAAGATCCGGAGCCAGAATTGCGAGTGTTTGATGGCGCGGATGAGCGAATCCCGGCTCTTGAATTGCAGCGGGCACGCGGAATTCTGATGAGTCGGTTCGCTCAGAACGAAAAGGACAAGTTGCTCGCCAACGCCGCAGCGGAAACGCTCAGGCCGCTGCAAGACAGATTCCAAAAGGACCGTGAACTGCTGGCCGCACTGGCGATCGCTCATACGCTTGAGAATCAACGGCAGCGGGCAAGAACGCTTTGGCAGGAAGTGCTGAAGATCGATCCAGCCGATTCCGAGGCGTGGCGCAGTCTCGGAATGATCGCGCACGACGGCAGCGAACTGGATGAAGCTCAACGGGCACTGGAAGAAGCGGTTCGACTCAATCCTGACGATCGGATCGCCCTCGGCCGACTGGTCCATGTGTTTGGCCTGCAGGGCAAGTCTGAACGCGGTGTTCGATTGGCGGAGGATGTCCTGAAACGCTTCCCGGCTGACTCCCAAATGCGGCGCTGGCTGGCCGAAGCCTATCGCGTCGCAGGGCGACAAGCTGAGGCCGATGAGCAGCGACGGATCGCGAAATCGCTGGATCGCAAATAGGCGGTTTGACTCCGCGCTGGCCAACAATGTGGAAGGCAAACGCCGGTGTTACGCATCCGCCACATCGTCGGTAAAGATGTGCCCGCCCTGAACCAGGCGGCGGGTCATGACCACTTCACCGACGAGGATGGCCAGGAACAGCAGCATCAGCAGGTGCCAGGTTTCGACTCGCGCAGTCTCAGACTTGATCGCCGTGAACAGGTCGGTTGGCTGCTCGATGCGGCGGATGCGATTCTCTGCCGTGAGTTCGGTCCACTCGCCGTCCGTCAGTGCCATGAGTTCGGATTCCGCACGGTCAAAGTTCACGACGAAGTGCTGCTCGTTATTGGCGTTGAGTGGGCCGTCTTTACGGCGCAGGCGATAGGTGCCCGGAGTCAGCGTTTCATCCAGACGCGCCTGCGGATTCTGTTCGCTACCAGCAGCCAGCGCAGCGTGCTCTTTGCCCGCTGGACCGACGAAATGCCAGTTCTCAACACGGTCGTTTGGTTCGAGCTTCGCGATCAGAGACGTCCCCACATCCACGTTGCGCGAGATGCGCGAGGCGGTCAGATCGAAGATCATTTCATGCAGGAATGCGACATAGTCTGGCTTCGCAGGCAGCGTGGTCCAGTCGGCATCCAAGGTAGACGTCAGCAGCGAGACGCCGCCACGACCGAGCGGTCGGTGCACAATCCACGGATCGCCGGTGCTGAGCTTCGCAATCGCACTGGCTGGCATGCGCGGCGGCGCTTCGACCTTGGGCTTCTCACCGCCAGAATCATCTTCTGGCTTCTTGACGGCGGGATCCGCAACCGCCGGTTCGACCCGATACCAGTGCGTGAACCGAGCGGCCAGCAGGCTATCGACTCCACCGGTACCAAAAGGCTTCAGCCACGGGAGCTGCAAGCTTTCGGAATTCACTCCGATGGGCTCCGCATCCACATCCTTGGGAGCAGTTTCCAGCGATTTTAATTCTCCCGGCAGCAAGCCATCGCCCGAGGCAAATAACTTCGAGTTGTACCAGTCGCGATCGACCTGATCGCCGAGCGTGATCGCCAGACCGCCGCCGCTTTCAACGAACTGCCTGAGGTTATCGACTTGCTCGTCGGTCAGCCGGGCGACATTCGCCAGCAGCACCACTTGAGCCGCCGCCAGTCGGTTCGCTGTCAGTTGCGCCGGGTTAATGACTTGAGCAGCCACCCACGGCGTCGGGTTGCCCGGAGCTGTCAAAGCCGCCTTCGCAAAGAAGGTCTCGGTCTTCGTGGCATCTGGATGCGACTGCCCATCGACGAGCAGAACGGGCAGCGCATCTGAGATCTCGACAACCCCTTCGGCTCGATCATCGGCGATCAGATTGTCGCTCTCCGTAACCACCGCGATCAGATGCGTGCCGACCTTGTTGAAGCGTTGCTCGAACTCGATCGTTGCCTGGCCATCGGCTTCGATCTGAACGCTCTGCGTTTGTTCGGCCAATCTCTGCCCGTCGATTTCCAGGAAGACGCGGCGATTCACGGATGCTGGTGCGCCACTGTTGCGAAGTCGCGTCTTGATCCGCACCGGGAAGTCGATCACCGTCAACTCGCGCGAGAGCTGCAAACGATCGAGGCTGTAGTTAACTCGCTTGGCCTGCTGCCGCTGCGTATTGACCACCCAAACGTCGGACGGCACGGACGCCTGCTTGCGAAGTTCATCCATCTGCAGCCAGAAGTGAGCGTCCGCGTGACGCCACGGCAGTTGCTGGCCGTCTGTGACGACGATCACGTGCCGCGACAGCGCCGTACCGGAACTCAGCAACTGCACGCCGCGAATCACGGACTCATGCAGCTTTGAGGTCCCTGATGGAGTCGGCAGGTTCTCCAGAGTCTTGCGGACTAGCTCGCGATCACGCGTCAGCGTCGGCACGACGGGTTCCACCTGATCGCGAGCGTCCAGCACGGCCACCGTGTCCAAAGGCGACAACTCGTTGAGGAATTGAGTCGCCCAGCGAACGGCCTGCTGGTGCGGTGTCTTCGTCGAACCCCGCCAGTCACTGCTGTACGAGCTGTCGATCACAATGACGTAGTCACTGGTCGGCGCCGCCGAGAAGTTGCTCACCATTGATCCCGACAGCCATGGTCGAGCCATCGCGATCGCAATCAGCGAGATCAGTCCCATGCGCAGCGCCAGGAGCAGAAACTCTTCCAGCCGGATGCGGCGTTTGGCCTGACGTCCCAGTTCCAGGAACTGCATCGCGCCCCACTGCACGACGTCGTATTTCTTGCGGCTCAACAGATGTGCGATCACGGGCAAGGCAATGCCTGCCAGGCCCGCCAGCATCCAGGGATTGAGCACATCAAACGACATAAGGACTCGGAGCGCGATGAGGACTTACAGGATCTCATTTCGGCCCGACTTCACATCCTGGTCGGGACCAAAACTGTAACTCAGTTCGCACGCCGCCAGCGATTGAGTATTGCCTGATTTGCTGCGACTTTTTCAGGTCGCACCGCCAACAGCCCCAGTCACATGCCATTCGCGTTCAACCTCGTTATACCAATACTTCAACGAAGTTCCTCCTGCCCGAAATCTCCCCGCGACTGCACATTGAGGCTCACCATGCTGCGTCATTTCTTCGGTTTTCGACTGCGATCAGTGCTGGCTGCCACGGCCCTGTTGAGCTGCGGCTCGCTGGCCAGTGCCTTTTTCGCCCGCGAATGGAAGAGCGGAATTCTGTGGCCAGAACCGCCCATCGTGAATCCCGGTCCCGCTGGCGGAGCGCCCGCCGATGCCATCGTTCTGTTCGACGGCAAGGATCTTTCACAGTGGAACGGCGGCGACCAGTGGCTCATCGAGGACGGTATTGCCACAGCTCACAAGACAGGCCTCACTTCCAAGCAGAGCTTCGGCGACTGCCAAATCCATCTGGAGTTCGCCAGCCCGGCGGAAGTCAAAGGTTCCAGTCAGGGGCGCGGCAACAGCGGCGTCTATATCATGGGACGCTACGAACTGCAGATTCTGGACTCGTACAACAACCTGACGTACTTCGATGGCCAGTGCGGCGCGATCTACAAGCAGCGGCCGCCGATGGTGAATGTCTGCCGCGGCCCCGGCGAATGGCAGACTTACGACATCCTTTTCACCGCCCCGAGATTCAATTCAGACGGCAGCCTGAAGTCACCGGCCTATATCACCGCACTCCAGAACGGGGTTGTGATTCACAACCACTTGGAGATCCTGGGCACGACGGCCTACACCGAACCGCCGCGGTATTCGAAGCACAGCGAGAAAGAACCTCTCAGCATTCAGTTCCACGGCAACCCCGTCCGGTTCCGCAACATCTGGATCCGCGAGAACGTGCACGAGGTCTCGGGTGAACAACTCGGAGGATCAGCGGTTCCGCCGCCAGTGGCCGAAACGCGGTAAGCCGCCCGCTTTTGTGTACGAAATCATCCCAAGGCGTGCCGCACGTACGGTCTCGGATTTCACGAATTGGTTCCGGTCGTACCGATCCTGACGATCTCAGCGATCGCTCGAGATCCACCACATCTCTCGCCCACAACCGCCGATTCCTTCTGTCATCAGTGTGAGGGCTCTTCGTCCTGACGCGGATACTACGGGCCGACTTTGCCGATTAGGGCGAGCAGGCGGGCGCGCAAACGCGTGCCGCTGTGGAGAGGATGCGACTCTCACTCCACAGATCGATGGATTGAACTGCTGCTGATTCAGACTGTTGAGATTGCAGGGAAGGAGTGCGGCATCCATGAAGCTTAGGGGTACCTGGCTGAACTCTTGGCTGTTTTGTTTCGGGGTTCTGGCCGTAGGCGGAACTTCGACTCAAGCCGAGGACATCATTGTTCTGGTCAGTGGCAACAAGCCGGTCGTGGCCCCCGCCGCTCCCGCGCGTCCGCAAGTCGTCAAAGAGTCGTCCAACCCGACGACAACCGTCATCACGGCTGAACCAGCAACGCCTCAACCAACAGCAAACACCGGCGTCGAGATCAATCCCCAGCAGCCTGCGGCAGTTCCCGCGCAGCCTGCGGCAGTTCCCGCGCAGCCTGTGGTTCGCAAGCTGTCAGAACTCGACACGCTGGTGGATGAAGCCGTCGCTGTGACGTCACGTCGCTACCTCACTGCAGACGTGCATACGCCCTGGCAAATCTTCCACGGTCTGATCGCGCTGCGTCAGAACTTCAAGCTGAAGGTCGACGGCCAGAAGGTCTCGGCTCTGGAATGGATTCGCGGCGGACGGTTCTATAAGGGCTTGCCTCTGGTCGAGCAGACGCCTTACGGCGGTCGCTTCCACACTTTCACAGAGCCCTACGCGTTTGAAGGTCACCCCAATCAGTTCCTTGCCATCCTGGCGATGTCTGAACTGCCGCGTGACTTCACTTTCAAGGCTGGCGCGAACGGCGCGGTGATCAGCGTCGACGACATGCTGCGACATGCGCAAGCAGAATGCAACGACCGTGAAGAAATCACGTGGACGTTGTGGCTCTTCTCGCGTTACTTCCCGCACAACGCCCAGTGGCAGAATAAATACGGCGAGCAATGGAGCATGGAGCGGCTCGTCCAGACTCAAACCAATCAGCGAGTTCAAGACGGTGCCTGCGGCGGTTGCCACGGCCTGTTCGCGATCTGCCTGGCCCGCAACGCCTACCAGCAATCAGGCGGCCAGTTGCGAGGTGTCTGGTTCGAAGCCGACCAAAAAATCCGCCGCTACGTGGCCGAAACGAAAGCGCTTCAGAACCTGCACATTGACGGCAGCTTCTCATCCAATCACTACAACGGTCCTGGTTATGACAGCGACTTTGGCAAACGCATCGCAGCGTCGGGTCACATTCTCGAATGGCTGATGATCGGGCTCGACAATCGCGAGCTGCAGGAACCGTGGCTGCAGCGTGGTGTTGAGTCAGTCGCTCGCGATCTGATCAACAATCGCCAAGCCCCTGCCGACTGCGGTCCGCTCTATCACGCTCTGCACTCGCTGGTGCTGTATCGTCAGCGCACACGTCCGGGTCTGGCTGATCCTACCCTCGTCGAAGCGGCTCCGGTCCCGGTTGTGACTCCACAACCGAAGATCCCCGCCACAGTCGGTGAACCTCCGAAGGTCGAAGTCAAACCGGCGATACCCGCGAAGCCAGAAGTGTTGCCGCCGATGCCCGAAGCTAAAGCGGTGATCGAGACACCTGCCGCGCCGCAGAAAGTCGCGACACCAAAGGCTGAAGCACCCAAAGTGGAAGCCACCAAGCCAGCAACCACAGGTGAAACTGCTCCCGCGAAGCCTCCAGTTGAACTGCCGGCTCCCAAGGAACTGCCCAAGGCCGAACCAACGGCGCCAACCGCTGCCACTAAGCCAAAAGAGCCGACCAAACCTGAAGAGAAGCCTGCAGCAACTCCAAAGGCTGAGAAAGCTCCAACGGAGAAGCCGAAGACCGACGATAAGGACGAGTTCGACGGCGAGTTTCAAGTCCCGCTGCCGCCTACCGACGACTGATCGCCGCTGCCTCAGGGCATCGACTACAGCGACGTTCGCCGCAGCCGGACCAACCACATCGGCACCGTTCTTGATCAACGCCAGATCAAGCGGTGCCGATTGGCATTTCAGCACCCGCTCCTGCGAGAGTGTTGAGATGAGGCATGTAAATCTCACGCGAAGGCGCGGAGCCGCGAAGGATCAAACTTCTTCTTCGCGACTCCGCGCCTTCGCGTGAAATCACTCCGTCAGGATTTTCGGCTGTGAATCGAACTACTTTTGATCCGCGACGAGGTGGCCACTCTTACCGCCTGTCTTCTCCAAAAGTTCGATGGGGCCAATCGACATCCAGCGGTCAACCGCTTTGCACATGTCGTAGACGGTCAGCGCCGTGATGCTGACAGCCATCATGGCTTCCATCTCAACGCCCGTGCGGCCGTGATTGCTGACCTTCGCTTCAATGCGTAAGCGGCGGTCGTCCACGAACTCAAAGTCGATCTGCGCGCTATCAAGTCCCAGTGAGTGGCAAAGCGGGATGAGATGCTGCGTCTGCTTGGTGGCCATGATGCCCGCCAGTCTCGCGACTTCGAGCACGTCTCCTTTGGAGAACTCGCGATCCTGGATCTTCTTGAGCGTCTCGGCCTGCATGGTCACGAAGCCTTGCGCCCGAGCCATCCGCGACGTGATCTCCTTCGCTCCGACATCCACCATGCGGCTCGCGCCGCTCTCGTCGAAGTGCGTGAACTCTCCTGCCATCAAAACACTCCCATGACCGGATGACCGGAGCTGGCGCGAACCGAGAAACCATCGGGGCTGATGCCGGTTTCCGGCGGAATATCCAGAGCATGCAGCACTGTCGCCGAGAAGTCTTCCGGCGACACCGGTCGATCCTTCACATACGCGGCTTGAGTATCCGACGCACCGTAGATCGCTCCGCCGCGAACTCCCGCTCCAGCCAACATGGCCGAGTAACAGTTTGGCCAATGATCGCGGCCAATCGCTGATGAACCCTTGCTAATACGCGGCGTGCGACCGAATTCACCGATCAGGACAACGAGTGTCGAATCCAGCAAGCCGCGTTGCTCCAGGTCCTCCAGCAGCGCTGAGACAGATTGGTCGCAGCAGGGCAGAGCCCAGCCCAAGCCATTCCAGCCCTTGCCGAAGATGTCGATGCCACCGTTGCCGTGCATGTCCCAGGTTTCGAGGCTCAGGAACTTGTCACCCGGTGCTAGTCCGCACCACGCCACCACGTTGATGAGCCTCACTCCAGCTTCAATCAGGCGGCGAGCGAGCAGCAGATTCTGCCCCATCGGATGACGGCCATAGCGATCGCGCGTCGCGGTTGTTTCCCGGTCGACATCAAACGCTTGCCGGGCTTCTGAGCCACTCAAGAGATCGAACGCCCGTTGCCGGAATCGTGACAACGAATCCTCGCCACGCGTCTGGGACGGATTTCCATCCACTGTCTGCAGCAGGTTGCGCCGTGCTTCGAGCCGCTGCGAGTTGATGCCTTGCGCAGTGTCGAAGGCTTGCACGCGGAAACCGGGAGTCGCTGGATGATCGTCCTGATTGACCCCGATCAGCAGCGGCGCGTGTGCCATCCCGAGCCAACCGCCGGTGAGGTAAGTGTGTTCCGGCGGCATCGCTCCGCCGCCGTACTTCTGCAGCCAGACTTGAGACGGCACGCTGGCTTCCGACGGACGCAACTTCGCGACGATGGTCCCGAGCGAAGGAGCGTTCAACGCCGGCAGCGATTGTCCCGCCAGCAACATGCGATTGGCGACATCATGCACCGGCACGCCGTGCGACATGGATCGAATCACGGCAAACTTGTCCGAGATCCTCGCCAATTGCGGCATCAATTCACCGACCTGATAGCCTGGCACCGCTGTCGAGATCGGGCTGTACGGGCCTCGGATTTCCGCTGGACCGTTGGGTTTCACGTCCCAGGAATCCAGTTGCGACAGCCCGCCGTATTGATGGATGAAGATGCACGCTTTCTCGCGCTTTCCGCGACCTTCACTCGCTGCCAGCAGGCGCGGCAGGCTCAATCCGACTAACGGCAAAGCCCCCGCTTGCAGCACTTCGCGACGATTGAAGCGTTGAGTCATGGCGGGATTCTCAAGAAGTCTGACAGTGGCCGGTTGCGAGCTTGAACCAGCCTTCGCGACGAAGGTCACCAGTAAACATAGAGACTCGCGGCGAAGGCAAGATCCGTCAACGTCTTACTTATTCATCGCCCAGCGTTGGTACGCTTCAATGAATTCGTCAAGGTTTTCTCCGTCGAGCACTTTGGTGGGGTTGCCGTGCTTGTGGCTGCTCCGCGCGTCCTTCACGTACTGCTCGGGGTTGAGTACGTAGTGACGAATGGTTTCACCGCCAAAGCCAATTCGCGACTTGGTGCCACGCTTGGCCGCGACTTCCGCGTCGCGTTTGTCTTTCTCAATCTGATAGAGCTTGGCTTGCAACAGCTTCTGGGCCAGGGCCCGGTTCTTGTGCTGGCTGCGTTCGTTCTGGCATTGGACGGCTACGCCTGTCGGCAAGTGCGTCAGACGAATCGCGGATGACGTCTTGTTGACCTTTTGCCCGCCAGCGCCGCTGGCACGAAACACGTCCTCGCGAATGATCTTCGGGTCGTCGAAATCGATGTCGACACCTATTCCGTCATCCAGTTCCGGTGTCACGTCAATCGCCGCAAATGAGGTTTGTCGGCGACCTGCGGCATCGAACGGACTGATCCGGATGAGGCGATGGTTGCCCTCTTCACCCTTCAACATCCCGAAGACATATTCACCGCGAATGGCAATGGTCGCATTGCGAATACCGGCTTCTTCGCCCGGTGACAGATCCAGTTCTTCCACAGCGAAGCCATGCAGTTCCGCCCAGCGCGCGTACATGCGTAGCAACATCGCCGCCCAGTCCGCCGCGTCCGTACCGCCTTCGCCCGCCTGAACCGCCAGGTACGCGCCGCAGACGTCTTCAGGCTCACCCATCAGAGCCTTGAGTTCCGCAACTTCGAGTTCGTGCTCCAGTCGTTCGACCGTTTGCAGGATCTCCTGCTCGGTTTCCGGCGACTCTTCCGCCTCAGCGAACTCGACGAGCACCGCCAGATCTTCTCCGCCGCCGACGAGCGCCTTGAGCGGCTTGACTTGCGAGGTCACCGTCCGCAGTTCGTTCGTGATGGCCTGAGCTTTCTCCTGATTGTCCCAAAAGCCGGCGCCGCCCATGACAGCCTGAAGGTCATTGACCTTCTTGAGCTTGCCTTCCAAGTCAAAGAGACCCCCGGAGCAAGTTGATCCGGTTGATGATGTCCTGCGTCTTTTGGCGAAGTTCAGCGTCCATGTGAAAGCTCATTCAGAGTAAGGAAACGAAACGGACTTTCCGTGCGGGCATCGATTGTAGAGACCCTGCCAAGTTCAGCCACGAGAAGCCGGTCGAGTCAGAAACAACAGTGCCTGCAATCCCAGGAAGATGGCCAGCGGAGCGATCCAGACAATCCGCAAGATCTGCAGCAGCAACTGCGCCCAGCGGTTAGGAGTCTTGGCGATTTCCACGAGCGCCGCCGCTTCGGCATGGCCGGTCTTCGCGAATTCGTCTTGGACAGCAACCAACCGCTGACGGTTCAAGGCATCGGCAGATTCCTCGGGCATGACCAGCACGGCGCCGGGTGCTCTTTCGAGAGATCGTCCCAAGTCCGCCACATGCGCGCGCCCGGAATCGGTCAGGCTGGAGTCGATGAACTCCGTCGTCTGAATGATGCGACCTTCGGCGGCGGCGGTTCGCTGAGTCATGCTGCGCGAATCGAGGAAGGCTCCCAGCAGCAGGAAACCAACCAGTCCGAACAACGTCAGCGTCAGCAATCCGCAGCCCACGGCCGTCATGTGCGATTTGAAGATCGACCGCTCAGAAGTCGATTCAAACACGAGGTCGATCGTGCGACGGCGTCGCAGTGAAGCGCGTGTCGCTTCGACGGTCTCAAACGCGCGAGTCAATTCGGCCCATCGAGTACCCGACTGCGCCAGTCCCGCAGTCAACTGCTGAATCAATAGTGGCTGACTACCTGACTCATCGGCGGTACGAACTTCCTCCGTTGGACGATCCTTACGCCAAATCTTCAACGTGCCCGCGTTCGCTTGCGCATCGAGTTTGAGTTCTGCCTCGCCGTTCGCACCGGAAACGACCAGCGTCCAACCGGGTTCGCTGACGCGAGTGATGATCGTCGCTTCGGCTAAACCTTCGCCGGACAACGTTACCGTCGCCATCGAAACGCCAGCGTCGTTTGCGCCCGATTGCAGTTCGTTCACGCGCGAGTAGTTGCCGCCGAGTTCCCGCATGATGAGGACGTCATCCAGCAACGCGGCATCCAGAGCCGCTCTGCTCAACAGCCCCGAGCCGACGTCACTCGGCAGCGTCCGCTCCAATCGCAACAGCATCAACGAGCCCAGCTCGCCCGCACGAATGATCGTTCGCAACTGGTCGATGAGCGCATGAGCCAGAGCCGGAATCAGCGGAATCAGCGGAACTCGATTGTCGTCGTGAATCAACGACAACTCGTAGATGAAAGCCGAACCCTGCGCCGCGGCCGGAACGAGACAGATCGCTCGTCCGTCCGCTGCCAGTTGCTTTGCCCCGGTTTGAACGTCTTCATCCGAGCCCGCAACGACAACGATGTCCTGATTGGCTTCACCCAGCAGGTCTTGCCAAGACGCCTTCACACGCACATTAGGCTGCGCGACCAGCAACTCTGCGAGCATGGAGTCGGTAATCCCGACCAATGCGCGCAGCGCATGATCGGGGTGATTGGCGATCGCCGACCACACTCGCCGCGCCTGCGAATGAGAACCCAGGAATGCAAAATTCATAAGCGGTAACAGACTCGCCAGCTACGCCTGCGATGGACTTATGGTCGCTCAAACGCCACCGTTTGAAGCGATCAGAAGTCCGTGAGTGCCGCAGCCTCCGCATGAGAAATCGACTGCCAGCAGAGCATTGAAGCGTGCTCGCGTCAGACTTTCACGTCGCCGCCCAATTGCTTCGAACTACCGTACTTCTTGCGAATCGGTCCAACGACCTCGCGGACGAATGAGTCCACTTGCTCGGCAGCCCGTCCGGTAAAACGTCGTGCGTCGAGAGCCTTTGATAAATCGACCGCAGCAAAAGCGGGATCGGCCTTCAGACGTTCTAGAAGGTCGTTCGTCAGTCCCTGCTCTTTGACCTGACGGCCTGCAGCCTGGCTGTGAACTCGGACTCGCTCGTGCAGGTCCTGCCGATCGCCGCCGGATTGCACACCGGCCATCAGGATTTCTTCCGTCGCCATGAACGGCAACTCCTCGTTGAGATGCTTCTCGATGACCTTCGGATAGACCACCAGTCCGCGCGTGATGTTGCGGTAGATGATCAGCACAGCATCGAGCGTCAGAAACGCCTGCGGAATCGTCAGGCGGCGATTCGCGCTGTCGTCTAACGTACGCTCCAGCCACTGAGTGGCCATCGTCTGATCGGCACTGCTCTGCAGGCTCAATGCGAACCGAGCCAGCGAACACATGCGTTCGGAACGCATCGGGTTCCGCTTGTAGGCCATCGCTGATGACCCGATCTGCTTCTCCTCGAAGGGCTCTTCGATTTCCTTCCGGCTCTGCAGAATGCGGAGATCAGAACCGGCCTTATGAGCAGACTGAGCAATGCCGCTCAGCGTCTGCAGCACATGCGAATCGACTTTACGAGAGTAAGTCTGCCCGGTCACTGCGTATGGCTGCGTAAAGCCCATGCGTGCGGTGACCATACGGTCCAGCTCTTCCACTTTGGCGTGATCGCCATTGAAGAGAGACAGGAACGTCGCCTGCGTGCCCGTCGTGCCCTTCACGCCGCGAAAGCGCAGGGAGTCAATGCGGTGTTCGATCTCTTCCAAATCCAGTACGAGGTCGTAGCACCATAGCGTCGCACGCTTGCCGACGGTTGTTGGCTGAGCGGGTTGCAGGTGCGTGAAGCCGAGACACGGCAGATCGCGATACTTCACTGCGAACTTCGCCAGACCATCAATGACTTCGACCAGCCGCGAACGCAGCATCTGCAAGCCTTCGCGCATCAGAATCAGATCGGCGTTGTCGGTGACGTAGCAGCTCGTCGCGCCCAGATGAATGATCGGTCGCGCCTTCGGGCATTGATCGCCATAAGCGTGTACGTGAGCCATCACGTCGTGCCGCAGTTCGCGTTCGTATCTGTCGGCGGCATCGAAGTTGACGTCATCCACGTACTTCTTGAGTTCCGCGATCTGTGCCTTCGTGATCTTCAAACCCAGTTCGCGTTCGCAATCAGCCAGTGCAATCCACAGGCGTCGCCACGTCGAATGACGCCGCTGCGGGGACCACAACTCGGCCATCTCACGTGAGGCGTAACGGGTGATTAAAGGGTTGTCGTAAATCTCGTGACTCAAGGAAGCAACTCCCGGCAAACGTCTTTGAAGCTAATCAGTACTAACGAGGCCTCGCCTTTGACCGACAAGTTGTAAGGTGGGACCAGCGCAGCGCCGGCCCACCACTGGGTAAGCGATGGTGGGCCGGCGCTGCGCTGGTCCCACCCTACCATCTGATGTCAATCGCCAAAATTTGACACACCATGTGCGACTTCCAGTCCTCAAGTGACCTAGTGCGAAATAGCCGATCCAACGGCTATGAACACAGTGCGTCGCGGCAGGATCTCAAATCTCCTGCACGACGTCTTCTGTCAGGAAACGAACTTTGGGCAGAACCGCGTACTTATCGTCCGCAGCGCGATAGCCCGCGGCGCAGGCCACGCTCGTCGCAAACCCCTGAGCGGAGATGCCCAGGATGTCGTCGTACTTCGCGCAATCAATGCCTTCCATGGGACAGGTGTCGATGCCCATCATCGCCGCGCAGGCCATGAACTGCCCGAGCGCAATATAGACTTGCCGCGTCGCCCATTCATTAATGGGGAAAGTTTCTTTCAGCAGGCTGCCCACCATCATCTTACGGAAACCGGCCAAGGACTCGGGCGGCACGCCGTGCACTTCGGCCGTCCGTGCGACAAAGCGATCAATGTGCTCGGCCCCCATCTTGTCGCGAATCGCAAACACCACCATGTGCGAGCAATCGTGCGGCTGATTCTGTCGCCACGACATCGCCGGCAACTGCGCCTTCACTTCCGGATTGGTGACGATGAAAAACTTCCACGGTTGCAATCCGAAGCTGGACGGAGACAGCACCAGCGATTGCTCCAGCACCTGCCAATCACTCTCGGAAATCTTGCGAGAGGGATCGAACTTCTTCGTCGCGTAACGCCACTGCAGTTGAGCTTGAACGGTGTGTCCGGGAACCAGACTCATGAGGTGCATTCCATCTGAAAACAAAGACGAGCAGTCAGGCGCGTTGAGAGCACTCGCGGCGCCTGAACTCCTCTTTAAGCACTTACTTCGCAAATTCAACCACTCGCGTCTCGCGCATGACGACGACTTTCACCTCGCCGGGATAAGTCAGCGTCTGCTCGATCTGCTGGGCCATCTCGCGGCACATCTTCGCGGCTTCGCGATCGTTGATCTGATCCGAGTTCACGATGACGCGAATCTCACGACCCGCCTGCACCGCATACGCCTGCTCGACGCCCGGAAATCCGCAAGCGACGGCTTCCAGTTCTTCCAACCGCTTCACATAGCGTTCCAGGTTCTCGCGACGAGCACCCGGACGAGACGCTGACGCGGCGTCCGCCGCAGCCACGAGTACGGTGTAGATGAACTCGGGCCGGATGTCGTCGTGATGTCCAGCAGCCGCATGCACGACTTCCTCGCGTTCGCCGTAACGCTTGAGCAACTCCGCACCGACGGCCGGATGCCCGCCTTCCATCTCGTGATCGGCGGCCTTGCCGATGTCGTGCAGAAAACCGCAGCGACGAGCCAGCACACCGTCGAGCCCCAACTGCTCAGCCAGCAGGCCAGCAATGTGTGACACTTCGATCGAGTGACGCAGCACGTTCTGGCTGTAGCTCGTGCGGAAGTACAGGCGGCCCATCAGGTCGATCGTCTTCTCGTGCAGGCCGATGACGTGCGCTTCGTGCATCGCTTCCTGACCGGTCTTGCGAATGAAGGCGTCCATCTCCTTCTGCGTTTCATTGACGATCTCTTCAATCCGCGTCGGATGAATGCGGCCGTCCTCAATCAGCTTCACGAGCGACTGGCGAGCGACTTCGCGACGCACCTTGTCGAACGCCGAGACCACCACCACACCGGGCGTATCGTCGACGATCACGTCCACACCGGCGATCTTTTCAAACGCGCGGATGTTGCGACCTTCGCGGCCGATGATGCGGCCCTTCATTTCGTCGCTGGGAATGTCAACGGTCGAGACCGTCATTTCCGAAGTCTGAGCCGATGCCACGCGCTGAATGGCCATGCCGAGGATTTCGCGCGACAGTTCATCCTGCCGCTGCTTCAACTCGTTTTCGTACTTGATGACGAGCGTGCCGGTCTCATCTTTGAGCGTCTTCTCCAGCCGCTCCATCAGCATCGCACGTGCTTCTTCAAAATTCAGACCGCTGATGCGGAACAACTGCTGTTGTTCGTCAGTGATCATGCGGTCGAGCTCTTTTTCTTTGGTCTCAACGGCTTTGGTCTTGGAGGTCAGCTTCATCTGCTGAGCTTCGACCAGCTTTTCCCGCTTGTTGTATTCGCTGTCTCGTTCTTTCAGTTGCGATTCGCGACGGTCCAGTTCGCGGTCACGCTGATGAATCTCATCGCGGTTCTTCTTAAGTGAGCCTTCAAGTTCCTCGCGGCGCTTGAGCAGTTCTTCACGTTGTTTGAGTTCTTCGTCACGGCGGATGTTGTCGGCATCACGCTTCGCTTGTTCGACGATCTGGTCTCGATCTTTGTAAGCCGCGCCCATGCGCATGCGGTCGAAATAGAAACCGACGCCCCCACCGACCACCAGCCCGATGAGGCCAATCACATATTCCATCTGCGTCCCTTTGAGCGGCACTAAGGACGCAGCCGCTTCTGCTGTCCGTCCAAGGCCGAATCGGCCGGACAGCGAATACGACATGCTCTCGCGAAGAACTTTGCGGGTGAATTCAGCCCAGTGCAGCGGATTGGGAAGGCAAAGCAGGCTCACATTGCGAGCTGTCCGACAACCCGTGAACGCAAAATATCAAGAAGTGCTGCGACCGAATTCGGTTCGAAGCGAACGCTTCAAGACCGCCAGGAAATGGAACAACGAAATGAGACGCGAGAGGATGCCGAATCGGCCAATTCACACCTCAGACAAACCTCTCACCAAAAGTCGGCGAGCCGATTTGCGTTCGTGGCGCAGCAGTAAGCGGACCTAACGTTAGTCCAGAACAGAGAAGCCCATGCGGTTCGACCAAGCTCGAAAATGAGGCTCTTCATCTGATAAGCCTCGGCGAGCGGCGAGCCACGGACGCCATTCGGATGATGCAGACCACTGCACGGTTTGACCGGTGGTCAGCAGCGTCAACGGCAACATCGGCTGACCGATGCGCGAGACACTCCGACCGCAGCACTGAAGGATCAGCGCCACTAAGGCCAACCCGAGCAGCAGGCACCAGCCGACTAGCGCGAGCACAACTGTCTGGGAGAGAACTGACATCAATTCAACACTAACTTGGTCGCAAGAAGACGCTGAGACGACGTTCGGTCGCAGCGAACTCAACTTACCACCGAACCCCCGAGGTATATCTTGAACCAAGAGGCTGCGGTTTATTCGCCGACTCGGGGCCAATACAGCCGTATGAAATTCGAGTGAACTTCGTCAGATTGGCCCGTCGCAGGCGGGGAGAATCGTAACAAGTGACACACGCGCGTCGAGAGTTGCCGCTCCCTTCAACACAACTCCGCCACGAGACCTGTATGGGAATACTGCATTTGCTGACGTTGCTGTTGATGCTCGCCGCAGTTTGCACCGGCTGGGCCGCTGACCCGGCAACGGCAAAGAAGCCCGCCGCGAACAGCCGCTACCCGCTGCCCTATCCGCCGCGTTTGCCGGATGAGCAGATCGTCGTCACAGAGACTGATCCGAGTTTCCTGGTACCCGGACCGAACTTCCTTAGCGGCGTCGACATTGCCAAGACGGCTCCGAGGGTGGACTTCAGCTACTACCCCGAGCAGAACTACCCCGGCAACCCGTGGTCGCACCGCTCCGACGGAATTGTTGTTGGAGAGCGTTATTATTCGTCATCCAACGACCATCTTGCACCGCGAGGCACCGCTCACTTATGGGAGTACGACGCTGGCAAAAAGTCGTGGCGGCAGCTCTGCGACACGACGAAGTTTTTGGAGTCGATCAACGCTTTCCCGGCTGAGATGAACTATCGGCCGGGCGAAATGCAGAGTCGCATCGATCTCGGCAGCGACGGCTGGCTCTACTACGCGACGGATCGCGGGTCTCCGACCGTGACGGACGACGCTCACGGTTATCTCGGCGAGTGGGTGCTGCGAACTCATCCGGGAACTCGCGAAACCCAAGTGGTCGCTCAGTTTCCGATCGCCAAACACACGCTTCCCGCCAGCGTGCTCGATCCCAAACGCATGGTTTACTACGGCGGAACCGCCCCCGGAAAAGATTCTCCGAACCAGAAGGTTCAATTTTTTGCGCTCGATGTGCGGTCAGGAAAACTCAAACTCGTCGCCGATGACGGCCCGGACCGGACGATGATTTTTTCGCCGTCAACCGGATGCGTGTTCTGGGAAGGCAAGCGTTACTCGCCTGAGACCAACAGCATCACGCCCTCGAATGTGCCGCACGTTCGCTCGGCCACTCGCGAAACGCCGCAGAGGCTCGTTTACGGAACGTCTCACCGCAGTGCGGACTTGTGGGTGCTCGACGTGAGCAGCGGCGCGGTTCGGCAATTGGGGTCAGGCGCGGTCGGCAGTCAGGAGTACATCGCTTCGATCGACGCCGACCCGACCGGACGCTTTCTCTATTACATCCCCGGAGCCCACGGCGGCGCAGCCAGCGACGGTACGCCGGTCGTGCAATACGACACTCAGACCGGTCGCAAGAAAGTGCTCGCGTTTCTCCATAAGCACATCTGGGAGAAGTACGGCTACGCGCTGGATGGCTCGTTCGGCTCAGCTCTGGATGAGAAAGGCGAACGACTCTTCATCTCATGGGATGGCTGGAGAAAAGGCCAACCGCGCGGTTGGGAATCTGCGGCGATGACTGTGCTGTACATCCCGGAGAGCGAACGACGCTGAGTTCGTTCACTGAAAGCGCGAGTCGCTCTCAAGTTAAGCGTCCCGCGTATTGCCTGCGGCTTGTGACGAGTCTCGCTGGTCGGACTTGGTCAGGAAGTGCGGCGGCTTGGGACCGGCGTAGGGCTTGCCTTGCTCGATGCGGATGATTTTCTGGCTGAGGAACTCCAGGCGTTCGGTCATCGACCGCAGACGTTCATCCAACAGCGAGCGAACTTCGGCGCTGCTCTGTTCCATCCCCGCCGACACCAGAGTGACGATGCCGAGGAACAGCATCATTTGCCCGATGGTGGCGATCAGCCAACCCGTCGGCGCACCGCGAGCAGGACCGCCGAACGAACTCATGATGACCAGCGAGAACCCCGCCGTGATGGCCAGAATTCCGACGTAGGCCAAGCCCTGACCGATGTTGCCAATCATCCCCGCTTTCTTCGGCTTAGGGGCCGTTGGGGCGATGGCTCGATCTGTCATGGGGGCAACCAGCTCAGACGCAACTTCAACCTCGGCAACTTCTGTGATTTCTGCGACTGGTATGTCCATGCGAATGATCGGAGCGGGACTGGTTTGCCTTACTGGCTCAGGAATGGAAGCTGATGGAACTGAGACCTCAGCAACAGGCTTCGCGGGAGTCTCGATTGCAGCGACACTGGAATCAGCTGTTACTGAGGCGACCGGCGCGGGCACTTGCGGAGCATCAACGCGATCCGCTGGTCGAGTCATCTTTTCGACTCGAGCCAGAATCTCGTTGGTGATGCGGTCCAATTCGACACTCACCGTCGGCGACACTGCAGGCGCTGATGGAGTTGGCGAACTCAGCAGTTCGGCGGCTGCGTTATTGACTGATGGTGTTCCGTTCTCGACCGACTGAGGCTGCTCGGTCGCGGCCACGGGAGATACAGACGAGGCAACTGTGGCAACATGTTCCGGAGCAGCAGTGGCAATCGGATCTGGAATTCGCTTCTTGGGCGGTCCGAACGGATCGGTGACCTGCTGATTGGCCCAACGGGCAAGCAGTTCGCGAGCTTCCACGGTGCGAGTGGATCGCGGGGGTGGAGTTTGTGCGGCGCTGGATTCTCCTAACGCGCTTGCGCAGTGAACGCACAGCACACGCCGGTTGTCCGGAGCCAGCTCCGTCACAACATCACTTTGGCATTTGCTGCACCACATCCTTGCGGCCCACAACTTCCTGAATGGCTCAATTCGCTCCCGAATAGCGGAAACCGTATGACCACGTGCGAAAATGACGCAATATCGGTTTCAGGCCGACGAAGCGCGTTTCCGCCGTCGCCTTTAAGTTGCCAGCGGTTCCGCCAGTCTCCAAACTGACGAAACCAGTGCCATCCTTCAGGACCAGCCCGCCATGATGTTTCCCGACTTCGACGACGAACTGCGTTTTCGCCGCGCCTGGAATGCCGTCGAGATCGCACGGTCGGTCGAGTACACGTTGTTCACGTTCGGGGACTCGGAGTTGCCCTATTATCTGGTTTGCGACCGGGAAGAGGCGGGTGGCACGGTCAAAATTCGCAAGGGAGAAGTGCAGATCGCGCGGCCGTTGATTCTAACCCCCGACAACATGGACCCCGAGTTCCGGGATTTTTTTGACGAGCAGGAAGACTCCGGCTACCTGCAGTTCATGCTGGCTCGCCGAGCGTCACTGTTCGGTAATCTCAAACTTTCCAATCGCTCGGGACCAGACAAGCTCGTCAGTGATAGCGTCGAAGAAGTCGTCGCCCGCTTGAACCGTCAGTTGGACGCCGAGGACGAAGACCGAGTTGCCATCCTCACTGCCCCTGCGCACCTGGGCGGAGTGGCCGTCTTGAAGTACGCCACCGAACGAGTCATGGCGAGTGCCCCCGGCAATATTCAGGAACTCCGCGAGAAGGGCTTCCTGCCCTAATTCGATCTCCGCCGGGAGAAACGGCGTTAGCTGCAACGGACGCAACCTGCCGAGTTCACTGATCCCGATTATCTCCTCGATTCCGGCTCATGTTTCCGCAGGCTGGATTCGATGAAGCTCAATCGACTTTGTGGCCCCTCTGACGTCAATCCATGGATGGATCATGTTCAGGTTCACGCTGAAAACCTGCCTGCTGGTGATCGCTACGACTTTCTATGCCAGCGTGGCTCAGGCCTGCCCGTTCTGCGAGCCGATCCCGACGTTGCGGCAGGACATCGAAGATCACGTTGCCGTAGTCATCGTGGAACTGACGGGGGGCGAAGACGCGACCGAAGATGAACCCGGCACAAGCGTCTATACCGTGCGGTCAACGATCAAGACCTACGAGGGTCAGACGCGGCTCAACGATGAGATCACTCTTCCGGGAGCCAGTTCGAAGCCGCGCGGCTCGCGCAAGCTGATGATGGCTCGCAGGCTCGGCACGAACGTCGTTCGTCTGGACTGGAATCGATCCTTCGACATCGACGACACCCGTTTGAAGTACGTCACGAACACACCGTCCGGGGATGCCGACAAATGTCAGCAGTTGATTTACTTCCTGAAGTATCTCGAACATCCGGATACTTTCATCAGCAACGATGCCTTCGCCGAGTTCACGAACGTGCGGTTTGAAGATATCCATGCCATTCGCGAGCAACTGCCGCGTGATCAGCTCCGCGACTGGGTGTTTGGCGAGAAGCCGGCTCTGGAGATACGCCGCGGCCTGTATGGCATGTTCCTGGGGCTCTGCGGGGATCAACAGGACGCCCAGCGCCTGGAGAACTTTGTGCTGGCGCCAGTGAAGGAACTGCGTCTGTCAGCCGACGGCATGATGGGCGGCTATCTCTGGCTGAAGGGCGAGGCCGGACTGGCGAAACTCGATGCCAACAAATTCACGCTGAACAGCCCGGAACAGAACGAGACTGCGACCACTCCGTCTGAGACTTATTCAGCGTTGCAGGCTCTGCGGTTCATGTGGCAATACGGCGGAGAACGCATCCCGCGCGAACGGCTGAAACAATCGATCAGGCTGCTGCTGGACCGTCCGGTCTTCGTCGAAGTTGCCATTACGGACCTGTCGCGCTGGAAGGATTGGACTGTCCTGGAGCGAGTCACCGCGATGGCACTCAACCCGGCGACAGAGCCGCGGCTGCGGGCTGCGGCCAGCAGATTCGTCTGGCAATGCAGCCGGGACATCCCGAGGACTGAGGACAAGCTGCCCGCGCATGTCGTTGACAGTCGTGCGGCCTTACTTCGGATCCAAGCTGCCAATCCGGAACTCAAGACGCTGCTGGAGAACCTCGACAAAGACGTCCGCACTGCGAAGGGCGACGTGGTGACTCAGCGGCAGTAGCTCTGGCGTTGTGTTTCCGCGACGTCCTGTTGACGGGCAACCTCGCGATGTTGCCCCGACACCACACGCTTAGATGGTGTCGCCGTGAGGTGTAAAGTTGCTGAAACACAAAACAGCCTTTGTTTATAGGGCTTGGCGCGCATTCTTCAAAAAATTGAACGCGCCAAAAGCGTTTGGCACCGAGCCTGCTTTAGCTCTCCCCCACACCAGCACGACACGCTGAACCCGGGAAATCAGCCACTGCCGACCGGTGAGACTCACGGAAGCCAATTCGCACGATCTCAACAATCGATCGAACCCGCGAGTCAACCACCGTTCTTCAGAGTTGTGTTGGAGTGAACGCCATCCACACCAAACATCAACACAAAGGTCCGATCCATGAAGCTCATCATCACCAAGTTGCTCCGCGACGAAAACGGTTTCATTGTTTCCGCTGAACTGATCTTGGTTGCGACGATCGCCGTTCTGTCGCTCATCGTTGGTCTCGCCGAAATTTCTCACGGCGTGAACCAGGAACTCGAAGACGTCGGTTCAGCAGTTGGAGCCGTACAGCAGAGCTATGTCTTCAACGGTCTGTGCTCGCCCAACAAGGCCGCCGTCGTTGGCAGCTACTTCAACGACGAGCGTGATCTGTGCGACAGCCAGTTCGACCTGATTACGAACGGTGCCGCTGGCGAGGGCCACTACGGTCACGATCGCGACTAGTCGATCGGCTAAACGGGAAGGGCAAGCAGGCCGGACCATCTTGTCCGGCTCTGGGCCAGGAACGTCCGCTCGATACGGTTGATCGAAGCCCCTCGACTCTGCTTTCGCGTCGAGAACGCCTCGCTATAGTACTGCCTCGTAGATTCCGGTTGGCTGCGATGACATGCCTCGGAGCCGTTTACTGACGGCTCCGTTCATGTTTTTGATCACCGCCAGCCGCCGCAGGAATACCGAGGGACAGGAACGATGGCTGGCTACGACAAGTACGATGAACGCGTGGACGAACTGGTGGTCGAAACCAGAACCTTTTGGGACCCCAGCGTCGGCAATCTGACGCCGGAAGACCGAGCGCTGCTCTCGCAAGCCATTCATCGGTCTCCGAAGCTGGCGTCGAAAATCCACTACGAACGAGCCCATACCGGTTTTACCCGGGAAATCACCGTGACAGTCGACGACATTCAACGGCTCTATCAGCAGCGGCTGACGAACTAAAGCTGGTTCCGGCCGCCGCTGCAGCACGCGTCGCAGGCGGCTTCCGGTCGCCTGCTGGTTTGTTGCCTGCAGCCTGCCGATCCGTTCTTAGAGTGTCAGAAGGTTCCCCATGTCTGCGTCTTTGCCCCCGCCGCTGGATGTTCTGGCCGTGGGAGCGCATCCAGATGATGTGGAAATCGGCGTTGGCGGTCTGCTGGCCAAACTGGTGAAACAGGGCTATCGAGTCGGCATCTGCGACCTGACTGACGGTGAACCGACACCCGGTAGCCCCGGACCGGAAGTCCGTTTGGCGGAAGCTCGTCAGGCAGCGGAGATCCTGGGCGCGCAGGTGCGAGTCACGCTGGATTTGCCGAATCGGCGGCTGTTTGACGATTTCGAATCCCGCGTTGCTTTGGGCAAGGTGATTCGCCTGCATCGGCCGCAGATCGTGCTGGGCCTGGCCGGGAAGACTCCGCTGGCGTCACCGGATCACTGGCAGGCTTCGCAGATTACGGATGCTGGTGTCTTTTATGCCCGTCTGACCAAATGGGACGACTATTTCGATTCTTTGCCTGTCCATACAGTGGCCAAGCAACTTTGGTACTCGCTAGGGTTTTCCTCGTTGCAGCCGCCTCCAGGCGCGGGACACTTGGTGGTGGATATTTCTGACACGCTGGATCTGAAGCTTGCGGCGGTGCGAGCGTACCAGACGCAGTTTCCTCCGGCGAAGGAAAGGGTATTTCGACTGGTCGAGAGCCAGGCCCGGCTGTTTGGAACCAGTGCCGGGTTCGAGGCGGGGGAAATGTTGGTTGCCGCGACGACGCTCGGTGTTCGAGACCTCGTCAAAACGTTAATAAGCTAACTAGATTCGTCGCCTGAGTCTTTGGTTTTGGCCATTTGAATATGCCCCAGTTGAAGTTTGGATTTCAAAGCGTCGTCGGGAACTTCCGTGAGAACAACGAGGATGCGTACTTCGTTGATCCCGACGGCAGGTTTTTTGTCGTCGCTGATGGTATGGGTGGTCAGTGTGCTGGTGAGAAGGCGAGCGAACTAGCCACTGAGATTGTCCCGAAGCGCCTTGGTCAGTTGATCAACTTTCAGAGCGACGCGGCTGACGTGGTCAAGAAGAGCATCGACCGCGCAGTCATCGAAGCGAACTCGGAAATTCTGGCGCTCAGCGAACTCGATCCCAACTTTCACAACATGGGGACGACGATCGCGCTGCTGGTTTCGGTGTCGGACAGGCTGTTCATCGGCGGCGTCGGCGACAGTCGCGTCTACCTGCTGCGTGGCAGCGACCTCAAGCAGGTCACCACCGACCACTCGTTGACTCAGGCCTTGGTCGATGCCGGCACGATCACCCCGGAAGACGCACTGACTCACCGCTATCGCAACGTGCTCTACCGCTACCTGGGTTCAAAAGAAGGCGGGACCGGAGTCGATACGAAAGAGATCGAGCTCAAGGCCGGCGACCGCTACGTGATCTGCTCTGACGGCGTAACGGATGGTCTGAAGAATCCTGAGATTCGCGAACTGCTCAGCCAGATTGCAGAACCTCAACGCGCAGCCGAAGCCATCGTGCAAGCGGCTTTGGACGGTGGTTCGCGTGACAATGTGACCTGCGTTGTGGTGCACGTCGTCTGAATGGTGATGTCATGCGATTCGGCGCCGTAGTGATCTGTGGCGGCAAAAGCACCCGCATGGGCCAGCCAAAGCTGTCTCTCCCCTTCGGCAACGAACTGATGCTGCAACGCGTTTGCCGCATCGTCGGTCAGGTCGTCAGCCCGATCGTCGTCGTCGCCGCCAACGGGCAGGAAGTGCCGCCACTGCCTGCCGACATCCGAGTCGTGCGTGACGAATACGATGATCAAGGTCCGCTCGCTGGTCTTGCCACCGGGTTGAAGCATCTACAGGAAGACTGCGACGCGGCTTTTGTTACGGCTTGCGACGCACCGCTGCTGAAGCCGGAATTCATTCAGCGGCTGATCGACCAACTGGACGATTTCGACGCCGTCGTTCCGTTTGACGGCGAGTTCGTGCACGTGCTGACGGCGGTCTATCGCACGCGGCTCGAACAACCTGCCCGCGACCTCCTGGCCGCGAATCAGCGTCGCTTGCTGAAACTCGTGCAGGAGCATCGCTCGCGCAGCGTCTCGGTCGACGAACTTCGCGACGTTGATCCCGAACTCGATTCCCTGCGCAACACGAACTCGCCCGAAGACTTCGCTGAGGCGCTACGCCGGGGAATTGGCCAGTAACCAGTCTTCCAGAATGATGTTTTTGATCTGCGGGACGCGCAGCAACGCCGCGTTCTTCGACAAGTAGTTCGCCAGCCACGGGCGCGAGCGAACAATGTGCGAGACGGCTCTCAACCCGAAGCCCATCAGGTAGCCCTGATTGAGCTGCAGCTCCACGTTGTTGCGAATGCGGTCCATCGTCGCGGGGATGATGTTGGGGTCCGGTCCCACATGGATGATCACATCAACTTCTTGTGAGAACACTCGCTCTAAAGCTGCCCACAGGCGCTGCGGATGGTTCACCCATTCACTCAGGATACGCCGGCTGTTGTATTCGTTGTAAGAAGCCTTGCCGGTGACGCAGGATTCGATGGGTATACAGGGCTTCCGCAGACCGCCGGGAATGGTTTCCAGCAGGACTGAAGCCCGATCCGGAATCTGTCTCTGACGCACAATCGGCGTGTGAATCGGCGGCCAGCGATTGGGATTTTCTTTGAAGAGTACCTCTCGATCGAACTGGCGTTTGATCTCAGCTTTCATCGCATCCAGCGAAGCTCCCTGACCGAGCACCAGCACCGTATTCGGCGACAGGTAAGTAGAAATGGCGATCGTTCCCGTGCCGCGTGACGTGATTTCAACACACAGTCGCTCGACGGCCTCGACATTCAGGACCGGGCCGCGCGAGAACACCACGCCCATGCGAACATCGCGTCCGAGTTCAACGCACTCATCGGTAAACGACAGGATGGGTGTCAGCAGACGATCCATCGTGAACAGTCCGGTCGATGCCGCAGCAATCACTTCGCCAAAGCTGTACCCGATCGCCAGCTTCGCGGCTGCGATCTCGATGCCAAAGAACTCCTTCAGAATCTCCATTTGCGCCATCGAAGCACCGGCAATCAGACACAGGGCCTCGCCGTAGGTATCCAGTGAGGTCTCCTCACGCGCCCGCACACGTGCGACCAGATCACATGGACGATGAGCACCCGCCGAGAACATCTCGGAAGCTTCACGCAGGTGTCTGGCAACGATTGGCCCATAGACGGAGTGCTCCAGCAGTTCGGGTGTCTTGCCGAGGTTGGTGACGTTGTAACCTCGAAAAGCGAAGGCTGTTTTCGCGAGATAGAACTGAAGTTCGGCATTAACCATCGTGGCGTCCGCAGTGGATGTCGGTGCGTGGGACTGGCATCACTCACAAGAAAAACGCAACAGTATTGAACCAAATCAATCTCATTGATCTGGTCGATATGCCGGCTTACCGGGAATGCGCGTCTGCAGACTCAGCAGCTTCGTTCCGCAGGTCACATACAGTGTTCGCAGATCAGGACCGCCGAACGCGCAGTTGGTAATCGTGTCTTCCGGCGTTTGCACGAAGGCCATTAGCTTGCCAGTCGGTGAAACCACATGCACGCCGGGCTTCGTATCCAACGTCTCGCTGGTGCCGCGTTTTGCATGCAGTCCCGCCGCGACGTACAGGTTGCCTTCGGCGTCAATTGCCATGCCGTCACCGCCGCGACCGGGATAGAAGTTGATCACGGTCTGACGAAACTTCACCGAGCCATCGTCCGCGAGGTCGTAAGCCTGAATGCAACGATTGCGGTTCTCTTCAGGAGCGGACTCGATGAGATACAGCGTGCGGCTGTCGGGTGAAGTCTCAATGCCGTTCGGCATGTGAATGTCCGGCAGATGCAGAACTCGATGCAGCGAGCCATCAGGATCGATGCGGTAAACCGAGTTCACATTGCCCTTCTCGGGATCGCGATTCGGCAGCCGCGACGTGAAGTAGATGCGGCCACGATCGTCAGTCGTGAGATCGTTCGGTGCTCCCAGCGGATGACCGTTGAACTCGGCCGCCAGCACTTTGCGTTCGCCAGTCTTCACGTTGATGCGCACGACCTGACCAGTGCCCTCGCAGCCCAGCAGATCTCCGTTGCGATCTAAGTGCATCCCGTTCAATTGATTGGTCTTCTCACGAAATACCGCCAACTCGCGACCGTTCCAGGTCAGAATGTGCTCGGCGTAAACATTCGTGAAATACACCAGTCCGCGACGATCGACGGTCGGACCTTCCGTGAAGATTTTGGGAGCCTTTACCTCGGCCAAGACTCGCAAGTCCGACAGGTACTTGCCGGAATCGAGTCCTTCATAGAGCTGCGAGATGCCGTCAGCCCGGGCCGTACTCGTTCCCATTAAGAGCGCCGCCAGAACTGCCCAGCCACACCGTCGCATCGCCGCATGTGTTCGCTTCATGGAAACTTCTTCTGCTGAGAGTCAGGAGTCGGATCATGAGTCACGCCAGTCAGAATCAGAACGCACTGCGAGTCGTAGCCGATCAGTGGCGATTGTGCTGCCGATTTCGCCGCAGATCAGCTCATCTGAGATTTGCCTTTCACGTACAAAACCCCGTCAATCAGTGAATAGCCGAAAACACGTCGCGAATTCCCGCACAGTTTTCTGTTAGCTACGCACCAACGTGCGTTGCTGACAAACGCATTCCAGAATTCTTCCGGCAAGTTGGAATTGGGGCGAGACCGAATCTCCAGCGAGCATTGACCAGCGCGATTGGCTTCAGTCGAATCTGCCGGACTGAATCTTCTCCCCTGCCAAGCGGAACCTGCTGTGTCCGAAAAACGCGACTTCGACGAGTTCCTGGAAAAGTTAAAGCGGCATCACGAACTGATGACGGAAGAACTTCATAAGGTCATCGTCGGACAAGATGCGGTGATTGATCAGATTCTGGCCTCGATCTTCACCGGAGGTCATTGCCTGCTGGTTGGTGTGCCTGGGCTGGCGAAGACGCTCGTCGTCGCGACGATCGCCAAGATTCTGGACGTGCAATTCAAGCGTATTCAGTTCACCCCGGACCTCATGCCGTCGGACATCACCGGCACGAACGTGCTGGACGAGAACGACGCTGGCAAACGCGAATTCCGCTTCGTGCAGGGCCCCGTCTTCACCAACATTCTGCTGGCTGACGAAATCAATCGTACCCCGCCCAAAACACAGGCCGCTCTATTGCAGGCCATGCAGGAACGCGAAGTGACCTACGGTCAGAACACGTACCCGCTGCCTGAGCCGTTCTTCGTTATTGCGACGCAGAATCCAATCGAGCAGGAAGGCACGTACCCGCTGCCCGAAGCACAGCTCGACCGTTTCATGTTTAACGTGAAGGTCGACTACCCCTCGCTGGAAGAAGAGGAACGCATCCTCATCGCGACGACGTCGGGCGAACGTCCGGAAGTCCGCAAGGTGCTGACCGCGAAAGCGATTGTTTATCTTCAGAAGCAGATCAACCAGATCGAGATCGGCCCGTTGACGATCAACTACGTGGCAAGGCTGGTGCGAGCCACTCGCCCCAAGAGTGACGAATCACCCAAGTTCGTGAAGGAACTCATCGACTGGGGAGCTGGCCCGCGCGCCGGGCAGTATCTCATCTCCGGAGCCAAAGCGATGGCCGCGCTGGACGGACGCCCGAGCGTCAGCCTGGCCGACGTGCGTCGCGTCGCGATTCCGGTCTTGCGCCACCGCATCTCACCGAACTTTCAGGCGCAGGCCGAAGGTTACACGTCCGAAGCGATCATCGAACGCCTGCTCAACGAAGTGCCTGAACCCAAGATTCAGAAGTACCAGTAGCCGATCCACTGCGGGACAACTATTCACCGCGGCGCATGCGGAAGGGTTCACTCTTCACGATCTCGGTCACCAGCGTGACGAACTTGTGATCGCGTTCACTGACGGCTTTGACGACGCGTTCCACGACTGGGCGGTCGTAGAACTCGATGCCGCGACCGAGAGCGTAGATCATCAGCTTCTCGGTGAGGCAGCGTGTGAACGGTTCGTGATCCTGCTTAAGGATCACTTTCAACTCGGCCGGACCTTTGAAGCTTTGACCGGATGGCAGTGTTCCGGCAGGATCGATGTCGAACTCGCCGTCCTTTGTGCGGAAGTTGCCGATGCCGTCGAAGTTCTCCAGCGCGAAGCCGAGCGCGTCCATCTTCTCATGGCAATTCGCGCAGGCCGGATTCTTACGGTGCTGCTCCATACGCTGGCGCAGTGAGCCAGTGAGCTTTTCCTTCTGAGCTTCCAGTTCCGGGACGTTCGGCGGTGGAGCTGGTGGCGGGGCTCCGAGCAATTGTTCGAGCACCCACTTGCCTCGCTTCACGGGCGACGTGCGCGTGGGGTTGGATGTCACGGTCAGCATGCTGGCTTGAGTCAGTAGGCCGCCGCGTTCTTCGTCAGCAAAGTCGACCCGGACGAACTCACGACCGCGGATTGGCTGGCCGCCTTCACGCACCGGCTTCTGGCCCTGCCGAGTGCCGTTCGTATCAACGATGCGATAGTGCCGCGCGAGCGTTTCGTTCAGGAACGAGTACTTGCCGTCAATCAAATCCAGCAGGCTGTGATCCTTCAGCAGGACTTCCTTAAGAAACAGTCGCGTCTCTTGAGTCATCGCTTCGCGCAGACGGTCATTGAAGGCCGGGAAGAGTTGCTTGTCGGGAGCACTCAACTGCAGACGTTTCAGTTGCAGCCATTGCATCGCAAAGTTGTCGACGAGTGTTTCAGCGCGCGGGTCTTTCAACATACGAACGACTTGCTCGTCGAGCTTCGAACTGAGCTGCCCGGCTTTTGCCAGTTCCAGCAACTCGTCATCAGGCATCGTGCACCACAGGAAGTACGACAGCCGCGACGCCAGATGGAACTCGTTGAGCGGACGCGCTTCCTGAGCATTAGGATTGGAATCTAGTTCAACTCGGAACAGGAACTTGGGCGAGACGAGTACCGCTTGCAGAGTGGTCTGCATCGCAGCTTCCCAGCTCGCACCACCGGCTTCCTGAGCGGCAGCGAACGCCATCAAGCGATTGATTTCCTCGTCAGTTGCCGTGCGTCGATAAGCGCGAGTAATGAAACGGGTCAGCACTTCGCGGGTGCGATCCGCGCCGGTCTTGTCGGGAGCATGAGCCAACAAGCGGCGATGCGTTGCCGGGCGAGTATCCAGCGGGCCTTCCAGCGAGATGTACTTCACGTGCATCGTCGCTTCAGGTTCGCCCTCTTCCGGTTTCACCAGCGCCACAGCGAGTTTGTCGAGTCCGATGTCAGCCGGAACGTCCTCCTGCAGATGCTGAGCAGCCTTCACTTCGCGGCCGGTGATCTCGAACGTCTTCAGGATAATGCAAGGCTGCAGCGACTTCGCGGCGGCTCCGGACAACTTGGCCATCTCTTCGTCCGTCGCGGCGCCTTTGGCTCCCTTGTCGCAGCCCGCGAGGATCGCCGCATACACCGGCTTCGTTCCGGTCGTCTCAATAAAGAGTCCGGTGCGAGCGATGTACTGGCCGTCCGACGGAACCTTGTAACGCGTGAAGATCGGGCCAGTCTCAATCGGCGGGCCGTCTGCTTTGCCCGACACGACTCGATAGCCGTTCTTCATCGGCACATTCGCGCCGGCGGGTTCGGTGTACTGAGTCCCCACTCCGCGATTCGGCGGCTTGGGAGGGTTCGGCATAATGGCTCGCGCCATGATGGACTCGGCCGCGCCAACATACCGCTCCAGCAGCACCGGTGAGAGCGTCAGCACATCACCGATATTGTCGAAACCGTGCCCCACGTCGTCGGATGGAAAATCTTCGGCAGGGTCGAAGTCGATGCCGACCAGATCACGCACCGTATTATTGTATTCCGTCTTGTTGAGCCGCCGCATGGTGACTCGACCAGGATCGGGCTTGGCTTCGCGGTCAATCTGTTTGAAGACCGCATCCAGGCTGTCCAGAAACTTCTGACGTTCCTGCTTCTCAGGCTGCGGCTTGTCTTCAGGCGGCATGTTGGAGCGTTCGACCGCCGTGCGGACATTGACCCACAGCTTGCGTTCACGCTCGATCGCCGCGCGGTCCTTCACCGCCGCGAACGAGATCTCGCCCTTCGGCTTGTCCGCTCCATGACACTCGTTGCAGTGCTTCGTCACGAATTGCTTGACGAAGACAAGTTCGGCGGAATCCGCCGCAGACGAAGTCGCTGCACTCAAGCTCCATGAGGCAAAAGCGATACTCAGCCCAAAAAAACTTCTTAGGGACAGCATCGGCGAAACTCCAGTCGCGGAGGCGAGAAGGCGGGATTCGAGGCGGGCGGGAAACGGGTCTTAAACGGGCAGGACGGGGCGAGCAAGCTGATGCCGGTGACTTCAGTCGGAATTCATGCGTCAGGAATTTGCTCGCTGACTCGCCTGGGCAATTCTGAGCGCCACCATGCCCGCGAGATAGCCCGCGCGGAATCCGGCATCAATGTTTACGACAGCGACGTTCGCAGCGCAGCTATTCAACATCGACAGCAATGCGGCCAAGCCACCCAGATTGGCTCCGTAACCAACACTGGTCGGCACGGCGAAGATCGGGCAGCTCAGATGTCCAGCCACGACGGAAGCCAGCGCTCCTTCCATTCCCGCCACGACAACACAGGCATCGGCGCGTTGCAGGCGATCCAACTGACGCAGCAGGCGCTGCGGTCCAGCCACACCGACATCTTGAATCAATTCCGCGCCGCAGTTCATCCAGCGCAAAGTTTCCAGAGCTTCTTCAGCGACGGGACGGTCACTGGTTCCGGCCGAGACGACCGCAACTCGACCGGCTGCAGTTTGTGCGTTGTCGGCTGTCAGCCGAACCGTGCGGGCGATCGCATTGTAATGAGCGTTCGAGAACGCCGCCTGCACGGCTTGAGCTTGCTCGGCGTTCACACGAGTAACCAGGCAGCCCTGCCCGGCAGATCGCAGTTCGTGAAAGATGGCCACGATAGATTCGGGAGTCTTGCCTGCACCGTAGACGACTTCGGGAAAGCCACAGCGGCGACGGCGGTCCAGATCCACGCACGCATCGGAAGTTTCCGCCACGTCATTGATCTCGGCCGTGACCAGATCGAGCACGCTGTCGACGGAGCGGGCTCCGAGAGCCAATTGCTCCAGCATCTTCTTTAACGAATCAGAATCCAAAGTGAGCTACTCCATGGTCGAACGGTTCGGGCGGTTTCGCGAAGCGGATCTTGATGGTTCCGCCACGAGAAGTTTTAGAGACGAGGCCCAGATCCGGAAATTGGCTCAAGTCTAGGGGCCGAGGCGCCCGCACAACCTGCATATCTGCCCAATTCGGCCCAATCCGATGAATTCACCCGACCGGATCAGGTTTCCGTGACGGCATGACCCGCGTTTCGAGGAATACTGACTCAGCCGCACGGACGAACCAAATGTTCCCAACCGGAATAGGTGGTGGAATGCGTGCGACGAGTTCAATCGGAAATGCCTCAGAACGGAAAAACGCAGCGAAAAATGGGTTGTTCTGGGCTGAAGGGGTGGAATGTTCCGTCGATCGGGTTTCTGACCTTGACAGCAACTTAATCGTTCTAAAGTCGTCGCCCCGATCGGGTCGAAAGTATTGGTCAGACGGATGGCGACCACAGAGTCGCATACTGCCGATTGCACGGATGAAGGCTTGGAGCCTCGGCAACACGTCTGCGGAAAAGTTGGACCGAAAGGAAACTGTCCAACGGGATCGATGCAAATTTGGCGATTGGCATCAACTCCTCTTCCGTCAAACCCCTGGAAAATGAGTTTCCTCGAGGAAGCGAAACGGAGTCACAAGAGTCCTCAACTGTGTAGTGCCGATGTAAACGGCACGCGGTCGCATTGTGGAGCAGTGCGGCTTGGAAACTGGAGACACCCCGACCCATCACCACGGTGGCTCTCATGCATGGACCCAGCGGCTAGGAGAGCCAGCCATCGTAGGGGGGAGCAGTTTGTGGTTCCGCCCACTAACTCGCTTAGCAAGTAAAATTGGAGCCCGCGATGAAGACGATCTTCACTACTGGACAGGTAGCAAAGATCTGCAAAGTAGCACCCCGCACAGTCAGCAAATGGTTCGACTCTGGTCGTTTGCGTGGTTACCGCATCCCCGGATCGCAAGATCGGCGGATTCCACGTGAGCACCTGATTCGGTTCCTCAAGGAGCATGGTATGCCCCTTGGAGAACTCGAAGACGAAGCCATGGGCAAGATTCTGCTGGTTGGTGCTGAGTCTGCGATCCGCTCATCTCTCAATGAGATGATGGGCATTGATGATTTCAAGATCGAATGCGCTCAGAGTGGCTTTGAAGCCGGCATTCAGGCGGAATCGTTGCATCCCGATTGCGTAGTCATCGACTTCGCAATGGGCCGCCAGGAAGCTCTGCTCATCGCCGCGAATCTGCGTCGCAATCCAGAATACGGTGAGACCATCCTCATCGGTCTGCTGAGCGACGACGACAACGCCGTCGGCTTCGATCGTACGATCTTCAATGAAACCTTCCGTAAGCCATTCGACTCGGCTCTGCTGGCCGAACGAATTCGCACACTGGTTGGTCGCAAGAAGCAACTCTCGTAACGTAGCTGGGTCGGGAATAGCCAGGGGATTTGACGTAGGGGCGACGTCTTACAAGGACGTGAGGCTTCGCTCATCCTGACCAACGAGTTGCATCAGTGGACTTATTGCAGATTGATTGAGTTATTCATATCAGCTGACATCAGACAAACTCAGCCGGGCATCCTTCAGCCCGGCTGAGTTTTTTTGTGGACTGCGGTAACCGCCGCGTCGTTCAACTTTCCCGCCAAATCCGCTCCCAACTCGTGCGGCGACGAGCTAGCATCAGGTCGCCTTTTTCCTTCACGAGAGTCCGAAATGCCCTCTTCCAAGCTCGCTCAGCTGCACAACACACCTCATTTCGAAAGCTCGCTGACTCGACGTGACATGCTGCTGAAAGCCGGTGGCGGCTTCGGGGCACTGGCGTTGGCCTCGCTGCTGAACGACTCGGGTCGCGGCGATTTATGGGCCGCGGCACATGGGGCAGAGACAGAAGCAACGCCCCCGCGAGGGCACCTCTTCCCGCGAGCGAAGTCCATTATCTTCCTGTTCATGGAAGGTGGACCTTCACATCTGGATACGTTCGATCCGAAGCCGGATCTAACGCGATTAGCAGGTCAGCCACTGCCTTCGAGCTTCAAGCCCGTGATCACGCCGATGGGCGAATACAATGCTCCGCTGCTCGCACCGAAGCGGAAATGGGCTCAGTACGGCGAGTCCGGCATGTGGGTTTCCGACTGGCTGCCTCACACCGCTGAATGTGCTGACGATCTCTGCCTGCTACGCGGCTGCTGGACAAACGGCATCAATCACTCGGGCGGCGTCTGTCAGATGAATACCGGAGTGTTCGTTGCGGGCAGACCGTCGCTCGGAGCCTGGGTCAGCTACGGACTCGGCACTGAAAACCAGAATCTGCCTGCCTTCGTCGTCATTCCGGATAGCAATTCGGACCCCGTCAATGGCCCTCGCAATTGGGGACCAGGCTTCATGCCTGCCGTCTATCAAGGCACGCGTCTCCAATCAGGTGCTGAGCCCATCGCGAACTTGGGAATGCCTCAAGGAGTTTCGGCCGATCGGCAGGAGCGCAAGCTGGCCTTCTTGAATGAACTGAATCAGCGGCACGCGCTCAGCCGCCCTCAACAGACAGAGTTGGAAGCACGGATCGCCAGCTACGAGCTGGCCTTCCACATGCAGGCCACCGCTCCCGAGGCCGTCGATCTATCGCAAGAGACGCAGGAGACTCAGTCGCTCTACGGCATTGACGAGAAGAAGACTGAAACTTTCGGTCGCAACTGCCTGCTGGCTCGCCGACTGGTTGAACGTGGCGTGCGCTTCGTGCAGCTTTATCACGGCACGGGCAGCAAGTGGGACGCGCATGCCAATATTGAAAAGAACCACACCGAGATGTGTGCTCAGAGCGACAAACCCGTGGCGGGCCTCTTGAGAGACCTGAAGCGTCGTGGCCTGCTGGATTCAACGCTGGTGGTCTGGGGCGGCGAATTTGGTCGCACTCCGATGAGTGAAAAGGGTGATGGTCGCGATCACAACGCTACCGGCTTCACAATGTGGCTGGCGGGCGGTGGTACGAAGGGCGGTCAGGTCATCGGCGGTACTGACGAAGTCGGCCTGCACGCTGTCGAAGACCGCATGCACGTGCATGACATCCACGCCACGTTGCTGTATCTGATGGGCCTCGACCACATGGGCCTCGTCTACCGCTACAAAGGCCGCCCCGAACGAGCCACGCTCAACGAAGGCGAGCCCTGCCTGAAGGTGCTGGCTTAACTCATCTCATTACTGAGACCTTCATCCGAGATCCTCCAAATGTTTATGAGCTATCGCCGTTGAATACGTCCGACGATTTGAATGCTCCGTTGCCGTATCTGACCCGGTCACCGGGGTTCAATGGCAGCTTGAAGGATGTCCCTGAAGACTTCGTCGTTGAGGAACTGCCGCTGTACGAAGCGTGCGGCGAGGGCGAGCATCTCTATCTGTTCATCGAGAAGCGCGGGCTGACGACTCCGGAGCTCGTGAAGCATCTGACGCGAGTGCTCAACATCGCATCGGGCGATATCGGGTTTGCCGGCCGCAAGGACAAGCTGGCGATTACTCGACAGTACGTATCACTCCCGGCGCGCTACTGCCCTGATCCCGCTGTGCTGAACACAGACCGCATTACGGTGCTCAGCGCGAAGCAACACAAGAACAAGCTGCGTACCGGGCACCTGCGCGGCAATCGGTTTCAGATTGTTCTCCGCGACGTCCCGCCTGATTCGCTGGATTTGGCTCTAGCCACTGCTCAGGAACTCGCACAGACCGGCGTTCCAAACTACTTCGGTGAACAGCGTTTCGGCACGACCAATCAATCCGATGATGACGGCTTCAAGCTGCTGCGCGGTGAATTGGCGCGGCGGCTGAAACCGGATGCGTTGCGATTCACGCTGTCGGCCGTGCAGTCCCGGTTGTTCAACGAATGGGTAAGGCGTCGCATTGTGGCCGGGCAGGTTCAGCAGGTCTTCTGCGGAGATGTCCTGCAGGTCGCTGCCTCTGGCGGATGTTTCGTTGCTGAGGACGCCACTGTCGAACAGCACCGCTGCGATCAGCGTGAAACCTGGATCACCGGTCCGATGTACGGTCCCAAGATGCTGCAGCCTCAAGGTGATCCGGCGTCCGTCGAAGTGGCGGTGCTGACTGCGTTCGACCTGACTCCAGCAGCGTTCGAACGCTTCTCGAAGTTGACGTCCGGAACTCGCCGCCCGTTGTTGTTCTGGCCCGAGGAGTTGAACGTCACGTCCGTCGAGGGTGGCTTGCAGTTCCAGTTCGCTCTGCCCCCCGGCACGTACGCGACGACCTTATTGCGTGAGTTCCTGAAGCCAGCAACGTCCCCACAGTAGAGCCGAACATCAGGCTTGAATTCGCACATCTTGATGTCGTTTTGAGTGGGGAGCAATCAGCGACTTTTGCACGACGCCCTCAACGAGTCGTCCGCTCTGCGCGGCTGCGGGAAACGATCACATAAATAGCGAGGCCGCCGAGGATCAGGATTCCACCCGGAATTGAAATCAAGGTCAGCGCCGAGCACTGTACTCGAACGAAACCGTAGCCGTAGGAGATGGTGGTGGTTGACGTTCCAGGGCCGACCTTTTCCCCAATAAACACGATGGATTCATCAAAACCGACGCGGCGATGCAATCCGAGATCAATGAACCAGCTCGGGCCGCGTTCTTCAATGACAGATTCTTGTGAGTGCGTCGACGTCACGTATCCAATGCAGAGCATCGCCGTCAAAACGAGCTTCCTGAGCGTTGTTGATGTGCCCATGGCAGCCATACTCGGATTGTAGTTTGCGTGAATCTGCCTCAAGATTGCCCGCGATTGTTCACAGCCTGGATGTGGTAAGCAAGTGGTAGTGGGCTTGGCAGTCTCCATTGTGGCCGGTCTCCGACCGAGCCACTGGCCCCGACCGTAGGTCTCCCGAATGAAAGAGCGCCGCGGCGCTGGAGACCTTCGGTCGCCGCACATGGCTGCAATCAGCGTCAGAACATCGGGCATAGTCCCAGAAGCGTTTTTGACCTTTTCAGCGGTTCGGCTCGAAGTAACTTGGGTTCTGGCCGACAGAGCTGTTAGCGTTTCTCGCCCTCGAAGCGTCAAGCGGTCTCGCAAACTCTGCGGGTCGTGACGACAATACATTCCTGCCGACTCCCGCCTTCCCGAAGAGGCCCCTCCATGTTCTCGCAGCAACTGTCTCGTCGCACTGTGCTCCGTGGTCTTGGTACGTCGCTGGCCTTGCCGTGGCTGGAAGCGATGGGTCCGCTGATGGCGTGGACTGAGACAGGTAACCCTGAGCGGGCGGTGCCGAATCGCATGGCGTTGCTGTACGTCCCGAACGGCAAGAACATGGCGGACTGGACGCCCGATAAAGAAGGCGAGAACTTCGACCTCAAGCACATCCTGCAACCGCTGGCTCCGCTGCAGAAGAAGTTCAGCGTGTTGACGGGTCTGACGGCGGACGGTGCTCGAGCTCACGGTGACGGCGGCGGTGACCATGCTCGAGCGTTGGCCTCGTTCCTGACGGGTGCTCATCCGCGTAAGACCGATGGTACTGATATCCGCAACGGCGTGTCCGTCGACCAGGTAGCAGCGTCGCGCGTCGGTGATCGCACGCGTCTGGCGTCACTGGAAATCGGTGGCGAAGACCTGGCGATGGCCGGCAACTGTGACTCGGGCTATAGCTGTGTGTATTCGGCCACGATGTCTTGGAAGTCAGCCACGCAACCGCTGCCGAAGCTGGTGAATCCCAAGCTGGTCTTTGAACGACTCTTCTCGTCCAGCAGCACTGCCGAAACCGCGAAGCGGGACGCTCAACGCAGGAGTATACTCGACTTCGTACGTGACGATGCGAAGGACCTCAACGGCAAGATCGGTAAGGCCGACAGCCGCAAGCTCGACGAATATTTTTCATCGATCCGGGACATTGAACAACGCATGGAGCGCGCGGCAAAGCTGCCGCCAGTGAAGACTCCCGATCGACCGGCTCCAACCGGGGTCCCGGCGAGCTACGAAGAGCACCTGCAACTGCTGAGCGACTTGATGGTGCTGGGCTTCCAGGCGGACGTGACTCGTGTTTGCACGTTCGTGTTGGCCACTGAAGGCAGCAACAAGCCTTACCCGTTCATCAACGTGCCCGAAGGACATCACGACTTGTCGCACCACGGCAACGACGCCAAGAAGAAGGAAAAGATCCGCGACATCAATACCTTCCATGTGAAGCAACTGGCCTACCTTCTGACCAAGCTGGATTCGATCCCCGAAGCCGACGGCACGCTGCTGGATCACTGCATGATCGCGTACGGCAGCGGAAACTCAGACGGCAACGCTCACAACCACGACGACCTGCCTGTCCTCCTGGCCGGTGGCGGCTGCGGCACACTCAAGATGGGCCGCCACATCAAGTACGCCAAAGAGACGCCCATCAGCAACCTGTGGCTCTCACTGCTGGATCGCATGGACGTCAAACAATCCCAACTCGGCGACAGTACGGGTGCCTTGCAAGGCTTGAACGGCTGATGGTCGCTGATCGCTCCGCGATCCAAACGCATGCTTGCGCAGATCATCCATGCGTGGTATCTGAGTCTGCGTAGCCGAATGGATTCTGTACGATCCCTATGGTCCGTCTTTGAAACTTGCTCCGGCGCACGCCGCTACTTTTGTCGCCTTGTCTACTCGCCCACGTCGGGGCTGCTGAAATCTTCATTGCACCCGCTATATAAATCTAAAGCAGGCCAGTTTGACTTGCGTCTGAAAGTCTGAACGCCATCGCCGCGAAATCGCGGGCTCGTTGAGCTGGTAGCGCCTGCCGACATTCATGTGCCTTAATGAGGCCAGTAAAATAGATCAGCGATCGTTGATCGTCTGCTTGCAGGTTGTAACCGGCCGCTCGGAACTTGGGCGACATCAACGGCCGCAGGCGAGCGTGTGCGGCTTCGCGTATTCCAAGGCTTCTCCTCACGCTGGACGTGTTTTCTCCAAGCGACGACCCGCGCTCGTGCGTACGCTGAAGCTCCACGAGTACGGGCTGGTTATCGACAAGCAGACAAACCGACAGGCCCCTGAAGGGATTCACGAATGCGACACTCCTTCACGAGATCTCGCCGCGGTGGGACTGCACGAATCGGTGCGGTGATCGAACGATTCGAAGTGCGTTGCTTGCTGACGACGCTGCCAACGGGATTCGCTGAGAACCCTTTTGTTTCGGGCCTGAATCAGCCCACCGCCATGGAGATCGCTCCGGATGGACGCATCTTTGTGACCGAACAAACGGGTACGCTTCGCGTGATCAAGGACGGACAACTCCTGGCGACGCCCTTCGCAACGTTCGACGTGGATTCATTCTTTGAACGTGGCCTGCTGGGTATCGCCTTTGATCCAGATTTCGCGACGAATCAGTTCCTGTACGTCTACTATACCGTGAATGGAGCGGAGAAACACAATCGCGTCAGTCGTCTCACCGCCAATGGCGACTTGATGGTACCCGGAAGCGAACAGGTCATATTGGAACTCAACACGCTCAATGCCGGAAATCATAACGGCGGGGCTATTCACTTCGGCGTTGATGGAAAGCTCTACATTGCTACCGGTGACAACGCGGTCGGGGCGAATGCTCAATCGCTTTCAAATTTGCTAGGTAAAATTCTCAGGATCAACTCGGATGGTACCATCCCTGAGGATAATCCATTCTACGCGACTGCAACCGGAGACAACCGAGCGATCTGGGCCTATGGGCTGCGCAATCCATTCACCTTTGCGTTCAATCCTGGTACGTCGCGAATGATGATTAACGATGTTGGGCAAAGTCGCTGGGAAGAGATCAATGACGGTATCAGAGGGAGTAACTACGGGTGGCCATCCACTGAAGGGCCGACGACGAATCCTAACTTCCGTGCTCCGATCTTCGCTTATCCTCACGGTGGACCTGACCCGAATATAAGCGGCACGGCGATTACCGGCGGAGTATTCTACAGCCCGCAAACAGCAACGTTTCCAGCAGAATTCGTGGGCGATTATTTCTTCGCAGACTACGGCAATCGCTGGATTCGTCGGCTGGATCTTTCGACTAACTCAGTCTCTGCGTTTGCGACAAGCGTGAACAAAGCGGTTGTCGATCTGAAGGTGACGCCAGCAGGAGATCTCCTCGTATTGCAGTATGACTTCGGCTCAACGGGTATTGTCACTCGTATCAGCGCTGTATCGACCGCGCCCTCAGTTACGCAGGACCCGGAGGATGCTGCGACGTTCATTGGCGGGTCAGCCGAATTCACCGTCACGGCGACCGGCGCCGAACCATTATCATATCAATGGCAGCGAAACGAGATCGACATTCCGAACGCCAACTCCAGCATCTTGCTTCTTGCTGATGTGCAGGCGACTGACGACGGTGCACTGTTTCGTTGCGTCGTCACGAACGACGGAGGTTCCGATGTCAGTAATTCGGCAACCTTAACAGTCACCAGTAATCGAGTACCTGTTCCGGTGATTCTGACGCCAGCCTCTGGATCACGGTACCGGGCGGGCGATCTGCTGACGTTCTCCGGTTCAGCGACTGATCCTGATGAAGGTCAGCTACCAGCAACAATGCTGAGTTGGCGGATCGACTTTCACCACGACACCCATTCGCATCCCTTCTTCCCTGAGACCTCGGGCATTTCGTCAGGTGAGGTGACGATACCGACCACCGGTGAGACTGCGACGAACGTATTCTATCGAATTACGCTCACGGCAACCGATTCGTCCGGCGCGACAGCTTCGACGACGCGTGATATTATGCCCATGCTGGTTTCGCAGTCTCTGGATGCGAATGTCCCAGGAGTCGTCCTCACGCTTGATGACCAGCCATTTACTCAGGGCCAGTCATTTTCCAGCGTTGTGGGGGTTGTTCGCTCCATCGCGACCACGGCGACTCAAACGATCAACAGTCAGACTTATCAGTTCGTGCGGTGGTCTGATGGTGGAACGCTCAATCACGATGTAACGGCACCTGCTCGAACCAATGCACTCGTGGCCATCTTTCGTCGCCTTTCCGACTCCGATCCGGTTGTGGCGTCGTTCTCGGCGACAAACGGCACATTGACAATCACCAGTAATTCCGCGAGCAACGTCACCGTCGGCATTCAGAGCGGCAATGTTCTGGTACGAAATCACGGGGCCGATGTTACGTCGTTGGGCAATCTACCGGCCGCACAGGTCAAACGCATTGCATTAATTGGCAGCGACGCCGACGACAAGTTTGATCTGACGGCGATCAATGCATCAGTTTTTCCTGCACTCACTCAGATTGTTGGAGACTTAGGCGCCGGTGATGATTTCGTCACGAGTGTTGCCAACTGGTCAGGTGCGAGTTCGCTGCTGGGAGGTGCCGGCCGCGATACTCTGGTCGGCGGCAATGGTGCGGACCTGCTCCTGGGTGATTCCGACCAGGACTACCTCTACGGAGGTGGCGGCATGGACACAATGGTCGGCGCGGAGGGCGACGACACGCTCCGGGGCGGCGGTGGCAACGATCTCCTCGACGGGGGCAGTGGCAACGATCTACTGCTTGAGGCTGGCGACGCAGACTTCGTACTCACCGTTTCAGCGATGACGGGTCGCGACTCCGACTCCATTAGCTCGACAGAGCGAGCTCAGATCACAGGCGGACCAGGTGATAATCTGCTGGACGCGTCTGGCTTCGGCAGTCGAGTGACGCTTATCGGTTCCGGAGGCAATGATACGCTGCGCGGCGGCGGCGGCAACGATATGTTGTGGGGCGATGATTTCTCGATCAACGGGAGCGCCGGCAATGACATGGTCCTCGCCGGTGGAGGCAACGACACCGTTCTCGGGGGCGGAGGCAACGACAATCTCAACGGTCAGAATGGCAACGATTCGATCCTTGGAGAAAATGGTGATGACGTTGTCGTCGGTGGTGCGGGCTTGGATATATTGGCTGGCGGCGCGGGCAACGACTTTCTGAGCGGCCAGACTGAAGCGGGGTTGCTACTTGGCGGTGAAGGCAGCGATACGCTGCTTGGTAACACCGCGAACGATACTTTGTACGGCGAGCAGGGCGACGATGTCGTGATCGGTGGCGGCGGGGCGGATTGGCTGCTGGGTGCTGCTGGAGCCGACTCCCTCAATGGCGGTGCTGGCGCGGATACTCTGCAAGGCGACCTGGGGAATGACACAATTGATGGTGGCGCGGACTTCGACCGTATCAATGAGGTATTCGATACTGATGTGACAATAGTAGGTATCACGATTACGTCGGTGAATCTGGGTGCGGACGCTGTTGCGGCTGTTGAACGCATTCAGATCAGCGGTGGCTCGGCGAACAATTTCTTCGATGCGCGTCAGGCAACCGTGCCTGTATTTCTGGCTGGCAGCATCGGTAACGACACGCTGCTGGGCGGTTCAAAGGCTGATGGCATTGTCGGTGGCGACGGGAATGACGTGCTCTCTGGCGGCGGTGGTAACGATGTCCTGGAAGGTAGTGCCGGCACGGACTACGCCTTCGAGCAGGCTGACACCAACTTCACCATCAACGGTGTGACACTTACATCGTCCGCCACGGGCTCTGATACACCAACCACCGTGGAACGTATTGTGCTGATTGGTGGCATCAGCGCGAATAAACTCGACGCTACTCTCGTCGCAATACCGGTCGTCCTCATCGGGGGCCGTGGCAACGATACGCTGCTCGGGGGCTCTCAGTCCGATACGCTGAGCGGGGGCAACCGCAACGATTCAACTGTGGCCGGCAGTGACGGCGTGGATTCACTAAACGGCGGCAGCGGTGGTGCAGATGTCCTTGAGAACGACCCCGCCGACACACTGGTCCTCGGCGCCGGAGACACCGCCATTACCGACGTCTTCACGCAGATGCCAAGTTGGGTTGATACTCTCTAAGCGTCACGCAATTTCCGCACAGTCTGTTCCGGCGTATGCCGCTTCCGTCGTCGAGTCGTCATCGTCTGGTCTCCTCGCCTACTCACGGTGACCTGCTCCCCGTTTCTTGATCCATGTGGAAAGTTAAGTGACTCGCGCTGAAGCTCGCCACAGCCTCTTCGAGTACATTGAAGTCTTCTACAACCGAGTCCGTCGGCACTCCGCGTTGGGCTACCTGTCACCAGCCCAGTTCGCCAGGGCCGTTTAATCCTAAATCGAGCGCCCGCAAAACGTGGGCAAGTCCAAAGACCGCCAGAGGCCCCCAAAAGGTCGAACACGCTGACCGATCTGCGGTGGCCGCTCGCCAGTCAATTGCTACTGTGATCCACCAGTCGAGCAACGTGCTGATGCAGTTCCTAATGTGAGGGCTGACTCCATGAGCGCATCGAGGCGTTTCTGGTGCAGTTGGACTGAAGAATCCGACGATTTCAGGCCGCTCGCGTTTCCACCCCATGAAGCGATTCTCGGCTGGTGGTGCCCCGGCTACGACGAAGACGGAGATGTGCTCTTCGTATGCGTTCAAGCGACTGATGAAGACGCAGCGAAGCGAGCGATCGCAACGGAATGGCCCTGTGAGGATCGGGAGTTTCACTTCATCGAAGAGAAGGCCAGCGACTGGCTGCCAGGAGAGAGGTTCCCACTGCCCGATTGGTCGCGAGAACGGTTTGAGTAGCGGGGCGTGAGGCAAGCTCATTGAACCGGACGAAGAGCCAGAACTGGATCTACTAAATATTTAGTATTGCCAGCTCCGCCTGAGCCGCTACGCTTCTGCTAATGAATTAGTACATGATGGGGCAACCGGCTGATCCCTGCGATAAGTCGCTGCTTGGCTGAAGAGGAGAACTATGGCTCGCCCGCCTTCAAAACATCCGACGGAATTGGAACTTGAGATTCTCAAGGTTCTCTGGCAGATCGAACCGGCCAGCGTGCGTCAAGTTCGCGACGCGCTCGCGAACGTCCGGGATCTGGCCTACACGACGGTGATGACCATGATGTCCATCATGGCCGACAAGGGCTATCTGAAGCGTGAGAAGGACGGTCGTAGCTATGTCTACGAAGCCATCTATCGCGAGCAGAAGGCGAGCCGCAACTTGCTGCAGGATGTGGTTGACCGTGTCTTTGGCGGATCAACAACTGCCGTCATGCAGCATCTGCTGGAGACATCGGAGATCGACGACGACGAACTGAAACAGATCCGTTCGTTGATCAATCGTAAGACTCGCGAACGCAAGTGAGATTGCGTTCTGACAAGCTGACTGATCCAGGAGATTCGATATGGCTGCCTGGCTTCGATATGACTGGTGCTCGTCGTTGGTGCTGGCTTTGGGGCACTTTCTGTGGCAAGGCGTTTTGCTGGCCGCACTGCTGGCTGTCGTACTGAAAGCGACGAAGAATGTGGCTGTGCGTTACTGGCTGTCGCTGTCGGCGTTGCTGCTGATGGCGGCCTGCCCGGTTGCGACGCTGGCTTGGCTCGCAGAACCCGCGTCGCCCGTAGAGATCCCTGCGGTCGTGGATGTCATTGCAGAGCCGCTGGAGCCAACTCCGCTCGTCACCCAATCGCTCTCAGGTCCCGACGCCCCGGACCTGCCAATGCCGATCGAGGTCGAATCCTCTCCGAACGTCCCTGATGTCATTCCAGAGCCGGTCACCTCGATGCCGTTTGATCAGCGCAGTTGGTGGCAGCGATTCGCTCCGCAACTGACCACTGCTTACGCCAGCGGTGTGGGTTTGATGTTGTTGCGGCTGGCCGTCGGCCTGTGGGGTGGACGGCGGTTATGTCGCCGGGCGATTCCCGTAACGGATGGTTCACTACTCAGTGCGCTGCAGCGTCAAAGCAATGCGCTGGGACTGAAGCTGCAGCCGTTGTTGGCCTATTGTGAACGCGTCACCGTGCCGACCGTTGTGGGTGTGCTCAAGCCGATGATCTTGTTGCCGGTCTCGATCGCCAGCGGGTTGTCGCCTGAGCAGATTGAATCGGTACTGGCTCACGAGCTCGCACATCTGCGGCGATATGACCATCTCGTCAATCTGCTGCAGCGCGTGATTGAGTCGCTGCTGTTCTTTCATCCCGCCGTCTGGTGGGTTTCGCATCGAGTTCGCGAAGAGCGTGAACATTGCTGCGACGATCTGGTGATCGCGTGCGGTGCGATGCCGCTGGACTATGCGAAGTCCTTGCTGCGCGTCGCGGAGCTCAGCCGGGCGTCGCGGTTGGGGCGTTCGATCTCGGCCATCAGTCTGTTGGCGACGGGCGACAAGCCGTCGAATCTGCGGCAACGCATCGCACGCTTACTGGGTGAATCGGCCACGCCGTCGTTGCGCCTCAGCCCGCGCGTGCTGATGTTCGCACTGTGCGCCCCGGTCATTGCGCTGCTCGCGTCACTGCAATCGGGGGCCTCGAACGCCCTGCCTGACAAGCCCCAAGAAGCTGAGGTAGCGAAGGATCCAACTCCGCGACCAGAGTCGTACGTCGCGGCACTCGCCAACGGCATGCGAGTCGAGTTCGTCGGGCTTGCGGCGATGGAATCCGACGCGAAGAACTGGTGGAAGCCGGACGGCTCGCCGCTCGGCGAAGTCCCCGCGCACGATAACGCCACATCCAGCGTCAGCGGACGCAAAATGCGCCGCGTCCTGATCCGCGTGCACGGCAACCTGAGCTACCTAGACGTTGCCTCACCGGGCATGAGCACACTTCGCCGACGCGACGATCAGGCTGCGGACGGACCATTCGTGCGATTGGATGGTGGCTACGCCTACTTGCCTGGTGAGAAGACGGGGCGCATCGAGGTCGGTATCGCAACGCAACCACAGTCTCCCGTGCGGCGACTGGATGCCAAGGGTGGTGCTGCAGATGGATCTCCCCATGCTGGCGGCATCAAGTTCGATAGCGTGGGGTTGCCTGCGTTGTGGATCTCGAAATCGAATGGGCAAGAGCTGCCTGAAACGGCCGAGCAAAAGAAAGAGAACGATCAGCGGCGAGTCCAAACGCAGGTCTTGTGGTCGGCTCCCAAGAGTCTCAGGACGTTCGATCTAGACCTGACATTGATTGACGTCGACGGCAAGGCTCACCAACCGGCTGGGCGAGGAAGTTACTTCGAGACGGACGAGACGCGTCGGCAGCAGATCAATCGTGGGACGTTCGTCTTCGACGTGCCCATCTCGCGAGTCGCAAGCTTCGAATACCGCACGCGTCTGTATCAGCACTGGGTCACGTTTGAGAACGTGTCATTGCAACGCGACGAGTTGACCGACGTCACCATCAAGGTTGAGTCCGATGCGTCCATTGAGTCGCAACCTGTCGTTCCGCAATTGACGAAGAACTTCTCGGAAGTGTTGACCGGCCAACAGGCTGATCAGGTGGCCTGGTCACACGATTCACAGCAACTCTATGCAACCGGGAGTTTTCAGAAGCTCACGGTCTGGAAGCACGGCGAATCCGGTTGGAAGCCGACGACGCTGGATCGTGATTCGTTCAAGAATTCGATTGCAGCATCTCGGAAGTCGCCCTTGATTGTCGTCGGGACCAATCTGGGATCTGCCGAAGTTTGGGATGCGACGACTCAAAAGCGGCTGCAACTCTTCCAGCCGAGTCCACAATACAGCGTGTACGCGGTCGCAATTTCGGCAGATGACAAACTGGTCGCGGCGTGCGGGACTAACGGGACGGTGTCTGTCTTTGATCGAGAGACGCAGCGACCGATCGCGTTGCTCGCTGAGCCGGATCACGCGCGCATGAGCAGTCTCGCGTTCTCGCCCGATGGCAAGATGCTGGCCGCGATGGATCGCCAAGGGTATGTCGCGCTGTGGACTATTCCCGATGGGAAGCCACTGGCCCAGTGGCCGAAGATTGCGGGCGAAGACTGCTCGGTGTTTTGGTCGCGAGATAGCAAGCAACTAGCCGTTAGTGGTTGGGGAAGTGTGACGCTCATCGAGGCCCATCGAGGGAGTCAGCCCAAGGTTGTGCAAGCCCCTGAAGAACTGCTGTCGCGACACCCTGCCGATGAAGGGGGACTGCGCAGTGGTCCTCAACCCGGCGGGATCAAGTTTGCGAGCATCCCCGCGATTTCCGCAGATCTACGGACGATTGCGAGCATTGCTCCTGATGGAAACATCGGCCTCTGGGACGTGGCTCATTCAGGGGTCATTGCGAAACTGCAGTCTCCCAATGCCGCGCTCATCAAGGATGCTCAAGGAGGCGGCCTGCGCCATCTGACCTTCTCCCCCGACGGGCTGAACCTGGCCTGCACCACGCAGCAGGGCGACGTCGTCATCTGGCAGTTGGCTCAGAACAAGATGGAAGCCGGCAAAGTACAGCCAGGCGCGGCGGTCGATCCTGAGAAGGCCACTGTCGATCCAACCAAGCCAGCTCCGCAGCCGGCAGCCACCAGCGCACCGCCGAAGGGACTGGAGTTCCTCGCGCCGTATCCAAAACTGCATGGCTTGTCGCTCAACATGACCGAGCCGCAGTTCCTGGAGATCGTCAAGCAGCAGGAGTTGAAGGCGACAAAGACAGGTGAAGGGGACACGACCGCGTATCACATGGGACTCGGTGATGGACTCACTCTGATCGTCATGTTTCGCAATGACGGCACTTGCCGAGGTATTCAACGAATTCGCGGCGAAGAGGGCGCAGAGCAGGTGAAGCCGCCGGTGATTGGTGCGGTGATTCAACTCAACCCGCTGCCGGTCGTGGGCGATTTCTCGAAGGTCGACGATCCCGATGTGTTGCTCGATCAGCTTGCGAAAGCCCCGTTGCCTAGTCTGGCGCCGCAGTCTGGTGGTGGCTTCTTTCAGCAAGAGGGAGCACCGCCACAAGCGATGTATGTCAGCCTTTGGGAAAACCAATACGCTGGCAATGACAAGCTCGATCCACGCATCCGCCGATTGATTGAGTTGGGAGACCGCGCCGCTCTGCGAGTTCTTCAACGCTTGAACGGTTTAGCGGCGTCGGATGCTTTGGCCACGCACCTGACGCTCGTGCTGCGATCGGCCGGGACGACCGAGTCCGTCCCGGCGCTAATCAAGTTACTGAAGACCAGTCTGAGTACAGTGCTCGACGGGACACAGAGTCTCGATGATGCGCAGAAACGCTTTCAGGCGAGTGTCACGCAGGTCGCCGCGACGTCGGCGCTGTGGAAGCTGACTCGCCGCAAACATGTCTTCACGCCGGACCAATGGGAGAAGTGGTGGCAGTCCGTCAAACCGGACTTCGTCGTTCCGCGCGAGCGCCAGCGTCCAGAGTTTGTGTCGGGCGTCACTCTGGAACGAGTCAACTCGTTGGCGAACGATCTGGCGACCAACGAAGTGGCGGCACGCGAGCGATTGATCTCGCTCGGACCTGCCGCGTTGCCGCATTTGCTGACGCTGCTGGCAGCGGAACTCCCCAAGCCGCCATTGAACGCAGCCACGTTGGATGCGGCCAAGTTGTCGCCGCAATCGAAACGATTGGCGTGGGTCATCGACGAGTTGGGAGCGACTGACAAGCTGCCAGCGAAGCTGCGTCGCGACTACTTCACACAACGATTTTCGGACGATGGCACCTATGCCGGAATGTATCCCATCGACGAGGACGCGCTGTGCCGTGCTCTCAGCCATTGCTCCTTCGCCGATTACTGCTCGGTCTTTCTGGAAGCGGACAGTCAGGGGGACGTTGCTTCGCACATGAAGCACATCAAGTGGCCGCTGGAGATTTATGCGGCGTATTGCCGCCGGTTCAGCAAGATCTCTCCGCCCAATCTGGGTGGCTGGTCCAACAATGCTCATTGGAACAAGGTCGTACCTGCCGAGGATCCCGCTGGCGAAATTGAGAGTGCGGTTCCGATCCTCCTGGCTGCATTGAAAGACAATCGCGTCGAAAGGCGGAGCTCGGCAGCCAAGCTCGCAGCCGCCATCGGCTTTTGCAGTACGGCAAAGCCCGAAACACTGATCGTCGCTCTGCGAGATGCCTGGCTGGTGGAGGCCGATGAAAAGGTCCGACCCGAATTTGCCTTCGCAATGTGTCGCTTCCAAACGCCGTTCGTCGTGAAGGAAGTCACCAACGGCATGCTGTCGGATCGTCCTGAGATTGTGAGCGACTGCGCCGCATTGATGGACTGGATTCCGATCCAGCTCAACGACGAAACTCGACCCGCCTTTGAGCGTCTTGTCGAACTGACCCGTCACGAGAACGAGAAGCTTCGCAACCGAGCCGTCCGTAGCTTGCGCGGCAAAGCCGTGCAGCTGCTCAATCCGGAACTGCTCAGGCTGTCTCAAGACCAGTCTGTCGATATCCGCAAGGAATGCGCCTACGCATTGCGAGATAAGCCCGATCCCAAATTCGCCGACATTCTATTCCAACTGGCCGACGATCCCGACGAGCAGGTGCGGATCGAAGCGCTCACGTCGATCGCCAACTTGGATCATCCCGAGTCGATGAACCGCCTGGTGCCGCATCTCCGAGATAAAAAGGTGCAGGGCTACGCGGTCTCCGCCGTCGCCAACATGGGAGGCAAAGACGCCTTGCCGCTGCTGATGAGTGAGCTCAACGGCGGCAACGATGTCGGCGGCATGATCTACCAGCACCTCCGCCGCCTCACCGGTGAGAAGTTTGAAGGCAAACCTGAACCGTGGCTCGCCTGGTGGAAGCAACAGAAAGCAGCGCCGAAGCCCGACAAGGATTCTGCGGCGACCTCTCTACCTGACGGCCTCGAATTTCTGAGGCCCTATCCGAAGCTGCATGGCTTGTCGCTCAACATGACCGAGCCGCAGTTTTTGGAGATCATCAAGCAGCAGGAGTTGAAGGCGACAAAGACAGGTGAAGGGGACAAGGTCCAACATCACGTCTCGCTCGGCGACGGCCTCACACTGATCGTGATGTTCGACAAGGACGGAAAATGCAAAGGCATTCAACGCGTGCGTGGCGCGGACGATCCGCCTTCGGAGTCGGACGCGATCGATCCCAATGGCGAAATTCACGGCCAGTTGCTGGGCAAGAACGATCAGCCGGTTGTCGGGGCGACGATCGCTTGTGGAGCCGTCATCAATAACTCGCTCAAAGGGGGCGGGGCAAATGCCGTAACGGATGCGGAAGGTCGCTATCGGCTCAAGGCCCCTTCGCCGGGGATTTACAACGTCTGGCTCAAGCAGCACTCCGATCCGTTCTGGACGGCGGCGGCGGATGACGGACTGTTTGTCGAAGGCGGCAGAATCACGACATCGAAGATGCAGCTCATTCGAGGCTCGATGATCTCGGGCACCTTGGTCGCGACTGACGAGAAGCCGCTGTCGAACATTACGGTCTATTGCTACTCGCTGGCCCGGCCTCAGTCGGGAGCGACCGTGCAAAGCGTCACGACGAACGACAAGGGCGAATTCGCGTTCTGGCTGGTGCCCGGTCGAGCCTACGTCTATGCGAACGAACGAGAACGCGGACACGCCGAGGCGGCGATTGAAGTCCCTCGCAACGGACGTCCGGAACCGACCGAGCCGGTGAAACTGGTCCTCAAGCAGGAAGAACGGAAACTCGGTGGCGACTCGTGGCTGAAGCAGTCGAGTCCCGGCACTCGCATCGTTCGTCATGAGAACGCGAAGGACGTGACGGGCACGGTCGTTGATGCCGACGATCAGCCGATCGCCGGCGCGAACGTGTTTCGCATCGACGGTTCGATCGTGACGACCAATGACAAAGGCGAGTTCACCGTGAGTCTCGACCGGGGGACTCAGGTCATCATGTACGCCGCTCAGCCCGGCTATCGAGTGTGGTTCGGAACGCCGACGGCAGGCGATGTGCTGAAGATCGTGCTGGAAAAGAAGAGCGAAGCGCCCGGTATCGCTACTCACGCCGCGACATCTCCCTTCGCTCCGCCAGCGCAGCTTCCACCCGCGAGTTCTCAAACGACTCGGTCTCAAGCTCCGATTGGGAACGAGAAGAAGAGCGAGAAGAATGACTCAGGCGGGCCGCCTGAGCTACGGACGTTGCGAAAGCCGGCGGTGCTTTTGCCGGATCATTGGATCATGCAGGCGGTCGGGTTTGATAACGGTGGGAAGGAACTGGTTACGGCTTCAAATCAGAGCTTCTTCACGATTCGGCGGTGGGACATTGTCGGCATGAAGTTGATCAGTGAGATCAAGCTGCAAGCGGATAAGCATGGGCGAGCGGTTCATCCGAGGACGTTCAAGTTGTCGGGCGATCGGCGGCGAGTCATCGGGGCAACGGATGCTTATGTCGGGATCTGGGACGCGACAACCGGCAAGCTGCTCAAGCAACTGCCGTTCGCGCCCAAGGACGGCATCTATACCTGTGAGATCGACCAGCTGGATTGCACTGCGGATCTGTCGGTGATCGTCGGGCATCGAGCACAGGTCGGACGCCTAACACTGTCTTACGACGCGCACGTCCTTGTTTGGGATGGAGCCACTGGCAACGTCTTGCAAACCGTCATCGACAAAGGTGCAACGGACTTGAAGGCCATTGATCTGTCGACGGATGGGAAACGGCTCGTCACGACCAACGGCGGTGGAGCGAAGATCTGGGAGACGAGCACCGGTCAGTTGCTGCGTTCTATTCCCAATGACAACTCAGGCCGAAAGCATTCCGAGCCTGATGTCTCCAGCCAGTACACCAGCCATGTTTGGAGCGTGCAGTTCTCGCCCGATGGCAAGCAGGTCGCGATGGGCGACATCCTGGGCGTGAAGTTGTTGGACACGACTTCGGGCAAGCTGCTGCAACAACTCGAAGGACCGTATCGCTACAGCAGTAGTGGAGGTCCGGGTTTGGTCTTCTCGAAAGATGGCCAGTGGCTCGCGCGGCTCGGCACGCAGGAGAAAGTTGGTGTTGATGGGGACAAGCACCGATATGTCGTGCCGGTCTGGTCGACGCGAACCGGCGCGAGACTTTTCGAGCTGCACACTGAAGCCAATGACGCCGCGTTCTCCGACGATGGCCAACGGCTGGCCGTTGTGTTCTCTGACATGCAGCAGGCTCTCTCAGTGTGGACGTTGAGTGGCGATGCGGCCAACGTTGAACAAACCGCCGGACCTGGACCTCATTCGCGGCAAGATCGAGTCGAAGAGAACGGCCACTACGTCGGCAAGACGGCGGCGGAGTTCATCGACAAGTTCAAGCCTGTCTGGGGCGACACGAAGCACGGCCTGCAATATGGGATCGCACTGACGAAGCCTCAGCGCCAGTTCCGCAGCGGCGAACGAGTGCCGCTGGTCGTCTTCTTTCGCAACACCAGCGACAGACCTATCAAGTTCAACACGGCTCCTGACTTCTTTGGCAACGTGCCGAAGGTCCTCAATGCCAAGGGTGAGCAGATCGCCCTCGAAAACATCCCGCTGCTGGGACGCATCCCGCACTACCACGAGAAGCTTGAACCGGGTGAAGCACTCGGCCCGTTCTACCTGAGCTTCGGACTCGATGAGAACCCACGCCCCGGTCAACAGCATTGGCATCCGTATTTCAAGACCCCCGTCGCGGGTCCGTACAAACTGACACATTCGGTCTGGATCAACGTCGTGAGTCCGCAAGACGGCGAACCGGTGCAACGTGATGACATCGTCACTGGGCAGATTGATTTTGAGATCATCAACGGCGGTTAACCGGAGGCTGCGGCGAGAATCAACCAAGGCGCCGCAGCAGGTCCCTCACCTGCCTTCACCGGCCACTGAAGCTGCTACCGCTTCTTGACGCTCCACATTCAGCCCGTGCACAATCGCGGGAATGCTTCGTCTCTCGTTCAAGCTGAGCCCCGATCTGAAAGCATGGTGGCCATGCACGCATCAACAACGCTCAGGAAGCTAGTTCTGGCGGCAGTGATCGTCTGCATGGGGTGCGCGACTTCGGCGGTTGCCACAGACTGGACGATCGGACGTGCGCCGCATCAAGTGGGCTTTCAAGACTGGACGATGCATCAGGTTGATTCACGCGATCCTGATACGATCCCGCCTTCCACACAGGTCTTATGCGGCTTCGTTCGTTTTTCGGTACCACTCCCGTTCTGGGCCACCGGTTCGATTGCGGCCGCAATGCCCCTATGCGGAGTCGTCGCCGCGTTTCTGATCGCTTCCTGGTTTTCCCGCCGCCGTCAGGATGAGGCTACTGCTTGAGCCCGGCGCCATCGCATCGTGGGGCAGCGCGGTAGATTTTTGATCCAGACGTTGGCGTAAAGCCGCCCGCGTGTTGATGCTGCGTCATCCAGAGCAGCAGGTACAGTCCTCACCAGTGCAGGAAAACCCTTTTCACGCTCTCAAGACGAGTTCCGCAACCTGCATCACCTGGATTGCCCGGGCGCTACTTGGCCTTGGGATCCAAGCTGGAAACATTTGATCCGGCAGTTCAAAAACTGCGACGTTGCTCACACTGGCAACTGGCTTCGCCGATCAAATGCTCTAAAAGCTACAGGCACGACGTTTGATTCGATCTTCGAAAGTCCGAAATGCGCACAAGCAAGCGTTTTCGAACAGAAAACAGACAGCCTGTTCACTTCAGCGCTAAGATTGAGGCACTCGAGTCACGTCTGGTGTTGTCTGCCGATGGTGGCTCGCAGGAGCCGTCCGATCCTCCCATTCCGGTGATCGAACTGCCTCCCGACCAGCCCGTCACCGTGACCGGCACACTTGCCGACATCGGTGACGAAGACTCATACCGGCTGCAGGTGGCCGCCGATGGATTTATCCGGATTGCCCAGAGTCCCAATTCTTCCATCGGGCTGGTGGCCAACGTTCTGGCGGAAGACGGCACTGAAGTGGCCCCGCTGCAGCTTCTCTCCAGCAGACCGCTCACCGTGCGTGGGGTCCCGAATCAGCCGCTGTTCCTGCATGTTAGCCCGATCGAATTTGAAGGCGACTACGAGCTGATCATTGAGTCCCGGACAGATGATGTTGGCCCGGCGGGTCTCGACGTAACTCCGAACGACGCTGGTCTGTTCGAGTTTCTCGGATCGATTCAGGCTGAAGCGGAAACGGATGTGTTTCATCTGCAGCCTGATGTTAACTCCGCACTGCGGATCTCTCTCGATGCCGAAGATCTGTTCCTTGATCCGGTGCTTACGGTGGTGGATCGAACCACTGGGGAACAACTCGGATTCAACGACGACGGCGATGGATTGAACAGCCGACTCAACATCACGGTCGCCGCGCATCAGTCGATTTCGATCATCGCGGCGGGATTCACAACGGCAATTGGCGACTATCGACTGCGTGTTGTCCAGCAGCAGGATATTGGCGACACGCCCGAAACGGCTAAGCCATTACCGATTGTTGCCGGCATCGGCACGGTCGATTCCGAATTGAGTGCGGTCCCGTCCGGATTTGATCGCGATTTTTTCAGTATTATCGCTCCGAGTGATGGCCTGATCCGCGTCTCTGTGGATCAGCGCGCGGGATTTAATCTCCTCGACTCCCTGGTTGCTGTCCGGAATCAGTCCGGTGAGATTATCGCGATCAACGATGACCGGATTCCACTGGCAGCCACCGGAAGCCTCGTCGAATTCAATGCCCGGCAAGGCGAACGATATACGATCGAAGTGCGTCCGTTTGATATTGTTACTGCGTTTCCCGTGGGAGATCGAACTGGCGAATATACTCTGATTGTGGAGCAGTTTGATCAGAGCATTACTGACAGTGTAGGAAACACGTTTTCAACGGCCCAGCCGATTCCACTCAATGACGGGTTTGCGCTCGAGCGTGTATCAATCGACTATGCCGCTGATCAGGATGTTTATCAATTCACGGCACCCGCTAACGGCACGGTGATTGTCACGCATCGCAGCGTCGACGATCCGATGGCGGGCTATCTGACAATCTTCGATGACTCACCAGAGCACCGCACGATCTCCAGATCGACAGTGCCTGCCAGCCCTCACTTCAACTCAGAGCTGGAGTTTGAAGTCGAGCAAGGGAAGACGTATTACATTCGGGCCAGCGTCTATTCGTCGGAATCCAGCGAAAGATATGGTCAAGCAACTGGAGCCTACGGACTGGGAGTGGCCTTCAGAAATCGATCGCTGCAGACGACGACGTTTGAAACAGGTCAGCAGACTTCCCGCACCTTCTCCGAGCGGATTGATACGCCGGACGATGTTGACCAGTTCCTGATTTACGTATCACAGTCTGGTCCAGTCAGTATCGACGCACGCCAAACCGATATCGTGTCCACCGTGGACTGGATGCTGTCTGCTTTTCTGGTGGGTGACGAATTCGAGTACGCGGGACACCAGGTCCGTGACTTTGGTCTCGATCTGAATATCGAGCTGGCTGATGCACTCGCAGGTCAGTACTACCTGATTGTGGTTCAGGGCAACGGTTCTGGAGTCGGCGAGTACGCGCTGACGATCAGTCAGCCACGGCCAGACGACCTTCCCGGTATCACGGAACTGGTCCTGGGCAACTCCGTCTCTGGAGAAATCGGCTCTAATGATGACGATTCTTTTCTGTTGAATCTGGCCCCGGGCGAGGTGGCTGAACTCATTGTGGAGCGCATCGACCAGACGTTTTCCCCGGCTCTTTCGGTGGCCTCGATTGGTGGTCCCACCGTACCGGTGTTCGTTTCCGGAGACGATGCACTGCGGCCTATTCGTGTGCTCGGTGGCGATCAGCCGATCTTCGTGTTTCTGTCAGGTGACTTTGACGCCGTTGCCAATGGCTTTTCGGTCGGCCGGTACCGCGTGTCGTTGCGGACTGCGGTGCTCGACGGCTTTGCCGAAGACTTTGCTACTGCCGAAGTAATTAGTAGCAGCACTCAGGACGTCACCTCGGTCAATAATCAATTTGAATCGAGCACGGATTCTGACTTCTATCAGTATACAGCAACGTTTACCGGGCAGTTGCAAATACAGCAGTCGGACTTTGACCCGTCGGGTGCTCCGGCAGCGCTATTCAATCAGGTCATCGTTTACGATTCCCGGCAGACGCTGCTTACCTCCGGAGGTGATGTCTTCGGACCGGCGTCCGGCGATGCAACCGTGTTCGTGGATGTCGTTGAGGGCGAGCACTATTTCATCGAGCTGCGAAACGGAGATTTGAAGACGGGCGGTTATCAACTGGAGCTCGATGAGCTGAGTTCGGCGGATGACGTAGGCCCTGATGGCCGTGATCTAACGCTTGATGAACAAGGCATTGCCGTGTTTTCGGGAGCCATCGACGCTGCGGGCGACACAGACGAGTTCCATCTACAGTCAGTCTCTGCCGGCACATCGTTCCTGATCACACTGGACGCGAATAATTCTCCGCTTGATCCGGTGCTGCGAGTTGTCAACCAGACAACCGGCGAGTTGATCGCGTTCAACGATGACGGCAACGGTATCAACAGCCGGCTTACCGTAACGATTCCAACCGATCAGGATGTGTCTATCATCGCTGCGGGATTCGGAACACGAACCGGTGCATACCGCCTGCGTGTGGAGCAGATCAGTTCAACTGACGATGTCGATGCCGCTGGCGTTGATCTGGAGCTTGACGACCAGGGGGCCACTGAGTTCACGGGGCGAATTGATACCGCTGTCGACACCGACGTATTCCTGCTGCAGCCTGAGGTTGATACGACGCTGTCAATCACGCTCGACGCCATGGATGCTCAATTCGATCCGGTCTTGCGAGTTACCGATCAGGCAACCGGCGCACTGATTGGATTCAATGACGACAGCGTCGGTCTGAACAGTCGCCTGACGCTCACGATTGCCGCCCAGCAGGCGATTTCCATCACGGTATCCGGTTACGCCTTGACCAACGGCGGTTACAGGCTGGGAATTACACCAGTCACAGTCACAGACGAGATTGACGCCGGCGGACGTGATCTTGTGTTCGACGCGCAGGGAGTGGCAGAGGTTTCCAGCACGATCGATGTCGCTGGGGACACGGACGTGTTCCATCTGCCATCCGGCCTTGTCGGCAGCTATCTGGTCACTCTGAACGCCGATGATGGTGGGCGTCTGGATCCATTCCTTCAGCTGGTTGATGACATCGGGACGCCACTGGACAGCAATGATGACGGCGGCGAAGGGCTGAACAGCTCGCTGCTCGTGACGCTCACTGGGACTAGCCCGAGAAGCCTTGTGGCTTCGGGGTTTGGCAGCTCCGCCGGACGTTATCAATTGCGCATCAGACCGTTTGAAGGGACAACGACCGACGACCCTGATCGCGATCTGGATATCCTTGAGAGTGAGGTCACGGAACTCACCGGGCGCATTGATGCGGCGAGCGACACCGACGTGTTCACGTTCACTGCGACGTTCAATGGAAGCATCGTCATCGAACAGAACGCGGACGAAGACTTCCTGCTGGATCCGCTGCTGCGAGTCAGGACGATCGATGGCGTCCAGATCGCCGTCAACGACGACGGCGGTTTTGGCACCAATAGCCGAATCAGCATTGATGTCCGCCAGAATCAGACATACCAGATCATTGCGGGAGGATTCGGTTCCAGCACTGGAGCCTATCGACTGGTGATTACCCAGCCGGCCGATCAGAGTGATGTGAGTGACACGTTCTCTCAGGCAATGCCGTTGATATTCACCGATGAGTCATCCTTCTTTCAGGGTGGCTCGATTGTCGCACGCCCAACTGACAGCAATGCGGATATCGACGTGTTTCGGTTGCCGGTGTCTTCTTTCACGGGGACACTGAATATCCGACTGGCCGCTTTCGATGCCGGATTAAACCCCGGTCTGGCGGTATTCACGGGTAATACAAACGGCGGAGCTGTTGATAATCTGGTGCTCGTCGCCCTGGCTGACAGCGATCCTTTGATTCCCGATCAGGTAAGCCTGTTCGCCAATATTCAGGCTAATACCGAATACTTCGTACGCGTCAGTGGCATGAGTGGTTCTGTCGGCAGCTATTTCCTGGGCGCCAGCGCCACGATTGACGCTGTGCCGTCGACTTTTGCGGGAGCCGTCGAACTTCCTGTCGGCGGCTTTGGATCGACAGTCACTCAAGTAAGTTCGATCGACTTTTCGAACGACCGGGACATGTTTCAAGTGACGGCTCCGAAGGCCGGCCGTTTCACGGTAACGCTGCGACACAGGCAGGATTCAACGCTGGATCCAGTGCTGGCCGCGTACGGAGCGGTCTATAACAATGGTGGCAACACGCCTCTACCGATCGGGCGCAACGATGATGATCTGCCGGGAAGCGTGGATTCCGAACTGACGTTTGACGCTCATCGCGATGGCGAAGTGTTCTTTCTGGAAGCTCGCGGCCTGGAAGACTCGATCGGCGAGTATGAGATCACAGTTACATTTGCCGACGCGGCGTTTGAGACACCCGGCGTGCCGCTGGACGCGGAATCAATCTACCCCTCTCAAACGATGACTTCGGTCCAGGCGCAGGGACAGTTTGATTCTGCACGTGATGTGGATTTCTTCACCTTTGTGGCGACAGAGAACGGCCGTGTGACATCACGGGTGACTGTACCATCCGGAAGCAATGGCACGGGATCAGTTCGAATTCTGCAGGCAGATGATAATGTGGTCAGCCAGCGTGGTATCGACGCGCTGACACAGATCGCTTCCGGCGACTCGCTCATTGAGTTCGACGTGATGGCGGGCCAGCGTTACTTCATTGAATTGCGCGATCAGTTCATGTCAGGTGCGGCAGCGGTTCCGTATTCCCTGGATGTGCAGTTCGAAGCGCTGGACGTGCAGGTGGTGTCACCAAAAGATGGGACCGTCAATGACACCATTAACGAGGCTTTTCAAACGACATTGGCCGGCGTGTCACTGGATGCTGCTGCCGATGCCGTGCTGGCGCAGCTGAAGCGCAAGTTCGGCGTGGGGCCCGATCAGAGGCTGGAGCAAACTTACTTCGTGCTGCTGCTTGACCCGGTGGATTTCCTGCTGACAGATCCCAGTGGCAGGTCGGTAGGATTCACTGCGAACACAGGCGTTGTGAACGAAACGCGAAACGCATATTACTCCGGAGATGGCTTTGGTGAGCTGGTCGTGCTGACTGGAATCCAGATGGGGTCTTACCAGGTCGCATTGTCGAGTGTGGGCGGGCTTAATCTCGGCGAAGCCGTTCGCTTCATGGCGGTAGGGCCGGACGGTGCTGTTCCGATCAACGCTTCAATTCAGGCGGGACAGTTTAATCCGGACGCAGGCAAGACCGGAGTACTGCTGGCGCTGGATGTCGGTACGACGCAAGTATTCCCGAATAATACAAATGGCGTGTTCGCGCAATTAGCCAATCGAAGTCTCGATCGCCCGTCAGCGGTGATACAAGATCATGATGAGCTGGCATTGGTGTCGCTGCAGTCGAGGTCGGACTTATACTCAGCGGCGCTGGCAGAATCATTGACTCTGCAAGAGATCCACGACGGGGCCAGGGATTTCGCTCACCCGATTACTGATCGCGTGCGTTCATTCGTGCGGGCGCTGGACGATGTCTTCGGCCTGGACATCGAGGCGAAGCTCAAGAAGGGACGGCTCTCCGGGAAACAGGATCCTGAAGGAGCAGGCGACATGCCGCTCAGTCCTCTGGACCTGGTGCCAACGGATGGTTTCTGGTGGCATCTCGGTAAAGTGCTGATTGATACTCCCGGCGCCTTGCTGGATCTCATGGACGGTATCACATCACCTGCGAAGCCCGAGCAGCAGCGCGACGAACCTCCAGCCCCGGACAACAAGGTTCCGGAGAAGGCGACATCGGATCGCGCGCAGCCAACTCCGCTGGAGCAGCACGCAGCCCGGCTGCTGGCCTCTCAGAAGTCGCAGGAGTTCAGGCATCCGTTCGGCAGGAACTTTCGCAAGCCTAGTCCGTGGGATGATTATCCCAAGCCTGTGGACTTTTCCTGGCCGTGGGCGATTACCGAGGAGCCAGGCACTGGCAAAGTATTATCCAAACGGGAGCACGCGGACGTCCGCGCCGACGCGGTAAAGCGGGTCAAGCCTGTCGATTCACAAGCAGCGGAAGCCGCAACGCAGCTGTGATACGGATTCCAGAAATTAAGTGCGCGTAACGGATACAGCCGTGGCGAGTAATGTAGTTGACGGAACCGCACGGCGCGTCTGGGAGGGCGAGGCTCCTGCCGAGCCGCACCAGCCACTTGAAGCGGCTCGGCAGGAGCCTCGCCCTCCCGAACTGCGTTTCAGCTTCGCGCGGTTATTTTCTGCGAAGCGTATGATACAGCTATTTCGCGGGTAACCTCGGAAGTCGTCCGTAGGTCCTGTTGTAAGGCGCATCCGCGTCCAGAGTTTCTTCTTCCAGAGATCCTGGATGACCAGTCCGCAGGCCTCGATCCGGCTCGCCGCGGTAGTGCTCAATGGGAGCCCCGCGGTCTGGATCCTCTCGATCAATAGCCTCTGATCGGTCAATCGGCGTCAGCTTCTTGTTCTTAGCCGATCGTGGTTTTGATGTGCCTGGGGTCTTCTTCGACGTCGAGTTCATGGCTTGGCGAGTCATTGCAGACACTCCTTCCTGGTTGCTGGCGAAGTGCTCCGCCATCGGATTGGCATACTTCGTGAGATCGCAAATCCTGCACCAAGCTCATTCAACTCCGGCATGATCTGGCGCCATTGCGAGTCATCGCAGGGCCGCGCGAAGACCAATGAATGGAGCCTTCTCGCCAACGGGGTGCCTTAGGCACTTCCCCGAAAAAGCCATGCGAAGCTGAAACGCAGTTCGGGAGGGCGAGGCTCCTGCCGAGCCGCTTCAAGTGGCTGGTGCGGCTCGGCAGGAGCCTCGCCCTCCCTGACGCGCCGTGCGGTTCCGTCAACTACATTACTCGCCACGGCTGTATCCGTTACGCGCACTTAATTTCTGGAATCCGTATTACTTGCCTTTGCCGAGGAACTTCTTGATCGAGTCGTAGATCGCGTCTTTGCTGGGGATTTCGGAGAGCACGAGGTTCTCGAACTTGTTGTCGCCCAGACGACGCAGTTCGCGGATGAAGTCGCCTGAACCGTAGGGACTTTCCACCTGCCCGTACGCATACAGGTTGCAGTGCGGAAGAATGTCGTCCATCAGGATCTTCATGCACTCGGTGTTGTCTTCGCCCCAGTTGTCTCCGTCAGAAAACTGGAAGACATAGATGTTCCAGTCGGACGGCGGATAGCGCTGCTCGATGACCTGCTTGCAGACCTTGAACGCTCTGACGCGTCTCCCAAAGTGATGCAACGACTGGCACGCCATTCAACCGTCGAACTCACGTTGGGGCGTTACACCCATGCCGGTCTGCATGACCTCTCGGCGGTGGTGGACAACATGCCGCAGATTCCGTTTCAGCCACAGCGACCAGACATCGAACGGCAGACACTGCGAGCAACGGGAACATGTGGCCCACAGAAGCACGACGGCAAAAATGTCTTACCGTTCTGCTTACCGGAAAAGCCCGCCGTTCGACCCATTTCTATGCACTCTGGTGCACTCTCAACCAAGGCACGACGACGCGAACCAACGGGAACACCGAAAGCAGAGAACCCCTTGAAACACAGCGAAAAGGCTGCACTTCAAGGGGTTTCCGATGCCGATTCAGAAGAGGGCCAGCGGCGGGAGTTGAACCCGCAACCCCCGGTTTACAAAACCGGTGCTCTGCCAATTGAGCTACACTGGCGCGATGAATTTCGCAGGGCGACTTACGTGCCCGGTGAATTCGGGCGGATGGTATGGTGGTGCCTCAGAGGGGGCAAGGTCGGTCATGAAGACTTCGGGCAACCGCCGGTCGCTGGAACTCGCAGAGCACGGATGTGGTGCGGATTGTCAGGACGGCGCTGAGGTTAGGCTCCTCTGAAGGCAAGAAACGCAGGTGTTTCGATCTACCCGGGGGACACGTCGCCAGTGGCGGCGGTTCGGGTCAGGCGGCGTCCTGGGCGAAGGATTGGCGGGAGTTGATGATCGACTCCTTGTCGAAGCGGTCGCCGAAGTAGCAGCGTTGAGCTTCGGGGTCGTTGAGCACCGTGGCGGCGTCACCGTTCACCAGCACCTTACCTTTGAAGATGATGTAGTTGCGATCCGTGATGGTCAGCGTTTCGCGTTCGCGGTGGTCGGTCAGCAGGATGGAGATACCGCGGTCGCGCAGCTCGCCGATAATGTCCTGAATGCTGTGAATCGTGACGGGGTCAATACCCGTGAACGGTTCGTCCAGGAGGATCAGCACCGGGTCCGTTGCCAGACACCGGGCGATTTCCAGGCGACGCTTCTCACCGCCGGACATGGTGGAAGAAATCTGCTTGCGTTTCTCAACCAGGCCGAACTGCTTGAGCAGGAAGTCGACCTTGTCGTTGCGTTCGCCGCGTTTCAGTGGCAGGTATTCGAGCACCGCGTGAATGTTCTGCTCCACGCTGAGCTTGGTGAAGATGCTGTGGTCCTGCGGCAGGTAGCCCATGCCTTGCTGGGCTCGCTTATACATCGGCCACGTCGTGACGTTGGTGCCGTTGAGCAGCACCTCACCCTCAGTGGGCGAGATCATGCCGCAAGCCATGCGGAACGAGGTCGTCTTGCCTGCACCGTTGGGCCCCAGCAGTCCAACGATCTCGCCGGGCATGACGTGAAAGTCCACGCCGTCGACAGCCCGCTTGCCGGGGTAGTCTTTGACGAGGTCAATACATTCCAGCAGACGCTCGGTGCGGCTGATTCGCGGGCCGGGCATTGGCGCAGCCTCGGATTCGGGCTTGCTGAAGAAGTCGAGTAGGCCCATGAGTTCGGTCCTTGCTGTCAGCTCTGAGGCTGTGGTGCTTGCTGTAGGGTGGGTTGAGGGACGAACCCACCGGTCAGCCATCGGCCAATCTCTGCAATAGCCCCATGACCCTCGTGGTGGGTCGCCCTGCGGTTGCCCCACCCTACGGCCGAAGCGAAGACCATCCCATTATCAGGCCTGCGGCCATCTTCTCTCGCGTAGAGAGCGAGAAATATCAGCGTTCGATGCTGGCGAGGGGCTCGACGTCAGTCACTTCGTACTGCGGCTTGTTGAGGCGGTCCGTCAGCTTCGGATGAGCCTGGCCGTAGACGCGGAACAGCTTGTTGTGATCGCTGGGCCGGAACGGCAGGTTGCCGATCAACTGGACCTCGCCGCCCCACTGGTCGCGGCCGGGGTTGTCGTCGTACATCAGGTGCCACGACTGGCGAGCTGCGTCATACTGCAATCGGCCTTGAATCCAGGCGAACTCGGGATGATGCGAACTCGTATTGTCGTAACCGACCTGATCGATCGGCTGCAGACTCACGGCACCTGCTCGAGTCAGCGTGGGCGTTGAGCGGCTGCGAGTGGTCTCAGGCATTGAGCGGCCGAAGTCCTGCAGGCCGAACTGATGCTGAGTGCGAATTGGGGCGACGAAACCCATTTCCTTACGGGCGTCTGACGTGCGGTCAGGAGCGCTGCCTTCCGGAGTGGTTTCAGCACTGGGGTCACGTGGTTCAGGCACGGCCTTGTCGGCAGACGATGGCCCGAGCGTCGTGGGGTTCTGTCGGGGTGCCGGCGCCTGAATCGACGTGTTGCCAGGCGCGAACGTCGAATTGGGGACCATCGTCGGCGTCGTGATGATCGGAGCCGTCGACGGTTGGCTCGGCATGATGATCGTCTGGCGTGGCGGCAGCGGCACGCGTTGAGCCGGCACGCCCGGGCTATACATGCCCGGATGCATGCCGTACGGGTGCATCGAATAACAGCCTGTCAGCGACAGGCCCGCCAACAATAGCCATGGAGTTGATTTCCAAGACATTGTGCCATCCCTTGCTAGTCTCGGCGTGGCGGTCGGTTAGACCGCGCTCTGATGCGAACAACGGCTCAGCCGCGTTCGTTGAGAAGAACTCGTTCGCCCATCGGGCGCGCAAGTTCCCCGGACTCTCCCAAGTCCAGCGGCAGTTTCGGGACGCTTCAAAAACGTGTCTAGACCGAAACCTGAGCCGAAATCCGGTCAGAACTCAGAATTGAAAAAGAAACAAGCCCGGCGACCGGGAGGTCATCTGGCTTGCGGTGTAACCTTTTTGTAGGGCGGGCAGGATTGTGTCCGTCCGACACCGGCTGCGGTCGCGATCTCTTGTCGCTCTACCCGTCCCGCTGCAGCGACTGCCTACCGTCTCGGCTCATACCGCAAAGCTACTGCCCCTGACCTGAACTGCAGCCGATCCACAAGCTTCAACTCCACAGGCTTCGAGAGCCCCGCGAACAACGTGGGGCCGTGACCCGCAAGCGTGGGCTGCACGATGAGCTCGTACTCGCCGATCAATCCCAGTTCCGCCAACGCCAGCGGGAGCTTCACGCCTCTCTGGAACACTCCCTTACCCGGCTCCTGCTTGAGCTGTTGAACGGTCTTCGCCAGATCCCCGCGCACGAGTTCCGCGTTCCACTCGACCTGGTTCAAGGTGCTCGACACGACGTACTTCCTGGCCGCATCGATCGTCCGGCCGAAGGAGTGCTTCCAATCGAGCGGTGCTTCCCACGCCGCCGACCGAAACGCTGACTCCATCATTTCATAAGTCACCCGCCCAAACAGCAGAGCATCCGCCCGGTTGAGGTTCTCAACCGCCTGACGATGCAATTCTTCATCTGCAGGAATTGCCCGAGGATCACAGCCCCGTACAACGTGAGGTTGATGGAATATCGAAGAGGGCTCATGAGGCAACACTACCGCTGATGGTCGAAGAGTCCAGTGCCGCTCAACACGCGGCGGTACTAGTCACGCATATTCGGGCTATCGGAATGCCCAGCGGGCACAGCCGAACTGACTCTCGTGACTGCGCCACGCCGTACAGATCGCAGCTCAAACAGGCTTCCCCACGAGCTGGCCCATCAGCTCTCCCGGCAGGCAGTTACTGCAAGCCCGACCACGGGCAAGCATGCCCAACTCTTCGACTCCCCACTTCGCTCCAAGCCACGGCATAGGGCTGTTGAGGTCCTCTTAGCACGAATTCAGAACGATCAATTTACGTCTGGATCCGTGCCACCTCTGAATACCTAGGCTCGAATCATTCTGCAGCCTGCAGACGCCGCGATTCTCAGCTCAAAATAAAAAGTCAAAGCCACAAACATGGATCACTGGATCACAGAAGCTGCGCTAACTAGCGATTACGGGATCACCGGGAGCACGGAAAAGCAAATAAATACTGGAAAAAACTATAAAAATAGGCGATTATTCGCACAAACAGACAACGAAAAGTTGAATGAAAGCACATTCAAGTACAAAAAACGCGTCGAAACCGCGAAGAAAAAGGCAGTCATCACACCAAGGCCTCATCGATCAGACAAAAAATGCTTGGATTACTGATCAGACTAGCCTACATTCCCACTCGCGATGATCGCCAGTGCCGCCAGACCTGATCTCATCAAAAACGCGAACCAAGACCATTTCGCCATTGTCAGAGTGCCGAAGCTCGTTAAGGTTCAGGTCGAGAGGAGAGGCTGGCAATGGCGACAGCAACAGAGCGGCGAAGAGAACTCAGAGATACGCTTTGGCCGGGGTCGGCGGCGAAGATTTGGGATAGAAGAACCAATGACGGATTTGCGAGCATCCCTCGACTTCTGCCTCTGGTTATGCACTTGATAAAGCTGTTGTCGAAGAAGGGTGACCCAAGTGTTGTCTACCTAGACTTATGGGTGCGTTGTTTTGACGAGGGCATTGTTTCCATCAACGACGAAGAAGCCGCCGCATATAGCTCGGGATACTCAGGCGGTCGTGCAGTGCGCACGTGGGCGGAACGCATTCAGTCACTTGAGCAACTGGGATTCATCGCGGTTAAGTCGTCAGGGAGCAGGAAAATTGCGCATGTCCTTCTGATCAACCCCATTCTTGTTTGCTGGGAGTTGCATCAAAACCACCCCGCAAAGGTGCCCGGCGAATGGTGGACTGCGTTTGTTAGTCGAGCGATGGAAATCGGCGCGAAGTTACCGGGAAACTCTTTAAGAATAGAGGGACCACTTGCTGGAGACCCTATTGGATCGCTGTTAACACCGCCCAAAGAGGCGCCTGCATCAAGGAGTTAAAAAGAAAGCCGCCAACGCGGCTAAGCGTCGGCGGCATTCAATTCAACGAAGAGGATTGTGTCGATAGTCCCGAAGTCCCCCGTTCGAAGTTCTAGAGCGAACGGGATCAAGGTAAGGCCCCATTCGTAACGGGGCACAACTATTGACTCTCGTGAGTGGACACCGGCAAGTCCCTTAGTATGGGACCCCGGCAGTCGCTCACGACCTCTTTTCTACTTATATGCAACGGCTCAATACAGAGCAAGGAGTTTCGGCTGCAGTGGGGGCATGCCACAGCAAGAAATGGGCGCTCCCTGCCATAATCGCAGCCTCACTTCGCTGCCTGCTTCAGGCTTTCCAGGTAGGCGACGATATCAGCGAAATCCTGCAGGGTGAGGCCGTCTTTGATGCCGTTGGGCATGGTGGAGACCGGGCTGCGGGCTTTGTCTTCGATCTCGTCGGCGGGAATGCGGATGGTCTTGCCTTCGTTGGTCATCAGTTCAACGGCTTCGGGGCTGTCGAGCTTCAGGACTCCGGTGATGACTCGACCATCTTTGGTTTCGATGATCGCGGTATCGAAGCCGTTGGCGATGCGGGCGCTGGGTTCGAGGATGGAACGGATCAATTCATCCTTCGGATAGCGGGCTCCGATGCCCACCAGATCGGGGCCGACTTTGCCGCCGACGCCACTCACCGCATGACATTTCACACAGCCGACGCCTTTGGGGTTCTCAAAGATCTTTTGGCCGTTGAGGGCGTCACCCGCGTTCTTCATCGCGAAATCGCGGAACGCTGAAATATCCAGCATCGGAGTGGCGTTCTCAAACAGGAATGCGAACTTGGGATCGCGGGAACTCATGGCGAGCGAACAATCCCAGGGGCCACCGTCGTTACCGCATTGGATCCAGATGTGATTGGTGCCGGCCTGCAGTTCGGCGCTGAACTGCCCCTGAGCTTTGTCCCAACCGCGATTGGCCATGAACTCGTAAACTTTCTTGCCGTTCACATGCACGATGAGCTGATCATCACTGCCCACCACAAAGCTGCGCGGGCCGGCGGTCTCGGCTTCAATGGCGGTGTAGGCGAACACCCACACGCCATCGCGCGAACCATCGACGTGCCGACCTGGATCAAGTCGACCGTCCTTATCGGTCAGCTCCACCGACTTCCACTTCAAGGCTCGTTCACCGACATGATGCAACTGGTTGAGGTCCGGAGCCGCCGCGCGATCCAGCTCAGGCAGCTTGTCCTTGGGTTCCTTCGGGAACGATCCCAGGACTTGCCACTTCAGGACCGGTGCCGGTGCCGAGAACACCTGCTGCAGCGGGCCGCGAGCCTTCGCGGGCAGTTCATTCAACTCGTGCAGTTTCAAGATGTCGTCGCTGATCGAACTGCGCAGCGTGACCAGCGCGTTGAGGCTCGCATTACGCAGATCCTGATTGGGACTTGTAAGACCATCGAGATACAGAGCCAAAGCCCGCCGATCGATGATCTGAGCGAGTGCCATCTGAGCTTCGAACTTCACCGCAGGATCGTTTGCTGCAGCGATCACGGCGGGCACGTATGCAGCACGCCTCGCCTGCTGGTCGTTGTTCTCCCCCTTGTTGCGACGGCCGGGCTTCGGTGCTTCACCAGAGTTCTTGGCCAACACCCCCAGCGCCGCCTTCTTCACGCCAATATCAGAATCCTTCAGCAACTCGGCAATCTGAGCCGCGCCATCCGCGCCACGAATCGCTCCGAACGCTTCGGCGGCCTTGATACGCACAGCGGCGTTGCCATCCGTCAAACGCTTCTCGACAACAGAAGCAGAGTCTGCGTTCTTGATCTTGCCCAGCGCTTCGAGTGTCAGGCCGACCAGTTCCGGTGAGGTCTTGTCAGCAGAAATCAGATCAACCAATTGCTTCACCGCTTCCGGCGAACCAATCGCCGTGATGCCCTTAACGGCTTCGCGACGCAGCTCTTCCCAGCACTTTTCGTCACTCGCGATCTTCGCAAACAGCGACACGGATTCTTTGTCTTTCAATGCTGCCAGAGTGATGATCGCTTCAATCGGGCCGTCGCTCTTGTAGTGCGAGTGCGCCATGTTGCGGAGCATCATGAGTGCTGCGGGATCATCGACAATTCGCCAAGCCTTGATCACAGCCAACTTCGCTTGATGCGGTCCGTTGCCTTCCAAGACCGCTCGCAACGCTGCCGCCACCTTGGATGTTCCGGACCAATCCTGAGTCTTCGGTCGAGCAGGCTTGCCGCGCGCGGGCTGTGTTCCCCACCAACCTTTGACGTACGGAGCCGCTCGCCGATGAACCTCGGTCAGGCCTTCGATGGCTCGCACACGGTCTTCCGTCGCCGGACCATTCAAGGCGACATCCTGCAGCGCTTGAATCGCGTTCTCGTCATAGACACCCGTCAGCGCGATGATGGCGCCCGTGCGCACGCGCGGGTTATCAGATTTCAGAGCTTCGCCAATCTCGCTCCAGTTGTTGACAACACGCAGAGCTTGAATGACGACATGCCGTACGTAGTCATCGGGATCGCGGAGTGCTTTGGCCAGATCTACCGAACAACTCGAACAGCCAGACTTCAAGTCCACGAGTTGCGTGTCCGATTCTCGCGGCAGAATCACTCCCGCCTGGCCCGCATCAGTGCTCTTCCACTTCGCGGCGGGCAGGGGATCGCCATGTCTTCCCAGAGCAACCGCGGCCTGTAGGCGGACCGTCCCGTCGGGATCTTGCAACAAGAGTTCGGCCAGCTTGGCATGCTCATCGCGATGCAGGCCGATCGCTCGGGCCGCTTGAGCTCGCACGGATGGATCAGCGTCGCTGAAGGCCGCTTCCCAAGCGAGTGCAGGACCAAAGAGGCGCTGCCGTTGTTCTTCCGGATTCGCTCCAGACATCGCCACGGCGTACAACGACCAGATCGCATGGACCTTGGCCGACGGCGCGGCGTCTTTCGAACCCGTCAGAGCGGAAAGCTTGGGCAGTACATCAGCCGCTGGTTTCTTTGTCAGAGCGAACTGGGCTCGCATTCGTTCTGCATGCGATGGGTGCCCCAGCGATGCGATGAGTTGATCAACACTCGCGTCCTTCGGTGCGCGGGCAGGCTCATCTTTCACCGCCGGTTCACTGCCGGTGTAGGTGATGCGATACAGCCGCCCCTTCACGGCCGGGTTCACCCAGCCGTTGTAGTTCCAGTCGGCCAGATACATATGCTTGCCGTCCGGACTGAAGGTCAGGTCGAGCGGACGGAAGGGCTCACCACTGCCATCTGGTACCAAAAAATCTTCTAGCTCGGCTTCGAAGCTGGCGCCCTTTTTCTTGAGCTTGAAGCGTTGCACCTTCTGCTTACCCCATTCGCAGAAGAATGGGCTGTCGACATAGGTCGCAGGCCACGCCGCTTCGCGATAGCACGCGGCACCAACGGGCGAGCCTCCACCATGCTCGGTGATACGCGGCAGGTGACGTTCGGGGTGCGGGTGATAATCGTAGGGATAGCCGTAGTAACCGGTCGGCACGTGGTGAGTGAAGCGAGTCCACCAGCCCAGGCCATCGTCGGTATTGTCGTAACTAAAAATGTTATCCAGCGAGTCCATCGCGACGTCGAGATGATTGCGCGTGCCGGACGAAACGATCTCCAGCTCCGAACCATCCAGCTTCATGCGGATGACGCCGCCGCCTTCGAGCGTGATCGCCGAACCATCCGAGCCCACCGCCTTCGGCACACCCTTATCCCCGACACTCACATACACGCGACCATCCAGCCCCAGCCGAGTACCCGTCACGATGTGATCATTAAAGCCATACACGCCTGCGGGCGGGCCAAAGCCGGTTGCCAGATCCTTACGTTCGTCGGCCACGCCGTCGCCATCGGTATCTCGGAAGACCGAGTAGTGCGGCGCGTGCATGACGTACAACGCGCCATCGTGCCAGATCAGTCCGAACACTGCCGCTAGCTTGTCGCAGAAAACGGTCTTCTTGATCGGCTTGCCGTCCGGGCCAAACTGAATGAACAGGACGCGGTCGAACTCCTTGGAAGTCGGCCCGCGCATGTCCATCGGATCTTCGCCGACGAACAGGTTGCCATCGTCATCGCACGTCACAACGGAGGGATGCTCGACCTCCGGCACGCTGTAGAGCAGCTCAACCTTGAAGTCCGGAGCCAGACATTTCTGAGCCAGCGCCGGCTGCGAAACAATGACACTCAACAGGCACACCAGCAGCGCAACGACGCCACGTCTCCAAGCCATACGCATAGCGGGTTCTCAAAGGATGGACGAGAGAAGGGAAACCAACGGGGAGTGTAGGTTAGTTCTTCCAGCGCGATTCCACGAACGATCGGCGACAGTGAAGCAGGCCACGATCGATGCGAAGAGACGACGGGCAATGATTGTGCTACGAGCGAGATTCGCCCTCGATGCTGTCGACTTCGGGTGGCGTGACGGATAGGCGCCGAGCCCGTTCCCGCAAAGCCGCCCACGTTCCGGAATCGAGAGGAATACCCTCGACGAGTCGCTGGCTGCGCAGGGTTCTCGCACGATCGTTCGGTAGACGGATTGCCGACTGCGGGTCCCGAGGCGGTGTCTCGCGTACGAAGTCGCACAACTCCTGAGATTGAGCGACAAAGTGCTCGAAACCCTGAAACCGGCGTGGATCGAAGATGATCAGGAGCACGTTGTTGCACTCCACTTCGCCGGCCGGAGCGGGCGGACAGAAGCCGCCGCTCAAGCCGCCGACCAGCACGTCAAATAGCAGACCAAGGCCGAAACCCTTATAGCCACCCATCGGTCGAATGGTGCCTGGGGGATCGGCGAAGCGCGTGTTGGGGTCGGTCGTCGGTTGGCCTGCGGAATCCAGCAACCAGCCTTCCGGACACGTTTGCCCAGCGACTTGAGCAACTCTCACCTTGCCGTTTGCCACCATGCTGGTGGAGATATCCAGCACAAGTGGAGCAGTGGTCGTCGGGACTCCGACCGCGATCGGGTTCGTGCTCAACCGCGCTTGAGTACCAGCGGGCGGCGCCACGCACATCAGCACGCCGTTGTCATTCACTGACATCACGCTGGCGAGTTGCTGCTCGGCGATGCGTTCCACCCATTCGCCCAGACGACCAACGTGCCCGCTGTGTTTCAGGGTGCCGCAAGCCACCCCTTGGTCGCGGGCCATCGGCGCCAGGCGTTCGACCAGCCGCCGCATTTGCACCTGACCGAAACCGAATTGCCCATCGCATACCAGGACTGAACCGGTTTGATTCAAGACTTCGAGCGACACACCCGCCTTCAGTTCGCCATCCCTGAGCGCGGCCAGATACTCGACCATGCGCATCACGCCGTGCGATTCGTGGCCGCAGAGATTGGAATCGACAAGACTCGTCGAAACGAGCGCGGCTTCCTCGCGAGTGACCCCGGCGGCTTCAAAGAGGGTCGCACAAAAATCTGCGAGTACGACAGACGGGATACGAATATGAGAGGTCATCGTTGAGCATCCTGCGATCGGCATGGAGTGTGGAGAACACCAACCTGCGATAGTCTCTGACAATGGGCTGCGGTTCGCGATAGAGCAAGCGAACTTAGGCCCGAATGGAACTGCCAGCTCTTGTGACGCGGCGCGATAAATGTGACTGCCGCACAGCCAGGAATGCACCATGCAACGATTGCGATCAGGGATTCTGTTTGCCGTTCTCTTCTCCCTTCTAGCGGCATCTTCCAACGCGGACGAGTTTCCACGCGAGCTGGTTGAGTTCAAGCCTTATACGGGCAACCCGATCTTCACGGCCGCTGGTCCGGGTCACTGGGATGTGAAGATCCGTGAACGTGGCTGGATCCTCTACGAACCTCCGACTAAGCCGAACGACAAGCCGCTGTATCGTCTCTGGTACACGGGCTACGACGGAACTCGCGAAGGAGTGAAGTCGCTGGGCTACGCCACGTCGTCCGATGGCATTCAATGGCAACGTTATCCCAAGAATCCGATTTACGCTGAGCATTGGATCGAAGACATCACCGTTATCAAACATGGCGAACTGTTCGTCATGTTCGCGGAAGGACGCGACGACCAGGCTCAGCAATTGGAATCACGCGACGGCATCACGTGGAAACGCATCGGACAACTCGACGTGCGTTTGAAGAATGACAAGCCGATTGAGCCTGGCCCGTATGGTACCCCGTCCATCTGGTTTGAAGAGGGAACTTGGTATCTGTTCTACGAGCGACGCGACGCGGGCGTCTGGCTGGCAACATCCAAAGATCGGAAGGTTTGGCGCAATGTTCAGGACGAACCGGTGCTGGTCCCCGGTCCCGCTGAGCATGAACTCAACCTGATCGCCATGAACCAGATCATCAAGCACGGCGGCAAATACTACGCCCTCTATCACGGCTCCAAACAAGGCAGCAGCTTGTGGGGCACGAACATCGCCGTGTCAGACGATCTGATTCACTGGAAGAAGTACGCCCGTAATCCGCTGTTCCCGATCGAGACCAATAAATCGAGCGGGATCTTTGTGCCCGACGGGCGCGGTTTTCGGCTCTACACCATGCACGACAAAGTCCAGTTGCATCTGCCAATGCTCGAACCCGCCAGTCGCGTGAAGTAGTTCCACTTTGCGTGTCCTCGGAAAAGCTGCTTTCAAGCGGCTCGATGAACCGGTTGAGGCGCCCACTGATGCGCATTAATGGACTGCAGGACCTGATCGGCAACCTTCAGGGCTGCCAACGCCGCATGGCCAGCGCAACTGGGTTGTGAACCATCTTGGACGCAGTGGGTGAACTCAGAGAGTTCCGCTGTCAGCGCGTCTTCCTGGACGACATCCAGTTGTTTGACATGCAGGAACTTGCCGAACACATCCTGCTTAAGACGTTCGACGTCCGCACCTGGCCGCGAAGCCTGTTCGACAGGACTAGGTCCGAAGAGCAAGGCTTCACTCGGTGAGTAGTTCGTAACGGTGCGCGCCTGGAAGTCGATCGCGACGCAGCCGATCGGCGACCAGACATGCATCATGCGACTCGACGTCGGATTCAGCCGGCTGGCGGTGAGGTCAGCGATGCAACCGCTCTCAAAGTAAAGCCGCGCAGTGGCAATGTCGGCGCCCGCGCCCATCATGCCGATGCCAAACGATTCGACGCGCGTGACTGGAGACTTCACCAGATCGAGCACCAGGTCGATGTCATGAATCATGACGTCGTGCACCACGCTGATATCCGTCGAACGAAACGGGAACGGACTGACGCGTTCCGCTCGGATGTAGCGTGGCTGACCGTAAACGCGCCGCGCGGCTTTCATCGCGGGATTGAATCGTTCAACGTGGCCGACCTGCAGAATCGTGTTTTGAGCATCAGCCAACGCGACGAGTTGCTCGGCGTCGGTCACGTTTCCAGCTAACGGCTTCTCGACGAGCACTGGAATGCCGCGCTGCAGGAACTCGCGCGCAACGGGCAGATGCAGCGATGTCGGCACAACGATGCTGGCCGCATCGACCGTGTCGATCGCCGCCTGAAAGTCTGGAATCCATTGCGAACCGTGAGCTTCCGCAACACCGCGACCGATCGATTCACGCGGATCTGCGACAGCAACGAGTTCTACACCGGGCAGGGTGGAAAGAATACGTGCGTGATGACGGCCGAGTGCTCCCGCGCCGACAACCATAACTTTGAGTTTGCTCATGCTGCGTGCCGTAGCTCTTCAGTAGGTGTGTAGTGGAATGCTGGTGTGCCACGAATCTGCTCGCGGCCGCGGCCGCTGGAGCCCTTCTGCTGATACTCGATGGAGTTCAATAACGTTGCCAGTTCCAGCGGGATAATGCCGTCCAGCTCGGTGCTGAATGACTCACGAATAGCGGCGAGCTTCTTGAATTCGCGGAACAGCAAGCGGTGGGCCTTCCGCAACAACTTGATGGTGCTTTCGCTCACGCCACTGCGACGCAACCCGATCAGGTTGATCGTTGCGATCGTGACGTCTTCCATGCCCGTGAACATCATGTAAGGAGGAGCATCGACTGTGACTCGCGCGATACCAGCCACAAATGCGAGCGTGCCGACGGATGCAAACTGATGCACTGCGGCATTGCCGCCAATGATGGCTCGATCATGAACGTGAACGTGCCCAGCCAGGGCGACGTTGTTGGCCATCATGATGTTGTCATGCACCCAGCAATTGTGGGCCACATGCGAGTTTTCCATCAGGTAGTTGCGATGTCCGACACGGGTCCAACCGTCTTCTTTCTCGGCGCCGCGATGGATGGTGACGTTCTCGCGAAACACATTGTCGTTACCAACCAGCACGCCCGTCGGGCCACCTTTGTAGCCGGCATCTTGAGGAGCCCGTCCGATGGTCGTGTTGTCGAAGAACTGATTCCCATCACCGATCGTCGTCCGCCCGCAAATGGTGACTCGCGGAAACAGCACATTGCGATCACCAAGACGCGTTGTCGCCTGCGTCTGAGAACTCACCGGTCCCTGTGTGTCTGAACCCAGATAGCACTGCGGACCGATGCGATTCTGCGAGCCGATCTCAACGCGCCCGTTGAGAACGCAGTGGCTTTCGAGAACCGTGCCTTCGCCGATCGTGACATCCGGACCGATCACGCAAAACGGACCGATTTCCACGTTAGCCGCGATCTGAGCTCGAGGATCAACGTGAGCCAGCGGAGAGATGCGGGTCTGCATATCGGCGTCCTTAGGATCTGTGATGTTGAACTACGTATAACGCTGATGGGTTAGGCGTTGGGCGACGTGAGCTGGAATGGTTCACGCGGCTTTGCCATCCGCTGACAGGAGCGCCGAGTCGCGGACTTTCCTGATGATTTCGTGATTCTGTCGATGGCCGGTGCGCCAGGCGTGGAAGTAGCCATCGATGTCGCAGCCGCAGAGCGCGAAGTCGCCGATGCAATCCAGCAGCTTGTGTCGCGCACATTCGTCGTTGGCTCGCAGTTTGTTGTCGACTACTCCGTGCGAACCGAAGATCAGCAGATCGCGAGCAGTTGATCGCTTGCCGATGCCTTGAGCCTGCAAGGCCGCGACTTCGCTTTCCAGCACAAACGTGCGAGCGAACGCGATCTCCAGAATGAATGTTTCGGGGGTGACGTTGACCGTATAGCTCTGCGGCCAGATCGGCGAGCGCGGTCCGTAGTCCAGCAGATAAGAGATCGTCAGTCCGGGCTGCGTGCTGGGCTGAGCTTTGATCAGGCTGCCATCATCGGCAGAGAGTTGCTGGGCCTCGCCGACAGTGAATACCGGACGCAAAGCAGGTTGCTCTTCAATGTCGCCGTCCAGCAGGCACTGCACGACGGGACGGCAGGAACCATCAAAACCGGGCATTTCCGGTCCATCAACCTGCACCAGGCAGTTGTCGATCTGCAGTCCCGCCAATGCGGCCAGCACATGCTCGACGAGTTCCACACTGGCACCATTCGCAGCGATGCCGGTGCGGCGCGAGCGGGGAATCAGGTTCTCCAGCCGCGCGGGTATCAGCGGTTGACCAGGCAGGTCAATGCGTTGAAAGACGATGCCGTGATTCGGCGGAGCAGGACGAAATCGCAGATGCAGATCCGCTCCGGTGACGAAGCCAATACCCTGAGAAGTCACTTCACGGCGGATCGTGCGTTGGTTGCGTTGAGCCATGCTGCATCCATGCAAACAGACCGGAGCAGCCTTCTGCACCGGTCTGTCTTCAAACGTGAGACGTGGAAATTGAGACCACCGGCTCAATTACTTCGTACGAGTCGCGCCCGAACCCGTGTTTCCATTTCCAATGCGTTCGGGACCCGGCGTGGTGGTCGCGGACGGTGTCTTCTTCTTGTCTTGCTTGCGGTTCAGATACTCGATGACCGGATCGGTGATGTCATCCTGCGGACGATGATAGATCACCAGCTTGTTCAAGCCGTTGGCGAGCTTCTGCGGATTGTCCGAGTCGATCGACTCACTGTTGAAACGCATGACGATCGTGAACTTGTAGTACTCGGCGTACTGCTTCACGACGTCGGAAGCTTCCGTGTAAACGGTCTCGAAAATTTCCGCTTCGCGGCGGGCGAGATCTCGCTGCTTCAAACGCATGCGGGCTTCGAACTCAGAGGTCTGCTTCGCAATCTTCTCTTCGATCGCGCGATATTCGGGGCTGTCGGCATTGAGCTGCTTCATCTGCTCAGCCGACTTGTTGACCTGTGCCTTGATGGATTTGGCTTCATCCTGCATCGAGACCATTTCGGCCTGCAGCTCTTCACGCAGGGACGTGAACTTGCCGTATTCCTTGAAGACGCGGGCCATGTCGACCAGGCCGATCTTCACTGGCAGGTTGGCAGTCTTGTCCGCTGTGGCGGTGGCGGGAGCTTGCCCTTGAGCGTTAACCACATACGCGCCAACGGCTGCGAACGCGGCGAGAGACAGAATGAGTTTCTTCACGGCGTGTGCACTCCTTTGCAAAGCCGGCCTGCGAATCAACGCGGGACTGAGATTGGCCCCTCATGACGTCATTCGCTCTATTAATCGTGACATTCTCCGAGAACCCGCAGTTCATCGCGCACCCTCGGAGTCGATTGGACGCGTATTCTCAACATTGAGCCAAACCGGTCAATACGGATTTGCGGGCACCAGGGCGTTGCGTTCACCTGATTGGCACGACGACTGCATTCCCCTGCCCTGCACCGACAGAATCACGCAACACCTGGTTTTCGTCGCGTGAGTGCAACAAATCGTGGGCTATTTGCAACGTTGCCATCCGGCAACAGACTCCTCATCAACCGGTCGTCTGAGCATGCGCGAGTTCATCCAATCCGTGCAAAACTTTCTCAAAGACGAAAGCGGTCCGACGTGTGTCGAGTACCTCTTTATGCTGGCCCTGGTGGTCTTCGCGGCGATGGCTGGCATCCGCCTGATTGGCGGTCAGGCCAAAACTCTGTTCGAGACATCCAGGAACGCGATGCCGTAGCGGCTCTTCTCACGACTCTAGAAAGCGAAGAGCGTCACCGCGCTGAAGACTACTCGTCGGCAATCCGACTCACGGGCCAGGCTGACGAATTGGAGTAACGCGACTCCACCAGAGATACGCGGGCCAACCGATCGCGATGAGTCCCAGGCCGATCACGGCTTCTCCAGGTTTGGCCCGGAAGATCTGGAACAGGAACCACGCATAGAAGATGCCGTACAGAGCCGGCACCACGGGATAGCCCAGAGTGCGGTATGGCCTTTGCAATTGCGGCTGCGTCTTTCGCAGCACGATCACAGCCAGCACGGCTGAAACGTAGAAGATGCTGGCTGAGAACACGATGTAGTCCGTCAGCATGTCAAACAGTGACTTGCCCTGAAAGTACGGCACGAACAGCGACAGCAAGAGCGACGCGACGGCCATCACGATGCTCATCGCGGCCTGCACAGCAATGGCCATGGCTGGCGTGCGGAAGCGCGGATGCACGCGGCCCAGTTGCGGAAAGAACACCTGATCGCGTCCCATCGCGAATGACACGCGCGGACCATAGAGCAGGTTACTGTTAATGGCTCCCAAGGTGCTGACCATGATACCAACGGCCATCATGGTCTGGCCGATTGGTCCCAGCAGCGCTTTGAGCGTCAGTGTGGCAACGTGCTTCTGATTATCAGGCTCGGCCATGACGGCCATCGGAATCACGAGATGATAGGCGACGTTCGCACTGATATAGAGAAACGCCAGAATTCCGATTCCGATGAACAACGCCAACGGCACGTTGCGTTGCGGGTCCTTGATTTCTTCAGCGACGGGGGTGATGCCATGCCAGCCGTCGTAAGCCCAACTCACCGCCAGCAGGACAGCCGCGAACTGCGTGGCCAGATCCGGCTGCGCGGGCGTTGTGGAAGTGCTGAGATTCGACCATTCAATCGGATGCTGGCCGGTTGCTCCCATCAGGAACGGCAGGACGATGATCAGCACAATGAAGCCGCACTTGAAGAGTGTGGTCACCGCCTGCAGCCACCCGCCCCACAACACGCCGACCACGTTTACCACGCACAACGCCGTGATGACGACTGAGGCCATCATCACCTGCTCAACAGGCGACACACCCCAGTTCAGAGCTTTGCCGAAGTTGATGACGCACATGATCGACAGAGCGCCGGTAGACGCGGGGCGGTGGAACAGAAACTCGCTCCAGCCGAACAGAAACGCAGGCAGTTTGCCGTAGGCTTCTCGCAAGTAGACGTAGAGTCCCCCAGCTTGCGGCAACATGGCAGCAAGTTCGGCTACGCACAGAGCTCCCATCAGCGACAGCACGCCACCAACCACCCAAGCGGTCATGATGACGCGCAGATCTCCGGCATCTGCGGCAATTCCGCCGGGCTTGGCGAAGATGCCTGAGCCGATGACGTTGCCCACGACGACGGCGATCGCCATACCCAGCCCCATCGCGCGAGCGAGAGTGGGCGGCGATTGAGGTTGCTCTGACATGCGAAGCCCTTCTGCTGGCGGTTCGAAACAGCTTCCAGACGTCAGTGGAGCGATCAATCAGCAGGATGAAAACCGAGCGCGGTTCAAATTCGCGGCGTCAGGCCGCCTTAGTAATTCCGTTGGCCTGATTGAGCCGTTGATAGGTTGGGCACGACGCCAGCAGTTCAACATGCGTGCCCGTCGCGACGACTCGGCCGTTGTCCATCACCACGATGCGCGTCACCAGATCGAGGAACGTCTCGTTGAAGACGTGTGAAATGATGAACACTGTTCGATCTTTAACGAACGACTTCAGCACGTTGTGAATGATCTGTTCGCTCTGCGCATCAATTGCCGAAGTGGCTTCGTCGAGGATCAGGATATCCGGATCGCGAATGATCGCGCGCGCCAGCGCCAGGCGTTGCCGCTGACCGCCGGAGAGCTTCATGCCCTTCTCGCCAATCATCGTGTCAAAGCCATCCGGGAGTTGAGCCACAAACGGCATCACGTGCGCCTGCTGTGCGGCTTGTTCAATCTCTTCGTTCGATGCGTCCATCTTGCCGTAGCGAATATTGTTGAAGATGGTGTCATCGAACAGCAGCGTTTCCTGTGACACGATGCCAATGCGGCTGCGCAGTTCACGACTGCTGACTTCGCGAATGTTGACGCCATCAATCAGGACCCGTCCGGTATCCGGGTCGAAGAAACGCGGGATGAGGTTGATGAGCGTCGACTTGCCGGAACCATTCGCGCCAACGACCGCCACGACTTCACCTTGACGGACCGTGAGGTCGACATTGTTCAATGCGGGCGGGCGAGTGACACCGTCTTTGGTGTGTGAGAAATAGCGGAACACTACGCCTTCGAAACGGATCTCGAAGCTACGCGGCACTACGCCTGACTCGACGGCACCCTCGCCACCAGCCTCTTGCACTCCACAGGCTCTGGACGACAAGCGAGGCATCGGACGCGGCTCGGCAGGTTCCGGCACCTGCGTCTTCTGATCGATGATCTCCAGCACGCGTTCACAGGCTGCGGAACCTCGACGCAGTTCGCGATTCACAGATGACATCTTGCGAATCGAGTCCAGCGTGCCTGCCAGCAAGCCATAGAGCAGCGCGAGTTGAGCTTCATCGGGCACGCCTTCAGAAAGCTGAATGCCCAGAAACGTATCCGTCTGGTTGAGCAGCAAATATGAACCGGGAAAAACTGCTGCCAGCACCGCGGCCACGCCTATCAATTCCGAGAGTTGCCGTGACAGCGAAGACAACCGCAGCACGCGGCGAGCCTTGCTCCAATAGAACTTGTTGGCGTGATGAAACTGGTTGCGGTGCTTGCGACCATTACCGAACGCGATGACCGCTTTCGCCGAGTCAAATGTCTCGGTGAGTGCCTTCTGAAGAGCAGTGATGCTTTCCAGCGTGCCGTGCGAGGCCTTTTTCAGCGAGCGTCCAAAGCGATGCAACATCCAACCCAGGCACGGCATCACCAGAATCGACAGCAGAGTCAGCCGCCAGTTGACCATAAAGGCGAACAGGATGCAGCCGCCGGCTTTCAGAGGTTCGCGGACGACACGAATCAGCATGGCGTGCAAACCCGCGCCCAGCACTTCAATGTCATTCACCAGTCGCGATGTAAAATGCGCCGACCCATTCGCGCTCAATGACTGGTAGTCCATGTTCAGCGCGTGCCGGAAGCAATCCTTGCGCACGTCGATGATCACATGATTGATCGCATCACCGACCAGAATGTCTTCCAAGTATATAAACGTACCCTTAAACACCGTTCCAATGACAAGTCCCAACAATACCAGACACATCGTGCGGAAGTTGTCCTGCGGCACCCACGGCATCAACTGGTCACGCACCATCGTCAGCAGGCTGACTCGATAGGCGGCGGCGTGTCCTTTTCGGAGCGCCCTGTCCAGCTTGTGAGGATCGTCGCGCTCGGCATCGGCCACGCGCTGCTGCTCGTCGACTTCACCTTGATACTCAGTGATCTTGTCGTCGACATAGGTATGCAGGCTCTTGCCCTTGAAGAGCAATTCCACAACGGGCAGCGTCGCGGACAGATTGGCCGCCCAAAAGAATGAGATCGCCAGCGCACAAAACGCGGATAGCACCAGCGCGCGACGGTACGGCCAAAGATACGGCAAAATTCGAGCGTAAGCGTTCACTCTCCGCCTCCCTGCGGTGGTGTCATAGCAAGACTCTCGCCGCAGCAGGCTCCGCCCTGTGCCGAGAGAGGATCTCATTGGAGTTGCGGCGGACGATTTCGTCCAGACGAGTGTCGCATCCCTCGCCGAAGTCGGGTTATGAGGAACTCTGACTGCGGAGCAATCAGCGACTTTCGGACGACTTCAGTTTCACAGCGGGGCAGATTCGCTCTAAGGTCGATAGACGCATTGACTTTCCTCGTCTGAGCCGCCTTAGTGCGGCCCCCACCGACACTGATTCCCGCCTGCCAAGGGCCTGCCTCCATGACCGATCGAAACGTGGCTGAATCGGACCTCCTGCGAAACCCCTGCGGACCGCGAACCAATCGCCGTGGTGTGCTTCAATTCGGCACCCTGGGGGCAGGTGGACTGATGCTCTCACACTTATTGAGAGCGGAAGCCCAGGTCTCACCCGAACCTCAGCAACAGAAGCGGAAGACGTCAGTGATCGTGCTCCACATGCGCGGCGGCCCGAGCCAGTTGGAAACCTGGGATATGAAACCGAACGCCCCGCTGGAAATCCGCGGTGAGTTCAAGCCGATCCCGACCTCGGTACCTGACATTCAGATCTGCGAACTGCTGCCGCAGACCGCCAAAATCATGGATAAGTGGTCGATTGTGCGGAGCCTGCAGCATCCGCCCGAATACGGTGACGTCAGCCATTCCCGCGGCGATCAAGTCGTCTTCACGGGCTACGGGCCGGGCGTGAATGAAGGCGAGAACGTGCATCCCAGCATGGGCTCGGTGGTAGCCCGGCAACTGCAGCATCTCGACCCGGCGATGCTGGCTTACGTCATGGTGCCCCGCATGATCCCGGGCACAGGATCGGCCTACCTGGGCCCAAAGTGTCAGCCGTTCGAAACTCTGGCTGATCCCGCAGCGAAAGGCGGTCAGAAGTTTGAAGTGCCGAACTTGGCCACTCCACCGGGCGTCTCGGTTGATCAGATTGAAAACCGACGGCAGTTGCTGGGCGGGCTCGATCAGATTCGCCGCGACGTCGATCGCAGTGGGGTGATGGATGCTGTTGACAGCTATCAGCGGCAGGCTTGGGACATCCTCACCGGCCCTCGCGTGCGGCACGCGTTCAATCTCGATTCCGAACCTCAATCCGTTCGCGACCGCTATGGCTACCCGGCTCAATACACACCCCGCATGCGAGCCGGTGGCGATAACCCCGGCTGGAATCAACGACTGCTGCTCGCTCGAAGGTTGGTCGAAGCGGGTGTGCGATTGGTGACGGTCGACTTGCGCTGGTGGGATACTCACGACGACAACTTCTGGGCTCTGAAGAACGGCTTCTTGCCTCCATTCGATCAAGCGTATTCGGCCTTGATTGAAGACCTCGATCAGCGCGGTTTGCTGGACACCACGATGGTGCTGGCCTGGGGCGAGCATGGTCGTACGCCACGCGTGAACGGCACAGCCGGTCGCGATCACTGGATGAGCGCCTTCAGCGCGGCTCTGGCTGGAGGTGGTGTTCGCGGCGGTCGCGCAATCGGGTCAACCGATTCGCAAGCGGCAGTCGCCAAGGACAACCCCAAGCACCCGCAGGATGTACACGCCACGATTTATCGGCATCTGGGGGTCGACACGTCAGTTCAATACAACGACCACTCGGGACGTCCGCATCCAGTGCTGCCCTTCGGCAAACCGATCGACGAACTGTTCTAGGGGAATGGCTGATTGATCTGATCAAGGTTCGTGAGGTGCCCCTTGACTCGTAGATGTGCGGCATCAACATGTTCTTTCGGAATCGTCGCGCTGCTCGTGCTGCGACTCGTAGCTGGCGCGCTTGCGGATGAACCCAGAATGCGAACCGCCGGAGAAGCCCCGCGGCCCCTGCGCGTGATTGGTTATCTGCCCGACTACCGGCTCGCGACTTTCGAGGATAACGCCGCGAGCCTCGTGACAGACATCATCGTGTTCTCAGCGGAACCGGAAGCGTCCGGCAAACTGAACACTCAACGCCTGCCCGCCGAACAACTCAAGCGTCTGAAGCAGATCAAGCAGCGCACGCGCGTCGGTTTGCTGCTGTGTGTGGGTGGATGGGAACGATCAAAGAGCTTTCCTGAACTCGCTGCTGCAGCAGCAACACGACAACGCTTCGCGCAAGAAGTAATTCGCTTCTGCCTCGATCAACGCTTCGATGGCATCGACCTCGACTGGGAGCATCCCGCCAACGCCACCGAACAACAGAACTATGCGTTATTGCTACAGGATCTGAAGGCGGGATTTCAGGAGCACGGTTTATCACTCTCTGTGACGATGGCTGCGTGGCAGCAACTTCCGGAGGCAGGGTTCAAGGCCGTCGATGCGGTGCACATCATGGCCTACGACCATCAAGGTCGGCATTCGACATTCGATGGTGCCAAGCGGGACGTGCAGTCGCTGCGAGATCGCGGCGTACCAGCCGACAAACTCGTGCTTGGCCTGCCGTTTTATGGCCGGGGAGTCACGAAGCCGGATCGAGTCCTCACATATGCTGAGATCCAGCAAAAGTACGCCCCCGCGCCGGACAAGGACGAAGTGGACGGCATCTACTTCAACGGGCCAGAGACGCTCACTCTCAAGGTCGAGTACGCCCGCCAAGCTGGCTTGCAGGGAGTCATGATCTGGGAACTGGGTCAAGACTCCACCGGCCAGCAGTCGCTGCTCAGAATCGTTCGTCGAGTGGCAATCGAGCCGCGTTGATCTTGCCGGCCCCCAAAAGTCGATGCCCGTCCTGTGGCATACGCCCGGAAAAGACAAAGCCCACGCGAGTAAATCCCGCGCGGGCTTTAAATGTCTGAAATGGTCGCATTGACTTTGCGATTAGCGGAATCCGCCACCACCACCGAAGCCACCGCCGCCGCCGAATCCGCCGCCTCGACCGCCGCCCCCTCGACCGCCGCCGCGACCGTCATCGTCATCCAGTTCGATGAACTGCCGGTAGTTGCTGGCCGCAGTCTGACCGGCAATGCCGGGGTCGTAGTCTTGAGAGACAACCACTCGCGAATTGGCAGCAGGGTTGCCCAGAGCTGTCAGCAGGTCCGCGACTTGTCGGCGTCGGAACTGATCCAGTTCCGGATCGGAGTTGTTTTCTGATCGTTCGATGAGCACCGGGTACGGAGCGGTCCGCATTCGCGCCGCGATTTCCAGCAGGTGGTCCAGGCCAAACGAATTCAGCTCGCCGGACGCGCCAATGAATTCGTGCCGATGCATGACGAAGTCTTCAGCTTCACCGTTCGTCTCCATCTGGTGATAGTGGTTCCGGACCGTGCTACCCAACGGATAGGTATCCGGAATCGCGAGCGAACGCTTCATGGAGTGAGTTTTGTTAAACAAGCCAAATCCACTGCAGCAACCGCAGCCAGTGAGCTGGCAAGCGGCCACCATGCCCATCAGCAGTGCGAATCGTTTCGTGTTGAAGCCAAACATGTCTTCCCTCTCTTGCGTCCGTGCTGAGTCGAAGCCTCGAACAAACCAGTCAATCGCGGTGAGCTTCTCCCGGTGATGTCGGCGACATCGGCTGACCAGACTGATCTCTTCGCTGGGGCACGCTCTAGTATCGACCACGCATCTGCTGCGGGGGTTGTGTCATCTGTTGCTGAGGATACTGAGCGGGCTGACGCCCGTTCGGACCCTGAGGAGTACTGGTGGCCGCTGGAGTCTGCTGGCCGCGAGGCCACGAGATCCATGACCGTTTTGGAGGCGCTTCGTAACCAACCTGCTGCACTCCGCCGTTCCGCAACTGCATTCCCATGTTCGGGTCTGGAGTCGGTTGAATCGGAGCCGGAGCCATCTGCGTTTGTGGCTGACCGTTCGGGTTCTGTGCCGGAACAGGACCGCCAGGATAGATTGCTGCTGGTGTCGGAGCAGGCATCGTCGGTCCGGTCATCGGTCCGCCGTAACCCCCAGCTCCGATCGAACCACCACCCGAGCCAAAGGCACTCTGTGCTGGAGCGGCATTGAAAGGTCGGTAGCCAACCTCAGATGCGTAGCCGGGTCCCCAGCCAAGAGGGCTCAACTGATACACGCCCTGATCCGGATAACCTTCCGTCTTCGAGTAGTGATACAGCTCGATGTCGTTCGGCCAGGTGACGTAGAAGCCGGGCATTGGAGGTACTTCGTCGGGCTCCATCGCTCGTACGAGTTCCGGCGTCACGATGATGAGCAGTTCGTTCTCGCCCATCGACGCGTTGCGGTTGTTGAACAGCTTTCCGATCAGGGGCAGTTCGCCGAGCATCGGAACTCGCGAGGAGTTCGTCGAACCCGTGTGGCCATACAAACCCGCCAGCACGATGGTTTGACCTTCACGCAGCTTTACAGTCGTTGAAACTGTGCGGTTGCTGATGCCAGGAGTCGCGTTCGCCCCGACCGTGCCGTCGAGGTTACTCAACGATGGAGTGATCTCCAGCTTGATCCAGTCGCGGTCGATGACTTCCGGTCGCACACTGAGTTGCGTGCCGTAACGGCGGAAGGAAGTTGAGTTCGATGCACCGTTCGTTCCCAAACCGACAACGGTCTGAACCGGGAATTCACCACCCGCCAGGAAGGTTGCCTCGTGGCCACTCAGAACTGTCAGAGTTGGAGCTGCCAAAACTTTGGCCGAGTGGTTCGTCGCGAGGAAGTTCAGCAGCAGCGTGGCTTCTGAGCTCGTAATCGAGAAGGTTGTGTTCCCCGCCGAGCCACCGCCGGCACTGGCGGCTGCACCAGCGAGACCCAGGCCACCCAGGCCGAGGCCGGAACTTTGTCCGGCGAGTTGTGCCAGACCTTGAGTTGCTGCCGTCACGTTACCAACCGTCGCGCTGAGGTCCACACCCAGACGCCGCAGGTGACCGCGGCTGATTTCCGCGATCTTCACATGCAGCATGACCTGGTGGTTACCGGGGACTTCGAGCATGTTGACGATGTCATCATCATCTTCGTCGTCATCATTATCACCGAAGTTGTTGTCGCCGCCTCGTCCACCGTAGCCAGCTCCGCCGTATCCATATCCGTAGCCGTATCCGGCGAGGGCGTATTCGTTGAACATGGCCGAGCGAACAATCTGCAGGATGTGCGCGGCTTCCTGTTCGTTCGCCGCCTGGCCTTTGACAACCAGTCGCTGCTGCAACGGAATCAGGTAGACCTTGCTGTTCGGAAAGAGCACCTGGAGCTGCTTCTCAAGCTTGCCGAAGTCCGTTTTGAGCCGGTCTTCGAGCGACGGATCGCGAATGACTTCTACGAGGTAAATCAGCGGATCGGCGTCGGATTCGAACCAGAAACTGACAGTCGCCGTACCGAGATTCGCGCCGATCACACCCAATTCTGTCGGGCTGTATTGCACGACTTCGACAATCTCAGGGGCGTCGATCGCAATCCGCAGAACCTTCGAGCGAGTGACAATCAACTGACTGCGTTGATGAATGACATCCAGCTTCTCGGTGGATTCCGGCATCTTCACAATCTGGTAGGGATGAGCCTTCTTCGGCTTGCCGGTCGAGCTGTTCGAGACTGCTACCTGCTGGATTTGCCCCTGGGCCGGCACTTGCACTTGCGCTTGTGGCTGTGCATAAGGCGCAGCGCCCCCCGGCTGATAGAAGTTCTGAGCCCGAGCTACAGACGGCCAGCTGAGGCTGCAAAGCAGCAAACTCAGAGCGATCTGCCAGAGGGGCTGACTGATGGTGTTGGTCTTCATCGTGAGATTCCGCCGCATGGGAACCTGCTCCTGATGCTCGGTTGCTCGTTGATTCGGAGTGAATCGACTGAGCGTCTTGCTTCCTGGAGCCACGTCGAGTTTTGCTAGATACACACACTTTGCCCGCGCAAAAGTTCGACGTGGTGTAATCTGTATCGGTTATGCCGCTTGAAACGGTTGAAGGGGAAACTCCAACTTCCCAAGGTTTAACGTATTTAGCGACGAGCCGTTTTGGGGTCAGAATAACGGGCACAAAGTCCGCCACGTCAGGACGCAAGTTCTTGAAGCAGAGTGAATTGCGTCACTCAAATGCTTGCCAGAACGACTCCGTGAGCGGAGTTATTGGCCAAAAGCTGATCAGAGCGAGTCGAGAAATGGGTCTAGCCCCAGTTGCTCAAGTTGCCGCATTTGAAGCCGCGACTGGGTCACGACGAGCTGTCTTTCGTCGACGTGTTGTCGCTCAACCGTCACTTGCGCTTTGGCAAACTGGGGAGCTTGCCCGTCGAGTTGGCTACGTCCGGCCTGGGCGGCTTTGAGTTCATCTGTTCGCTGTTTGCCGTAGGCGGCCACCAGGATGTCGTCGTCATAAGACATGTAGTGTCGGACGGAGCCGGGATCGCCCTGGCGCCCGCACCGCCCGGCTAACTGGCGATCGATCCGGGCGGAGGGGTAGGGCTCGGAACAGATCACATGCAGCCCGCCGCACGCCTCTGTTTCCGCTGACAACTTTATATCTGTACCGCGGCCAGCCATGTTGGTCGCCACAGTCACGCGTCGAGGTTGCCCGGCGTCAGCCACGATCTCGGCTTCCAGCGCGGGATTGCGGGCATTCAAAACCTGATGCTCAATCCCGGCTGATTGGAGTAGTCCCGACAGCCGTTCGGACTGGTCGATGGTGCGAGTGCCGATCAGCACAGGACGACCCAGATTGCGCATCTCGACGACTTCCCGCGTAACCGCTTCCCAGCGAGCTGCCGCCGATGAGTACACTCGTGCCGGCCAGACTTCTCGACGGACGGCGCGATACGTCGGAATCTGAATCACGGGTAAGCGGTACGCCGTCCAGAATTCGCGAGCCGCCGAGGCCGCCGTGCCGGTCATGCCTGTGATGCGGGTGTAGCGAGCGAAGAAGTCCTGCACGGTGACGCGCGCTGAGTGTTGAGTCAGCGGACTCAACGGTACTCCTTCACGAGCTTCGACCGCCTGATGAATGCCATTTCGCCACTTGCGTCCTTCAGCAGCGCGGCCGGTGTACTCATCAATGATCACCACTTCGCCGTCACGCACGACGTAGTGCTCGTCCCGCCGAAAGGCTTCCGCGACGTAGACGCTCTGCACGACCGCATCCGCAATCTCCGACAAGGGAACCGAATTGATGCCTTCGGGTTTCGGCACGGCCCGCAAGTGACGCAGGCCCGCTTCCGTGATGAACCGCTCGTGCGCTTCGGCTCCCGTTTCGACCAACTGGTTCTGCGCGAATTCGGGCGCCATACGAGAGGCCCAGGTCAGTAGCGCCTCCATTTGGGTCTGGTCGGAAGACTGCGTGCTGATGATGAGCGGCGTGCGTGCTTCGTCGATCAGCAGGCTGTCAGCTTCGTCGATCAACGCGAAGCCCAGCGGCAGGCGTTGCACCGTGGCGATCTGACGATTGGCACCGCGCAACGAGGTTTGTTGCCCGAGTGATTCGGCGAACAACGGCCCGCTGCTTGAACCATTCGAGGCTGCGCTCAGTCGGTCGCGCAGAAAGTCGAAGCCAAACTCGCGTGCAGTTCCGTAGGTGATGTCACAGGCGTAGGCCGCCTGCCGCTGTGCGGGAGACAGTGCACCTGTGACCGCTCCCACCGTTAGCCCCAAGGCTTCAAAGACGGGCTGCATCCAGCGGGCATCGCGTTCAGCGAGATAGTCATTTGCCGTCGCCAGATGCACGGGTTCACCGCGCAGAGCATTGAGGAACAACGGCAGCGTGGCGGTCAGGGTCTTGCCTTCGCCCGTCTGGATCTCGGCAATGCAGCCGTGATGCAGTGCGATGCCACCGAGAATCTGCGTCTGAAAGTGCCGCAAGCCGATGTGCCGCCGAGCGGACTCAACCACCAGCGAGTACGCCGTCGGCAACAGCGATTCGAGCGACTCACCCTCATAAGCTCGAAATCGCAACTCAGTCGCCAGTCGGCGCAGCTCTGCGTCGGACTGACTTTCGAGGCGATTCGCGGCCGCACTGATTTGCCTGGCCAGCCGCGTCCAACGTCCAGACGCTCTGCGCGGCGAACGCACGGCGGAAGTCCAGAAATCGGTGACACGGCCCCAGTTCATGAATCTTCATCCTCAAGCAAACATCAAACGCATGGGGACAGGCGAATGCGGGCAAGGCTCAGCCGCAGTCTTTCTGATTGGTTTGATCCTCTGAAATTCGTTTGTCCCCATTCGTTTGTCAGACATCTCGAGTCGGCACAACCTGGTGCTTGTGCAGGTAAGCATCGCTCACAGGATAGTTGCGGAACTGGATCGAGTAATGATCCTCGAACCACGCTTGAATATCCGGCACCACTTCTTCGTCGTAGCTCGGTGCGACATGCATCAGATGGCCGACTTTGTTTGACCGAATGTCTCCATCATCCACGACAATTTCACCTCGATGAATCACCCAGCGCGGAAGTTCGAACATGCGCTGCACGTCGTCGTTCCGACTGTAGATCGTGATGTCGGCATCCGCCCCGACACCCAGATGGCCCTTGTTGGTTAGACCAAGCAACTTCGCCGGCGCAGCTCGAGTGATGATCGCGATTTCAAACAGCGAGTATTCGCGATCAAGCTCTGCCAGCGTGCAGCGTTCTTTGACTCCCGGTGGGGCCTTCGCCAGCAGATCCTGCCGACGGGTGCGGTCCATCAACAGCGCGATGATCTCCGGGTAAGCCATAAACGAACCGCCATTCGGATGATCGGTGCTCATCGCGATTCGCCACGGGTCGTTGATCAGCAGGTACCACTCCAGTCCAATCGCCCACTGCAACGAATGCACCAGGCTCTTGTTCTTGTAAGTGATCGGGACGATGCCACAGCCGGCTTCCATCTCGATATCGCCGCTGAACCACTTGTTCCCCGTGACCTGATGCAGGAAGTAGCCCAGCGGACCGTCACCGGTCATGGATGTGGTCTTGTTGAACATGACCTGCCCGACATCCACCGTCAGGTTGCGATGCGAGTTCACGTAGTCAGCCAGCTTGGGGACTTCGGATCGAAACGTCGATTGATCGTCCGCGCTGCCGCCGTAGCTGTGAAACTGGATGTGCGTGAGATGCCCGCGATGACCTTCCAGCGCCTGCATCGTGTCCAGCGTGGTGGTCCAGTTGCCCGGCATGCCGAGGTTGTTGCAATGCACGTGCACGGAATGCGGCAGACCCAGTTCATCGACCGCTTGCGCGACGCCTCGCAGAATCTGTCGCGGGCTGACTCCGAAGTTGCAGACCTCATCATCCAGATGATTCACGGAGCGATCGTTGTCCTTCCAGGCTTCAACGCCGCCGGGATTCACGAGCTTCGTCGCGTAGCCTTTCGTGGCGTTGATCAGCCAGCCGACATAAGCCTTCAACCGCTCGGGTTCGTTCTTCGCGAGCTGCCGCATGATGTAATGGTTGTTGCCCATCATCACGTAGAAGCCTTTGTCGATGATCGGCGTATCCTCGAACTCTTCATGCGCGTGCCGGGCCGTCAGCGGCGGAACTGCAGCATCGAAGGCGGTAGTGTAGCCCAATCCGGCGTAGAGGTAGCCTGTCGCGTAGGTGCTCGGCACGCTGCCTGTTGTGCCCGACCGAGTCAGGGCGGTGCGTTTGACGGGTTCCGAGTAGCGTTTCTCCTCGGGCCTCATCTTGCGCCCGACGTTGACCTTCGGCCCGGCGATATGGCAATGCATGTCGATGCCGCCCGGCATCACGATGCGGCCGCTGGCATCGATCGTCTTATCAGCCTTCACCCCGAGATCGGTCGGAGCCGCGATGATGCGGTCATCCTGAATCCAGACATCACGGATCTCGCCGTTGATGTTGTTGATCGGGTCGTAGACCGTGCCGCCCGTGATCAGCAGGGATGGCATGTTACCCAAAGCCTCTTCTGAGAGCGGCAACTCCGTTGCGGGGTATGTGTCCGCGATGTGCGCCGAACGGATACTAGGCCATGTACTGAAAGCGACCGCAAGTAGAGCAGACAAAGACGCGACCGCCTTTGAGTTCGACGCGCGCCTGCGGCGTGACCTCCGTCGAACACTCGTTGCAGCAGCCGTCTTCCACTGTCGCGAAACCGCTGGCACCGTTCCGGTCAGTGAGACGCTGGTAGTAGCCGCGGAGTTCTTCCGGCACGCAGGATGAAGCCTGCTTCACCTTCTCTCGGTACTCAGCAATGCTCTGCTTCAAGCCAGCTTCGGTAGCGGCAACCTCTTCGCGCACCTTCTTGAGGTGTGCCTTGGCCGTTTCCAGTTCCTGACCGAGGGTCACCGTCTTTGCCTTACCGGCGTCGATTAATTCGGTCTGCTCGAGATACTGGCCTTCCAAAACGACATTGGCCGCCGTCTCATTCGCGATCTGGTTTTTCAGGATCTGGTATTCAACATTCGTCGCGCACGCATTCATCTTCGTCTTGAGGTCGGCAATCTTGTTCTCAGTTGTCTTGAACTGCAGGTTCATGTGATCGGCAGCCTTCTGCAGCGTGATCATTTCCTGCTTCTGCGCGGCGATGGCCTCTTCCTTCTTCTTGATCGCCAGCTCACCGGAACTGATTCGCTTGGGGCCGTCGGTTAGCTGCGTCACATATTTATCGAGCTGCTGGTGAAGCAGGTGTAGTTTCGCGATCTCGCCGTTTGCCGCACTCATTCATTGCTCCGGTCTGTTCGAACTCCATTCGAAACGGTCATTTCAAACTGAGGTTGGCGATGTGGAATCGCAAATTGCGAAGTTTGTAACCGCACGAAATTGGCTGTGCCTCATCAGGTTAGCCAAACAGAGGGCCACTTGCGAGCAGCGTTCGCAAGCCGGGTCCGTTCTGATTATCCTCGTCACACCTCAGCGGTCACCCGCAGCCCACAGCAATCTGTGAAGTCTTGCTTTCTCACACGGAGTCCATGAATGAGCGTGTTCCTCGGTATTGACGTCGGCACCAGCGGCACCAAGACCCTTGCCATGCGTCGTGATGGCACCATTCTGGCCAAAGACACCGTCGAATACCCGCTCTACACGCCCAAGCCGGGCTGGTCGGAGCAGAATCCCGAAGACTGGTGGAACGCGACGGTGCAGAGCGTTCGAGCCGTCCTGGAGAAGGGCAAGATCGCCCCGGCGGACGTGAAGGGCATCGGTCTCAGCGGCCAGATGCACGGCAGCGTGTTTCTGGACAAGGGCAAGAACGTCATCCGCCCGGCACTGCTGTGGAACGATCAGCGTACTCAAGAACAATGCGACCAGATCGAAGCCGCAGTCGGTGGCCGCGCCGCTTTGATCGAGATGGTGTCCAATCCCGCACTGACCGGTTTTACGGCTCCGAAGATCCTGTGGTTGCGACAGTACGAGCCGCAGAACTTCGAGAAGACCACCAAGGTCCTGTTACCGAAGGACTACGTTCGCTTCCGCCTGACGGGCGAGTTCGCGACGGAAGTCAGCGACGCATCTGGCACACTGCTGCTCGACGTCAAGAACCGGGTCTGGTGCAAGCCGCTACTCGACAAACTGAAGCTGTCGAAGTCGCTGCTGCCGGACGTCTACGAATCGGAAGTCGTCAGCGGCAAGCTGAGTTCCATCGCAGCGAAGCTGCTTGGCCTTCCGGCGGGAGTCGGTGTGGTCGGCGGTGGCGGCGATCAGGCGGCTGGTGCGGTCGGCAACGGCATTGTGAAGTCGGGCGTGATCTCGGCGACGATGGGCACCAGCGGTGTGGTCTTCGCTCACAGCGATCAAGTGCAGACTGACCCTCTGGGCCGAGTGCACACCTTCTGCCACGCGGTGAACGGCAAGTGGCACGTGATGGGCGTGGTGCTCTCAGCCGGCGGCAGCCTGCAGTGGTACCGCAACAACTTCGGCGAAATGGAAGCCGCGCTGGCGAAGGGATTGGATACCGAAGCCTACGAACTCATGACCTCTGCCGCTGCGAAGGCTCCGGCCGGTTCAGAAGGTTTGTTCTTCCTGCCGTACCTGACGGGGGAACGCACTCCGCACTGTGACTCGAATGCGCGCGGCGCCTGGGTTGGTCTATCGCTGCGTCACGGCCGGGCGCACCTGATCCGTTCCGTGCTCGAAGGTGGCACCTACGCGATGCGCGATTGCCTGGAGATCATCAAAGGCATGAAGATTCCGGTCTCAGACATCCGAGTCTCCGGCGGCGGTGCCCGATCTGCGTTCTGGCGTCAGTTGCAGGCGGACATCTACGGTCAGAATGTTTCCGTGACGAACTCGGTCGAAGGTCCGGCTTACGGCGTGGCATTGCTGGCCGCGACGGGTACGGGAGCCTTCAAGGACGTTGTGGAAGCCTGTGCGGCGACCATCAAAGTTGAGAACAAAACAACTACGAACAAGGCCAACAAGGCCGTCTACAACCGCAACTATCCGATGTACGGGCAGCTCTACTCAGCATTGAAGCCAAGTTTCCCCACGATCGTGAATTTGGCGAACGGTTAGCCCGCCTGACGTGTTAAATGAGTATCCGGTCATCACTCGTCCTCTAACACACTCACGTCTTGCGGCAGCGCGGCCGCAGAAGGAGTTCATCGTGCGTCGATCTCTCTTCGCTGGTTGTCTGACCGTGGCCGGGATTTCGGCACTGACGATCGCTTTGGTCGCGGACTACTCCGCCGCGCAGGTCACGCGCCCGCCGGTTCGCAAGCCGACCACTGGCGGTAAAACCACGACGACAACACCGATCACGCCAGCGGAGGCTCGGGAACTCGAACAGCGCGCCAAGAAGACTCAGGAAGACTTCATCAAGGAGTCGATCGACCTTTCCAAGGACCTGGAAAAGGCTGGCCTCTTTGAAGACGCCAAGAAGGTGCTGGAGACCGTTCGCAAAGTGAACGACGACGTTCCCAATCTGAAAGAGAAGATTGAGGACCTCAACAACTCGATGCTGTCGACCAACAAGAGCACGATCGAACTGGATGTCGCCAAGGGCTGGGGCGATGCGATCGCTCGCGTCGAGAAAGGCAAACCGTTCCGCATCGAAGCGACTGGCAGCTACAAGTTCACAACTCAGCTCACCGTCAGCCCGAAGGGTTTCGGCAACGAAGACCCCGTGAAAGAGATGTCTAACGGCGTGCGATGTGGAGCCGTGGTGGCGCTAATCGTTCCTATCGACGCGAAGGGCAAGCCGGGCAAGCCGCTGGACCCCATCGAAGTCGGCGACAGCAAGGACATTCGGCCCCAGGAAAGCGGCTTGCTCTTTATCAACGTCAATGCGCCACCCGGACACAAGTCGACCGGCAAGATTGATATCCTGCTGAGCGGCCATGTGGTTCGTGGTGCGAAGTAGTTTCAGACAGCTCTCCAGCTTCGATTGCCGCCAGCGTGACTTCTCAACGTCTTACTTTCCCGAAGCAGTTGCACATCAAATCGGGCGCCGAGTTCCGGGCGATCTACGACCGGCAATGCAAAGCCGCCGATCAGCGATTGCTGATGTTCGGTCTCGCGAACGGTCGGGCGAAGACTCGTTGCGGTTTGAGTGTCTCCAAGAAGCATGGTTGTGCCGTGCAACGCAACCGATTGAAACGGCTACTGCGCGAAGCATTTCGACTGACGCAGCATGAACTGCCTGCGGGGCTCGATCTGATTCTCATTCCGATCAAAGAAGTCGGCACGCAGGCCGAGTATCAAACATCAGTGCGCGGCTTGGCCAAACGGCTCGCTAAGAAGCTGCTATCTCCTACAGACGTCGAATCCGGCTCACCGAAAACGTAGACGACCCATGTCGTCGCTATGAATGCTGGCGGGATGCACGCACAAGGTGTCTTGGAATTTCCGTTCGTTTGATCAGAAGCTCATCCCGAGCGATCACGACAACTGAATGTGGTCATAGCGGAATTCAGTCACTTCATCTGCCCTCACCAAGATCGTGGCATCAAGCTCTGCATCCATGAATTCAGCGAGCGAATTCCGATCGGTGGGAGGGGTGTTCGACAGAATGCTCTCTCTTTTGCTTTGAGGAATCTTGAACGCCACCCGCACCACAAATTCGGGAGTTGCGGAAAGATAGCCGTCTATTGCAGGAGAGATGTCCGATACCACCAAATCGGCCGCGCCGCCGTGGCGCGCCAGGTAGTCCTCAACGATGCCCACAATGCGTTGTCGCTCTTGGTCGGTCATTGAATACATTCCTTCTTCGCAACATGCGAAGAATTAGAATTGGACCCGCGTGAGATGGAGTGTCGTGTTCAACTCTTCAATTCAAATCATGACAGAAGAGACCGTGCGCGAGGATGCCCATCCGCGATATTCACAGTCGTAGAGTTCTTCCGAAACGTCTATCGCGACCAGGTCGCCGGCCGAGCGGGCTGGGCCGCCTCTTCTTCCGAAACGAAGCGGTCTTGCTGGCCGTAGAGGAATTCCAGCTTCAGCAGATTCTTCTCCATCAGCGATTCCACGAACGTTGGCATGTATCCCGTCGGCTGCAGTGAAGTGCCGTCGCGCTCGTTGAAAATATCGTGCACGATCAGTTCGTTGCGTTCCTGGTCGTAGCCAGCGATCTCTGAAATCTGCGTCACGATACGGCGACCGCCAGGCTTGCGCGTAATCTGCACAACGATGTCGACAGCAGACGAGATCTGCCGTTGGATCGAGACCACGGGCAGTTCAACAGCCATCAAGACGAGCACTTCGAGTCGCTTCAAAACGTCTTCCGTGCTGTTGGCGTGCACGGTCGTCATCGAACCGTCATGGCCAGTGTTCATGGCCTGCAGCATGTCGAGTGCCTCGGAGCCGCGACACTCACCGACGATGATACGGTCGGGCCGCATTCGCAGAGCGTTCTTCACCAGATCGCGAATGGTGTACTCGCCGGTGCCTTCGACGTTCTTGTGCTTGGATTCCAGTGTGACGACGTGATCCTGGTGCAGTTGCAGTTCGGTCGTGTCTTCAATCGTGACGATGCGATCGCGCTGCGGAATGAAACTCGACAACACATTCAGCATGGTCGTCTTACCGGTGCCGGTTCCGCCGCTGACCAGAATGTTGCGACGATCGACCACGCACGCTCTGAGGAACATCGCCGCCGCCGACGTGATGCTGCGACGCTCGATGAGGTCGTCCATCGTGAAGCGAAACGCTGGAAACTTACGAATTGTCAGACACGGTCCGCGCACCGCGAGTGGCGGAATGATCGCATTTACGCGCGAGCCATCGGGCAACCGTGCATCGACCAGCGGCTGACTTTTATCAATGCGCCGACCAACACCCGCAACGATGCGTTCGATGATCGATTCGGTGACCTTGTCGGAAAGAAAGCGGCGTCCGGACAGCTCGAGCACACCCTCGCGTTCGACATAAATCTGGTCGCTTTTGACGACCATGATTTCCGTGATGGTCGGCGCCCGCAGCAGGTCCTGCAGAGGACCGAATCCGAACACGGTGTCCTTCAAGTCCTTCTTCAGACGGCGCAAGACCAGATACCGCCGAAACTCCTTGTGCAGGTGCGGTCGGATCAGCGGGAAGATCTCGGCGAACTTGTATTCGACGCGCTGAATCTGGCTGCTCAGGTCCGGCTGTTGAGCAAGTTCCAGTCGTTCCGTGCCGAACTGAATCAGGCTGCGGAGTTCCGTTTCACGCTCGGGGACCAGCGTCTGAGGAACGTCGTATTCGTTGTAAGTCAGCTTCGCGAGACTGTCATGTTGCTCGCGATCGGATTCCAGAATGAGCTGATTCACCAACAGATCGCGCAGCACCAGTCCGATGATTTCATCCAGCAGCGGATCGTTCTCGGTACCGAACAGATTCAATTCACGGCAGACGTCTTCGATGTGCCGTTCCAGCAGCAGAATGCTGTTGGTGTCGCCCAGCCGGTTGGTTTCGAGTTCATACAGATCAAACCGCGAGAGCAGCTTGCGATGCACCCGCAGTTCCAGATCGGCCATGATCGACCGCAGGTGAGTTTCCAGTTCCGCGCGGCTGATCGGCGCCGCTTCGTCTGTTTCAAAAGTGAGCGAGAACGGTCCGACGCGCACGGTCTCGCCCGCGCTGAACTGCACCGAGTCACTGCCCATGACTTCGGTATCGCCGACCATGCAACTGTTGATGCCGAGGTTCTGAAAGATCAGCTTGCCGTCCTCGCGGCGAATCAGCGCCTGCCGCTTCGACACCATCGGGCTCTGCAAGACCAGCACATTGGCCCGGTCCCGCCCCACGGTGATTTCCGTCGAGTCCGTTTCGATGCTCTGTCGACGACTCTCGTGAACCTTGTTGAACCAGACTTTCATGGAATCGCCTAGAGCCTAAGGGTGTCTCGTCAATCGAACCCGGCAGTTTTCAGCCCGTCCTGGGTCGCCTGAAGAATGCTTCTAAATTTTCCCGCAGAGGCGCAGAGGTCGCGAAGAAAAGACCAAGCAGTACTGCAATCTGATAAGCCAATCTCTGCCGAATCGCGGTACAGCTAGTGGCTTCCGCTCTCCCAATCTCTGCGTGCTCCGCCACTCTGCGGGGAAAGGATTTGTATTATTGCTTGAACCGCACCGCTTTGAACCGCCGAGTTTGCTCAGTGATCGCGATTTCCACGGGCAGTCGTTCCATCGAAGAGGCTCCATAGAAGCCATGCACATGGCGCGTGCGATGCAGTACGTACTCGGCGTCTTCCGGATTGGCGATCGGACCACCGTGGCACAAGACGATGATGTCGCTGCGAACTCCGCGAGCGGCATCAGCAATCGCCTGCACTTCACGCACGCTGTCATCGAGCGACTTCGCAGTGGATGCGCCGATCGAGCCCTTTGTCGTCAGTCCCATATGAGCCACGATGACGTCCGCACCGGCAGAAGCCATCTGCTCGGCCTCGGTGGTATTGAAGCAGTAGGGCGTTGTGAAAAGGTCCATCTCGCGGGCAAGTTTGATCATGTCCACTTCGCGGTTGTAGCCCATGTCGGTTTCTTCAAGGTTCTGACGGAACGAGCCGTCGATGAGGCCGACCGTCGGAAAATTTTGAACTCCCGAGAAGCCGATGTCCTGCACCTGCTTGAGAAACAGTTTCATCTGGCGGAACGGATCGCTCGCGCAGACGCCGGCCAGCACCGGAACGCGGTCAACGACCGTCAGGACTTCACCGGCCATTTCCATCACGACTGCATTCGCGTCACCGTAAGGCATCAAGCCCGAGAGCGACCCACGACCCGCCATGCGATAGCGGCCTGAGTTGTAGATGACGATGAGGTCAATGCCGCCCGCTTCCTCGAACTTCGCGCTGATGCCGGTACCCGCCCCGCCGCCAATAATCGGCACGCCCTGATCGATCAGGCTGCGCAGACGTGACAAGATAGCTTCGCGGGTGAATGGCATCGGTGAATCCTCGAGCGATGGACGATCGGTGACGCGAGACAGCCGGTTGGTGGTACGGCTTTGGGCGCCGATACCGACTTCTCGACAGGAAACGCTGAGGAAGTTGTAGCGAAGCCATCCATAAACTCGCACCGATCGTAAACAGTGTTGTCTGGCTTCGGCTTCTTGCGATGATGCAGCCCGCTCAGCAGCCGTTTCTCTTGGATCGTTGCACTCGGAAACTTACGCGAAACGAAGACACTGATGGTTGATCCCAGTCCAATTCGATTTTTGCGTAATCTCGGTCGCATGCGACAAATCGTCAGCGTGCTGCTGAATCACGGCTTTGGCGACCTGATCGAGCAGTTGCATCTGGGGCCATACCTGCGCTGGGGGCAGCGAGTCATCTTGCGACGTGAAGTCGCTTCTCCGCTGTCACGCGCTCAAAGAATTCGACTGGCTCTGGAAAGCCTCGGACCCACTTTTATCAAGTTCGGTCAAGTGCTCAGTACGCGGCCGGACCTCGTTCCGGCTGATGTCGTCGAGGAATTGAAGCGGCTGCGTGAACACGTTCCGCCGTTTGATTCACGCGTGGCCAAAGAGATTGTCGAACGAGAACTCGGCCCGGTGATCGGCACCAGCTTCATCGAGTTTGACGAGCATCCGCTGGCGGCGGGATCGCTGGCTCAGGTCCACCGTGCCCGGCATCAGAACGGCATGCCGCTGGCCATCAAGATTCTCCGACCGGGAATCGGATTGGACATCGAACGCGATCTGGCGCTGATGACGGAACTGGCGACGCTGGTGCAGCGCTACATCCCCGAAGCCGATGTCTTCGATCCGCTGGGACTGGTGCAACATTTCGCGCGTTCGATTCGTCGCGAAGTCAACCTGCTGCGCGAAGGCCGCACGCTGCTGCAGTTCCGGCGTCTGTTCCGCTCGGATGCTTCGCTCAAAGTACCGTTGGTCTACGAAGATCTGACCACGCAGGCCGTGCTGACTCAGGAATTCATCGAAGGCTGGCGCATTGATTGTCCGGATGATCTGCTCCGCAACGGCATCAATCCCGAAGCTGTTGCCGCCAATGGCGCGCGGATCTTCCTCAAGCAGGCCTTCGAGTTTGGTGTGTTCCACGGGGACCCTCACCCCGGCAACATCCGCGTCTTGACTGACGGATCGTTGTGTTTACTCGACTACGGCATGATCGGCGTGCTGGACGACCAGCTTCGCGACCAACTGGTCAGCCTGCTGCAAGCCGTCGCACGACGTGACGTCACCACAGCCGTGCGGGTGATTCAATCGTTCAACCGCTTTCAGACAGAACTCGACGTTCCTGTCCTGCGTGTGGATGTGCGGGATTTCATTGAGACATACTACGGTCTGCGGCTGGAAGAGCTGAACGTCGGTCAGATGCTGCAGGACTTCATCCGGATCGTTGCCAGTCACGGGATCAAGTGCCCCGGCGACTTGCTGCTGCTCATTCGAGCCATGATCACTCTGGAAGGTGTCGGTAAGACGCTCAGTCCGACTTTCAGCATTGCGGAAGTCTTGCAGCCGACCATTGAGCAACTCATCCGGCAGCGCTATTCACCGAAGCGCCTGGCGAGCCGCATCATTGAAGAGACCAGCAGCCTGCTGGATGCCTGCGCGATGATTCCGGGTGCTGCCAGTCGCACGTTGGACAAGATCAGCAAGGACCAGTTGCGCATTCAATTTGAAATGAAGCGCATCGACCGGCTGATCACTGAGATCGATCGCTCCAGCAATCGTGTGGTCATCAGCCTCATTCTGGCAGCGCTGATTGTCGCCTCGGCTCTGATTCTGCGGAGTGCTAACGATTCGTACTGGCTCAGCGTGCCGGTCTATGTGCTGTCCAGCTTACTCGGTGCGTGGCTGATCTGGGGCATCTTCCGTAGTGGCCGCTTATAGACGCGAGCAGCCCACCAATTGTTTAACGGCAAGCCAAAGGCGACGGCGTATTGTTAGTCATCTGCGAATCAACACCGCCACCTTCGGCCAGTGTCTAAACAGAGGCAAATCCACTCGTTCCCAGGATCTGCTTGGGGACGGGTTAATGGAAGCTCTGCTTCCCGAGTGCGTTTGAACGGTGTCATTCATCAGCTGAGTACGCAGCGAAGTTTCCGAGCGTGCACTCCCAAGACGAATATCAAACGAATGGGGACAGACGAATGAAGATGCGATGCAGACTGAGCCAGTTGATTCTCTGAAATTCGTTTGTCCCCATTCGTTTGTCACACTTCTCTGGTCGGCACAACTGCTTCTCGAGTGCCATTGAAAGACATCACTCACAGGTGGAGCTTGGGAACGAGTTGAAGGGTCAAATACCCTCTGCTACGGATTCATCCTGCGGCGTCTGTTTCGCTCGAATTGGATGCGAGAGTAGCCACGCCGTTGGTGCTAGCACGAGGGCCATACCCCACAAGGTTTGAGTGTTGTACGCCCGGCCGACGAGCAGAATCTCCAGCAGCATAGTGAAGCCAACTTGAGTCAGCCCGACGACGGAGACACGCGAAGGCGTTCCCGTCGTGAAGGCTTTCGTCAGACAGAACTGCCCGGCGAGCGCTGCGACGCCGACTCCCAGCAGTTTGGCATAGCTCAACACTGTCGCTGGTTCAGTCCCACGCGCCGAGACGTCAAACAGCCACATGGACCCGAATGAAAACAGGAACGACACGCCCGAGAAATGCCACACGATCGCGCGCGGGTCAACGTCGTGCAGCCTGTGCAGGCCGAGCATCGCGACCGTTGTTGTGACTGACGCCGCCAAGGCTACCAGAGTGGCGAAGTTGCCCTCGTCAAAGTGAGGCTGCAGGACGAGTACCACTCCTGCTAATGCGACTCCGATGCAGCCCCAGACGGTCAGTGATGGTCGCTGGCCTAGTAGCGGCCACGAGGCGATCGCGACCCACACCGGAAAGATGTTGGTCAGCGTCATGACATCGGACGACGGCAGTCGAGTCAGCGAAAAGAACGTGAAGACCAGACTGAGGCTGCCGGCGATGCTGCGCAGCCACAGAATCCTCGGGTTCCAAATCGGCAGCTTGATGTGCCAGATCAACGCGATCAGGCCGCAAACGAAAAAGGGGACAGTTGATCGCCCGACGGCTAACCATTGCCAGGGGAATGTGCGACTCAGCGACGAGGCCAATGTGGCCATCACCGCAAACGCTAACGAACCACACAACATCCAGAGATAAGGCGACATCACCCAGCCGAATTGAGGAATACGTCTCGTTCGAATGTGGCGATTCCATCGCCAGTCACATTCGGAGCGGACACGCAGAAGTCACGCGATCTAACGGCACACACGCCTCGGCGTAAACAGCAAGCGACGAAACTCCTTGATGAACGTGGCCACAGCCGTCAACGGCGAAGCTGCCGTTTTGTTGTGAGACGTGGTTTGACCCGTCACGCTGTTCGCTGGAGATCGGACACGGAATCGTGCCGCCGGGTGCGCTCGATTCACGAGATCGGTCTTCACGGAATGATCTTCCGCAGAAAGGCACTATGAAGAACGCTCGTACTGCGTGGCTGGTGGTAGCGCTGCTCGTGCCAGTCGCGCTGTTGAACTATCTGGATCGGCAGATGCTGGCGGCCATGAAGTCGTCGATGATGGACGACATTCCGGATATTGCGACGAAGGCTAACTGGGGGTTTGTGCTGGGCTCTTTCAAGTGGGTCTATGCCTTGTTGAGCCCGGTCGGTGGTTATGTGGCTGATCGAGTCAGCCGCCGACATGTCATCGCGGCCAGCTTGTTCATCTGGTCGGCGGTCACATGGCTGACGGGGCATGTGGAAACTTTCCAGCAACTGGTCATCGCCCGCGCGGTGATGGGCATCAGCGAAGCGTTCTACATCCCGGCCGCTCTGGCGTTCATCACTGATTTTCATTACGGAGAGACCCGTTCGCGCGCCGTTGGTTTTCACCAGATGGGCATCTACGCAGGCATCATCGTTGGTGGGTTTTCGGGGTATGTCGCTGACAACCCGGAACTCGGCTGGCGCTGGGCATTCAGTGCGTGCGGCGTCATCGGGGTGATCTACGCCCTGCCGCTGTTCGCCCTCTTGAGCAATCCGCCACGCTTGGATGTTCCTGGTGGCGGCGACGGCGAAAGTACTTCGCGTTCGCCGTCACCGCTTTCCGCCGTCGGCGAACTATTTACTAATCCCGGCTTTGTATTGCTGGTGCTGTACTTCACGCTGCCGGCTTTGGCCGGTTGGGTGGTGAAGGACTGGATGCCCTCCATCCTCAAAGAACAGTTTGGTCTGGGGCAGGGTCAGGCAGGTATCTCGGCGGTGCTCTATGTGCAATTGGCGTCGCTCGTCGGCGTCGGTATGGGTGGCTTCTTCGCCGATGCCTGGATGAAGCACACCAATCGCGGACGCATCTATGTGAGCGCCGTTGGAATGACATTCTTCCTGCCGGCGCTGTTCGGTGTGGGAAACGCGGGAACGTTGAACGTGGCGATTGGGTTCTTGATCCTGTTCGGTCTCGGCTGGGGCTTTTTTGATTGCAATAACATGCCGATCCTGTGCCAGTTGGTGCGTCCTGAACTCCGAGCGACCGGCTACGGCTTCATGAACCTGGTCAGTATCAGCTGCGGAGGCTTCGCGGACTGGGGCTTTGGCAAGCTGCAAGACAATCATGTGCCCCTGAACGTGATCTTTGGAGTCTTCGCAGGCATCGCGCTGTTGTCGGTCGTGATCGTCCTGCTGATCAAGCCGCGATACGACGCCGGCCAGACTCCGTAAGAACCAAGGGTGCGGATGTGAGGCGGCGTGGCCCTCGGCAGTTGGCAATTACCGCCAGTAAGTTCGACGGCCGTTTGAATGGGGTGCGCGCGGCTGATACCGTTCCCCTCTGCTGGGAGGCTCAGGCCATCAATACGTAGCGTTGCGATCAGACGGCCTGGTTCGATGTGTGTTGTGCGATCGCACGTTCGTTGACGGGCCCGAAATCTCACTCCCGAAGTCCTATGCCGAAGCTCACCGCTGAATCGTTCTTGTCCGTACTCAAACAGAGCGGCCTGATCCACAAGGATCAAATCAAACGCCTGGTGGCGGAAGCGCAGCAGGCGGGAGTCAACATCCAGGACTCGGACACACTGGCGGCTTACTTCGTACAGCGTGAACAGCTCACGCAGTGGCAAGTCGACAAGCTGCAGCAGGGCAGGCACAAGGGGTTTACGCTCGGTAAGTATCGGCTGCTCAGGCTGTTGGGCAAAGGCGGCATGAGTTCTGTTTACCTTGCCGAACACGTGCTGATGCGCCGCCGCTGCGCCATCAAAGTGCTGCCGATCAAGCGAGTGAACGATACGTCGTACCTGGCGCGGTTCCATCGCGAAGCTCAAGCCGTGGCCTCGCTGGATCACCCGAATATCGTGCGGGCGTACGACATCGACCACGAAGTCGAGAAAGACACGGAGATTCACTTTCTCGTCATGGAGTACGTCAACGGACGCAGCCTGCAGGAGGTTGTCAAAGACGCCGGGGTGCTCAGTGTCGAGTCCACTGCGGCTTATATCTCTCAGGCGGCCTTGGGACTGGATCACGCTCATAAGGCGGGGCTGGTGCATCGCGACGTCAAGCCGGGCAACCTGCTGATTGATCCCAACGGAATCGTGAAGTTGCTGGATCTCGGACTCGCACTGTTTGCAGAACGCGCCGAGGAAAACCCGCTCACGGTAACCTACGACGAGAAAGTGCTGGGCACAGCGGATTATCTTTCGCCTGAGCAAGCTCTCGACAGTCATCTGGTGGACCTGCGGGCGGACATCTACAGCCTCGGCTGCACGATCTATTACTGCCTGACGGGGCATCCGCCGTTCAAGGACGGCACGCTGGCTCAACGTCTGATGTGGCATCAGACGAAAGAACCGCCGTCTATTGCGGAGGACCGCCCCGACGTACCCGCCAATTTCCTGGCGATCGTCAAACTGATGATGGCCAAGAAGCCGGATGAGCGATATCAGTCGATGGCCCAGGTCGCTGATGCGTTGATCGGCTGGCTGCATAGCAACGCGAGCCCCGAGTTTCGTCAGCAGTGGGGCAATCTGATGGGCTCAGGCTCGGGCACTTCATTGGCACGAGCAACGCCAGCACCAGAATTTTCCGCACCGCCACCAGAACCGATTCCCACAGTTCCAGAACAACAGCCGGTCGAAGTCGCAGCCCTGCCCTTCGCTTCTGTGGAACCATCCACAGAGGACAGCGGCTTCGGTGACTTCTTTCAGCAGTTACAGCAGCAATCCGCCGCCGCACCACTAGCGCCACCACCTCAAGCGGCCCCAGCCGTAGTCGTGCCGCCGACGCCAGTGATACCAGCTCCGCAACCAGTCGCGGCTGTGGCACCACCTCCGTCTCCCGCCCCCGCCGAAGCGATGCCGTGGGAGCTTCCGAGCGAGAGCGCCAACGACACCGCAGCAGAGAGTTCTTCAGGAGTCTTTGACTTCCCGGATGCGGCACCTGGTGCCCCGGAGAACATGAGCGACACGTCAAGCTTTGCGGCACCCGCGCCTGTGGCTCCGATGCCGATGGCTGATGCTCGCCAGATCGAACAACAGCCACCTGTGGCTGTGCCACCAGTTCCAGCCCCACGCGCCGCTCAGCCAGTCGCACTGCCGAGTTCCCCGGTTCCATCATTCCCGGCAGTCGCAGCCACTGTTGTTCCGGCGCCGGTTGCCGCCCCCGCCCCCGTAGCTCCGATTGTCGCTAGACCAGCTATAGCGGTCCCAGCTTCAGCCGTGCCTCAAATAGTACCAGCAACACCCGTCGCGGCCCCCGCAGTAGCGGTCGCAGTGGCTCCCGTTGCTGTTGCCGCACCCCTGGCGGCAATGCCCGTCGCAGCAACGCCAGTTCCGAGGCCCGCAGTGGCGATGCCAGTCGCGGCAGCACCGGTCGTCAGTGGAACCATAATGCCCACGACGGCTCAGCCGACCATTGCGCAACCGATCGCTGCTCAACCCGTTCCAGCCCTGCCGGTGCCGGCAGTTCCCACCCCTGCCCCTGTGTCCGTCACTCCGATCGCTGTGGCCATGCCTGCAACCCCGGCCGTCGTTGAGTCGCCGCCACCGTTCTTCTCGACTACAGAGGACACTGAGGAAGATTCTTCGCCCTTCAGTTGGGCAAGCGAATCTCCTGCCGCGCCGCCGGCAGTTGCAGCACCGGTAGTCGCTCAAGCGGTTCCGGTTGCTTCGATTCCCGGCGCGCCACCAGTGGCACAGGTCGCCTATCCGGTCGGTTCTGCGCCCGTAGTGGCTCCGCCGACTCCATCACTAGCCAAGCGAGCCCCGGTCAAGTTGATTGGAGTGCTCGCAGCGGTGCTACTCATCGCAGGTGTCGGCGGTTTCATGGTGATGAACGCCGGGGACGACAAGAAACCATCCAAGAAACCCCCGACGACTGCGACCAACGATAAGAAAGACAAGAAGAAGGAGCCGGCCCAAACGTCCGTTGCGGGATCGCCAGCTCGCGAACCCAAACCAAAGCCGGCGCCTGAACCTTCCAAGCCCATCAACAGCAAAGTCATTGATGTTGGTCCTGACGGCCACTTCAAGGAAATCTGGCAAGCACTGTCGTACTTGAACAAAGAGCGCAACAAGTATGCAGGCGGAGCAAAAGTCGGTCGTCCGAACGTAACGCTCGCGGTTACCGCCGGGCAGACCTACGAGGCCTTCGGGCTTGATAACCACGGCGGGCAAAACTATCCCAGCGGTATTCACATCATCGCTCGCGGAGGTCGCGCGAAAATCAAGCCGCGCGAAGATGGCCTGTGCGTGCGGCTGATCAGTGTCGAGAACTTCCGGCTCGAGAATTTCGACCTCGATGCTCCCGGCAAAGACGCCGCCATGGAGATCGTCGGCTACTCGACCGGTGTGTGGACCAAGTTGTCTCTTAGCGGCTACACGAAGGCCGGCATTCGCGCAGAGGGCTTCGCTGCCCAAGGCGATGACACTTACATTCAGGAGGTCGATTTCCACGGCAGTGGAACCTCCGCCGTCGGCATCCAGTTCAACAAGAGCGTGACCAGCACGCGGTTTGTCGCGGTGAGAAACTGTCGCTTTATCGGACCACACAAAGCGGGCGTCGAATTCACAGCCAGCGCCAAGCAGATGCAGTTTCGCGAGAATATCTTTGATCACGGCGAGGTCGGCGTCAGCTTCACGGCCGGCGGCGACTGGGAGTATGTCCTGCTCGCCAACAACACGTTCTTCGGTCAAAGCCGCGCTGGAATTCGATTTGCAGGCATGCCGTCGACGAAGTCCAACAATCTGGTCTTTCACCGCAATCTATTCGCGCAAGTTGCCGGTCCCGAAATGCTGGTCGAGAAAGACCTGCAGCAATCCGCGCTGGAAACCTATCTCTTCAACAAAGGTAGCGAGAAAGGTCTTTCCGAGAACTGGTCGGATCGCAAGGAGCCCGCCGCTGAAGCCAAGGGCGAGTTTGAACTGATTACAGACCCCAAGCGTCGCGAGGGCGCAATCAGCTTCGCCTCGACGGATATCAAGAGCCCTGACTTCCTGATGCTGGCAGCCGGCGCGCCAGCGGGCGACGTACCGAATCAAAGTGCCATGCTGCGGACTCAATCGTTCGTCGGTGCGAAGCCACGCAAGTAGCCCGCTGCCCGTCGTCGGTACTCCGCAGGCGCGATCCTGCGTATGCTTTGGGTGGTCTTTCTGAACCCTGCGTCGCACTCACCAATCGCGACGATTCAATTTATTCCATTCTACGAAACTCACTCCATGACATACCCAGTTCTGATTAACGGCGAATGGCGCGTGTCCACAGGCACGACCACGTTTCAGGCGGTCAACCCCGCCACCACCGAAGCCATCGCAGGCGACTATCCAGTCAGCCCCTGGAGCGAAGTCGAAGCGGCCATCAACGCTGCCGCTGCCGCATCCAAAGCCACGCGCGGCTGGCCGGGCGAACGCTTCGCCAAGTTCCTCGAAGCATACGCTGCGAAAATCGAACAGCGTGCCGATGCCTTGATTCAAACCGCCAATCAAGAAACCGCCCTGCCTGTAGAACCCCGGCTGAAGGTCGCCGAACTGCCACGCACAGTGAGCCAGCTCCGCCAGGCCGCCGCCGCCGCACGCGAAGGCAGTTGGGCTCTGCCGACGATCGACTCGAAAGCCAACATCCGCTCGGTGCTTGGCCCGATCGGCCCGGTAGTGGTCTTCGGTCCGAACAATTTTCCGTTCGCATTCAACGGCGCATCTGGCGGCGACTTCGCAGCCGCTGTTGCCGCCGGTAACCCGGTCATCGCCAAGGGCCACTCTTCGCATCCGGGAACGACTCGGCTGTTCGCGGAAGCAGCTCGCGAAGCCGCGCGGGAAACTGATATGCCTCCCGGCTTTGTGCAGTTGATCTATCGCACCAGTCATCAGGATGGCTGCAAACTCGTCAGCCATCCGTCGATTGGAGCGATTGGTTACACCGGCGCGCGACACACTGGGCTCGTACTCAAGGAAGCGGCTGACAAGGTCGGTAAGCCGATCTATCTCGAACTGTCGAGTATCAACCCCGTCATCATTCTGCCCGGTGCGCTGACCGAACGACTCGATGCTCTGGCTGCCGACTTCAGCTCAAGCTGCCTGATGGGCAACGGCCAGTTCTGCACCAATCCCGGAATCGTTGTTCTCTTGAAGAACTCCGCGGCGGAGCAATTCATCTCCGTGGTTGCACAAAAGTTCGAAGCCGCTGCCGTCGGCACGTTCCTCGGGGAAGGTGTGCAGAAGAATTTCATCGCGGGCATTCAGGCTTTGCAGAAAGCCGGAGCGACTGTCGTCACTGGCGGACAACCGGGCGGCGGTAAGGGCTTCTCACACCGCAACACCCTGCTCCGAGTCGACGCCAAGACGTTCATCAACAACTCCGCCGATTTGCAGACGGAAGCTTTCGGCAACAGCTCGCTGATGATCGTTGCTCAGGATGAAGCTGAGCTGCTCGCGGTGCTGGATCACTTCGAAGGAAATCTCACCGGCTGCATCTATAGCGATACTCAAGGCAGTGATGACGGGCTCTACGACCGCGTGGCCCCTGCCCTGCGAACGAAGGTTGGGCGCCTGCTGAACGACAAGGCCCCGACGGGCGTTGCGGTTTCACCCGCCATGAATCACGGTGGCCCATTCCCCGCAACTGGACACCCCGGCTTCACGGCCGTCGGTATTCCTGCGGGAATTCGCCGCTTCGGAATGCTGCAATGCTATGACGCCGTCCGGCTGCACCGGCTGCCACCCGTCCTGCAGAACAGCAACAGCACCGGCGCCTGGCGACTTGTGGACGGCAAGTGGACTCAGGGCGATGTTGTCACTTAGCACCTGAGTTTCAGGTGAGGCAACAAGATCTGAGCGAAGCTTACTCCTGACTTCAATCACCCTGACTCGGTAACCCGAGCACAAGCTGCTGCGCGGATTCAAAACTTTCGCCAGGCGCTGCTGCATCACCTGTTCTCGGGTCCGGCCGTCGGGCTGCAAGGGATTGGGCTTTCATGCTCGAACGTGAAGAGTACATCGAACAGGCATACTTCTGGCAGATCATGCGCGAGCGGCAGATCGATGGTGTGCCTGTTCAAGAGGTCCTCGCACAAGTGCAGGAAGAGTTGCTGAGCACCACCAAACTGCCGATGGCCATCGACTTTCTGCTCGGTGAGATCAAGCACAAGGGCAGACTCAGCGACGGCATGCGGACGGTGTCGCACTACTTCACGCCGTTTCAAGCGATGGTCATGACCAACGCCGAAGATGACAAGACCCGGTTCGATGGCCTAATCGGGCTGCAGATTCTGGAGTTCGAAGCCGCATATCGCGGCTCTGACAAGGCAACTCCGGCCGGGCTGTTTCTGTTCCAGTTTGAATGCATTGCCCGCAATCGACTCGGCTACGACGACGGTATGCGAGCCATCGCGGCCGACACGATGTATTCCGCAGATTGGCGCACCTGGATCTCCATGGCACAGAAGCAGCTCGGCATGACAGAGCTCAGCGACCTGCTCTATCTGCGGTCTGAGTTCGCCGTCGAGGAGAAGCGACGAGCCACACGCGATCCGAACTGGCAATCGCCGGTGCCGCTGCTGTTCGGAACTCGAGAAGGTCGCATCGCGAAAGCCAATCGCGGCAAAGACCCGCTCTACATGTTCGCCGCGCTGCAGCGGCAACTGGGCTACCCCGCCGTGCCGCGACCGAAGAACAAGAATGAAGAGCGCATCATTCATCCGGTGATCGAGCAACGCTTCCAGCTCATCGAGAAACGCATGCAGGTGATCGAACAGGAACAGAAGGGCGGCGTCGACCTCAGCCAGTTCTATGTGAAGAGCGATGATTCATCGGGATTGCCCAAGAGCGAATGAGGCGAGTCCCGGGAAGTAACCGCGCGTCCGGGTGCCGTCGCGGCGGGTAATGCGGCTTGACGGGGTCGCGAAGAATGCCTGGGAGGGCGAGGCTCCTGCCGAGCCGCGTTAGCAACATGAAACGGCTCGGCAGGAGCCTCGCCCTCCCAAACTGCGTCGCGCACTTACTTCCTACGAGGTGACGTTGCTCAGTGGCCTCAGCGGCATCATTGATAGCAACACTGGCGGAAGTGATTGAGCCACCAGCACTTCCGCTCGGCAACGCAGGCTCGCTTCTGATTTGTCACGTTGCCGATCCGCCACGCGTTCGACGGTCGCTTTACAGTCGCCCGAAATGCGTGCGGCGATCCTGAAATCTCTAATGCCTTTAGCTGTAGTCGTTTGCGTCGACTCAATAACGCGACTGCAAAGATTCTTGAACGCGGTTTCGCGGTCTGGCACTCACCCTGCTTTACACCCTCACATCCAACACACGAGGCAACAAACAACAGCCTGCCAAGCTGAGCCTCAAACCAACCAAACATTTCGCAACAGGATCCGACACATGAAGACACTCTTCACCAAACTGCTCAACGACGAAACTGGCTTCCTGATCTCCGCCGAACTGATCCTCATCGCCACCATCGCGGTTCTCGGTCTGGTCGTCGGCCTCGCTGAAATCTCGGCCAGCGTCAACAACGAACTCGAAGACGTCGCCTCGGCCTTTGGCTCTATGAATCAATCGTTCTCAGTCAACGGATCTCGTTCCTGTGGAAAAGGTTCCAAGGTTGGCAGCAGCTTCAGCGATGAACGCGATGCCTGCGACAGCCAGTTCGATATCCAAGGCTCGGGTGCTGAGTCTGAAGAATAAAGCAGCTTAGGTTTGGTTGTGGCACTGGGTGGCCGGTTGTTGGCAGCGACCGGCCGCCTCGCCACGAGCATCAAACCACGACTTGCCGCGAGCAACTACCAACTGTCCCCGAATTGCCGCGAGTCACGCGAACAAGGGACGCCGAGCACGCACGTTTCTCTAGGATACATCTCCTGCTGGCTCTCGGGGCCGTGAGTCACAACTGGGAGATGATTTTGAACCCTCATTTCTTCTGCCGCTGCGATGCCTCTCTCACTCCACGAATACGCTGCTTCCCTCAACAAGCGATCCGACTTTGACTGGCCTGAGCCACCAAAGCTCGTCGACATCGCCGCGCGTCCGCACCTCAAGCACATTGAGGGCATTCGAGCCGTGATGTGGAATCTGTACGGCACGTTGCTGCGAATCAGCGACGGCGACCTGATGCAGTTCCATTTCAAGCCGTCCCGCATGCAACCGCCCCTCGAACGCACCATTGCCGAATTCCGCATGCAGTCCGCCATTGGTGGTGATCCCGCCGCTGCGGCCGCGCTGCTCTACCAGCAATACAAGCGGGTGTTCGAACATCTTGAGCAGGCCAACCCCGCCACTGACACTGAGTTCCCCCAAATTTCTTCCGCCGAGATCTGGCGCCTCCTGATCAATCAGATGATCGAACGCGGCTACGCTTACGAAGAAGCTCGCTTCGGTGACCTGTCGGCCTTCGCCAGCAAAGTGGCGTATTACTTCCACTCCTGCTTCCAGGGAGTGCAGGCCGTGCATCGAGCTCAACGCGCGATCGGCATGCTGTCCAACGCCGGCTTCGTGCAAGGCCTGCTGGCGGAGGCTCAGGAGTTCTCACTGCTAGAACTCGAACGCTGCTTCCAGAAGCAGGACCCTTCGCTCTCGCTCGACAGCCTGTTCGCCCCCAACTGCCGCGTGCTGTCGCATCAGTTCGGAGTCCGTAAGCCGTCGCGGATTCTCTATGAGACCGCCGTGCGCAAACTGGCCGACTTGAGAATCAGCCCGCGTGAGACACTGTATGTTAGCACGCGACTCGCGGGCGATCTCGCCGTCGCTCGAGAATTCGGTTTCCGCACGGTCCTCTTCGCTGGCGACAAGACCAGCCTCAAAGCCTCAGTCGTTGAGCTGAACCACCCCGACCTGAAGCCCAAGCGCCTGGTGACCGACCTCACTCAGATCAGCCAGATCGTCGCACCGGGAAATTGAGAATCTGATAGACCAACACCGCAGTCCTTGGTGCCTGCCGGTGTAGTCAAGCCGCAAGTTTCTCCATGTCGAAGCTCGCACAATTCCCCATCCTGCTGATGTTGGCCTGCGTTGTTGCCGGAACCTACGGCTCAATTCACAACCAGATTTCTTACACCGTTTCTCCCGACTACTTCCACGCCTTCAAGTTCCACCAGTTCCATGTGCCTGAAGTACTCCAGAGTCGCCTGGGTGCATCGCTTGTCGGCTGGTTGGCATCATGGTGGATGGGACTGATTGTGGGCGCACCCGTGTTGCTCGTGGGATTGATTCTGCCAGACGCAGATTCATATCGGAGGCACGCGTTGACCGCGTTCGCTGTGGTTGTCGTGACAACGCTTGTGGTTGGTCTGGGAGCGCTCGCTTATGGGTATCTGACAATCTCGGAAAGTACGCTGCCGGACGACTGGCGGCCGTACGACGTTTCAGACCGCATCGCATTCGCGCGGGCGGGAAACATGCACAACTTCAGCTACGCGGGCGGCGCGATTGGAGTCATTACAGGCTCGGCCTATCTATTCGCAGTACGAATGCAAATAAGACGGAGAGCCAACAACAAAACCTGACGAGCGCGGGCCAGTGGCGTTTCACGGAGAAAAACAGACTTCACCCGTGAACTTCCCAGCCTCGGCTACTTCTTGTTACTCGCAGGAGCAGCCGGTTTCTTTTGCTTGGCGAGGCGTTTGGTGTATTCCTCGACGGCTTTGTTGTACTCGACGGGCACGGGAGCTCGGCGGTCGCTGAAGTCGCTGGTGGAACGCTTCGTGGTGTTGCTGTCCTGACGCTTGTCGCCCTTCGCGTTCAGATCGAGGGACTTCAGCATCTCCTCGAACTGACGACGGCGGACCTGTTCGGCCGGAGTGTCGTCTTTCCCGGACTTCATCTGCTTGTCGAGCCGATCGACGAAGCGCTGCATGTCCTCTTTGGTCCAGCCGAGTTCTTTCAGGAACTCGTCATCAACTTCGCCACGTTCGAGGTCCTTCTTCAACCGATCGAGTACGAGGTTCGTCGCCTTAAGTTTGTCTTCCAGGTTGGCGGGTTCAGCATCGTTGGCAGTTTTGCCGGCGCCTTCGCCGGGTTGGTTGCGGTTCTCGGAATCCAGAGGATCAGCCTCGCCGCCTTCGCGTTTGGTACCTTGAGGCAAATTCTTGCGCGGCCCTTCCTGGGACTGCTTGCCGGGTTTACCGGATGCATTCTCTGAGGGCTTACCGCCGTCAGACTTCGCGCCGTCTTTCTCAGACCCACTCTGCTGGGAGCCTTCTGGCTTCCCACCTTCCTGCTTCGAGCCCTCCTGTTTTCCGCCTTCTTGCTTGGAACCTTCTTGTTTCCCGCCATCGGGCTTGGAGCCGTCCTGCTTGCTGCCATCTTGCTTGGATCCATCCGGCTTTGCTCCGTCGGACTTACTTCCGTCTTGCTTCGATCCCTCCTGCTTGGATCCATCCGATTTCGAACCGTCGGCTTTCGACCCATCGAATTTAGAGCCGTCTTGTTTTGAACTGTCGCTCTTGGATCCATCTTGCTTGGAACCATCAGACTTCGATCCGTCCGACTTCGATCCGTCCGACTTAGATCCGTCCTGCTTCGATCCGTCTGACTTAGATCCGTCCTGCTTCGAACCATCAGCTTTCGAACCATCAGCTTTCGAACCATCAGCTTTCGAACCATCAGCTTTCGAACCATCAGCTTTCGAACCATCAGCTTTCGAACCATCAGCTTTCGAACCGTCCTGCTTAGACCCGTCGCTCTTTGAACCATCCTGCTTCGAGCTGTCAGATTTACTGCCATCCGACTTGGAACCGTCCTGTTTCGAGCCGTCCGACTTAGACTTCTCGGGCTTGGACCCGTCGGACTTTGAGCCGTCTTGCTTGGCTCCTTCCTGCTTCGAGCCCTCTTGCTTGGTGCCGTCTTGCTTCGAGCCATCGGCGTTCTGGCCTTCGGGCTTGGTCCCTTCTTGCTTGCCGCCATCCGGTTTAGTTCCCTCGGGCTTAGTGCCTTCCGGCTTTGAGCCATCGGGTTTCGATCCGTCCGAGTTCATGCCATCAGGCTTAGTACCTTCTGGCTTGCTGCCCTCAGGTTTTGTTCCGTCCGGTTTCGAACCATCGGGTTTAGTACCGTCCTGCTTATCACCGTTCGGTTTGGTGGTATCAGGCTTGGTACCATCATTCGCCATGGGGTCTTTGGATTGTTCACCAGACGCGCCGTCCTGCTTGTTCTTGTCGCGCTGACGCTCAAGGGCTCGGCGCAGCACTTCGTCATCATCGCGACCACTCTTGTCGAGCGGCTTCTCGCTTTTCTTGTCGCCGTTGTTGCCAGTCTTCCCGGCATCCTGATTTTTGTTGTCGTTGCCCTTATCAGTCGGTGACGGCTTTTCGCCGGTCTTGCCGCCGTCGTTCTTCGAGTCAGCGTTCTTGTTGTCGCCCTTGTTCCCGTCCTGACCATCGCCGTTGTTTTTGTTCGCGTCGTTCTTCTTGTCGTCGCGCGGCGGCTTGTCAGCGTCGGGTGTCTGATTCTCGTTGTTCGCGTCGTCCGAGGGATTCTCGTTCTGTGCACCGTTCTCGTTGGGCTGAGGCTGTTGCGGTTGATCTCCGTTTTGAGCCTCACGCTGTTGTTGCTGCTCGAACTTGATCTTCTCTTTGTCCTGTTCGTTCTGCTTCTTGGCGTCTTCTTCGGGGATGCGATCCTTGATGGTGATCTTGCGGCGCGGCGAGTCCTTGTAGTTCGGAGTGGGCTCTTTGTTGTCACGCACCACGAACCAGTAAGTCAGCACGTCATCGACCTTCAGATCCAGGTTGCCGAGGCGCCAGTCATGCTGCACTTCGGTTTCCGGACTGTCACCGCGATACAGGTCATTCTTGTCGAACGGCTGACCCGCACGCTGCACATGCATTTCGACAACGCTGAGCGAAAAATCCTGATCACGAGCCTTCAGGACAATCGGGATGATGGCGTTTGCAGGAACTTCCAGATCGCCCTTCGGCGCGACGATTTCGATCTCTGGCGGCATGTCCGGCTTCAGAGTGATGGCATGCACGCTGGGGGCGGGATCGACCTGCCCGGCCTTCGTCTTTACCTGCATGCGATAGAACTTCGGATAGGTACCGTCCGAACGGAACTTGGCTGCCCAGCGAGTCGACAGTTGCGTGCCTTCCTTGACGTCCATCCGCTGCTCTTCGCCCTTGGACGTAAACTTCTCGGTGTCCGAGAACTGCAGCACGGCCGATTCGATCGGCATGTTGGTTGTTGCGCGGAATGTGACCTGAGTGCCCTCATACGTTTCAACATTCGGCCCCGGGCCGCTTTCCTTCGAACGCTTCATGTATTTCGGGAATTGATACTCCAATTCCGTGATCGTGGCCGACGGCGGTTGAATGACCGTCACGCGATACGTTTCCGAGCGGGCATCGCCGGCGCGCACGTAGTATTCAATGCTCTGCAGCAGCCCATCGCCGTTCTCGCCGAGGATCAGCCCGCGATACCGCTTCAAGCCCTCTTCGGAAGCGCGCAGTTCGACGACTTGATCGACCTGGCGCTGGTCGTCTGAAGTGAAGAACAGGTCGACGCGGTCGGGTTCGTCGCCGGCTAGCTCCACCATGACTTCGAGCTGAGTTCTGGCCATCACCTCGGTGGTGCCCGGCTCCACCTTGAGGATCTGAGTCTGCGTGGCGACCTGCACGTCCGAGGCTGGCATCAAAGCACGCCAGATCGACGGGCCGACCTTCTTGGGTGAGAACACGGCATAGCCGCAGAACACAGTGACAACCGCCAGCATGGCGTACAGCCAGTACAGCAGCGGGCGGCGATCAACCGCTTCGTCAACGTCTGCGTGTGACAGCGCGACAGCGGCTCGCTTTTCAATGGAACGCAGGATCAGCGGCGAAACTTCGCGGCCGGCAGACTTGAGATCGACCCAGTTCAACAGATTGCTGTGCAGTTCGGGCGAGTGACCCTCCAGCGTGCGAGCTGCATACAGCCGGTTCACCTGACGGATGGCCGGGAGCACAATTCTCCAGGTCAGCCAGCCGAGCGTGGCCAACGTGAGCAAGCTGAGCAGACCAATGCGGGACGCCGGGCCGAAACCGTCGGTGATCAGCCAGTGGTCGCAGACGACGAAGACCAGCAGGTAACCCAGCACGAAAACGACGGCTCCGCAGATGGCCGTTGCGATGTCGACCGTCTTGATGCCCTGCCGCGTCTTCTGCAGTTGGAAATCGATGAACTCATCGAGTTCAGCATATTGCGTTGTGGAACTCACGTTGGTCGTCCTGAGGGAAGTTTTCAGGCTGTGGACTGACGGCTACTGAGTATGGATGTGAAGGCTCAGAGGAATCAATGCGCGGAAGCTGTTATTCACGGCTGAGCGAGCGGCGGGAATACCCGTTTCTCGACGGCCAACCAGCAGATTTCTTAGTTAAGACTCGTTGTTTTCTCTGCGAACTCCGCGCCTCTGCGGGAAATTCAAACCATCGAAGTCGCCGCTTCACTGCATCCGACCTGAGAACGAAACGGCCAACTCGCATTCAAGATCAGTGACGAAAACTTAAACTCCCGTCACGGGCCGCAACGGGAAAATGTCGACGGTGACGCCGGGACTGAAAAGGACGTGTTCGGGATCAGAGGTGATTTCGATCTGGTTCGCCTGAGCCAGAGTTTGCCGGCAGCGAACCAGTTGTGCCTGTCGTAACGGATATGCCCGATGGTGCACTTGTCCGCGATGCAGCCGCCCGGAACGATCCGTCGAAAACAGGAGATAACGCTCAGCTAAGAAGTGTTCGAGCGACCCCGGTTCCGCAGTTGAACCGGTGCTATCAGCATACGAGCGATCGGGGCAAAGTGGTCCCAGAATGCGTGCCTCAATGGAAACTTCTGCCGAACTGTTACGACGGCAACTGTCGTAACGCACGACATCACCGTCATGTTGGACGGACATCCGTGCGTAGTGGTAGTTCAAATGCCAGACGGTGCGAGCGATCCAGACCGCAATCGCTTTGGCGGCATCCAGCGAGAAAAACCAGACCGCCGGATCCTGGCCCCGCCGATGCACATAAGTCCGCACGTTGGTCTCGGGAAAGTTCGAGACCCCGGGCACCGCCGGAGACCACCACGGCCGCACATTGCTCATCAGAAACGGCACAAGTCCAAGCCAGGCGCTGCCGTCGAAGGTGTCGATCTCCAGCTCGCGCGGTACCAGCGGACGCAGCGTCGAGACCGGAACTCGCCAATGCAGAAACAGCAGGCTGGACCACGTCTGATACCCGATCGGAGATCCCGCCGGTCGTTGCATGGGTGAGATGCGGTCAATGGTATCGGTCATGGGCTGTCTCAATGGGACTCATCGGACGAAGGGTGCGAATGAATCATCTGAACCGCAATCGTGTTCTGAAAAGTAACATTCGTTTGTCACCATTCGTTTGATTGCATTGAGCTTTTAATTTTGAACGACGGCACAGAGTTTCGGACTGCCTGTAGACAGAGTTTTTTCTTCTGCGCTAGGCTCCCGACACGCGGGCTGGCCAGTTGCAGTTTCAAAGGATGATTCGCATGACGGAACGGATTCTGAGCATTTCAGGTTTGCGGGGAGTGATCGGCAACGGGCTGGACCCTGAGTACCTCACGCGGTTCGCGGCGGCACTGGGAACAATGTTCAACGGCGGCACTGTTGTCTTGAGCCGCGATGGCCGATCGACCGGTCCAATGATTCAACATGCGGTGGTCTCCGGCCTGATGGCGACCGGCTGCAAGGTCCTGGACGCGGGCATTGCGACGACTCCTACTTGCGGCGTACTTGTCCAGCATCACGGCGCGGCGGGTGGCCTGCAGATCACGGCGAGTCACAATCCGGTCCAGTGGAATGGCCTGAAGCCGTTTTCTCCCGCTGGTTCGGTGTTTGATAAGCCGACAGGCGAGCGACTGCTTTCGCTGCTGGATTCTCAGAACTTCGGCTATGTCACCTGGGACAAGCTCGGTTCCGTCGAAACACTGTCTGATGCCGCGGGACCGCACATCGACCGAGCCCTCAGGTTGGTGGATGTGGACCGTATCAAAGCCCGCAAGTTCAAAGTCGTGCTCGACTGCAATCATGGATCGGGAGCAGTGGCGACGCCGCGCCTGCTGGAGCAACTGGGTTGCGAAGTCAAGGTCCTCGGCGGCGTGGCCGATGGACGTTTCGAGCACGTTCCTGAACCTATCAAGGAAAACCTGACCGGGCTGTCCGACGCGGTGCGGAAGCTCGGCGCGGATGCAGGCTTTGCTCAAGACCCGGATGCTGACCGCCTCGCCATTGTGGACAACACGGGGCGTTACATTGGCGAGGAATTGACGCTCGCGCTGTGTGCGGATTGGGTGCTGTCACGCACGCCGGGACCGTTTGTCGTGAACGGTTCCACCAGCCGCGTGAATGCGGACATCGCCGCGAAACACGGTTGCGAATTCCATCGTTCGTGGGTTGGGGAAGCGAACGTCACGGCGATGATGCGCGAGAAGAACGCGATCCTCGGCGGCGAGGGCAACGGCGGAGTCATCGAGCCGAGAGTGGGTTACGTCCGCGACAGCTTCGTCTCGATGGCCTATGTCCTGGACGGCTTGGCACACGGCACGCGAACACTGGCCGAATGGGCCGATGCACTGCCGGCCTACGCGATCATCAAAGACAAGATCGAATGTCCTCGCGATCGCGTTGACGCTGCTTGTGCAGCCCTGCGAAAAACCTTCAAGGACGCCACCGCCACCGAAGGCGACGGCCTGCGCCTCGACTGGTCCAACCGCTGGGTCCAAGTCCGCGCGAGCAACACCGAACCGATCATCCGGGTCATCTCCGAAGCCCCTGACGCCGCTCAAGCCACCGAACTCTGCCGCCAGGCGGTAGCCATCGTGCGAGCCTTATAGGCCGCGATCTCCGCCGAGGCTCTGAGCATACGTGTGCTTTCGAGGAGCCGACCACTTCCCGCCGACGACACTGGCAAGAAATCCTGCGAGCAATAGCATCGCCTGCGCGATTCGGTCGGCTGAAAAATTCAACGGGCAGCCGACGGTCCCCAATCGAACCACAAAGGCAGTTTCATGGCACGCTTCGCGGTGATGACGAGTTGGTGTCTCGCATTGTTAGGCGCTCTGGCGAATGCTCAGGCCCAGGACGTCCGACCCGACAGGACCAACGAGATTCGCATCAATCCTGAGCGAGACTGGCCGTGGTGGCGCGGGCCATCGCGCAACGGTGTGGCCGCGGATCAAAAAGTGCCAACTGAATGGAGCGACTCATCCAAGATCGTCTGGAAGAGCCCTGTATCAGGTCGCGGGCATGGCTCGCCGATCGTTGTCGGCGAGCGCATCTTTCTGGCGACCGCCGATGAGCAGAACCAGATTCAGTCGATGCTGTGCTTTGATCGCGAAACCGGCAAACAGCTCTGGAAGACGGACCTGCATACCGGCAACTTTGTGACCGAAAAGATCAACAAGAAGAGTTCTCATGCTTCGTCGACTCCCGCCTGCGATGGCGAGCGAGTCTTCATCAACTTCCCTAACAGCAACGCGATTCACACGTCTGCCTTGAGCTTGAAGGGCGACATTCAATGGACCGCGCGCGTCAGTGACTACACCCTGCATCAGGGATACGGGTCATCCCCCACCGTGTATGAATCGCTGGTACTGGTCACGTCCGATAACAAGGCTGGCGGAGCGGTCGCAGGACTGCGTCGCGGCACAGGCAAGGTGGTCTGGAGTCAGACGCGGCCCAAGCTCCCGAATTATGTATCGCCAGTCGTTCTCAGTTCGTCCGGACGAGATCAGCTTTTCATGATCGGCTGCGATCTGGTGTCGAGCCTCGATCCGCGCGACGGCAAGAAGCTGTGGGAAGTCGAAGGTTCAACGACTGAATGCGTGACGTCCACGGTCACGGATGGGAACCTGATTTTCACCAGCGGCGGGTATCCTCGAAACCACATCTCCGCCGTAAAGACCGACGGCTCAGGCAAGATCGTGTGGGATAACAACTCGCGCGTGTATGTGCCGTCTATGCTGATCAAAGACGGCTATCTTTACGCCACTGCGGATGCGGGAGTGGCGATGTGCTGGGAGAGCGCGACCGGCAAAGAAATCTGGAAAGGTCGGCTGGGTGGCACATTCAGTTCCTCGCCGGTGCTGGTAGGCGACGTGATCTACGCCACCAACGAAGAGGGCGAAACGTATCTCTTCAAAGCGTCGCCCAAGGAGTTTGAACTGCTCGGCAAGAACAAGCTCGGTGACGAAGTCTTCGCCAGCCCGACCATCTGTGGCGGCCGAGTTTATCAGCGAGTCGCCATCAACACCGACGGCAAGCGGCAGGAAGTGCTGTACTGCATCGGCGGATGATGTCAGTGTGCTTCGTTGCTGTACGAAGCCGTGTACCGGGACCGCCAAGGGAGATCCTCGCGAAGAGAACTCGCCGCTTAGCGGTCACGGTATCACTCACGCATCAACTTCGACCGGTTACTGCGAAATGGTCACGGTGTGCTTCACGGGACCAAGTGTCGCACGAGCTTCCGCGTCGAGTTGCTGCTGACGCGCGTGCAGGCGGCTGGTCAGCGTCGCCACAGCGTCGGCGGCTTCCTTGTCGCTCTTCACTTCACCCGGCAGGAAGCGGAAGTTCGTGATCATGCTCTTGATGATGTAGGTCTCGAAGTTCTGCTTGTTGCCGACAGCTCCGCTGAGCTTGCTGAAGGCACCGTCGAACGGCGTCTGAGGAAACTCAGCGGTGAGGTTGATGCCCTTCTCGAGTTGTTCTTTCGAGAACTCTTTGGTTTCGTTGCCCCACGTGACTTTCGCCTTGGCGGCAGTCACGCCTTTCACCTTCAACACCAGCCGATTGAGGTCTTCATTGAAGGGCAGGAACGGCACGATGCTGCGTGTCCCGCCGGAGCTCTTGGCATCGCCTTCAAAGCAGAACGGCCAGCGGGTGCTTTCCAGTTCGACTTTGCCGCCCGCAGCGGAGAGCACTTTGTGACCTTCGGTCACGGTCGCCTTGCCTGACAGATCCACCGAGATCTCGCCGATGTTGCCATCCACTCCGATGCCCTTCAGGAAGGCATAGGCCATGATGAGCTGACCATTCGGACCGGGATGGAAGCCATCACGACCACAGACGTCATAGTCATCGCCGAGACCGGCTTTGGCCTTCTTCATGGCGTCGATCATCGCATCGTGCACGTTGGCAAACGGCTGCTTCTTTTCAGCCGCCAGCTTCTTGTCGATATCGCGCAGGTGGGCGAGGTTATCGTTGTAACCCTCGGCCGAATTCTTTTCGCCGAATGCTGGACGAGGTCCAAAGAATTTGGTGTCGACCGCTCCCGGCGAACCGAGCACGACCGTCTTCACTCCCACATTTTCGAGACGTTTTAGGATGTCCCGCATGCCGGCTTCATAGGTGTTGCCGATGTTGTCATTAAAGGGCACATAGCTGCCATCGTTCATGCCGTAGCACAGCGTGACCAGCGTTGGCTTGAAGCCAGCCAGATCGTTCTCTGCGCGAGCCGCGAAGCCGGGAGCACGCTCGCCGCTCCAGCCATACTGAAAGACTTTGACGTCCGAGACGCCCGAGCAGGCCAGCAGGTAGCACTCCATGTATTTGCTGTAGAGCTTCTGCTCGGTGATCGAGTCACCCACAATGCCGACGCGCGATCCCGGAGTGAGCACCGAGTCCGCCGCCTGCAGGCCCTCGGCCATGCGACCACACACCGCCAACGCCGCAACGACGGCCCACGTCCGCAATGATCTGCGCAACTTCATCAGCAAGTTCCTCAATGCAAAGTTCGTCGAGTGTTGAAGCAGTAACTTCACCGCTTAAAACCGCGACGATAAGCAGTCCGCCGTCGAAGCCAAAGCGAAGCCGAGTCAGAGAGCGATTCCGCAACGGCCGAATCAATCGAGTTCAACAGACTCCATAGCCTGCACGCCCCGTCCGGGCTATTCCCTGTCGATGCATGCCCGGACGAGGCGTCCAGGCTACAGGAGCATCATGCGAGTACGTCGTTCACAACGTGACCGGCCACATCTGTCAGGCGGTAGTCGCGGCCGCTGTGACGGTAGGTGAGTTGCTCATGATTCATGCCGAGCAGATGCAGAATCGTGGCATGGAAGTCATGCACGTGCACCGGGTTCTCGGCAGCGCGCATGCCGTGCTCGTCGGTATTGCCGTAGGCCACGCCGCGTTTCACACCGGCTCCGGCCAACCAGGACGAAAAAGCCCAGGAATGATGCTCTCGGCCTTTAGCATCGGCGGAATTATTGAACGGAGTGCGTCCGAATTCGGTCGTCCACACGACGAGTGTTTCGTCGAACAAGCCACGCTGCTTGAGGTCCTGCAGCAAGCCCGCCATGGGTTGATCGACATTCCTGGCCAGCGGGTTGTGAGTGAGCATGTCACCGTGCGCGTCCCAGTTTCCTGACGAGCCGACGTCGATCAGTTCCACGATCCGCACACCGCGTTCAATCAGGCGGCGGGCTACGAGGCACTGCCAGCCGAAGCCGGAATTCTGGCCGGGCTGCATGCCGTAGAGGCTCAGCGTGCTGGCCGTCTCGCGTGAGAGATCGAAGACTTCCGGCATCTCCATCTGCATGCCGAACGCTGTCTCAAAAGATCGCATCCGGGCGGCGAGTCCCGCGTCAGCGCCCGTGGCCGTGAGGTGCTTGCGATTGAGTCGGTCCAGCGCTGCCAACTCCATCTGCTGACGTTGCTCGGGCACGCGTCGCGCCAGGTTTGGCATTGGTTCAGGCCCAGGCATAATGCGCGTGCCCTGATGCTCGGGAGGCAAGAAGTCGGAAGCCCAGACTTGAGTGCCCGCGTAGGGCGTGAACGGTGAGATCGCCACGAACGACGGCAGGTTGCGATTCTCAGTGCCGAGCCCGTAGCTCACCCATGAGCCAATGCTGGGTCGGCCAAACGTGAACGAACCTGTGTGCATCCCCAGCGTGGCGTTGTAGTGATTGGAATGCGACGTATGCATCGAGCGGATGAGCGCGATGTCGTCCATACGGTTCGCCATGTGAGGAAACAGGTCGCTGACCATCACGCCGCTTTCGCCGCGCGGCTTGAATTCCCATTGAGGCTGCTTCAGGAACAGCTTTTCATAACCGGGCCGGTTCTTGGTTTCCGGATGGTCGAGCGTGACTTGCTTGCCGTGATCCTTCCATAACAGCGGCTTATGGTCGAACGAGTCCACGTGCGACACGCCACCGCTCATAAACAGCACGATCAGGTGCTTGGCCTTGGCGGGGAAGTGCGGTTGCTTCGGAGCCAGCGGGTCATTGGAAGAAGATTCCGCCAGCAGTTCGCTCACCAGTCCCGACATCAGGGCAGATGCCGCAACAGACGAACGCAGGAAGCCGCGACGGCTCGGATGAAACGCGGGCAACGACATGCCGAAACTCCATCAACAGACCAGACAACACGCAGCGAAGCCATAACATAGGCGAGCCCGACGCGGCTGTCCCGCTCGTAAGCTGGAGCTTGGAGCCAAGATCCACAACATTGTTCGCAGTCACGCTGCAACCTGACCAATCGGAGTGGACACCATGTTTGATCTCGCTCGCATTCAAGCGGCCCTCGGGGAACAGAAACTAGACGCCTGGCTGCTCTATGATTTTCGCGGCAGCAATATCCTCGCGCGACGGGTTCTCGATCTGGCGCCGGATCAAATGGGATCGCGCCGCTTCTTCTACTGCATCCCGCGCGAAGGCCAGCCCATCAAGCTGGTGCATCGCATTGAATCGGGAGCCCTCGACCATCTGCCCGGCAGCAAGGTTGTGTATCTCAAGTGGCAAGTTCTTGAAGAGAGCATTCGCGCCATCTTGAAGGGGCACAAACGCGTGGCGATGGAGTACGCGCCCGGCGTTTCGAATCCATACATCTCGCGAGTCGACGGCGGCACGATTGAATTCGTGCGCAGTTGTGGCATTGAAGTGGTTCCGTCAGGTGACCTGATTCAGTCCTTCGAAGCGACTTGGGACGACGACCAGTGGCGTTCGCATCAGGAAGCTGCCGTGCATACGAACTCAGCGTATGAGGTCGCCTGGAAGCTGATCGCCGATCAGGTGCGTTCGCAAGGCTACAGCAGCGAAGTCGCAGTCCAGCAGGCGATCATGGACCACTTCCATCGCAACGGCCTGACGACCTACCACCCGCCGATCGTGGGAGTCGGCTCCCATAGCGGAGACCCTCACTTTGAAACCGGCGCCAACGGAGATACTCAGATTCGCGAAGGTGACTTCGTGCTGGTGGATCTATGGGCCAAATGCGATCGACCGCGAGCCGTCTACAGCGACCTCACACGGACCGGCTTCGTGGGTAAGACCGTGCCCGACACCTACGCGAAGATCTTCAAAATCGTCGCGGCAGCGCGCGATGCGGCGATCAAGACCGTACAGGATGCTTACGCCGCGAATCGTCCGTTGCGCGGCTGGGAAGTCGATAATGCCTGCCGTCAGGTGATCGAAGATGCTGGCTATGGTGAATACTTCGTGCACCGCACGGGGCACAGCATTGGCCAGGAGGTGCATGGCAACGGCGCTAACATGGACAACCTGGAAACGCGCGAAGAGCGGCTGGTGATGCGCAACACCTGCTTCTCCGTCGAGCCCGGCATTTATCTGCCCGAGTTCGGCGTCCGCAGCGAGATCGACGTCTTCATCGATTCGACGGGCAAAGTGCACGTAACCGGTGGTGAATTGCAGACGGAGATCGTTCCGATCTTGGCGAAGTATTGAGTCCTAAGTCATCCATTGCGGCCTCTCACTCAACTCGGAGCACACCATGCGTATCGCGGTCGGACAGTGTTGGCAGGAGACGAATACATTCAATCCACAAGTCACGCGTTGGTCCGATTTCGAAGCGATGGGGATCGCGTACGGAGATGAGGTCGTCGAACGGTACGGTCAAACCGGAGAGCTTTCCGGGTTCCTCGAAGAGTTCCGCAAGCTGCAACCTCAAGCGGAATATCCGGGCTTGGCACGTTTCGGGTGCTGGCCTTCGGGTTCAATCGAAGCGGGAACTTGGAAGCGCATCAAAGAGACCTTCGTGGAACGACTGCAGGCCGTCGGCAAGGTGGACGGCGTTTACCTCACGTTGCACGGGGCGCTGTGTGCGGAAGATGATCCCGATGTCACGGGCACATTGTTGAAGCTCACACGCGATGTTGTCGGGCCTGACATTCCTGTTGTCGGATCGCTCGACCTGCATGCCAACATCACGCTTCAGATGATGCAGAGTGCGGACGTGCTGTCCGGTTATCACACCAGTCCGCACGTGGATGGACCTCAAACAGCTGCTCGCGCTGCGCGGGCACTGAACTGGTTGCTGAGTTCCGGAAAGAAGCCGACGACGCTCGTTCGCAAGCTGCCGATGATCACCGCTGCCGAAAGTCACAACACGTTCGTCGGACCACCGGCGCCGCTCTATCGACGACTCGAAGAACTCGAGCGACATCCCGATGTGTTGAGTGCCTGCCTCTACATGGCGATGCCATGGTATGACCAACCGGAACTCGGCTGGACCTACACGCTCACAACGAAGTCTGGTTCGCCCGAATGGCAGAAGGTCATCGACGACATTGCCAAAGATGCGTGGAACCTGCGACACGTGATGGAAGATGTCGAACGCTTCGCGCCGGACAAAGTTGTCGCACGGGCGCTCACGGTCAGCGGAAAGCCTGTCGTGGTGGGCGACGGTGCCGATGCGACGAATAGCGGTTCGACCGGCGACTCAACGTCGCTGGTAATCGAGTTCCTGAAGCAGCCCATTCCGGGGGGTGCGTTGTCTTTCATGATCGACCGCAACGCGGTCGCGGCCGCCTACGCAGCGGGAGAGGGCAATACTTTCGATGCTCAGATCGGCGGCCGGTTGGCGGCGTATTCTCCGCCGGTTCGTTTTCAGGGGCGCGTCGAAAAGCTGCTGGACATGAAATGGATTCTCAGCGGCCACATCTGCAACAACCTGCCCATCGACATGGGGCGCGGTGCCGTTGTCCGGTCGGGCGATGTGACACTCGTGCTCTGCGAACGCAGCGGACCGGGTAGTTCACCGAAACTCTATGAGTGTGCCGGTCTCGACCCGCGCAACTTCAAGATCGTCGTCGCCAAATCTCCGGCTGGCTTCCGAGCCGACTATAGCCCCTTTGCCGCCGACATCATCCTCGCCGATTGTCCCGGCCCGGCGGCTGCGCACTGGGCATCGCTCAAGTTTGAGCAGGTGAACCGGCCGCTCTTCCCATTCGACAACGTCGCATCACCCGATGTCGAGTGGTGCCGCAACGCGTCGATGGGTTAAGGGACAGCGCCCCTGTGACAGTCGCTAAGCTCGAGCGTCCTCAATCGAGCTCTCGTCTCATCCCCGATCGCTCCCCTCGCCCCGGTCCTGCCGGGGAGAGGGGCTGGGGGG
>JAKFWA010000054.1 GCA_021732995.1 Planctomycetaceae bacterium | reverse complement strand
CGTCATCACGGAACTCGGCGGGACCGTCGGCGATATCGAAGGCCTGCCGTTCCTCGAAGCCATTCGCCAGATTCCGCTGGATGTCGGCAAAGAAAACTGCCTCTTCATTCACCTCACGCTGGTGCCTTATCTGAAGGCCGCCCGCGAAGTGAAAACGAAACCAACTCAGCACAGCGTGCAGCAGTTGCGTGAGATCGGTATTCAGCCCGACATTCTGATCGTGCGTTGTGAGAAGCCGATCGGAGCCGACAACCTCGAAAAGATCGGCATGTTCTGTAACGTCGAGAAGCGGGCCGTGATCGAGGAGACAGACAAGACACTCTCGATCTATGAAGTGCCACAGGGACTCGTCGAAAACAACCTCGACCAGTTGATCGTTCAGAAGCTCGGTCTGAAGGCTGGCCCGCTGGATCTCGACGACTGGAACGAGATGCTGCGCCGCATCCGTCATCCCGAGCACGAGGTCACGATCGCCGTCGTCGGCAAATACATCGAACACAAGGACGCCTACAAGTCGATCTACGAATCGCTCGACCACGCTGGCATTCATCACTCGGCGAAGGTCGTCGTCAAGCGGATTGAAGCCGAAGAACTCTTCGAGCAAGGTCCGGAGTCGCTGCTGGCAGGTGTGGATGGCATTCTGGTTCCTGGCGGATTCGGCATGCGAGGCGTCGAGGGCAAAATCGAAGCCATCCGCTTCGCTCGCCAGTACGAGATTCCGTTCTTCGGTATTTGCCTCGGCATGCAGTGCGCGGTGATTGAGTACGCCCGCAACGTGCTGGGTTATCAGGATGCCAACAGCACGGAGTTCGCCGACGCCACCAACTATCCGGTGATCTGCATGCTGGAAGATCAGAAGGGAGTCGTCCACAAGGGCGGAACCATGCGACTGGGTGCTCAGCCCTGCCTGTTGACTCCCGGATCAATCGCCGCCAAGTGCTACGGCAAAGCCGAAATCTCTGAGCGTCATCGTCACCGCTACGAGTTCAATCCGCACTTCAAGAACGAGTTCCTCGACAACGGCTTCGTTATCAGCGGCGCCAGCCCGAATGACATGCTCGCCGAGATCATCGAAGTTCCGGATCATCCTTGGTTCCTGGCCGTCCAATTCCACCCGGAATTCAAGTCCAAGCCGTTGGCTCCGCACCCGCTGTTCCGCGGCTTTATCGAAGCAGCCCTCAACCGCCGCCTGGCCAAGACACGCGGAGCCGGCGTCACCACTCGCTCGCCGGAAGTGGCTCAGGAAGTTACTTCGCCAGAGGCATAGCCAGCGGGTCCCTCGTGGCGGACGCGTCTCGCGTCCGCTTAGCGTTCTCTGCGTGGGACTCATGTGACCGATGTGACCAATGCGGGACGCCTCGGACACGCAGGATGACTTCAAGCTCCGTTCAGACGCTGGACACTTCGGTCACAGCAACTCACTTCATGAGTTGCTGCTGGGCTTGCTGGCGGGTCTGATCGAATCGCGGTTGCCACTTGCCGTTCACGACGCGACGCAGCAGTTCGTTCGCTCGTTCGCGTTCGCCGACGTCACGCAGCATGGCCGCGTGCCCCAGCAGGAGTTCGGGATTGGTCGGCTCGCGTTCAAACGCCGTCTTCCAGGCTCGATCCGCGTCCCTGAAGCGAGCTTCGCTCTGCATCAAAGCCGCGAACTGCTGCCATGCCGTCGAACTCTCGGGAGCCGCAGACAATGGCGTCGTCCAGTAATCCCAGGCATCTCGTGACCGGCCCAGGACATCCATAACACGACCAGCCAACTGGCAGACTTCGGTCTCATTGGGATCAATCGAACGCCATCTCTCGGAGGCGTTCCGAGCTAGCTTCAACACGGTCGCACGCTCCGAACCACGCGTACTCTGAGCAATGTTCCGCAACTGATTGAGGTGATCGCGATACTGATTGCGAATCACTTCAACATTCACCGTCTTGGGCAGCGCGGCGAACTCAATCTCCAACGCCTTCTCCAGACGCGTGAATCGCTCCACTGCGCGCTGACGCCCCGTTGAAAGCTCGGACGCAGTCCGCCAGAACGACGCCTGAGCCGCAAAAGCCGGGATCTTGGCGGCGAGTTGGACAAACTTCTCACCTCGCTCAAACCATTCGCGTTCGACCGCTCCCGCCAGACGACAGAACTCAATCGAAGTCAGCAGCAACGATCGGTGAGTCACAACCGCGATGACATCATCCTTGTCGGGCGTCTCATCGATATTGCGGGTCGCCTCAACAAATAACTCGTCCGCCACTTTCAGCTCTTTCAGCGGGATCAGAGCCATCGCCAGTTGCAACGTCGCAACCGGTCGCTTCGCGGCAAGCAAGTCCTTCGCGACAGCGCGAACCACATTCGTCGCCGCCTCGCAATGCTCACCGGCCTTTTGACCATAGTGATTCTGGATCGCCGTCCAGAGTTCCTGCGGAATTCGAGGCTGCAGTCCTGAGATCACCAGGCCGCGCAGATGTTCGTCCCAAAGCTTCAACGCTCGGTCAATCTGACCGGACGCAGCCAGCCAGCGAATCTGATGCTCACGCAGGGTCGGCCACCAGCCAAAACGTGTCTCGAATGAATCAGCGAACTCTGCGAGCGTTCGCGCCGTCGCTGGCTTCAACAATTCAGGATGTTGCACCAGCGCGTTGTTCATCAGCTCCAGTAGACGTTGAGCAGTGGTCGCCGACCGCGTTTCCGCAATCGCCTGCCGGGCAGCCTTCAGAGTGTCCGCAATCTGCCCCTCGTTCTTCGCGGCAATCTCATTCTGATTCGTCCAGGTCGCAGCCACGTTGTGCTGAGCGGCCAGTCGCTTGAGGAAAGGCCCCGCCGTCTCCGGCAGCGTCAGCATCCGAGACGGGTTCGACAAGACCGCGTCGCGTGATTGCTCCAGATACGCGGCCAGCGGATCGACGGGGAAGTGTGCGGTTGGATTCCAAAATTCGGAGGCATTCAAGTTCAACGCCTGCATCAGAACATAGAAGCCAATCCGGTTGTCGACACGGTCCTGGAACCGCCCCTTGATGAGCGCCATCATCTCGGACCAGCGTCCTTCCGCAAAGTACGTCGCGAGTAAGTGGCTGGCGTCGTCGTCAGAAACTTTGCCCCAGTCCGGTGCGTTAGTCGTCAGATTGACCGGGATACTGACCGGACATTTCTCACTGGTGCGATACGGCAGCGCCAGCACGACCAGTCCACGAGTATCAGGCTTCGCGTCCGGGGCAGCGACGGGCTCACGATCGAATTGGTGCTCAACAACTAACTTGTCATCCCGGTTGAAGACCTGCAGCAGCCCGTTCCTGGCGATCGTTTGCTTCGCGATGACCTTCTGCTCTTTGAGGTCCATCAATCGCACTTCGCTCAAGCGGCCATCCTCGGCGAACACCAGATCAACGGCGACGCGGACAGCTTGACTTGCAGCATCACTCGCCTGCACGGAGTCCTTCGGCTTGGCGGTGATTCGCACCGTGCGTTCCGCTACCAGCTTGAGGTCTGCACCGACGCTCAAATCATCAGCACTCGGTACGAACCAGGGTACCAGCGACTGCAACGTCGCGTGATGGAACCGCGTGAAGGGTCGCTTGGCCGCGAGGCCGATTTCTGGATAAACATGCCATAACGTCGAGCCGTCACAGAAGACCTTCTCTTTCAGGCCTTCCGACACCTCACGTTCGAAGGCAAAGCGGCCAGAGCCGTCCATCAGCACAGTGAGCGTACGCAGGTCAGCGGAGTTCCCAGCGGGTTGGCTGTTAGCAGTTGCCGCAGCGCGATCGGTAGCAGAGTCCTTCGCCGTCAGAGCTTTCAATTCGCTGCGTTTCAGTTGGACTCGTTCCCAACCATGCGAGCGGGCTTTCTCAATGAGCCTGCGAGCGTCCGGATCGACGTCGCCGCGCACAACCTTCACTTTGCCAGCGGCCTCGCGTTCGACGACCCCCATGACGTCACTCGGCCACGTCTGCAGACCTGGAGCATGAGTCGTCAGATCATGCGGAGCACCTTGGACCATGGGAACGTAGGCGTAGCCATCCATGGGAACCACATAAAGTGGTGCGACGTCGTCCAAAGTCAGCTTCGAGATTTCGTCGTAATCAACATCCGGCGAACCGACGGAAAGGTAATACGCCTTCGGAGCCGTAAGCCTCACCATCCGGGTGGGGATGCCTTGCACCGAATGACTCAAACCCAACAGCCTGTCGCCATCCTGAATGTCCACAATGCCGTTGAGGTCAACATCGAATTCCGTCTGCAGCCCTTTCGCGTACCGTCGATAGAGTGTGCGGCGTCCAAAATTGGCTGTATTCCCGAAACGGAAGTCCGCACGATCCTCGCCAAAAAGCTGACGGGAGAATGTGACAGGATCGGGATTCACACCAACGTCGAACATCAAACGTCCGGTCTGGGCCTGAGAGATAAGCCCTTCCAGCTCAATCGCTCCCAGGTTTTGGCTACCAGAAAACTGGCCCTCGGGCCACAAAGCTGCAGAATCATCAATGAGTGCGGCAAGAACTTGAGGATTTTTTATGGCATTCAAGTTCAGTATTCCGGGGCGACCACGAACGCTCATCCTCTTTGACCAGTCCGTTGGAGCTATGCCATCGGCAACGACTCCCAACGCAGGCAGGCTCTCGGCGAATCGCTCCTCTTCTACTAACAATCGCGGCAATCGTTGAATTCCTCCGCTGATCGGTGTCCTGAGCGACCAATCAAAGTAGACGTCAGTGGAGAAGTCGTCGCCGTAGAGCATCGGTTGAGCGGCAACTTGACCACCACTCCCCGTCCAGATCAAAGATCGGGCGTCGATCGCGCCGGAAAACTCAGTTGGCATTTCAAAGGCGTACTGAAGCAGTTGCGGTTCATCACTCAACGTGACGAAGTTGCGACTCGGAACGAGCCCGCGGAATCGACCATCGACTGACCCGCCGAATCCACCGCCGCTGCCACCAGTAATCGCGCCGAAATCACCACGCGCCCAATAAGACCGACGGCCATTCAAGCTCACACTCCCCCACGCGGTGTTCCAGTTACCGTCGTCAAACCAGAGTTGCGGGCTCGCCCAACCCAGCGGTGCGCGGACATTACCGCCGCCGCTTTCCAACCACAGTGGTTGATTCTGATTCATCTGAAACTTCCAGTGCGGGTACCCATGCTGCACGTAGTGGCCAGGCCACAGCGGACGACGGTAGAGCACACTACGTTGAACATTGCGGACAACGTCCCCATCGAGTTGCTTCAGTCGCTTGAGTTCGGCTTCAACGAGTCGCACTTCGGCCTCTTGAGACTTCAGGAGCCGGTCCAGCCGTGCGATGTCTCGTGCCGGGCGCTTCGCTTCCACACTGCGAGTGTGATTCGTCTTGGTGACTTCTAACTGACTTTGAGCCTGCTTCAGGCGCTCTTGAACATTCTCCAGTGGAGTCGCCTGTTTCGGTCCATGATCGGTCACGACGGGAATCTGCTCGGGCGCGGCATACATCGCCCAATGATCCTTGCGACCGCGATCTACTTTGAACTGCTCATACATCGCCTCGGTCTCAAGCACGAGCAACGACGTGAACGGCGACATCACATACATCGCCTTGCTGAGTTCGATGATCTGCTGCTTGTGCTCTTCCGCGCCCAGAGCCACCAGTCGATCAATCTCCAGTCGAGCCCAACTGCGCGGCAGATGACTGGTTCTCTCTTCCGATTTCGGCACGGACGACAGGTCCATCGACTCGGAAAACTCCTTGCCGTTCAGCTTGCCGCTGACGGTGACTTGCTGAGGAATCGCCACTCCGGCGGGCAGACGCGTGATCGCGGCAAGTTCCTGTCCTTGAGCCAACGTGTTCGACCAGATCAGGAATTGAGCGGCCGACGGTCCGTTCGCCCCATTCGCGACGCCGCGCAGTTCGATCTCCGTTAAACGTGGAGCGTTCAATGTGGAGTACAAATCAAAGGCACGCCACGCGACGTTCTCATCGGGATTGATCTGAGTCACGTAGCCGCCGGTCCGCGAAGCAGCCGGCTGCATGAACGTCTTCGACCAGCGTTTGCCCACAGCCACGCCGACATAGCGCACGTCCTTCAAAAATCGCCGTTGCAGCACTGTCGGATCCGACTCGCCCAGGACTGGCACTCCAGCCCCCAGATGCACGAGCCAGACGTCCTCTCGACCGCGCACATGCCGCTGACATTCGGTGAGTGCCTGCTCAAGATCCAATGCTCCCAAGGGCTTCACGTCTTCCAGAAACTTCAACGCCGCCTGAATGTTGGTTGCAGTGCACGGCACAGGTCGCTGACGAAATGGCTTCGAACGTGCGGCTGCTCGCACCACCGAGAACGTGTCATCGTGCTCGGCGTTCTCCAGCAACGTACGCACGACCTCGGTCTGCGTGCGTGTCAGGACGTCGTTGCGATCTGCCGAGTTCTCAACCAGGAAGATCCAGTTGCGTTGCCCTCGCTTCTCAGTGCTCTTGAGTTCGGGACGATACCGCAGCATCGCATACCGGGAGCCATCCTGCTCGAAAACGGAGACGCGAGGCGCGGCGGACTTAGCAGCACCACTGATTGCATCCGTTTCAACCAACTCGACAACCAGATCGTCGCTCAATTCGACATGCTGGCCCGAGCCATCCAGCACGAGGTCGCCATCAACTTTGCGGGATGTCAGCAAGTGCGAGGGCGAGTGCCACTGCTTCTCTGCCGCGCCCTTGGCCACAATGTGAGTCGACCATTCACGCACGCCTTCCAGATTGTGACCTGCGGGAAAGCGATAGACGCTCTTGCCATAGTCATTCGGCAATCGTTGCGTATAGCTCAGCAGGATGCGTTTCTCTTGCCGGGCTTCCAGAGGAAACACCCGCATCTGGAACGTGCTGCCGTCCACCCATTCCAGCAAGGCCGGATCGCGACGCGTGTGTCGAATCTGTTCGAAGACATTGCGGCCATGATCACGCTCGACCATCCCGCCTTCCATCAGCTTGCCGTTCACGTACATCGCCAGCCGCGACAGCGACGCATCCGCCGGCAATGGAAACTTGAACGTGCCTTCCAGTTGCTGCCAGGTGTGATTGAAGTAGGTTTGATCAATCGTCGTCCGGGCAAAGCCATCTTCGATATGCACGTCGACATGAAACTTCCGCAGCGATAACTGCATCTGTTGCCCGGACGGATCAACCACCACCAAAGCACCGCCGGCATGCTCGCTGGCGGGCACAATCGCCGAGTTCGCCGCGAGCATCAGGTCCTTCACCCATTCGACGACATACGCCGATCGTTTGGCGGGCTTCAGTTCCGGCGACACTCCTTGAGTCAGATCTTCCAGCAACTCCTGACCTGCGGTCACCACCTCGGGCACACCGCTGACCTGTACCTTGCCTTGAGTCACCACGACGTTCGTCTGCTTGTCCGCTGCCTTGACTATGAACTTGGTTCCCAACGCAGTCACCGTCCGCTTCGGCGTCTCAACGATAAAGCGATCGTCGCTCGACGACGCCTTCAACAGCGATGCAGGCACAACCTCCACAAAGACTTCGCCCTTGGTCAGCTTCACGCGCCGGGCCGCAGCCAACGTAACCGTCGTCTGTTCGTTGACGTAGAGAATTGAACCGTCATCCAGAGTCACCCGACGTCGTTCCTGAGCCCCGGTGCTGATCGTCTCACCAATCTTCGAGTGCAGTTGCTCGACGACGGGTTGAGGCTGCCTGTCGCCGGGTGGCCGATCCACAACAGGAGGCGTGCCCACCGTGACAACAGCATTCTCTCCGTCCAACCCTGAACGCCCCGGAGGACTGGCCACAACGAGCAACCCCACCGCCACACACATCACGGCGAGGCACACCGCTACCATCCAGCGTTGAGCACGCTCGGCAGGCCGCTGCGAAGGCTCACGCACGATCGTGACCTTCACGCCGTTCACCGCAGGCCTAGCCGAGGCAGCGATCAGCGAGCGCACTTGCCCCAGGATCCGCTGCGACACGGCAGGACTCAGCGGCTCAACGTCAACCGCGTCCAGAGCCGTCTCGATATCCGCGTCGGACTCAAACACGTCCAGATCACGTAATGCCGCCGCTATTCGATTCCGAAAAATGTCATCGGACATGATGGTTCAAATCCAAGTATCAGGTTGCTTCAACCCACACCAAACTTTTGAGACTGCGCTGCACGCTCACGACAGCGTTGCGGCATCCAGCGAGTCAGCAGTCGGTTCACTGCCAGAACCGCTCGCGGAACCAGCCACAAGCGCCTTGCGCAAGCGCTCCAAAGCACGACGCCGGTAGACACGCACCGTCGACGCCGGAATGCCCAACTCCTGCGAAAGCTGCTGGCTCGGAACGACACCGTCACGTGACGCCGCATCAGCCAGAACAATCTGCCGTTGAGCATCCGGCAGCAGCGCGATCAGCTCACGCAGTTGCTGAATCGGCAACGACAGCACCGGCTCAGGCTCGGACGCTACGACTGGTGGTCGAGAATCAACGATGTCGGCCAGCGTGTCCGGCTCGACGATTCGCTCAAGTTGCCGGGCCTTATGCCAGCCATGTTTAAAGACATCGCGGGCTATGTTCTCTGCAATACGGAAGAACCACACCCGCAGCGACGCCTTCGAGGCATCGAATCGCTCGCGATGCTGCCACAACCGAAATAAGGCCGTCGCCAGCACATCTTCGAGATCCACCGTCGTTAGCTGCCAGCTCAGGCGAACCTTGAGTAGTGCAGTAATCGGCGGCCCGTGCGCATGCAGAATATCCGCCAGAACGTCTTCATCCCCGGCCCGTAAGCGCGCGCCGAGATCAGGTGCTAAGTCGTTAGATGCCATGCCGCGACCATCTCTGAAGTTCAGGTTTCCAACTCCCGCAGAGAACTCAACGCTGCCCGAATGACATACGCCAGACCGTTACACAGCGGACGCGGCACTCGACAGAGAAGACCTATGCTGTTCGCAGCACGTGAGTTAGAGCAGCGTCCAGAGGCATGTCTGATCTCAACAGAACATATTCCATATTGAGATCATGCGCTTGCCGCTGAATGGTTTTCAGGAAGGCATCGAACTCGTTGCGGTAGGCGCGACGAATCGATCTCGGCTCGGATAAGAGTTGAGTCGGTACTTCCAGCCCCTTGAATAGCGTCGGATCTTCGAACGGAAAATCCTGCTCGGCCGGGTCGATCACCTGCAGCAGCCGGACGTCGTGACGCCGATGGTGTAAATGCTTCAGACCCAGCAGCAGCGATTCCGGATCATCAAAGAAGTCGCTGAGGACAATAATCAAGCCGCGTTTGCGAATGCGTTCGGCGATGTCGTGCAACACCGGACCAAGGGCGGTTTCACCGGCCGGTTGAGCCTGCTCCAGCACATGATGCAGTTGCTTCAGATGCGAAGGCTGAGTCGACGCGCGGATGAAATCCAGCACTCGGTCGCCCACGGTCACGAGGCCCACCGCGTCCTGCTGCTGCACGATGACGTAAGCCAGCACCGCCGCAATGTGCTTCGCGTACTCCAGCTTGGACATCGCCGCGCCGCGCGATCGATAAGACATCGAGTCACTGGCATCGACCACCACATGACACGCGAAGTTGGTCTCTTCTTCGTACTGCTTGACGTAGATGCGGTCGCTCTTGCCGAACACCTTCCAGTCAACATGCCGCAGGTCGTCGCCGGGTACGTATTCCCGGTGCTCGGCGAACTCGACGGAGAAGCCTTGAAACGGGCTTTTGTGCAGGCCTGTTACGAAGCCCTCCACAATCATCCGCGCCTTCAAGTCCAGCCCCGTCAGTTTCGCGAGCACTTCGGGCTGCAGGTAGTTTGGCTGATCGGCCACAACACTCTTTCTCGATACGCGGCAGAGCAGTCAGCTACTTCTTCTTCGGATCCAGATTGGCGTCGATATCGGCCGAAGTCACCGACGACTCGACACCCTTCTCGGGGACTTCCATGCCGGTCAGCCAGACGCAGGCGTTGAGTACGACCTTGCGATAGTTGTCGTTGCTCCAGTTGTCATGAAAGTGACCGCCCGTGAAGCCGAAACCGCGTCCGCCATCCGTTCGCTGAACGGCCCACATCATGGCCTCTTCGCGCCCCTTGGCCGCTTGAATGTGAGGATACGGTCCGCGCGGATAGACATAAGGACCGTTACGAACTTCATCGCTGGGCTTTGCCACCAGGATCGGCCAGAACTGAGTGCCTTCCTGCTTCGCCGGAGCGGCAGCACTGAAACCTTCCACGAACCGCATGTTGAAATACCACTCGTCCTTCACCTGAAACGGGCCAACGCCCTGAGTGATCGAGTGCTTGGGAAACGAATCAAACTTCGGTTCCCAAATCGGATTGCACGAGAACATGTGCTCGTAGTGCCCGCCGATCCAGCGTTTGAACTCAGCACCGGCCTGATCGGGAACAATCTCCACTCCGTAATGCATGCACCCGATGCCCACGCCCTTCTTGGTCCACTCGTCGACCAACTTCATGCGCCGACCGTTCTCCTGCACGACTTCATGACCTCGTCCGCCGTCCATGTAGAAGACGACGGCATCCGCACCGTCGAACAGGGCGTCATCCTTCGGCCAGCCGTTCAACGACACATCGACGTGCAGCCCCTTCGTATTCTGCAGGCACTTCGCCATGAGTTGTGTGCCCGCGTTGAATTCATGCATACGCGGCGGGTGCGAGGGCCGGCCGGCAACCAGTACTAGCTTGTGCTTGCCATCCGGAGTCTTGCCCTGAGACTCACTCGTAATCCCGAGGGACAACACAGCCAACGCCACGCCGAGCCAACATCGCCAGTGCATTATCAAGATTCTCCAGATGTCATTCAGATTCGCAGTTCCGACGGCAGAAGTTCCTGCAGCGCGGCTCGTTCTTCAAGCGTCCGAGCGAGACCAGCAACCGGCCTAGCGAGCGGCTGATGCTCGCGTCTTCAACTCGCTCAGCAGTTTCAGGAGTTCAGCTTCGATTTTGTCCGAAGCTTCGACTTCCAGAATATTCGTGCCCAGCCAGGTCTCATAGCCACCGAGTCGATGATGGTCAGGAGTCGGCAGGTAACCGTAGTGACCGTTCGCCAGCTCGATCGTGAAGTTTGGTTTCAGCGGACTGTCCTGTTTCAGACGCAGCCCGGTCTCCACAAACGTCTCGCAAGGAATCGCGGTAATACCGATCTCACCAATGCGCAGCGCCTGCATGACGATCGTCTCGGTCTCAGGTCGATCCACCAGTTCGAGCGTTCGGTTTGCATAGGATTTCGCCAGCGGCGGCAGCTTCTTGGCGTCGGGTTCGTCGAGGAATCGTCTTGCCCGTGCGATCTGTTCTTCCGTGGGTTTGCGGATCTTCAAGGTCAATTCTGACTGCGCTGCTCCGAGACTCATGTAGGGGCGATAGTCAACGTTCGGCAGTTTCTCTAACACGCGTTCAGCGACTCGACCGGCAACGAACTGCATCTGTTGAAACGGCGGCTTAGCCGGTTGAGGCTCACGAAAGTTGATGTTGTTGATGTTGCCACTCGTGCCATTCGACATGATCCCCACGAAGGCTGGCAGAGCATCCACCTGGCCCTCCGGAAACAACTTGGCCGCAAGTTGCTTTGCGAACTCGCCAAAGTAATCGGCTGACACACCAGCGGACGGCTGCCCGCCGACATAGTGCAGCGAGTAGTTCGCCAGCAGCGCAATCGGTCGCCCGTTGGGAGTCTTTACGGACAGAAACGCGACTTCTGGATCAGTCGGACCCGAGGGCCGATCCAGAATCTTCGAGCCGCGCGGCGGATTCATCTTCACCTGATCGGTGGTTTCGCCGAAGGGGTTGACCGGCATCGTCCCCGGTTGCAAGTACCAGCGGCGGTTGTGGACCTCTTCCGGCACCTGGGCACTCCCGAACGCGATATGAGCCGGTGCCAGATTCGCATGAGCCTGCTGCAGCGCCGATACAATTCCGCGCGTCAAATGTTCGACGTAATCCGGATCTGCCTTGTTATCGCGACGGTCTTTGGACGGCGGCGCCGTATGCGTGTGCGTGGCCGCCATCAGGAGATGATCGGCCTTAATCCCCGTGATTTCCTGAGCTCGCCGCTTCGCTTCATCGAACAGGGATCGCGGACAAAAACAACTGTCGACGATGACAATCCCGAGCTGTGTTTGCCCGTCGTCCAGTACCAGAGCCCGCGCTGACAGCGGATCCCAGGCTCGCATCGCGTCGCGCCGCTCGAAGCTGCCAATCAGCTCGACCGGCCACTTCTGCGGGGTGATATCAGCCACGGCCGCTCCCGCTCGAAAGATCGGGTCGGCCGCCTTTACCAGCGGTGCGACCAGCAGGATCACAACGAGAGCACACAACTTCACTGCCATCGCTCGCATGACCGACTCCCCTGAATGATTCAAAAGCCCACTCCGTGAGCTAAGCGGACTCACTGGGAGAGATCAAAGTCGAACGCGGGGTTTTCGCCAACCGAGACGGTGATGCTGAGCCCGCTGGTCGCAAAATCTCGCACCTTCGGGGGGATGTGAGGAAATTCTTTCTCATCGCTCGCCTGAGGCGGTTCTTGGACCAGTAGGACCTCACCCGGCGCCGGACCAATCCGCGGCACGATGGAGACTTGATACGTATCGGGCGGCAGCCCGACGGACTCGTGAGTCTTCACTTCGTACTTGCCGTCTGGTCCGAGTTCCGCCCCTTGAGAGACGCCCTTCGCGCTTTCAAAGCGCACGATTCCGTCAGTGACCGGTTTGTCGCCAAATTTGACCGTGCCACGAACAATGCCGCGTTCGACCTTCGGTCGCGAATCTCCGCAACCACTGAGCACACCACACAGCAACAACCCCAACACGCCCGCGGTCCAGCAACACAAGGGATGACTGCGGTTCATGCACAAAACATCGTAGGACATCCCTGTGGTTCTCATTCGAGTAAGTATATATCTGTCGTCGAAGTAGCCGCGCGCGGCACAAGCATGCATCGGCGGCGAGCAGGTTCACTTCAGAAGTCGCCTATCGGGTTCGAGTCGTCTCGGTTGCTGAGATCGTAGAACGTCTGCAAGTTCAAAGACTCGCTGAGAAATCGCACCGAGCCATCGCCGAGCAAGACGTGAGCACCACCATGGTGCGCCGACTGAATGGGGTTATTCGCTCCGTAGAAGACAACCCCAGTGGCCGTGTAAGACTTCGTATTCACGGGATGCCGAACCGTTGTGCTGTTGAAGTATCGTGTGTCGGTGAACGCAACCCCCATCGGGAAGCCGTGGCCATGATCGCTGCGGCAGTCCACGAGCGACCCATCAGACCGCACGCAGAAGTCGGATTGCTCGCCAACCAGGATGGTTGATGACGTTCCGTCCGTCACGTCACGCATCTTCAAGCACCGAAAAGGAATCAGAACGCCACCGGTTGATTGTCGGCCCGTTGCCGCATGAATGTTCGTGTTGGCGTCGTAGTTCACTGTCGACGAGTGATTACTCGCCCCAGTCACGGCGGTGTAGGTAATCGATTGCACTCCATTGGCTGGCGTGGTTTGGCCCAGCAGCCCCATTTTGTTGACTGGTGACGAAGGGCAGAACATCCAGCTCATCCGGAGACCACTCAACAGACGACCGTTATCGACGTTGTAGCCCGTATATACGAGCCCCGTGTGAATGCTATTCACACCGTGAAAATCGTAAGCACCACGGAGCCCCTCCTGGTCCATGAAAGTCATCACTGCGACCGCCCAGGCAGGCCCCCACGCCCAGGTTCCCGGTCCTCGCGACGGAAGAGCCGAGGCCGGAAAGCAACCGGTCATCTCTTCATAATTAAAGATCGCCAGCCCGATCTGCTTGAGGTTGTTGCGGCACTGAGTGCGTCGCGCTGACTCGCGGGCCTGCTGCACCGCCGGCAGCAGCAACGCCACCAGCACCGCGATAATCGCGATAACGACCAGCAACTCGATCAAGGTAAATCCACGCCGCTTCACCCGCACTCCACGCTGCATCTGCCAGCTCCTCTGATGGACAAGGGCGATCTCAATCGCAAATTGACGAACAATTTCGTGCATCTTCTTCAAACAGCACACATCGCCAAGCTGCGATGTGTCGAGCCTAACTGCTCGGCCCCTGCTGTCACCAGCACGATTCCGCTCCGCACCAGCCACGTGTTCGCGTGACGATGTTTTCCGTTTTCCCCGATTCTCTCGGCGCCCCCTTAGTCAAGCAGCCTCGTTATCGCGTTCCTGTCTTAGTTTGCGTTTCGCTAGTGCGCGCGGTCTGATGCCGCCTGCCATACAAATTGGAGGTCTCCGGCATGCGTTCTTCCCGGTCACTTGGATTGAAACTCGTTCGTGCGCTCGCATTCGTCGCGGCAATGGTGCTATTGGCCGGTTCCCAATCGGCATCCGCGCAAGATCGCCCGAACGTGCTGTTCATCTTGTGCGACGATTTGCGCTGGGATGCCCTGAGCTGCTCGGGCAACAAGTATGTGAAGACGCCCAACATCGATCGTTTGGCGAAAGAGGGTGTCCACTTCCAGAACACGTTCTGTACGACGTCGCTGTGCTCGCCGAGCCGGGCTTCGATTCTGAGCGGCCTGTACGCGCATGCTCACGGAGTCACCAACAACTTCACCGAGTACCCTGCCCCGCTGCCGAGCTTCCCCAAGCTGCTGCAAGCGGCCGGTTACGAAACCGGTTACATCGGCAAATGGCACATGGGCGAGGACAACGATGAAAAGCGTCCCGGTTTCGACTACTTCGCCACCCACAAAGGTCAGGGGAAGTACTTCGACACCGAGTTCAATGTGGATGGCGAACGCAAGGTTCTGCCGGGCTACTACACACATGTCGTAACCGATCTAGCCGCTGATTGGCTGCAAAGATCACGCACGAAGCCGTTCGTGCTGATGCTCGGCCACAAGGCCCCGCACAGCTTCTACTTCCCCGAGAAGAAGTACGAGCATGCCTTCGACAACGTCGACATCCAGTACCCGGACACCGCGTTTAAACTCGACGACAAGCCCGCCTGGATTAAACATCGTCTGACAACTTGGCACGGCATCTATGGCCCGCTGTTCGAATGGCGCAAGAAATTTCCTGACACCCGCCCGGAAGCGGTGAAGGATTTCGCGGCGATGACCCGTGCCTACTGGGGTACCATCCTGTCCGTCGACGACAGCGTCGGGCGGCTGTATGCCCTGCTGGAAAAATCGGGACAACTCGACAACACCATTTTCGTCTTCATGGGCGACAATGGTCTATTGAACGGTGAGCACGGCATGGTCGACAAACGCACCATGCACGAAGCCAGCATTCGCATTCCGCTGATCGTGCGCTATCCGAAACTGGTCGATCCTGCTCATCCCAAATCAGTCTCAGAGCAAGTCCTCACCGTGGACATGGCACCGAGTCTGCTGGAACTCTGCGGCTCTCAAGTACCAGCTGGCCTGCACGGCCGATCGTGGAAGAGGCTCGTTCAGGGAGGCGATCCCGACTGGCGCCGCTCGTTCTTCTATCACTACAACTACGAGAAACAGTTCCCGTACACGCCCAACGTGCGCGGGGTTCGTACGGCCGCCTGGAAGTACATCCATTATCCGCACGGCGATGGCAAACCTGACCGCCACATGGGCGAGCTGTATCATCTCTCCGCCGATCCCGAGGAACGGCGCAACCTGATCAACGATCCGCAACACGCGGCCAGGATCAAAGAGTTGCAGGCCGAACTTCAACGGCTGACGGTCAGCACGGGGATCGTGGAAGACAAAATGCCGCTCGACGAAGGCGTCAAAGCGGAACTGCCCGACCAGAAGATCCGCTAGCTGTTCCGAATCTGAATTCTGAAAATCACCTCATTGGGAGCTGTCATGTCAGACCTCATGAACCGTCGCGATGCACTACAAACTGCTGTTGCCCTGGGCACTTTCGCCGCAGGGGTTTCATTGACAAACACACATGCTGCGGAAGGACCGGCCGTGCTTAAAGGTCACATCAATCACTCCATCGTTTTCTGGTGCTTCAATGTCAGCGGCGAGAAGTGGGACATGGACAAGACCTGCCAGGTCGCCAAGCAACTTGGTTGCAAGTCCGTTGAGCTGTCAGGTCCAGAAACCTGGGGCAGCCTGAAGAAACACGGCCTGACCTGCGCGATCGCCCCCAATGGCATGCCCGGAGCCCCCTTCATGAAGGGCTTCAACAACCCGGCCTATCACGAGCAAGTCATCAGCACGACCAAGAAGATGATTGATGACTGTGCGGACGCTGGCATCAACAACGTGATCGCCTTCACCGGCTACAAATGGCGTGACGCCGATGATCCGAAGAGCGGCGAGATCTCGCTCGAAGAAGGTGCCGACAACTGCGTCAAAGGCCTGAAGCAGATCATCGGTCATGCGGAAAAGAAGAAGGTCACGATCAGCATCGAGCACCTGAATTCCCGCGACGGCAGCCATCCGATGAAGGGCCATCCCGGCTATCAGGGCGACGACATCGACTACGTGGCTAATATCGCCCGCAAGGTCGGGTCGGACCGCATGAAGATTCTGTTCGATATCTATCACGTGCAGATCATGAACGGCGACGTCATTCGCCGCCTCGACGAATGCAAGGACGTGATCGGCCACATCCACACCGCCGGAAACCCAGGTCGCGGCGAGCTCGACGATAACCAGGAGATCAACTACCCGCCGATCATGCGGAAGATCGTTGAGATTGGCTACAAGGGCTACGTCGGCCACGAGTTCATCCCAACTCGCAACCCGCTGGCTGGCCTGCAACAAGCAGTGACACTCTGCGACGTGTAACCATTGCGGATATCGCTCCCCTCGCCCCGCCCAGCGGGGAGAGGGGCTGGGGGTGAGGGTGAGGGGCGATTGAAGCCCCGCCAGCGATCTTCGCCAACCAAGTTCACGCCAAGCTCAATCGAGCGAACGCGATGCCTCATCCAGTTGTCATCAGCAAGTCCTAGTTTTTCTTTCAACCTGCCTTGACCGGCAGATGAGTCTGGCATGTGGATCAAAGTCTGTGGTATCCGTGACCTCCCGACCGCTCAATCAGTTGCGGAACTTGGACCGGATGCCATCGGCCTGAACTTTTTCAGCAAGAGTCCGCGATTCGTTGATCTCGCAACCGCCAAAGAGATCGCCGCCAACCTCCCGCCATCCGTTGAGTCCATCGGTCTGTTCGTCAATCACGAACTTCACGACGTCCTGGACACAGCAACCCATTGCGGCCTCAAAGCCGTTCAGATCCACGGTGACGAACCACCTGAGTTCCTGGCTCAGCTCAAGGCAGAACAACCGTCGTTGAAAGTCCTCCGAGCGTTTCGCATCGGCTCAGAAGGCTGCCGCGATGTCGCCAAGTACCTCGAAGAATGCCGCCGATTGCAGGTTTGCATCAGCGGTTGCTTAATCGACGCCAGGGTCGACGGAGTTTATGGCGGTACCGGCCACACGGCTCCTTGGGATTTAATTGCAGATCAGTATGATTCCGCCCGCTGGCCGCATCTGATCGTGGCAGGGGGACTCAATCCGGCGAACGTCGCCGAGGCGATCTCCAAAACCCTGCCCTTCGGCGTCGATGTCGCGAGCGGCGTCGAATCGGCTCCCGGCACCAAGGATCTGTCGCTGGTGCAGCGATTCATCGCCGCCGCCCGTCGATAGGTTCGGCCAACGGCGAGCAATGAATCGCCGGTCGCTGACCAACGGCAAACCATAACCTGAGTCGTCGCAGTCACCGCAACTCAGGCTCACCTCAAGGATTGAAGCAATGGCTCAAGTTCAAGCATTCTCCGGACTCCGTTACGACCTCGGCCAAGTGGGCGATTTGTCGGACGTCATCGCCCCGCCGTACGACGTCATCGATCCGGCGTTCCTCGATCGACTCTATAAGCAGCACCCCTGCAACGTCGTCCGAGTCGATTTCAATCGCCCGGAATCCGATGATGCTGGCACACAAGACCGCTACGTTCGAGCCGAGAAGTTCTTCCGTCAATGGCAGAAGGAAGGCGTGCTGATTCGCGAACACGAGGACGCTCTGTACGTCTATCACCAGGAATTCGACTGGGAAGGCAAACACTACGTCCGCAAGGGGTTTCTCGGTCGCATCAAGCTGGAAGAGTTCGGCAAGGGCACGGTATTCCCCCACGAGCAGACCCTGTCCGGTCCAAAACAGGACCGACTCGATCTGATGCGCGCAACGAAGGCCAATCTGTCACCCGTCTTCGGCCTCTATCCTGATCCGGAGAATGCTGCTCAGCAGCCGCTGGAAGATGCCATCCTCAAGCTGACACCGATCGTCGCCAAAGATCATCTCGGCGTCATTCACAAGCTGTGGCCGGTCACCGATCGCGCTGTCATCAACAAGGTTTGCGCTTCGCTGGCTGACAAGCCGATTTTCATTGCTGACGGCCACCACCGCTACGAAACAGCCTGCAATTACCGCAACGAACTCGCCGCTAAAGGCGAAATCACGGAGTCATCCGGCGCGAACTACAACCTCATGATGTTCATCGGGATGGAAGATCCCGGGCTGGCCATTCTGCCGACGCACCGACTCGTTTCCGGTCTGCCAAACCTGAAGATCGAGGATGTCCGCGCCGCGTTGGAGAAAAACTTCAGCATCGAAGCCGTCGACAGTGCCGAAGAAGCTTGGGAACTGATGAGTGCCGATGGTGCTCAAAACATCTTTGGCCTCGGCACGCCCGCTGATGGAAAGTGGATTCTGGCCCGCGCGACGGACACGAGCCCGATGGCGACGCTCGCCAGTCAGCAATCCGAAGAATGGCGAGGTCTCGGCGTCAGTCTGCTGCACAAACTGATCCTCGATCACTTGATCTGCGGCCGCTTCCCCGAAGCTAAACCAACCTTCAAGTTCGTGCACCTCATGGACGAAGTGCTTGATTCTGTAAAAGCCAAGACCTGCCAACTGGCATGCCTGGTCAATCCAGCTCAGATCGAGCACGTACGCGACATCGCCTCTAAACTCGAAAAGATGCCGCCGAAGAGCACCTACTTCTACCCCAAGCTGCTCACCGGGCTCGTGTTCCACACGCACTAACGACCAAGACGATCGTGAGCCGCATCTCCGCGCCAGCGCGCTTCATCTGAATGCGCGCCGCGCGACTTCGCGAAAGTGAATTCGCCCTGAATCCCGGCGTAAATACGCCACCGCGTTGAGCGAAACATTGCGCGAGAATAGCGCATACCTGCTCGTGATGTCGGCGGCACCTCGCGTACGGCTTACCGCGATTGAAGGGCTCGAGCCACCAAATGTTCGCCCTTCTTCAGTCGGTTGATTTCGCCGAGGCCTCTTGGACCTGAGATTTACCCCGTGTCAGCCCCTTTTCATGGGTTGCGCCCGATCGGGCGGCACATCCATTGCCTCGCCGTGCAATCCAGGGAACGCCGAAGCCTTGAAGGCTACAGGTGGTAGAAGTCGCGGAAACAGTCATGGCCGCGACCGGTCCTAGTATCACCTCGGATTGGAAGGGAATTATATGACCTCTGTTCGGAACTCACTCACAGGCCCCCGAACCCCAGCGAAACTTCTAGCCACAGCGCTGTTGCTCGCCCCTATCACACTCGCCGGATGTGGCAAAGGCGGACCCGACCTTGGTAAGCCAGTTGAGATCTCCGGCAAAGTCACCATGGATGGCAAACCGTCTGCTGGAGTGCAGGTCCTACTGACGCGTACCACCCCAGGAGGTGGTGCCAAGGACCGCGACTTCATGGCCAAAACGGACGAGAACGGCGACTACAAGCTGCCAGGGGTATATCCAGCAAATTATCTGGTACGCGTCACGGAAATAAAACAAGAAGATCCGCAGCAGATTCTCGCCTTCGATTCTGGCCCTTACGTCAAGTATGGCTCAGAGGCCAGCGGACTGACCGCGGAGGTACAAGAAAGCCAGCGCGATTTTTCATTCAACCTGACCAGCAGATAGCTTTTTCTTCACCAGTTCTGACGACACGTTCCGACATACTACCCTCATGCTTAGAGAGTCAAAAATGCGCAGGCGAGCGTTTACACTGATCGAATTACTCGTGGTTATCGCAATCATTGCGGTATTGGTTGCGTTGCTGCTGCCCGCAGTTCAGCAAGCACGCGAATCCGCCCGACGGTCCCAATGCAAGAACAATCTCAAGCAGCTTGGACTCGCACTGGCGAACTATACCGAGCAGTTCGGCGAGTATTTGCCCCGAGCCACCATGTCGCCACTGGCAACCCCCTGCTGCTGCGGTAACTATGGAAATGTTGCCGCGCATGCATCGCACCCTGGGCCATGGACGATGCACACTGTGCACACCATGTTGCTACCGTTTATCGATCAGCAGAACTTGTACGATCAGATGAACTTGAATCTGCGATATGACCATTCGTCGCACGCCAATGCGGTGAAGACGAGAATTTCGTCGTACCTTTGCCCAAGCGACAGCGGCAAAACAGAATTTGCCACATGGACCGCGTCAGATAACGGTTCTACCATGGCGTTCGCCGTACACAATTACCCCGGCACGGGATCAGATCATCCCTACGGATTCTGCAACCAGCACGGCAGCTTTAACACTGTGTTCGCTGAAAAGCAGGGTCTGGAAAACTCAGCCGGCACAGGACTCATTTCACCTTGGGTTCGCCTCAAGATGATTACAGACGGCATGTCAAACACCATGTGCTTCTCCGAGTTCGCACAGGATACCAAAGCGTGTACCGGGGCAGGTGACAATCAAGCCAAGTTTGGTTGGGCACAGCCTGCGATTGGTGGCACATCCTTCACAACACTGAGTATCTCTGGACCGAATCGCTGCAACTCTCTGAGCTTCAGCGGTTCAAACACCGGAATCGCTCGCAGCTGGCATTCGGGAGGCGTGCACATCGCTTTGATGGACGGTGCGGTTCGCTTCGTGTCAGACTCGATCCACGGCCCGAACTGGACTTACTTGGGCAATATCGAAGACGGCAACGTAATTGACGGGAACGTGATGGGCGAGTAACACCGATGGTGTTAATCAGGCATTGGCGGTCTATCGAGATTCTGTCAGGTTGCTCGGTGCCGCCAATTGTTCCCAAGCTTGTTTCAATTTCGGGCGTTTCGCGCGTGCGAATAATTCGCCAAGTATTTTAAAGGTTGTCGAGTTCGGCTTATCCAGATCACCTCGACTCACAATTACGTACAGTTCTTCGTTGACCTTGCGAAGCAATTGAACCTCGCGATGGTAATCCCTGGATTCCATCGTGAGGTTTTTCGCTTGATACCAGGTGGCAATTGTCTGCAGATATCGAACTTCACTCGGACGCAAACGGATCGCTTCTTTGAGTGCGTCGATAGCGTCGTCGGTCTTCGCCTGGCGGTGTTGAAGTTGTGCCAGCAGCCACCACCAGCGATCGTCCATAACAAGCTGGAACTTCAAGGGCTCAATCAGCGATTGCGCCAGATCAAGGTTGTCTTGCTCGATATAAAACTCGGTGACGAGCAGCGCGGTTTCTACATCAGCGGGTCGCTGCTGCAGCGCAGCTTCCAGAAATCGCGTCGCCTTGTTGATATCGCCAAGCTTCCAGTAGCAATGTCCCAGCGCCAATTGAACTTGGGGTTGTCCCGGCTTGAGTTGCTCAACTTGCTCCAATCGTCCCACAGCCTCGCGCGGATTGGGACGGCGCTGACTGCTGTAGAGGATGTGATACAAGATCCGAAACTTGTTCGGCTCGCGATCCAACAGGCCTTCCAGAAAGACTTCCAGTTCCCGTTCGCGAAGCTGATTGAACAGCAGCCACTGTAGCTCAGTCTGCACGGCTTCATCTGACGGGTTACGCTTCAAGGCCGTGTGGAAAGCGTCCTCTGCTTCGCCCAAGCGACCGGCGTTCAGCAGGCAGAAACCCCGACGGCCTACCGCCTCAGCGCCGGATTCCGGGATCGCACTCGCCCGGCTATAGGCCTCGGCGGCCGCGTCAAAGTCGCGGAGCTTCTCGCAGGATCGTCCCAACCACAGCCATCCTGCTCCATTCGATGCATCCCGGTTCACAATTTGCTGAGCCATCTGCCGTGCAGAGGCGGGATCACTAAGATGCCAACTCATTTCCACGTCGCGCAACGAGGGAGTTCTGCTCCCGAAAGTCCAGACCATGCCTGCGGGAACGCAAAGTCCAACCGCCGCCAACACTACCCAGCGAAGTTTGCGAGAAGGATTCTGCGAAGCTGTTGATGTGCTTTCCGAGGACATTGCATCCCAGACCTGTGACAAGACGACGTCAGATACTGCCGGGAATCCGAGCAAAGTTCAGACCGTGCTCCCTGAGCCTGAAAATGCTGCGTCGAAAGATCAAAGCGACTCTCTCAGAAAATTCGCCATCTCAGTGCTGGTCCTAGCCACACTTATTCTGACGGTCTTCGGCCGCACGCTGACTCACCAGTTGCTGACGTGGGATGATGATATCCACATCACCGCGAACCCAGCCTTCAATCCGCTCACCTGGCACAGCCTGTCTAAGTTTTGGCAAGCCCCTTACGAGAACTTGTACATACCCGTCTCCTACAGCTTATTTGCCGCCGAAGTCGCGTTAACTGACCTGCTGTTTTCTCGCGACGCCAGCGGCGCAATCGAGTCCACGCCGATCTTCCGGTCCGCCAGCCTGGGCCTGCACTGGTTGAACTGCGTGTTGGTGTTCGTACTGATGACGCGCGTCGGCGTGAGGTGGGGAAGCGCGCTCGCGGGAGCGATAGTGTTCGCCGTACATCCACTGCAGGTTGAGAGCGTTGCCTGGACGAGCGAAACCCGAGGCCTGTTGGCGACAAGCCTCGGGCTGACCGCCCTTTGGTGTCACTTGAGATCGCAGGAGCCCACCGCTCGCAAGTTCAATTGGTCAGCGGGTGCATTGATCGCCCTGTTACTGGCGCTGCTCTCGAAACCGTCAATCGCCGCGATCGCACTGATCGTGGTGTGCCATGACCTCATCTGGCTGCGACGTTCGTGGAAGCAGGCAGCAGTCACGATGGCTCTCTTCGGGATTGCGACGCTGGCAATCGTTTTGGTCACTCGCACGCTCCAGCCCTCGGGTGAGAGCACAACCGCCGTCCCGCTCTGGTTCCGTCCCGCCATCGCACTTGATTCCTTGGGATGGTACCTCGTGAAGTTCTGCTGGCCGCTGAATCTCAGCATAGACTATGGCCGCAGCCCGCGATCCCTGTGGCAAAACGGTTTGGACTATGGACTGCTGGCTATTCCCCTGATGCTGCTTCCGGGCCTGTGGTGGATCAAGGCGGAGCGGCGTATCTGGATGGCAGCTCTCTGGTTTGTCGCGGGACTGGCACCCGTACTGGGTATTGTGTCTTTCGGCTTTCAGGAGATCTCGACGGTCGCTGACCGGTACATCTACGTTGCAATGCTGGGACCAGCTCTGGCAGCGGCAGTTGCCTGGGACCGATGGAACTCGTTGAACTTTCGCCGTGCGTTCACCTTCGGACTGGCAGTACTTTCGCTGATTGCGTGGAACGCGGCTGGGATCTGGCGAGACAGCGCGACTCTGTATGCTCAAGCGTTGGAAGTGAATCCTCACAGCTGGATCGCACTGCACAATCAAGCCAGTCTCTTCGCGAAGTCTGGTGACTACCCCCGTGCGATCCGTCAGCTTCGCCATGTGCTGCAGTTGAGGCCGCGATATCCGCAAGCGTGGTTGAACCTCGCAGTCTGCCTGAGAGCCAACGGCCAAACTGCGGACGCGATTGATGCACTTCGGCAGGGAGCAGCAATTGAACCTGACAACGTCGACATTCACCTGGCGCTGGCTCAAAACCTGGCGAACGGTGATCACGCAGCGGCCGACGCTGCATTCGACCGATCGTTAGAATTAGCTCCAAAGAGCCCTCAAGTTCTTACTGAAGTCGGCGAATGGTACGCCAGAACGAATCGTTCGCAGACAGCAATCGAGTTGTTCGCGCGAGCCGTACAAGCGGATCCGACCTATTGGCAAGCAAAGGTGAACCTTGCATTGCAGCTTCAAAATCGCGGCCAACACGACGAGGCCCTTGATGGAATCGAGACTCTGCTGACGGACCATCCACAACGTCCAGAGATCCGATTCCAGTATGGTTTGATGCTCGCTCGTGTCGGCCGACTCAAAGAGTCAGTTTCCGCCTTGAGCGAAGCTCGTGCTCTGGCAGTGCGGCACAAAAATTCCACTTTGCAAGCGGCAGTGACCAGGGAGTTGGTTGTCGCTCACAATTCGCAAGGCAACTCGGCCCTGGAGCAGCAGCAATGGACTGAAGCAGAAAGTGCGTTTCAAGCAGCACTGGAGCTCGACCCGACGTTCGCTGCGGGATACTTCAATCTCGGACGGGCGCTCGCAGCGCAAGGCGAGTTCCCCCGAGCGAAGCAGGCGTTCGAGCAAACGCTGGCCTTAGTTCCTCCCGACTCACCCGCAGTCAACGACGTTAAACAACAATTGTCGGCTTTGCGTTCCCGAACAGTTCGGGCCGCACCGCCGCCCAGATAGAACTTCACGCAGCACAATCGAATGACACTCGCGCTCAACAACATCACTCCCGAACCATCACTCGCAGCAATCACAAACAACCTCGCCAGCGAATCCGCACCGTCGACAGCGCCAGCGTCCACTTGCAAAACGCCGCGGCCATGGTGGTTCAAGCTCGGAGCGTTGCTGACTGGCCTGCTGGTGGGGCTGATCATCGCCGAGGTCATTGTGCGAGCGTGGGCCATCGAACCCGCTCGATTCGTCACCAAGCGGCAACTGGTCAAGAACGATGAAACATCGCCTCTGTTCTATCACTGCTATGCTGACAACCCCTCAAGCGAGCTTTCGCTGACTCCAGATGTCACTCAGGGTTCCTGGCTGCTGCAGGAATACACCTTCGAAGCCCGGGAGCTACCGCTCTCCCGACTGTCTGAAACCCCTTGGTGCGTCGAATATCGCCATTCGTCGAAGGGCATTCGCGATCGCGAATACCCGCCTCGCCAACCTGACGATCGCGAGCGCCTCGCCATCGTCGGAGACTCATTCGTGTTCGGCGAAGGCGTTCCTGAGCCGCTCAGTCTGCCCCGCCAGTTGGAGCGGCAGCTCAAACACTCGATGGATTGCGTTAACGGCGGTCAGGTGGGATCCAACGCCGAGCAACAACAGGGCATCATGGATGCGCTGATTCAGCATGCTGAGTGCCGGCGCGTGATCTGGGTTTTGATCCCCAACGATGTGACTCTGACTCCAGCGCTCGCTCGCCAGCAGAAATACATCAACGATTTCGTCCTGCTGCGTGATCGCTACCTCGAGCAGGAGCGACAACGCGGCTGGCTGCTCGGTCGCCCTCGTTTGCTGGATCTCACGGCAACGCCCTTTGAACTGGCACGCATTCGACAGGACACGCTCAACTGGTATCTGTCCTGTTACAGTCCGAACGAGAACGGCTACAACTTGCATCAACTCAAGCTGCAGATGATTGCGGCAGCTCAACGAACCGACGCTCGCGTTGTTCTGGTCATTTATCCATTGCTGGAGAGCCTGGAGCAGCAATATCCGCTGCAACCCGTTCACGATGTGCTCCTAAAGATGGCTGGCGAGGCGTCACTGCCAGCGCTGGATCTCGCGCCCACGTTTACTGGCCAATCCACATCGAAGCTCTGGGTCGATGCAACGGACCATCACCCGAATGGCACAGCCCACCGCATGGCGGCAGAGGCGATCCTCAAGTGGTTGCGACAAGCTCAGCCCGATTTCGTTATGGAGCAAGCACTGTGAGCACTCCACTCGAATCTGCTTGTCGCTCGCACAGCAGTGGCGGGTATCGAATCGCCATGTGCATCTGCGGCTGGCTGGCCAGCGGATTGATTGGTTGCAGTACAGCCGACGCGCCGCCGAGTGCAGCAACGGCCACTTTGCCGAGTGCACCTCAAAGCCTGCTCTCTCAGCCTGATCCGATTGACGATCAACCCGCACGTCGCCCTTTTCGTTTTGAACTGATCAAGAACAGCGGTTTGGATTTCACCTACTACGGCAACCCCAGCCCCAAGCACTACATGACCGAGCAGAACGGCGGCGGTGTCGCACTGTTTGACTACGACCAGGACGGCTGGTGCGACGCGTTTCTCACGAATGGGTCCGACTTCACGCATCCGGCCGAGAACAAGGGAGCCGTTCATCAGCTCGCACGCAATGTCAGCTCGGCAGGCGGCATCCGGTTCGAGAACGTCTCGCGACCCAGCCAACTTGCTGTGAGCGGCTTCGGAATGGGAGTCGCCGCAGGTGACTTCGACAACGACGGATTTCCCGATCTCTGCATCTGCTACTACGGCCGGATCGAGCTATGGCAGAACGCTGGAGACGGCACCTTTCATCACATGAGTAATTCAGCAAACATCGCCGACGCTTCCTGGTCTGCGGGAGCGGCTTTCGCCGATCTGGACGACGACGGCGATCTGGACTTGTACGTCACGAACTACGTCGAATACGCATCTACGGACCCGCCCTGCCTCACAGAACACCGGCCTCCGGTGATGATCTCCTGCGGACCGATCGGGCGAGTCGCCCAGCACGATACGCTGTGGGAGAACCGCAGCGATGGCACGTTTCTCAATGTCAGCGAGCCGACGGGCATTCGAGCTGTCGAGCCGGGCAAGGGCCTCGCCGTGGAAATCGTCGACCTGAATGGAGACCGGCGGCTCGATGTTTACGTAGCCAACGACACCAGTCCTAATTTTCTATTTCTGAATGAAGGCGGGCTACGTTTTTCTGAGCAAGGTGTCGTCAGCGGCGTAGCTGTTGGCGCTGATGGCGGTGCTGAATCCTCAATGGGCATCGCCTGCGCTGACTTCGACGGCAACGGCTGGTTCGACCTGTTCGTCACTAACTTTGAAAACTCGCTGAAGGACTACTACGACCATGTCGCCCCGACGGCGTTCGTTCATCGGAGCGGAGCGATGGGGCTGGATACGACATCGCGACCGTTGCTGAGCTTCGGAACGATCGGAGCCGATTTTGATCTGGACCAGTGGCCGGATCTCTTCGTCGCCAATGGCCATATCTGGGATCTGACCCCGCTGGGTTTCGGTCATCAATACGCGATGCCCCAGCAGTTGTTCTGGAACGATCAGGGTCGACGGTTTCATGACGTATCCCGCACGGCGGGTGATTACTTCGAAGACAAGTGGCTCGGTCGAGCCGCCGCGACTAGCGACCTCGATCACGACGGACTGCCGGACCTGCTTGTCACCCATCTGATCCGTCCTGCGGCGGTCGTTCATAACGCCAGCGAGCGTCGCGGCAGTAGCGTGCGGCTCAGGCTGATTGGGCAATCCGCAGCGCGAACGCCGCTGGGGATCAGCTTGAGCTACCGCTGTGGCGACAAGACAGCCACCACACACATTCCATCAGGTGGCAGCTTTGCCGCCAGCCACGATCCTCGTTGCCTGTTGTCCGTTGGCCAGTCGCAAGTGATTGATGAACTCATCGTGCACTGGTCGAGCCATCATTCCGAGGTTTGGCGCGATCTCGACGCCACTCGAGAACTGACGTTGCTTGAGCACACTGGTGAAAAGTGGTCGCCGCCGGAAACAAACGACGCAGCCTCAAGTCGTGCGAAAGACTGATCGACAAACCGAATTTGAAAGTAAGAACCAGAGCGCCCGCGCCGGTCGGTTACCCGTAGACTTCTTGGACTGCAAAGGTGTTTTTCAGCCTCTCTGTGCGGGCTGCATCGCAGCGTGAGAATCGCGTTGGGATTTACCGGTGAGAACAAGTTCTGAGTCGCCCGATTTAACTCCCTGCTTTCAAACCGCTGAGGATCGCTGGCAGGCAGTTGCGGGACGTGATCGGCGCGCCGACGCCAGCTTTGTGTACGCGGTCAAGACGACGGGGATCTATTGTCGCCCCTCATGCTCGGCCAAACTGGCAAAGCGTGAGCACGTGCGATTCTTCACCACGCCGTCAGACGCGGAGCGAGCCGGGTTCCGCGCCTGCAAACGCTGCCATCCTAAAGACCGTTCACTGAGCGAGCAGCATCAAGACGCCGTCGCACGCGCGTGTCGCCTGTTGGAAACTGTAGATGAAACCCTTGGACTGGATGAGTTGGCCGAGACGGTTTCGCTCAGTCCTTCGCATCTACATCGCGTCTTCAAAGCCGCTACGGGATTAACTCCAAAACAATATGCGACAGCGCATCGCGCTCAGCGTCTGAGGGATCAGATCGGCGGAAACACGACCATCACAACGGCGGCGCTCAATGCGGGCTTTCGTTCGCAGAGTCGTCTTTATGAAACATCCACCAAGACGCTCGGCATGACTCCGACCCAAGTGCGCCGCAAAGGAAAGAACGCTGTGATTCGATTCGCGGTTGGTGAGTGTTCGCTGGGCTCGATCTTGGTTGCAGCTTCCGAAGTTGGTGTCTGCGCAATCTCGCTCGGTGATGATCCCGCAGTTCTCGTCAAAGAACTTGAAGATCGGTTCTCACTGGCCGAGCTCATCGGCGGCGATGCCAGCTTCGAAACTCACGTCGCTCAAGCTATCGCTCTGATTGAACTGCCAGCAACCGGGCTCAAACTGCCACTCGACATTCAGGGCACGGCCTTCCAGCAACGCGTGTGGAAACTGCTGACCCGGATTCCTTGCGGACAGACCACCACCTACACGGAACTTGCAGAGCAACTCGGCAAACCTGAAGCCGTGCGAGCTGTTGCCAGTGCGTGTGCAGCGAACCAGATCGCCATCGCAATCCCCTGCCATCGAGTCGTGCGCCGCGACGGTTCACTGGCCGGTTACCGGTGGGGAGTTGAACGCAAGGCAGCTCTCCTTCAGCTTGAGCAACGGCCTGATGAGGCTGTCAATTCTCCTAAAAGTTCGCGCTGAAAGCCTTTGAAGTAAGGCCTTCGAATCCTCGCCGACCAGCTACTTGCCGCAATCGAGGTGTGCTTTTGACGTGTTGTTCTGATGAAGCCCCTCAGATTCGTACTCAGAGAAACTCGCGTGGAACAAAAGATGTAGGACATTGATTGAGGTGAGGAGAGCGAATTATGACGACTGTTAAATCGCCAAATGCGGTGGTCGATCAGCTTCTCGGAGTTCTCGACGAAGCGTTCGAGCACCCGCAGAAACCATTTACGTACTTCACCGACCCGGAGCCTGACTCGGGCTATTTCGGAACGCTGGCGAAGCTGGATGCCGCTGTCGCCGCGCGGCAGGTGGCTAACACATCCATCGCAGCGCAGGTCAAGCATGTCACGTTCGCCATGCATGCGACCGCAGGCTTTATCCGCGGCAACATGGAGCAGCCGGGATTGGAGCGCTGGCAGAAGAGTTGGCAGGTTTCCGTACTCGACGAAGCGGGCTGGAAACGGCTGCAGGCGGAACTTCGAACGGCTTACGACGACTTGCGCCGCGCGATCAAGTCACACAACTCGTCCGAGGCCCTGCAGGTCGGAGGAGCCATCGCCGCAGTGACACATGTCGCTTATCACCTCGGCGCTATCAAGCAAAAAATCGCAATCCTCAAGCAAGCGTAGGCAGGCGTCTGGGCCGGAGAGCGTGCGGAGTTGCGCCAAGTGAAAAAACGATGTGAAACGCGTTTGGCACGGAAACCGCTCTCTCCACCGACATTGACCGATTGCCGATAACGGGGGTAGCGTCCCGACGTTGGCGAATCAGGCCGGTTCGTTCTCTGTCATTCACTCAGGGAGGATGCGATGCCAGTGACCCACGCAGGTTGTTCCCCGAAGTTGTTTGTCATTGACACTAACGTGATCCTGCATGACGCAGGGTGCTTAAGAAACTTCGAAGAAAACGACGTTGCCGTCCCCATCACTGTGCTGGAAGAACTGGACCGCTTTAAAAAGGGCAACGACGACATCAACTTTCAAGCTCGGGCGTTTCTGCGGCGCGTCGACGAACTCACCGGCGACGTGCTCTCACCCGAAGGTGCTTCACTGGGAGATGGTTTAGGCTCCATCCGCGTGATTCTGGAGGCCGAGAACAACCAGCGTCTAAAGGATGCCTTCCTGGTCGATTGCCCCGATCATCGCATTCTGAACGTCGCTCTGACCCTGCAGCAGCACGAGTCGCCCCGCCCGGTCGTCCTCGTTTCCAAGGACACCAATCTGCGGATGAAAGCCAAATCACTTGGCTTGACCGCCCAAGATTATAGCACTGACAAGGTCGAGAGCTTCGACAAGCTCTACACCGGCAAAAGATTGGTGGGCGGGCTTTCGAGTGATTCCGTGGGCCAGTTTTTCAATAATGGCGGTCATGTGCCGCTTGACGAGTTGGACTGCGTCGAGAAACCAATCGCCAACGAAAACTTCATTCTGCGAAACGGTTCGAAGTCCGTACTCGCGACCTATAACGCCAACGAACGATCGTTTGTGCGCATCGATCGCCTGACCGCATCAGGTATCAGCCCTCGCAACGCCGAGCAATCCTTCGCGCTGCGAGCCTTGATGGACGACCAACTGAAACTCGTGTCACTGACAGGCAAGGCGGGGTCCGGAAAGACCTTGCTGGCGTTGGCCGCCGCGATGGAATGCCGCTCACGCTATCGCCAGATCCTGCTGGCACGTCCGGCAGTGCCGTTGAGCAACCGCGACCTCGGTTTCCTTCCCGGCGACATCGACGCGAAGCTCGATCCTTACATGCAGCCACTATACGACAACCTGGCTGTGATGAAGCATCCCGTTGGCGAAGCGAACGGCTATCAACGCGGACCTGAATTACTTGCAGCCCACCACGTTGAAGTGACTCCGCTAGCCTACATTCGCGGACGCAGTCTGCAGCGGGTCTTCTTCATTGTCGATGAGGCTCAGAACCTCACACCGCACGAGATCAAGACGATCATCACTCGTGCCGGTGAAGGCACCAAGATCGTCTTCACGGGTGACATTCATCAGATCGATCACCCTTATCTGGATTCGCTCTCAAATGGCCTGAGCTACCTCATCAACCGCATGGTGGGGCAACCTCTGTACGGACACGTTTCATTGGAGAAGGGCGAACGCAGCGAATTGGCGGAACTCGCCAGCAATCTTCTGTAGTTGACCATCTCAACAAAAACGCGAGCCATCGATTCTGTCTTCAGAACAGTGATCGATGGCTCGCGTTGTTTCATTTCATTGAAAGTGTCGGAGCAATTCGTCGTCTCAGCTACTCCAGCAGTGCTCCCTTGTGGCGCTCAAGGTGATTCTGCCAACGCTCGATTGATGCGTGACGTTGCGGCTGCGGGTTGGTAACCCGGTAGTCGTACTTCTGACCGGTGAGACGAGCGAGGTGCCAAATGGCGAGATTACGAATCACGACGTTTTCGCTCTTCAGATGTTCCACCAGCTTGCGCGATGTCACCGGGTTACGTGCATCCGCTTCGTCAAAGCCCCACAGCATGCGATAGATGTCGCTGGCAACGTCCTCGGGGAAATTCTTCTTCAGTTCTTCCTGCAACAGCACTCGATTCTGCGGGTTCTGAGGCAACCATTGTCGCAGTCCGCTGATCGCGGCCATACGAGTCTCTTCGAACTCCACGCGAGTCATCGCCTGCACGAGTTCTGGATAATGATCCAGGGTAGCCAGCGTCCTTACGGCAAACGTGGCCAATGTCGGCACGTTCGAATCGATAACAGCCGGAACCGTTTCGCGGAGTGGCAAGTCACCACCGATTTCCTTCTCGAAACGCACCGAATTCGTGCGTTCGGTCGCCGTCATCTTCGGCTTGTTGGGGTCAAGCCAATCCGGGACAACCAATAGCGGAGAATCGCCACTGGACGGGTCCATCATGCGACGATCGCGCACTGAAATCGAAGTCCACGTCTGAGCCTTGAAAGATTGATTGCCGCCGAGCGTGCCGACGAACTTCACGTCGCCTTCAACCACGGCGAGGTTACCTTGATAAGTATCATCCTTCAGATCAGCTTCAAACGAGTTGGGCTCGCGCGGAGTGATTTCAACACCACACAGCGACTTCGAACTCAGCAACGTCAACTGGCAGGGTTCATTGTGGAGAACCAGACCGATCGTCAGCGGTTCATCGTCTGCGCGTGCCGCACGCTTGAAGGCTACACGACCTCTAAGAATCCGCAGCGTAATCGCTTCTTTGGAAGTAGCCCCCAGAACATCGATCGCGGTCCCAGGAGCAAGTTCAAGCGTCAATCCCAGAGCCGGCGCTTCCAGTGTCGAAGTAAACGGAACCGGAGTTGCCAGTCGGTCGCCGGAACGAACCGTGGCACGCTTGGGCATGATCAGCCAGCCCTTGTTAGAAGATTGAGCCATCAGGCCGGTACGGGATGAATAAAACATCTCCGGCAGTGGCACGACGGGTTCAGCCGGTGCTGGTGGAGTCGGCACCACCTTGGGTTCAAATGCGGGCTCGACCTTGTTTTCATTCACCGGAGTTAGAGGTAGCGGGTCAACCGTGGGCTTGCTGGTTGTCGCTGACGCCACCTGAGTATCGGTTGGCATCGGACGCGTGGTTGTCGCGGCCACGGTGGTGGAAGGCTCGGTCGTCCGAGATGTGGTCTCAGCAACAGTTGCAGGATCAGTAGCGCCGTTCGCTGGCTTGCGCACGAATGGAGCGATCGGCTCGGTGGATGTTGAATCCACAGCAGGTGTCGTTGCAGCAACTGCAGTAGACTCGCCGGGCTTTTCGGTCGTCGCGTCCGAAGTTACTTCCGTTGAAGGCTCTTTACTCTCTGAGGTGGACCGGGAAGCGACGTCGGACTCAGCTGGCTTCTTGGGAGCGACCTCGCGATACATCATGGCAGCCCAGCCGCCGAGCACAATTACGGCCAACGCGAGCGGTGCGAAGCGCTGCCAGAACGGCGCGGGACGTAAATAGTCCGGAACGGTGGTATCAATATCGTCTCGCGCGACGCGCGTTGCCGGATGGACCTGAGCTGCGGGTTTCACAACAACCGGTTCGGCGACTACGGCCGCGGCAGTAGTTTGCGCCGACGGGGCATCACCGACGGTCACAGACGTAGACCCGCGAGGCCCCAACGCGTAGATGCGTTCGCGGGTGCGGGCCGGAACATCAACCGGCTCGCCCAGCACCAGCGTCAGGATCTGATGCGTCGCCGCGACCTCGGCCAAGTGCATGTCCGAATCCAGGCAGACCTTTTCGACGTCAGCCACGAACTCCGCACCAAGCGTACTGTCGAGGTATTCCGCTACCGTGTTCGGATCAAGGCCCATCTGCGGCCCCGTTAGATCCGGAGCCAGCAGGCGGCGGCGGCGAGTCACTTCGCGGATGCGGTTCATCAGCATTGACGCGTAACCGCTCTCGTTCACCTTATTGCCAATCTCGCGGGCATGCTCGGGTTCGAGCACATCGTCCAGATAAGCGAGCAATGTCCGTAAAGTAAGTCTCATGGCCGAATTCCTCGAAAGCGTCGTTTCGCGTCACGCGATTATTTTCACGCTTTATTAGTGGGAGTTCGGTCGCTGCCCCGTACAAGAATTTCTGGAAAAGCCGTAAGTCCTGCAAAGATCGACTTTAGACCATCAACGCTTTTTAACACGTTTGAGCATCAGCGTTCGGATTCGACCAGATTCCTCGATCTGAACCTCAACGGGACTGGCTGCCGTAAAGAGCGCGGCAGCCGAATCGGGCTTCGACATCGGCTCTCCGGCGATCTGCCAGATGCGCTGACCGACTCGCAGGCCAGCCACATCCGCCGGAGTTCCTGCCGTGACCTCGGTGACGATCGCACATCCCGGCTCGGCCTCGTCGGTTTGAGTCTTACATCCAACGCGAATCGGCTCGCCCCGCAGCTTGAGCTTCACCGTCTTCATTTCATCACCGCGTTTCAAGACGGCGTCCGTCTCGGAGTCTGCGGTGACGACCAGCGTGCGAAACTCCGGCCAGTCTTTCACCACCTGACCTGCGAACTCCATGATCTCGTCGCCACTCTCGATGCCGCCCAACGCGCTGGGACTGCCAGGCTCGACGCGAGTAATTCGCACGAGGCCTTTCTCGGCAAGCTCAGGATCGTAGGACACACCCAATCGTGCGGGAGCCGGGCGAATCAACTTCGGCGCGCGCATCCAGCCCGGTTGCAGACTGAGGTTGTTGATTTCGGATTTGTACAGTTCGCGAAAGGCGGGCGTTTCCTCCGCGTTGGCGAGTTCCACTGCGCAGCGAAATAGAAACTTCGCTCCATCGCGCAGACCAACATAGTTGATCTTCTCAGCGTCGTCCGAGGGACGATGATAGTCCTCGTGCTTGTCCGTATGCAGCATGATGCTGGGAATGCCGCGTTCGAAGAACGGCCAATGGTCACTGTCGGGGACATAGCGCCGATCGAAATCGAGCGTCATCAGATCCGTGTTGCACTGCGCGAAGAACTGCCGCAACCCCGTTGCCGTCCGCCAGCCTTGAAGCTGGAGCCCGCTCGCAGGCAGACGCCCCATCATGTCGGCGTTCAACGTGAACCGAATGGTACTCAGTGGGTGCGTCGGCTGAGACACAAAATGACGCGAGCCCAGCAGCCCCTTCTCCTCACCGTCCCAAAAAACGAACAGCAGAGACCGGCGCGGCTTCGTTTTCAGCTCGTCAAGCGCTTCGATCAGTTCCAGCACCGCCGCGCAGCCGCTGGCGTTGTCATCAGCCCCGTTATGAACGAAGCCAATCGGGCCTTTGCTGTTTCGGGGAGTTCCGAAACCCACATGGTCGTAGTGCGCACCGACGAGAATAAATTCATGCTTCAGCTTGTCGTCTGATCCCGGCAGCACAGCGACGATGTTGCGATACGCGCCGCTAAAGGTTTGAAACCAATCTCCGCCATCTCCGTCAGGTTTCAGCTTCGAGCGTTTCAACTCGGAGACCAGGAACGCTCCGGCGGCCTGACTGCCCGCCGTACCCGCTTCGCGCCCTTGTAAAGAGTCGCTGGCCAGAAACGTCACGAACTGCTTGAGTTCATCCTGCGTAATCGTCTGAGCGGCCCGCTCGGTGTCGGACAACTCATCCGCAAAGCTGGGGCAAACCATCCCGAGCGCGAGCCACGCCAAGACCATCCACAACGACGCCTTCACAGCCGCTCCTGCGTTGATCCAGATTCGGAAACCGGCCCGCCCCGCAAAAGAAAACGCCTGCCGACTCACAAGTGGAGTCTGCAGGCGTTCTCAATAACTCAACACGATTCAACACCAACTACGCGGTTGGCAGGTCGATCGATGTGATCTTCACAACCGTGTGCTTCTGGCGGTGACCGGTGTGACGACGATAGTTCTTGCGGCGGCGGAACTTCTGGATTTCCAGCTTCGGGCCTTTGAAGAGAGCATGCACGATCTCTCCAGTCACCGTCACGCCTTCCAGAACCGGGCGGCCGATCTTGCTGCCACCCTCGTTGTTGACCAGCAGAACCTTCTCAAACTTCAACGACTGGCCGTTTTCCGTTCCATCACGGAAATCCACCACCAGATTGTCGCCGACTTCCACGCGGTACTGGCGGCTGCCATCTTCAATGATCGCGAACATAAAAGACATCACCTGTGATTCGATTCAAACACCTGATAACCCAAGTTGCCGGTGCAACTTCAGGACGCATCCGTCGCGTCCGACTTCACTGGCACAAGGGAAACCTCGCGCCAGAAGCGGGCAAGATAACTGCTCATTTTCCCGTTTGCGAGTCACCCGGCAACGGAATCCTTGTGTGGTGTCCAGCAGCGTCCACCCGCTCGATAACCACGTGGTTCGGGTTCACGTCCGCACGACCACGAATGCTGATCGTGATCTTGACCGCATCTTCTAAACCGTTGATTTCACGACGTTTAGCATTGGCCAAGTAGTGGGCCACGTCGTGCTCGACTTCCACAATCAACTGCTCAACGTCTGTTTGAGAGCTGGCGGTAATCAGCACTCGCATGACTTCAATAGCCACGCTTTCCGCCGTCTTGACCAGACCGGTACCCGCGCAGCTCGGGCATTCCCGATAAATGCTGCGGCGCAACGAGGGTCGAATTCGCTGCCGAGTCATCTCGATCAGGCCAAACGGGCTCATCCGCAGGACCTTTGAACGTGCCCGGTCACGCTGCATCGCATTGTGCAGGGCTCGTTCGACACCACGACGATGCTTTTCCTCCCGCATGTCGATGAAGTCACAGACGATCACGCCGCCGATATCGCGCAGGCGAACCTGACGGCAAATTTCTTCGGCCGCTCGCAGGTTGACCTGATACGCGGTCTCTTCGGCATTGTCGTCGACGCGGCAGTTGCCGCTGTTAACGTCAATCGCCACCAGAGCTTCCGTCTGGTCGATAACAATCGAACCGCCGCCCTTCAGCGGCACCTTGCGGTGCTGAATGCGAGTGATTTCGTCTTCGATCTTGTACTTGTGGAAGATCGATTCCTGGCCTTCGTAGAAGTTCACGCGGTTCACGTGATTCGGCATGATCACGTTCATGAACTCACGAGCCCGTTCAAAAGCGGCCGGTTCGTCGAGGTAGATCGCGTCGATATCGCCCGTGTAGATATCGCGGATTGTGCGGATGACCATGTCGCTGTCTTGATAGACATCGCCCGGCCCGGACGGCTTCTGCAGCCGACGCACAATGACCTTCCACAAGCGGATCAGATAGTTGAGATCGCGCTCCAGGTCCTCTTTCGGACGATCTAGTCCCGCCGTGCGGATGATGAAACCCAGCCCTGGCGGCGGAGCCAGTTCATTCAGCAGCTTCCGCAGGCGGAAGCGCGAATCGTCGTCATCAATCTTACGGCTGACGCCCACGCGTTGCAGACCGGGCATCAACACCAGGTAGCGTCCCGGAATGCTGATATAGGTCGAGAGCGTCGGGCCTTTGGCTCCGATGCCTTCCTTGATGCACTGCACGAGCACTTCACTGCCGCGGCGGAAAATCTCCTGAATCGGCGGCTTGTTGCGGACGCTGCGCTCGTTGAAACGCTTGCCAGCCTTGCGGGCCTTCGATTCAGCATCTGGATCGACCAGATGCTTGTAGTACTGATACTCAACGTCGCTCACATGGAGGAAACCGTTGCGTCCGACCCCGAAGTCCACAAACGCCGCCTGAATACTCGGCTCAAGGTTAACTACGCGGCCTCGATAGATGTTGCCGACGTAGCTTTCGAGGCTATTTCGTTCGACATAGAGTTCTTCGAGAACCCCATCTTCGATGACCCCAATGCGCGTCTCTTCGGGCTGACGCGCATTGATCAGCATTTCTTTCTTCATGAACAATCCCTTTCGTAGGGAGAGTTCGTCCCAATTCCACACCGGTGAGAACACTGGGCCGTTCGACAGCAACAGCGAACAAAGGAGCCACTCCAGGCGGGAAGACTGATTTGTGTACGAGTGGAGCTTGCGAGCCAGCCTCGACCCTGGAACTGCAGCGATTTATTTCCAAGAGCCAATCGCTCCGGGAAAAACTGAGAGAACTCCCCACATTGGGCAAATTCAGCAGTCGGTCGCACAGTTGGGGGCGGCGATCAGCAAGCCTGAGCGATGTGCTTCGATGACAGGTCCCAATCGAGCAGTTTCGGCGTCGATTCGCGCTTTCGGCGGAGGACTTCAGGCACATCCCAGACACTAGTCGGCCTTCCGGACTTGGTCTTTCACCAGGCAAAATAGGGTTGAACACCCCGAGTGTAAGTAGTTTGATCGGTCGAAATTGTCTCAGCAAAAGCGGCCGTGAACCTGTGGTTATTCCGCAATGCTGCCATCGGGATAGATCCGATCCACTTCACCTCGAAGATAGTTTTCGACGTCGCGAGCGATATCCAGCGTAAGGGCATGCCTTGCGATCTCTTCACTTTGCGACGAACTCAGGTGACGAATCAGATCCTTAACCTCAGGAATCGCGATTGGGGTGACGCTAAGATGGCGAAGTCCCAATCCGACCAGTAGCGGAATAAAGCGCGGTTCGGAGCTCATTTGGCCGCAGACAGTCACCGGAATTCCGTGCGTTCTGCCCGCATCAACAACCATCCGAATGAGTCGCAGAATAGAGGGATCTCCCGCCCAGTACAAGTTGGCCACACTGGGATCAGCACGGTCGACGGCAAGTGTGTATTGGATCAGATCGTTCGTCCCGATCGAGAAAAAATCCACTTCCGGAGCGAACTGATCGGCCAGCAGCGCCGCTGCTGGAACCTCGACCATCATCCCCACTCGCACGTCGCGTTTGAACGGAATTCCGGCCTCGTCGAGGTCGTCCATCACGTCGTTCAAAACCATCTTGGCTTTGCGTAGTTCCAGCAGGGATGTAATCAGCGGGAACATGATCCGCACATCGCCGTACACCGCAGCGCGCAGAATCGCCCGCAACTGAACCTTGAACAACGGCAGGTTGTTAAGGCTCAGACGGATGCTTCGCAGACCGAGAGCGGGATTGTCGCAACTGCTGACGAACTCAGTCTCGTTCGCCGGAACTTTATCCGAGCCCAAGTCGAGCGTGCGAATCACAACCGGGTGGTTGCCACAGGCTTTAACCACCTTGCAGTAGGCTTCGTAGTGGTCTTCCTCAGAAGGAATCTGGTTCGTGCCGAGGTAGAGAAACTCGGTGCGGTAGAGCCCGATGCCGTCGGCACCACGCTCCATGCAGTGTTCGACTTCCTGAGGAAACTCGATGTTTCCCAGCACCTGAATTCGCACGCTGTCAGTGGTGATGGCTTCTGCTGACGTCAGCTTAGCCAGTCGCTGCTTGTCGGACTTGTACTGCTCAAGCACCAGCTTGTAGCGCGACAAGGTTTCTTCATCAGGGTCGATGATGATCTCGCCGCGATAGCCGTCGATAATGACGATATCGCCAGCAGAGACATCAGCGAGAAACCCGCCCACACCCACGACAGCTGGCAGTTCCAACGCTCCCGCCAGAATCGCGGTGTGACTGGTGCGACCGCCGACCTCAGTGGCGAAGCCCAGCACCTTCTCGCGATCCAAGCCAGCAGTCTCACTCGGCGTCAGGTTGTGCGCCAGAATCACCACCGACTCGGTCAGATGCGTGAGTTCCGGGCGATCTTCCCCCAGCAACGCGTGCAGAACGCGTTTTTCCAGATCGAACACATCGGTTGCACGCTCTGCCAGATAAGCGTTGCCGAGATTCTGAAACGCCTTCGCGTAGTTACGAAACACGCGACTGGCGGCGAACTCGGGCGAAAAACACTTGGAGCGAATCAGCGTTTCGATTTCACCCAGCAACTTCGGATCGCGCACCATGAGCAGATGAGCGCCAAAAATCGCAGCATATTCTTCGCCCAGCCGCTGGCTGGCAACGTGCTGATTTTCCTCGATCGCCTGAGCGACTTTGTGAAGTGCACCGCGGAACCGACCAATCTCGGACTCAACGGCATCGACACTCACAAAGCGTTGCGGAATACGAAAGCCCCGAGCGCCAAACAGCATCGCGGGGCCGATGGCCACACCAGGAGAAACCGGTATTCCGCTCTTCGTCTTCATCGCGTTCCCGCTCAGGGATGGCCTTTCACGAGACTGCCGCTCAACGTGCAAACTTCGTTTCTAAGAGAGAACAACCGACATCAGGAATTCGGGCGACGACTGGAAGCTTCCAACCCGGACTCAAACAACTCCACCAGCTTTTGAATGGCATCCGCAGCACCATCGCCATTCGCGATCAGGGTTAGCTCAGTACCACAAGCGGCCCCCAAACCCATCAGATCGAAAATATTCTTGGCATCTGCCTTTCGGGTAGCGCTGTGAATCTCAACCTGGCAGGCAAAACCGGTGGCGGCGCGAGTGATCAACGAACACGGCACCAAGTGTAGTCCGTTTTCGTTCTTCACTGTGATTGTTTGCCGAACAGGCTCGCTCATGGGCGACCGCCACCTGAAATCCCAGAAGATGCAAAGAACAGGCGGGCACAAAGGCCCGCGTGCAACCGCTAGCTCGCTTCGTCCACTTCCTTGAGAAGTTCGAACACATCATCAGCGGTGTTCGACTGCTTAAGGAAGCTGCAGAACGTCTGCTCACGCAAATGACGTGAGATGGTTTCCAGCCCACGTAGGTGATCGCCGGGGCGATCAGGTGGAGAAACCAGCAGGAACAGAATGAAAACGTCTTCACCATCAAGGCTGGCGAAGTCCACGCCGGCCTTCGACACCGCAACCGTCGCAACCAGACGGGTCACTGACGGATGCTTCGTGTGCGGAACCGCAACTCCGTTGCCAATACCTGTAGAACCGAGTTCCTCTCGCTTCATGATTGCGGCGACAATGCCATCTTCGTCAGCTTCGGGAATCATCCCGGCCTTCTTCAAGCTTCCGACCATCGCTCGAATCGCGTCTGCTTTCGTCTTGGCCACGAGGTCAGTCAGAATTGCCTCGCGAACGACGAACTCCGTCAGTTTCATGGATTACTTCTCCAGGAAGAGAACGTTGCGTTTGTATTCAGTAGTTAAGTTATTCACCGCTCATCGAGATATCTCGACGGTGATCTTGGACCCGGTCCTTATATTTTTTGATCTGGTGCTCCATCTTGGCGAGAGCGGTGTCAAACGCCACCGCCACCGTCGAGTCCTCTGCAATCGCGACAAAGTCGTGTTTGTGCTCGGCATCGACCTGAATTTCGACTTTGGCGGCGTTGTGACCGAAGTCCACCGTCACGTTAATCTGAGTCACCCGTTCAAAATATGTCGTCAGCTTGTCGGCCTTCTCACGAATGTGAGTCTGGTCTTCCGCATGAACAGTTCCGTGACGACTCGCGATGTTGATCTGCACTGGTAGGCTCCCTGCCGCGTCCGGTTGCAAAAACTCTGGATGAAGAACTCTGAGTGAGCATTCACAGATCCTGAGTTGCCGTGAAGAGTTGGCAACACAGATCCAATTCGCCCCGCCCGGATCTTAGTGGTGGCTGAAGAGTGACTCCAGCCACGCGAACGTCAGCCGTGCTTCGCCTCAAAGTCACGCATCAACTGCACCAACGCATCGACACCTGCCGATGGAAATGCGTTGTAGATGCTGGCTCGCACGCCACCGACGCTGCGATGCCCCTTCAGCCCATCCAGCCCGTTGCGAGTCGCCTCCTTAATGAATTTCTCGTCCAGCTCTGGGTTTCCCGTCACGAAGGTTACGTTCATCAACGATCGAGACTCCTTCTCGGCCGTTCCCCTGAACAGCTTGCTGCTGTCCAGGTAGTTATAAAGCTTCGCGGCTTTGGCCTCGTTCTTCCGTGCCATCGCCTCCAGACCGCCATTGCGCATGATCCAGGCACACACCCGGCCCACCAGATAGATCGCAAACGTCGGACCAGTGTTGTAGAGCGACTGATTCTCAGCATAAGTGCTGTAACGCAGCATGGTCGGGAGATTAGGGGCGCCGCGTTTCACGAGTTCATCGCGAACAATCACGACAGTGACGCCCGCCGGCCCCAGGTTCTTCTGGGCACCCGCGTAAATCAAAGCGTGTTTGGAAACATCGATCGGTCGCGAGAAGATGTCGCTGCTGGCATCACAGACAAGTGGCACACTTGCCGGAACATTCGGCAGAGACTTGAACTGAGTGCCGAAAATCGTGTTGTTGGACGTGTAGTGCGCGTAGGCGGGATGTGCACTGATGTGACAGTTCTTGGGAATGTAGTTGAAGTTGTGGTCTTCGCTTGAACAAGCTGTGTGCACTGTCCCCAGCGTCGCCGCTTCCTTCGCCGCCAGCTTCGCCCAGTGGCCGGTGACCAGATAGTCCGCCGTCGCTCCCGCCTTCAAGAAGTTCATCGGGATCATGGAGAACTGCATCGAGGCTCCGCCCTGCAGGAACAGCACGTGATAGTCCTCGGGGATTTCGCCGAGTTCACGAATTAACCTCTCTGTCTCGTCGCGAACTTCCATGAAAGGTTTGCCGCGATGCGAATGCTCCAGAATGCCGATTCCTGAACCTCGCAAGTTCAGAATGTCTTCGCGAGCTTCCTCCAATACTTCAGGTGGCAATACGGCTGGACCAGCGGAGAAGTTAAAAATGCGTTGCGTCATAACGGCGACAATTCCTCACGAGCGAGAGAAGTAAGTTTCGAAGCTGCGCTGATTTTCGCGAGCGGCATATATTGGGCCGCAGCCGGACCGTCAACGAGCGGACCAACACAACAGCACTCACCGATTTGAAATGAGTCGGCAATCCGATTGATTCTTTTATGACACGAACAGCTCTCGTTACCGGTGGTGGTGGATTCCTGGGGCTCTACATTGTCGAACAACTCCTGGCAGAAGGTTGGAAGGTCCGAGTCCTTTGTCGTGGTGACTACCCCCAGCTTCGCAAGCTCGGAGTTGAGATTCATCAAGCAGACATTCGAAACGCCGAACAGGTGCAAGCTGCGTGCCTCGATATGCAGGCCGTCTTCCATGTCGCGGCCGTGCCCGGCATCTGGGGTTCCTGGGAAATGTTTCATGGCATCAACACGCAGGGCACTCAGAACGTGATTGAAGCCTGCCATCGGCAAGGCGTGAGGAAGCTGATTTACACCAGTTCCCCCAGCGTCGTATTCGACGGGCACGACCATATCAACGCAGACGAGTCTTTGCCTTACCCGCAAACGTACCCGTGCCACTACCCCCACACGAAGGCGCTGGCCGAGCAAGCGGTGCTGGCGGCGAACGGCATTCAAGGCTTGGCGACTTGTGCCCTCAGGCCACATCTCATTTGGGGACCGCGCGACAACCAGCTCATTCCGCGATTGATTCGCCGCGCGCGATCGGGTCGTCTGGTGCGAGTCGGCGATGCCACCAACGAGATCTCGATGGCTTATGTGGAGAACGTCGCGTCCGCACATTTGCAAGCTGCGAGCAAGCTGGAGATCGGGACTCCACACGCCGGGCGAGCCTACTTCATCAACGAGCCGACACCCGTCAGTTGCTGGGGTTGGATCGACACTTTGCTGCAACTGGCCGGGCTCAAGCCCGTGCGTCGCAGCATCAGCGCGCAAACCGCCACGCGAATCGGCGGGGTGCTGGAGTCGATCTACTCCGCGCTTAAGCTGCAGAGCGAGCCGCCGATGACCCGCTTCCTGGCCTCGCAGCTCAGTTCATCACATAGCTACCGCATCGACGCCGCGCGCCGCGACTTCGGCTACGAACCATTAGTGACAGTCGAAGAAGGCCTGCGACGACTGGAACCTGAGCTTCGAGCACTAGCTCGCCGCTAAAAGACCATGCGAGCCGAAATAACAAGTAGGCCGGACAATCTTGTCCGGCGTCGGACAGGATTGTCCGACCTACAAACCTGCGTCGTGAAGTTCACGGCACGGCGATCTGATAGAGATCGTGCCGACCCTTGCGTTCGCTGACGACAATCAAACTTCGTCCATCTGGGTGCCAGCACGCGCAGTCATCCTGCTCAGGGTTGTTTGTCAGCCGTTGCACGCCCGAACCATCGGCCTGCATCAGGTAGATCTCGTAGTTGCCGTCGCGGTTGCTTGTGAACGCAATCCGCTTGCCGTCTGGCGAGAACTTCGGGCGGATATCCTGACCCGGGCTGTGCGTCAGTCGCCGAGCATCCGTGCCGTCCGGGCGCATGACATAAATCTCGTAGTCATCATCCCGTGAAGAACCGAACACAACTCGACTCCCATCTGCGGCAAAGTGGGGCCAGTTGTTGACGCCCTCAGAGTCGACCAATCGCCGACGCTGTTCTGCTCGCAAGTTGCATTCAAACAGATGCTGCCGTCCGTCCTCGGGGTAACTGTAGATCACTCGCGACAGGTCGGGAGCAATCGCCGGGCAGTGCATACCAGAGAAACCACCCTGCGGCGGAATATCAGCCTGCTTGTTCTCAGCCAGATCCTTGATCACCAGCGCCAGGCTGAGGTTCCCTCGATTCTGCACAAACGCGAGGTACCGGCCATCGGCAGAAACCGTCGCTTCAAACTCCGACCGAGTCTCCTCGGGATGCACCGCCGCCACCTGCTGAGTCTTGAGGTTCAACTTCATGAGCCGCAACTGCGTCGGCTTCTCCAGCATGGTGAAGATCAACTCAGAACCGTCGGCCTTCGCGAAGACGGGATCGCGCTTCACATGCCCATCAATCGTAAGCCTGCGAGGTTCGTCAGCGTTGCTCGCAGCCGCGCCGCTCAACACCAGAGAAATCGCAATCGCGCCAACTGCATATCGCATCGTCGAACCGTTCGTTCGAGTGAGACAAACCTGGACGTGGTGGGCCATCCGAACTGAAATGACAAGCGGGCCGGACAATGGCCCGGCTGTCAGACAGGATTGTCCGACCTGCAAGCCTGATGAACCACTAACTCATCAACTCATGAATCACGCGACCGCCGTTCAGGACATTGAGCTCGGCTCGAGCTTGAGTATCCAGTCCCGCGAGTTCGCACATGGTCGTTCCGACCATCAACGGAGTAATTGGATCCGTCACCGGGTTCTCGCCGTACTTGTCGCTTTGCCCGATCACTCGACCGCGCGGCAAACCAGCTCCTGCCCAAATTGAAAAATAGCACTGCGGCCAGTGATCTCGAGCTGCTCGCGAGTTGATGCGCGGCGTGCGACCGAACTCGCCCATCGCCACAACCAAGGTCGTATCCAGCAAGCCGCGCCGTTCCAGATCATCCAGCAGTGCCGAGAACGCTCGATCGAAGATCGGACAGTGAGTGTCCTGCAGCATTTCAAAGTTATAGATGTGAGTGTCCCAGCCGAAGTCGCAGTTCGGTGTGATCGATTCGACGTACTCGCTCCAGTTGACCTGCACGTACGGGACTCGTGCCTCAACCAACCGCCGTGCCATCAGGCAGCTCTGACCGAAGGTCGTTTGACCGTACTCATCGCGCGTGCCTTCGAGTTCTTGGGTGAGATCAAAGGCTGCTCGCGCCTGCGCATTCGTCAGCAAGCCATACGCCTGCTGGTATTGGCGGTTCCAGTCTTCAAACCCAGCTTGCTTGAGTTGCCGCTCCGCAGCATCAACCTGACCCAATAGAGACTTGCGGTCAGCAATGCGGTTCGGGTTCAGGCCATCCAGCAGTTGCAGAGCGGGGATGCTGACCTGACCGGTGTCTGAACAACTGACCGGAAACGGATCCCACAGTTTGCCGAGCGTTCCGCCACCGTAGCCATCCACCTTCCGCACCACGTCACGCGGAATACCGGTCCCCACCATCACGAACGGCGGCAGCGAACCATGATGTCCGCGGTGCTTCGCGATGATCGAACCAAAATTCGGCTGCACGGGTTCGGGCTTCTCCGGAAAACCCGTCAGGCCCAGCGTGCCGGCATCAGGGTGACCCGGCATCGTGGACACATTGCTGCGCACGAGCGTGTAGCGATCGCTGCGCTGAGCAAGCTTCGGCAGCAGCTCGGAATAGAACACGCCGGGCGTCTTGGTGGCGATCGGAGCGAACGGACCTCGATACTGAGCCAGTGCGTCCGGTTTTGGATCCAGCGTATCGACGTGCGACGGAGCCCCCCATAACCACACCAGTATCGTCGACTTCGCCCGCGCCTTCGCGTTCGCCAACGCTGTCTGTTGTGGTGCCAGCAAGCCGGTCGCGCCCAAAGCCGCAGGAACCGCGGCGCCGAGTCGCAAAAACGACCGACGCGAAAGGCCTCGACACGACTGGGCCCGAAATGAACCAACATCAATCATAAAACTGCCCGCTCTGTACCGCAGGACGCGGCGTCACTCAGGAACGTCACAGACCACAGATGCTACCAGAAAACAACGGAGAAAGAGTGGTCAAATTCAGCTCCACGATCAGGTTGTAAGGCGTCTTACTGGTCCTAGAGGTCTTATGGGTCCAATAAGTCCTATTGGTCCAATAGGACCGCCAACGCTCGGCCGTACCCGCCGCGGGTGCCTTTGATCTTGATCGGAGCGAACAGGAAGAACGACGGCTTGTCCGCAATCGCGCCGACGTTCGTCAGGTACTCCACCACGAACATGCCGCGTGCTGCGGCCATCCAGGTGCTGAAGAGAGCCTGTTCGCGACCAACTCCGCCCAGCGTCGGACCATCAGTTCCAATGCAACGAATGCCCTTGTCGGCAAGGTAAGAAACGGCCTCAGGAGTCACCGCCGGCCAACCTTCCGACTTGCCGGCCAACGGAGCCGCAAACATCGAATCTAGCTCAGGCGCAGCAGGCAGCGACTTGAAATGCTTGTCCGAATAACCCGAGTAGAAGACCACAACCTCACTCGGCCGAATCGGATGCTTAGCCTCATGCTGCTTCAGGAACTCGACCGTGATCTGCGGTGACGCTGGCCATTCGGTCGCCTTGGTGGAACCGACCAGACTGCGGACGTCGATCACGTGAGTCCGCCCCAGTGTCTGATCGAGCCCTGCCTGATCGATGGTGATGGTCGCTCGTCCCAGCGGCCCGAACTTACCTTCGAACTTCTTCAGAGAAGCTTGAACGGCGTCGCTGTAGTTCTCGGCACGGAATTCTTCATCCGGTCGCGAAAAGCTCGGTAGCACGACGTGGGTTCCCACCTGGCTGTCCAGCAGATGAGTCATCGCAAAGTACGGCCCGCGCGCTTTGCTGAAGGCGTTCAAGGTCTTCGAAACGTATCGGCTGGCTTCCTCGCCGGGACCATAGCCCGGCCACGTGATGGGATAGTCCTCGTGCAGTGTGACCGATAGATCGACCACCTGCTTCTTGCGAGCGGCGGCAATGAGCTTCGGCGCCAGCGATGGTTCGGTAATCGCGATGCACCGACATTCGCCGCCCGATCCACCCGCATGCTTCGCAGCCAGCAGTGCGTAGAAGGATCCCGTTGTCGGCAGTGATCCCAGGTTCGTCGCGCATTCAGTCCAGATCATGCCGCGTTGGCCACCGGCTTGATGAGTGGCTACAGCCAGATCAGGCAGCGGCCCCATGCTGGCACCGTCGAGCCCCAAGGTCATGACACCCTTGCTCGCGAGATACGCCATCGTCTCTGGAGTGGGCGCCGGCCAACCTGCAGTATCCTTCCGCAATGCAGACGCAACGAATCGCTCACCAGCCGGGAAGGGCTTGTAGTAGCGGTCGCTGTAATCACTACGGAACAGTACGACGTCCCCAAACTTGAGCGAACGATGTTTCTCTTCCCAAGCTTTCACAATGTCCGGCCCAATCAAGAAACTGCTGCCGTCACGAGCCTCATCGCAATGTTTGGTGATGTCGATCACGCACGCCTCGCCGCAGAACTGCCAGGCGGGCACTTTTTCGTTGGTGATGAGCCCGTTCGGTCCAGCACCATCCGCTCCAGAACCCGGTGGTGGAACGAAGTGTGCCGGCGCGTCCCACTGAGTTCCCGTGTGCTCATCGATGACAATCAAATCGCGATGCACTGGACTCAATCCGAATGTTTTGGTGGGAATCACGGCGATCGGAGTCATGCCCACCGGCCACACGCAAGGCATGTCCGGAGCGACCAGCAGCGACAGATCTTTGACATGCCCGGGTGAAACCTGAGCTTGCGCGGAACCACACACACCGGCAACAAGCCCCGCAGCGAGCAGCTTCTTCAGGACCATCGCAGCATTCTCCCAGAGCGTCATGAGGAACCGGATCGATCGCAAGCACACGCATGAGCGAGCACGTTAGCTGGCTCGCGGGCGTTATCAATCCAGTGTTCATCAACCGCGAAATCATCTCCAAAATTGGATTAGGGAAGACCGCACGGCTTGGTTAGCATGTCTCCGGTGATGCATCTTCCCTGCAACCGTGCTGTGGAAAGCCATGACAACCGGTGACGCAGTATTTGAGATCGAGGACACGCAAGCTCAACAGTCCGCCAAGCGTTGGTCGGACTTCGTGGCCTGGGTCTTTCCGGTCGTCGGCGTCATCGCCCTGGAACTCGGAACACCGCTGTGGGTGGGTCTCTTCATCGTCTGCATCAAGTTTGGTTGGAATGATTTCCTGACGGCTCAATGGCTGCGTTCCGATCCAATTCCTGAACGTGGCAAGAGCCTGAGCTGGGTGCTCGCAGCGCATGGCTGCTTCTTGATGGCTTTGGGTGGCACCTTGATTTCGTTGCTCGGCGCCGTCGTCGCCAACTTCACACAGCAAGGAGTTCAAGACCCGCAAGCGCGGCAAATGCTCATGATGGGCACCGTGATCCTGCCGATTGGATGGGTGCTGGGCTTCCTGCTGATGACGATTGGCTGCTCGGCTCTTTCCCAGCACCGCATTCATGCGTGGCTTGACCCCAGCCTGCACACGTCTCGCAGAGCCAACAACTGGGATCGTGTTTGCTCGCAGAAGCAGAATGACTTTCTCGGTTGGTGTGGACCACCTTTCCTGCACGTGTTTGTCGTTGGTGGACCACTTGTTTTCGTAGCAATTGTCACCGGACAATACGCATGGCTCTTTGCAGCAGCATTCACGATCGCGGCCTGCGTTCAAATCATCTTCGCGCGATCGCTGGCCGCCCTGACACCCGATGAGTGTTGGAACACATTCGCTGACATGGAACGCCGCAACTCCGAGCGGACCAACTCCGCAGCCATCGGCTGAGTTCATGAGTGACGCTCCTTCGACGTACTGGGCGTGACACCTGCGGCTGCGGTGCGTGCTCGAACTTCGCGGTCTACACTCGCCGCCACTCTTTCGGAGTCTGCCCTCCCGCTGGCAACTCCGCGCTTTCCCCCCAGCGGACGATTTCGCGATTGGAGGTCACACGCCCATGAAACTTCATCTTCGAGCAACGGTGCGCGCCTTAGCGACTCTGTTGCTGCTCTCCAGTTCCTTGAACGCCGCTGAGAAACTGACACTCAGCAGCGTCTTCAGCGATCATGCGGTCCTGCAGCGAGATATCCCCGTGCCGGTTTGGGGCAAGGCCGAACCCGGAGCGAAACTGGTGGTCCAGTTTGCCGGTCAGGAGAAGCCTGCGATCGCGGACAAAGACGGCAAGTGGTCCGTGAAACTCGACCCGCTGACGGCCTCACCTGAGAGCCGCACGCTGACCGTTAAGGCTGAAGCGGGTTCTGAAACAGCCGCGATCAAGGACGTGCTCGTCGGAGAAGTCTGGCTCTGCAGCGGCCAGTCGAACATGGGCTTCGCTTTGAAGGGCGCCATCGGTGGAGACGCAGCGATCGCGGCTGCCGGGGACAATCAACTCCGGTTGTTCAACGCTCACGCTCGCGCCGTCGACACTCCGCAGGAATCCATCGGCGGAGCGTGGGCGGTGGATTCCGCTCAAAGCGCGACCGGCTTCTCGGCTGTCGCGTACTTCTTCGGCAAAGAACTGCGAGCGAAGCTCGGTGTGCCCGTCGGGCTGATCAAGTCCGCTGTCGGTGGCACGGTGGCCGAAGCCTGGACACCGAAGGGCGACCTCGAAGCAAACCCCACGTTGAAGACATTGCTCGATCAGCAAGCCAAGAAGCTGGAGGCTTATCCTGATCAACTCGCCGCCTGGAAGAAGATCGAAGCCGACGAAATCAAGAAGTGGGAAGCCGCCGTCGCGAAGGCCAAGGCCGACAAGAAGCCAGAACCTCGCAAGCCCACTGGCCCTGGCGATCCCGCCACGAACAACAATCGCCCGTTTGGCCTCTACAACGGTTCGATCGCACCACTGGCCCCGTACGGCATTCGTGGAGCTATCTGGTATCAGGGCGAATCAAACTCCAGCCGCGGTAAGGAATATCAAACTCTGTTCCCGGCTCTGATCACCGCCTGGCGCAAGGTGTGGGGACAGGGAGATTTCCCGTTCCTGTTCGTGCAGATCACTCCCCACAACGGCATGTCTCCGGAAGTGCGTGAAGCTCAGCGGATCACAGTTCAGACCACTCAAAACACCGCGATGGCCGTCACCATCGACATCGGCCATCCCTCCGACATCCATCCCAAAGACAAGCAGCCGATTGGCCAGCGACTGGCGCTCGGTGCGCGAGCACTCGCATACGGTGAGAAGATCGAATACTCCGGTCCGGACTACGACGCCATGAGCGTCAGCGGTAATAAGGCCACATTGCACTTCAAGCATGTCGGCGGCGGTCTCGTGGCGAAGGAAGGAGCACTCAAGGGCTTCACGATTGCCGGCGCCGATGGCAAGTTCGTCGAGGCCAAAGCCGAGATCGTCGGTGACACCATCGTCGCCAGCAGCGATGCTGTGAGCAGCCCCAAAACGGTTCGTTATGGTTGGTCCAACGTGCCGGAAGGCAGCTTGTGGAACAAGGACGGTTTGCCGGCATCTCCCTTCCAGACTGACGGAGCCTTTGTGCTGGAAGAAGGCTTCGAACTGCTGCTGAATCTCAAAGACCTGACTGGTTGGCACTATGCCAACGGCCCCGAGTTCGCCGGTATGACCAACGCCAGCGACGCTCGCTACACGGCTCGCGATGGACGCATCGTGGTCAATCCCGGCAAGGGTCTGGCTCAACTCTGGACCACGCGTGAGTTCCCTCACGACTTCCACCTGAAGTTGGAGTTCCGCGCCGGAGTCAACGCCGACAGCGGCATCTTCCTGCGCAAGCCTCAACTTCAGTGCCGAGATTACCTCGTCGCAGGTCCCTACAAAGAGTTGAAGAACTACAAGCCGCAGGACTGGAACGAGATTGAGGTCATCGTGAAAGGCAAAGTCGCCACCTGCACCTGCAACGGCGAAGAACTGAAGTTCCCGAACGAACTCCCACCCACAGGCCCCATCGGCCTCGAAGCCGACCGCGGCCAAATGGAATACCGCCGCATCCGGATCAAGGAGCTGAAGTAGCTTCGCGAAGCTCTGACTAATAGCAGCAAGACGGAGGCACCCGGGACACGGAGAAGCGGCTTCTAAAATCTGCTTCACTGTGTTCTCGGTGGCGATCTGTTTCAACGGGAATCGTCAGATCCACCACACTGGTCTTAATCAACGCGTTGAGCATTCTTGCGGCGGCCTTATTCTGGGAAGTGAAACATGGTCAAGACCATCTTGAGTTGGTCGCGTCTGAGCTGCGTCTGGTGTTTGCTAGTAGCGCTCGCCACCGGCGCCGACGAGGCCGACGTGATCTTCTCAACGCCGTTCAGGCCCGGCGAACGTCCTGAGAGTGCCAAGTTTCTTTACGGTGGTGAGGAAATTGGCGAGGGGCAAAAAGCGTTTCAAGAAGTGCTGCGTCGCATCGGCCAATTGCCGCCCGGAACGTCTATCGTCTGGGGGCCAAATTACGGTCGTTGCGGATCGTGTTCCGGACAAGAGCCCAGGTGCTTAGCCAAGTCGCTCTATCCAAAGGAATGGGCTGACCTTGAAAAGGTTGTTGCGGAGCGACGGCTAACGTTATCCAGCACATACCCCGGCCCGTTCCTCTCGCCGGTGGCTATCGAACCAACAGATGGTGCGGAGATTGAATGGCAAAATTATCGCGGACCCGAAACGCCTCATGACGAAGTAATTTACCTCTTGAATCGCAAGTTTATGGGCCGAGGTGATCGTGGGTTCTCCAATCTGATACTGGAACTCAACAAGCTGAAGCCCCAAACGCAATTAGGCCTTCCGCAGTACAAGATCTCGGGGCCAGAGACTGTGAACTATGATTCTGACGACCTCCAAAGTTTGAATGCAAAGTTTGAGCGTCTCGTTCCTTTTGCGCATCAACAGAGTGAATTTGACCGCGCAGTCGCAAGTCAAAAGTTAAAGCTTGAACGGACCCGCCAAAGGCCTGGAGTGACATCTGGAAGGCAGAGATTTGCGCGCACGCCGGTTGTTGCTGAGCATCCTACTGTTGCCCAATGGGATGCTGGAGATCGCCGCGGTCGAACATTTGTCTCGACCGGGCGCATTGTCCGGCACGACGAACCTCGGAGTCCGAATGCGACGCGATTCAGTTGGAAGGGATACGAAACCCAGCGTGCTCCAAACGGAGAGCGAACCGAGCGACAACCGGAAACGACTGCAATCTATGTTCTGAATGATGTCGAACAGGGTAAAGGTGTTGAAGGTTTCAAACAGGCGATGGATAAGCTCAGCGGGTTACCTCCTGACGCTGTCGTCCAAGTTCGAGTTTGCATTCGGACGCAAGGCCCCTTTGTCTGCCCGCTGATCTACGAAGGTCATCGGCACTTCGAACGCTCGGGATTCGAACCCTACTTCGGTATGTTTCCGTGGCTCGTCTCCGTGGCTGAAAAGCAAAAACTGAAGCTGGAATGGATCCCAGACGAGGAAGAAAGTTGCGGGGACTGCCCGCTTAACAAGTGATGGCGCGGCCGATCAATGCGAGACCGAATCAAAAGCGCGTTCTGAACCAGGCGAGACTGATGGGGTTCCTGAAGCGACTACGGTATTTCTTGGGGGGCGGTGATCGTTCTCCTCACCAAGACCACATTGATAGCTCGAAGCCCCTTCCGCCTGAGCTATCACGTGTCAATGATCCCGAGTTCGTACGGCTCCGAGATGAAATTCGATCGTATCGGCGATGCTATGGGTACTACATGATCATGCTCGTCGATATCTCGGAAATGAGACGTCAGAACTGGAGCCAGGAAGATATTGCGGAGTCTGTCTTCGAGCATTTCGATGATCAGGAATGGCCGCCCAGAGACCAACGTCCGGCCAATCATCGTTGGGAGGACTACACTACGGAAGCAGAGAAAGCCCACCGAGAAGCTGTTGAGGCCCTGATGGGTGGCAACGCGATCGGACACACTCAAGCAACGATTCATCGAGCATTGGCCGAAGAATTTGTTGATCGCTTCGAATCATTCCTCGACTTTCCAAGAACCCACTACCGTGGACTTGGTTTGGGCGACTACGACCTGGCTTTGCAGAACGGCATCGCTGTGATCGGTCAGACTCGCGCGGCGGCTCTGCTCGTTGTCGAGTCCGACTGAAGCGTTGCAATGGCTTCAATAGCGCCTCAGTCATATGCCCCGAAGAAGCCACTGTGAGCTTTTACCGAGCGTCCTCAGCGTGAGTGCTCGGAACCTCAGGCAATCGAAGGCCCATATCGCCTGTAGACTGCGCCCAGCACAACCAAGTTGCTGAAGTGCATCACCCCTAGAACCACCAGCACGAGCCCGATCTTCGATGCCATGAAGTTCAAGCTCTCGACGGGAGTCGTCACCAGGCCGCACGCCTTCAGGTTGAACAGCACGCCAGCGAGGTTCAGCAGATAGAACCCGACCAGCAGCAGCCGATTCACGGCATCGGCTCGTGCCTCTGAGCCAGCAAACACCTTCAGCAGGAATACTCTGCCGTGATGGAACAGTGTGGAGCCAACCCACACTGTGATGGCCGTGCTGATGCTCAAGTAGGCGATGTAAGTCTCCACAAAAATCGTCATGACTCAGACCTCCTACTCGGAGAACTCTCACTCGAAAGCTTCCGGGTTAGGAAACGTTCCTGAGTTCTCCGGACGATCAATCCGCCTTGTGGACCAGGCGTCAATGTTCGCCTGCCGTCTGGCTGAGGACAGGGCCAGCATGACGCAGAAGTGAATGCCGCCCAGAATCACAAGCACCGTGCCGAGCTTGAAGCTCAGCGTTTCAATACCGGCTTGCGTATCCGCGACGGCCCGATCAACTCGCAGCACGAAGCAAATCACCCCGAAGCTAACCAGGTAGAAGCCGACCACCAGCAAGTGCGCCAGCGAATCGTAGAGATCGCGATTTACCTCGCGGCCTTCCGAGAGATAGATGCTCCCGTAACGCCGCAGAGTCCGCCCCACCCAGACGGCGATGGAGACGCAAAGAACCGCATACGCCAGATACGTCGCAACAGTCGTTGTCATGATTGTCCTCGTTTTCACATCCTGTGCCGCAGCACGAACTCAACGAGGAACCCAACCGACAACGACCTGCGACGTTAACACCTCAAACTATTGACCACCGACGATTTCGTAGTTGGCCGACGAATCGGCGGGAGTCTTCAGTTCAACTCGCAGTTCGGGTGCTTCGCGGCCAGAGATCTCAACGCGGACCGTCACCGTGTGCTTGCCGGGTGTGAGTTCAACGTCGAACTGCTTCTTGGTGTCGAAGGCTTCCGCGTCGAACCAGGTCTGGACCGTTTCCGTGGATGTCACATGAACGGTCGCCTTTCCAGCGGCGCTGACGTTGATCTCGCCCTGCAGGATCAGCGTCACTGGTTTACCCTCAGGACGCAGTTCATCCAACGGCAACACGCCAGCCAGGCGAGCATACGCGGACTCCCAGTCAGCCGGCTGGCTACCGAGGACATACTGCCGGATGTGCTCCAGGTGCGGCACTTCGCTGGTGAGTTCTGGCGGCGCATTTCGCAGAATTCGCCAGCGTTGGATGACCTTGCCCTGCTGCACTGCATAAGGACCGGGCTTGCCGAGTTCGGAAATGAACTTCGCCAGATCCAGCAGTTCATCCCGCGTCAGGAATTTCGTAATTCCCTGCGGCATCAATGATTTGCCTTCAACTTCTTCGTCGATGTCGGCCGTCGGGATCTTCACGATCTGACCGGTCGCGTCGCGCATGTTGACGCGCACATCATCACGGTCGATGACCACTCCGGTGAGAACTCGCCCGGTCGTTAGCACGAAGATGCGCGTGACGTATTGTTCCTTGACCGCCAAGTTCGGATTCAGAATCGAGTTCACCACGTAATCCACCGGCGACGAACCACCAACGGCACTCAAGTCAGGACCAACTTGCCCCCCCGCTCGCGTGACGCTGTGACACTTCATGCAGTTGAGATCCTTCCGACGAAAGATCTTTTCACCGCGAACGGCGTCACCTTTGGAAATGACGTCGGCAGCAATCTGCGAGACCTCCTCAGGCGTTGGCGGTGGAGCGTCTGCCGCGATGCCCGCAGCCTTGCTCAACACATCTGATAGCGAAGCATCGCTACGACCAACCGAATACATGTAACGCAGCGACCGCTTCGCCACGTCGGTCGACAACTTCTGTTTGGCGATTGCCTTCGCGAGATCATCGGCCCCAGTCTTGCGATCCAGGAACGCTGCCAGCATTTCGTCGGGATCATCCTTCGGCGTCGCGTCGGCCAGAATTGCCGCTGCGGCTTCGCAAGCCGCGGGCAAGTCCATGCCTGATAACCCCGCCGCCGCCTGCATACGAATCCGCAGCGAGTTGTTCTTCGAGACCAGCTTCTGCAGCGTGGCTTTGCTGGCGGGGTCTCCAATGGCGACCAATCCCTCAATCGCAACTTTCTGCAAATCAGGCTTCGTCTTGGGATCAGTCGCGAGTGCCTGTAACGCGGAAGAAATCGATGCGTCTTTCCAAGTCGACGCCAGTTTGATCGCCGCCTGCTGCACCGCCGGCGCCTTCGCCGCAGCGTCACCCACGACGAGCTTCTCCAACGCAACAAGTTCACCCGTCGGCTTCACCTTGCGAGTTACCGCCGCGTCCGTCAGCCATTGCATGGCCTTGAGGCGCAAGTCGGGAGCAAATCCATCCGCTTGTACGACCTTATCGAATACGACCTTCAAATCGTGCTCGTTGCCGCGATTGCAGATCATCTCCACAACCGTGCCCTGCCGCTCAGCCGGCAATCGCCCGCTCTGAAACAATTTCATCAACGGCCCAACCGCACTCGGCGGATCTTCGGCCAAGACAGGATGCGCACCAGCCAACGATGCCAACAAAACGGCAGCCAGACACCAACTCAGCCACACCTGACGACGAAACGCAAACAACATAGCTCACCCAAAGCAATTCGAGATAGTTTCGTAATGCGAGCTCTCAGCCCACAGCGTTTTTGACAAGTTGATCCAAGGTTTCAACGAGAGAAAGTCCTTCGAGACTCTCATCTCGCGACTACAATTCTTCCTGCGAGCTTGACCGCTGTTCCTTCTGCAGTTTCTCGACATCCGCCAAGTCTTGTGGCCTCCCGACAGCCAGTTTATTCGACTTGAGACTCTCTCGATCAATCACTTTCACGGAAACCGAATCAATGTCGATGGTCGTCCGCCGCGGATAGCACTTCCGAAACGAAACTCCGGGCAGCGACGTCAGAAGATCAATCCGATGAGGCGGATAACCCAATTGAATCACCTGATCGAGAGTCGTGAAATCTTTAGCAGTTATCGCCAACGACCCGAATCCAAAATCTCTCAATGCCCGCATCATTCGCTCGGCATTGGCTTTTGTCGGATCAATCCACACATCGAGATCTTTTGTGTATCGCGGGTGGCCATGCATAGCGACGGCGTAACCTCCGACGATGAGATACCTCACCTCATTGTCGTTTAACGATTGTACAAACTCTTTGAAGTCTCGGCTCAACCCCATGCTGCCACCCGTGATACTCGCGGCGAATCTCTTCGACTGCGTCCCATCGTGCCTGCGGTGGCTGAGAAAGCCAATACTCAAGATCCCCCTGCTCCTCCCCTAAGCGGAGTACCTTTACAAACGGGAGCACTTGTCGATCGGAGGCCGGACGTTCAAAAGCTGATCCTGGAGACTTCACGTAGTTACTTCCCGCCAAAAAAGAACGGAACGCAGATTAGTCTGAGCCAGTCACCAGCCGAACGACCTGGCAGAGCGAGGGACCGTGCACCCCTCGCTCTGCTTGTTCAAGCGAACGGCCGTCGTAGGGCCTACTTCTTCGCGGCCTTCACTCGGCGGTCCAACGTCTTGTTGGTTTCGTCGAGTTGGTGCTTGAGGTATGCGTCTTGGGGATGGATGAGCGACTCGACGGCGACTTCGGCGGCTTTCGCGGCGTCGGCTCCGTTAAAGTAGCTCAAGGCCCAAATTGCCTGCAGGCGGACTCGAGGATGCTCGTCGTTGACTTGAGCACTCAGGAGTTCCAGCGGAGCTGGTACACGGTCTCGCCAGTAGGTCAGGACGCGAGTTGCTGCGGCGCGGGCTCGGAAGTCCTTGGCCTTGAGGACCGACTTCAGCAGGTCCACATCGACGACATTGTGGCTCTGATGCAACCACAGGCCTTCGAGGACATGGTGCTCGTAGTCGGCATCAGCCTTGTCGAGACCCGCCAGCCACTTCTTCGCGGCGGCAATCACTTCCGCAGTTGGCCGACCCGTCAGTTCAATGCGAGCGCGGTGACGGACTCGGTCGTCCTTCTCCTTAAGAGCGTTCAACAAAGCGTCCACCGGCTGACCGGCAATGGGCAGTGGCTTCAGCAAGTCGCGGCCTTCGTAACGAACTCGGTACACGCGGCCGTGATCGTGATCGCGGCTGGGGTCACGCAGGTTGTGCTGCATGTGGCCGATGATCGGGTTCTGCCAGTCCGTGAAATAGATCGCTCCATCGGGACCGACTTCCACATCGCCAGGTCGGAAGCTGGGGTCAGATGAGAAGACCACAGGTTCAACTTCGGTCGCAGTGAAACTCGAGTCCTTGTCCGCAGGCTTGTATTGCAACATGCCTTGGAACCCGATCACGTTCAGCACCAGAATATTGCCGCGAAATTCTTCAGGGAAGTGGCTGCTGCTGAGCACTTCAGTGCCGGAACAGGGACGCGTGCGTTGGTTATAAACCTGCGGCGGACGACCATGCTTGTTGGGGAAATCCAGATCACCTGAGAACAGCACAGCGTGGTACGGCTGTGATCCGGTGCCGTCCCAAACGATGTCCTGGCCCCAACGATCGAAGATATGGCCGTGCGGATTCGCAAAGCCGAACGACACATAGACGTCGAGCTTCTGTGAACGAGGCTCATAGCGGAACAGTCCGCCATTGGCGACGCGGCGCGGTCCGCCCCACGGCGTTTCGATCTGGCTATGATGGAACGTACCTTCCTGCATGTAGAACGCTCCACCCGGATCCATCACGAAGCTGTTGATCGTGTGGTGAGTGTCGGCTGTGTCAAAACCGTGAGCGACTCGTTCCTTCACGTCGTACTTGTCGTCGCCGTTGGTGTCCTTGAGGAACAGTAGGTCGGGACCTTGAGCGACCAGCACGCCACCGTTCCAGAACTCGAAACCGGTCGGGTTATGAATGTCACCGGCAAAGGTCTTGCAGACGTCGGCTTTACCGTCGCCGTTCGTGTCTTCGAGGATGAGCAACCGGTCGTCCATCGGTTCGGTGGGCTTCCAGTGCGGATAGGTTCGCCAGCAAGCCACCCACAAACGGCCCTTCGTGTCGAAGGCCATCTGCACCGGCTTAGTCAGCTCGGGGAACATCGACTCGTCAGCGAAGAGTTCGACCTTCATGCCCTTATGCACGGTCATTTTCGAGATGGCTTCGTCGCCACCTTTCAAGAAGACGTGCTTGCCGCCAGGCAGCGGCCCAGGCTTGTTCGAGATGACAGGGATGAACTCAGACAGATTGTTGTCTTCTGCCTTGGCATCGCCACCTTTCGCAACAGCCCAAGTGACCTTGTCGCGATTAGCCGTCAGTTGATCGAGCACATCCAGTTCACGCTGCCCGACTGAGTAGTTCGACAGGCCGTTACCGTAGCCCCCTGCCCCTTCGGAAAACTTCAGGAACGCGCGGTCGCCATAGGTCGAGAACCCGTCAGTCACTCGATAGCGGTTGTACCAGTAAAAATTCTTGTCGTTGACGGCCTTTCGCACCTTCTCGAGTGCCGCACCGTCCCGCTTGATCATCGGGCCGTTGGGAAACAAACCGGTCTCAGCCACAGAAGCGATCAGCGCATCGCCCAGATCGTTCTGATGGATGCCATTAATCGTCAGCGACTTGCCGGGTTGCTTCTCTTCGCCAGCGGTGACGCTGAAGAGATCCACAAACTCGACCTTGTTGGCCTTGGCCACTTCAGCCAGAGCGTCCGAGTACAGCTTGATCCGCTTGTTCGACTCTTCGACTTGAGCCTTGGTCGGCAAGTTGGGATCGGCGATGTATTCCTGAGCAATCGGCGAGAACAGCACGAGCTTCGGTGCAGACTTGCCGTTGTACTTCTGGCTGAGCGTATGCTTGACGAAGTCTTCAGCGTTCTTCTTGAAGTTCGCGAGACCTGCTTCACCGGCCTGCGATTCGTTGTAGCCGTAGAATGCAAAGACCACGTCGGCCTTGGTGTTGGTCAGCTCAAAACGATTCGTGCGAACCTTGCCTTCGTCACGCGGCGAAAGCTTGCTGGGTTGAGGACAAGGAGCGCTACCGCTGAGCCATTCGTCATGCGAGCCGAACGACATCGACCGCAGTCGCGAATTGAAGTTGCGGAAGCCGTCGATCTCATCGCCCGAATAACCGAGGTTGCGGAAGACCAGTTCGTGATCGGGAAACCGCGACAGCAACCGAGCTTCCAGCCAACCGTAGTGCTGCATGCGTTCGGCAACAGTGCCGCCCACGATGCAGATATGGTCACCCTTATTGAGTTCCAGTCCAAACGCTTGAGCAGCCGAAGCCGCGACCAGCAAGAAGCTGGCCAGGAACGCTTTCTTCAACATGAGGCAGGCTCCACCAGAGGATTTTGTGCTGCGGTGAGTCGTGACGTGTGGCAGCAATTCACTGCACGCAGATCACGTCGCACGACAAGCAATTCAACGACGAACCGTCGCAGCAGGGAGAAATCCCTTCTCACCACCGCAACAGCAGACTGTCGATCGCGCCGAACCATCGGTCACGAGGGGGACGGAAAGTATGGCAAACACCGGCCCGCACAGCACGCGACCGGCTGAAAAGAGTGACCCGAAAGTCCAGAAGAAGATTCGGTCCGTTTTCATCGCCCATCAAGGTTTCCGGAATCGTTCCAGTCACCGCAACCCTGACAACTCGCAAGTCGTTTTTGATTGAGTGAGTTGCGATGGCATCGGTCAACGTTTCAACTTTCGGACACGTCGGTTCGCCAGATTAGCTCAATGCAGACGCTCAACTCTCAGGAGTCACGACATGGCCAAGTACAAAGTCGCGATCATCGGCAGTACGGGACGAGGCAACTACGGCCACGGTTTGGGCGACGTCTGGAAAACGCTCGACAACTGCGAAGTCGTCGCAATCGCAGACGACAATGAGGCGGGCCGCACCAAAACAATGCCGATCGTGGGGGCTCAACGAGCCTACGCCGACTATCGGGAGATGCTGTCGAAAGAGAAGCCGCAGATCGTGGCAGTCTGTCCGCGCTGGGTTGATCAGCATCGCGACATGGCCATTGCGTGTGCCGAACACGGCTGCCACATGTACATGGAAAAGCCCTTCTGCCGTGACCTCGCCGAAGCTGACGAAATCATTCGAGCCTGCGAAATGCGGCACATCAAGCTGGCTGTCGCTCACATCAGCCGGTACTCGCCGCAACTGCAGATCATCAAGAGCCTGATTCGTGGCGGCGAGATCGGTGACGTGATGGAAGTGCGAGCGCGCGGCAAAGAAGACGCTCGCGGCGGTACCGAGGATCTCTGGGTACTCGGCTCACACGTGCTCGACATCATGCGCGCCGTATCGGGCGAGCCGGAGTCTTGCTTCGCGACACTCTTTGAGAAAGGCGAGCGCGTCACCAAACAACACATCCGCCCCGGAAACGAAGGCTTGGGACCGTTCGCCGGCGACCACGTCGACGCCATGTACCGTTTCAAGAACGGCATCACGGGATACTTTTCGTCTCGCAAGTCCGCTGGCGGAAATCCCAGCCGCTTCGGCCTGCGCATCTACGGTTCGAAGGGCATCATCGACACGACTTCTGGCTACGCGAATCCAGCCTTCCTGCTGAAGGACAGCGGCTGGATGGCAGCACGGTCGGCACCCAAGTGGCAGGTGATTTCATCAAACGGCGTCGATAAGCCCGAAACAATCACCGCTCAAGGCTACGAAGGCGGCAACCCGGCGGCAGCGAGGGACCTCATCGACGCGATCGAGAAAGACCGACAACCGCTCTGCAGCATGTATGAAGCTCGCGGAGCCATCGAGATGATCCTTGCGACGTTCGACTCACATCGTCAGGCGAAACCGGTCGCGATGCCACTGGCGACCAAGCAGAACGCGCTCACATTGCTTTAAGCTTCTTAGGGCGGACGTCAGCGAACTTGAGAAAGAATCGGGGTGCCACTGGCTCCCGCGTACTGAGCGCCGCTTGCGCTCCACAACGGGTCATGGCGGAGTGAACGTTATGAGGATCAACTTTTCTTATGCCGTGGTGAGTGCAGCCGCATCCTTTAGGGCGATCGGCAAAGCCACGTGCCTTCTGATGCTGCTATTCCTCACTCCGACGGCTTGGGCTCAGAACACTGACTCGCCCCGACCATCAGCAATTGTGAACGTGTGGCCAGACGGGAAGATGCCGGGGCGCGGAGCGAAGGAATCAGAAGCGGACGTCCCATCCAAGGGCGATGGATTTCAGCGAATCACCAACATCAGCCGCCCTACCCTGACGGTGTTCCCAGCACCGAAGAAAGATGCGCCCGCACCGGCGATGATCGTCTGCCCTGGCGGCGGCTACAGCTATGTGGTCTACGACAAGGAGGGCACGGAGATCGCAGCGTGGCTGAATTCCAACGGCATCAGTGCGCTGGTCTTGAAGTATCGCACTCCCAATAACCGCGACGGTGCTCTGCAGGACATCCAGCGCGCCTTAAGTCTCACTCGTGAGCACGCAGCAGACTGGAACATCGACTCCAGGCGACTGGGCGTCATCGGTTTCTCGGCCGGTGGCAATCTCGCCGCCAGAGCCAGCACTCTGTTCGATTCGCGGGCCTATCCGATCATTGATGCGGTCGACCAGAAAAGCTGCCGTCCTGATTTCGCAGTGCTGGTTTATCCGGCCTACCTGGACGATAAGAACGGACAGGTAGCGTCGAATCTCAACTTGAAAGCCAGCATCCCGCCCACGCTGATCGTGCATAGCGAGGACGACAAAACTCACGTCACCGGCAGCAAGGTCTATCATGCGGCACTCGACGAAGCCAAAGTGGCGCATGACTTCAAGCTCTACCCCACAGGCGGGCACGGCTACGGACTGCGTTGCACCAAAGAGGCCAAGGCTTGGCCGGAAGACGCTCTGCAGTGGCTGCACACGATTGGTATTCGGTAACGGAAAGTTCCTTCGCGGCTCCGCGCCTTCGCGTGAGAAATAGTTCTGACTATGTGACTGCGGCCGCGACTTTATCGGCGGCGAGGTCTCGCGGATGTGGTTTAACGGCACGCGCTGGCAGCGACGTCAGCACCACGCAGATTGTTTCACTGACAGGGTCGGCCCAGGCGATCGTGCCCGTCGACCCCGTATGGCCGAAAGTCTTCTCCGAGCAACCTGCGTTTCCTGCAGCCTTGCCAACGTTCAATCCCAGCCCGCGTTGAGTTTGCCCGGGCGGATTATGGTTGGTCGTCATGAGCCGAGCCGTTTCCGGTTTCACGACGGCTCCTTTCAGGAAAAGAAACTCGCCGAGGAAACTCGCGATGTCGGGCGCGGATGCATGTGTGCCTCCCCACGGCGCTCCGAGCTTTCGCCAATACGGGCTGTTCCAATCCCACTCCTTGGCCGTCGGATCGCCACCTCCGGCTTCGACCGCTGCGAACTCCGTTTGCGCAGGAACGAAGTCTTCCAGTTTGAACCGGCCCAGGCCTTGAGCCGAATGCTTCATTCCGAGCGGTTGAAAGACGGTTCGATCAACGAGTGTCAGAATATCGGTATTGCTGAGCAGCTCGGCCACGTGCGCCGCCAGCAAGATGGCCATGCTCGAATACTGATACTTCGAACCGGGAGCGAAGCTCAGCGGCGTGCGAATGGCATGCTCGACGAATTCAGATAGTGGAGCATGCTTCTTTCGCAGCGCATCGTTCTCAGGCAACTGATCAGGCAGCCCCGAAACGTGAGACAGCAGATGCCGCAGCGTGACTCCATCACGTCCTTCGCCGGTGAATTTTGGCAGGAACTTCTTCAGCGGGTCGTCGAGCTTGAACGCCCCCTTGTCATAGAGCGTCATCAGCGCCGTCATCGCGATGGGCTTTGAAATCGACCCGAGCAGGAACATCGCATGCTCATCACGAACTTTCCCGAATGCTCGCGTGAATGACGTTGGCCCCTGGCTCACATGCAGCACGGCGGCGGCTACTTGGCCTTGGGCCGTGGCGCGAGTCAGCACCTCCGCTGCGGCGTCTAAACGATCCTGTCGCAGCGCTGCGAGCAACGGTGTGCCCAACGCCGCGATCAATCCGCTCTGAATGAAGGTGCGTCGTTTCATAGCGAGGTCACTCATTCTGCATACTTGAAGATTGGTGCCTAAGGCGGCAACGGGCCAGTGACGGAATCTCGGCCACACGTCCGCCTAAGCTGCGGGTAACATCAGGCGGTAGACGAGAGCCGCAGCGATGGCACCGACGATTGGTCCCAGTACCGGAACGGCGGCATATCCCCAATCAGCGTCACGTTTGCCTTTGATCGGCAAGAACGCATGAGCCAAACGCGGGCCAAGGTCACGCACAGGATTAATGGCGTAACCCGTCGTGCCTCCCAATGAGAGACCAATAGCGAACACCAGCAGCCCGACTTGCGCCGCTCCGATCGAACCAAGTCCAACTTGGACCTTGGAATTGGCGTCCGCGTTGCCCATTTGAAATGTGGGAGAGACGAACAACAGGACCGTGATCATCAACACGAACGTCCCCAGTGCTTCGCAAAAAAAGTTGCGAGGTAAGTTTCGAATGTTGGGACTCGTGCAAAACGTTGCCAGCTTAAGGTCCGGATCAGACGTGGCGTCGTAGTGGTCCTGATAAAACAAATAGACCAGGACAGCGCCGACAAACGCTCCTGACAGTTGAGCGGCGAGATATCCCGGTGCCTTCGCGGCGGCAAACTTACCGGCTGCAACCAGCCCGATTGTGACCGCTGAGTTGAGATGCGCGCCGCTGAATTCATTGACGCCCGCGACTCCAACGAACACGGCAAAGGCCCAGCCGGCAGTAATCACAATCCAGCCGGCGCCGTGACCTTTGGTTTTCTCCAGCAGGACATTGGCAACCACGCCATTTCCGAGCAGCACCAGGATCGCGGTCCCCAGAAACTCAGCCAGATATGCAGACATGCGGGCCATCCCATCGTGAGTGGACTGGTTCACCAGAGTTGAAGTGACCAGCAATATAGCCACGCCCGCGAGACCCGCGAGCTTGCGGAGACCTCGTGGCCCAAGGCACCGATGATCCGTAGCATGAACGCCCCGTCCGTGCGTAATGGCTGCAGCACGGACGGGGCGTCCATGCTACAGACTACTACGACAGACATCCCACGATGCTCACAATCAGGATCTGCAGCGTACGGACGCGAGACGCGTCCGCCACGATCGCAGTTCCCCAATGAGCTACTCCAGCGTGATCAACAGATCGCCGGTTTCGACTTGGTTGCCTGTCTTCACGAGGATCTCGGCAACAACGCCGTCTCGGTCGGCGCAGACGGTGGTTTCCATCTTCATGGCTTCGAGCGACATCAGCTTCTGGCCCTTGGTGACCTTCGCCCCGACTTGCACCGCCACGTTCACGACCATGCCGGGCATCTGCGCCGCCACATGCTTCGGGTTATCGGCGTCGGCCTTGAGGCTACGCGGCGTCTTCGGTTCCTGAGCGCGGTCCAGAATCAACACGTCGCGCGGCTGGCCGTTGAGTTCGAAGAACACCGATCGACGACCATCCGCATGCGGGATGCCCTTCGTCAGGAACCGGATAATGAGCGTCTTGCCGGCTTCGATATCAACGGCAATCTCTTCACCCTGTTGCATGCCGTAGAAGAACACCGGCGTTGGCAACGTGCTGGTGTCGCTGTACTCCAGCGTGTGCTTGGCGAAGTCTTCGAAGACGCGCGGATAGAGCACTGACGACAACACTTGCTGGTGAGTCGGCTCGGTGCCCAGCGTCTTCTTGAGCTTCTCTTTCTCCGCATCGAAATCAGCCGGAGGCAGCGACTCGCCCGGACGTCCCGAGAAGCCTGGCTTCCCTTTCAGAACTCGCAGCTTCACCTGTTCGGGGAAGCCCCCTGGCGGGAAACCCATCGCGCCGCTGATGAGGTCGACGACAGACGCCGGGTAGGAGAAATCGCGTTCGCCATTGAGAATCGCATCGGCCGTCAAGTCGTTGGCAACCATGAACAAGGCCATGTCGCCCACGGCCTTTGAGGTCGGCGTCACCTTCACGATGTCGCCAAACATCTGATTCACTTCTGCGTACGCATGACAGATCTGACGCCACTTGGGAGCCAGTCCCAGCGCTCGAGCTTGCTCGTACAGATTCGTGTACTGGCCACCCGGCATTTCGTGGTTGTAGAGGTCGGCAGTACCGGGCAGCACCAGGCTTTCAAACGGCGAGTAGAACTCACGCACGGCACTCCAGTAGTCCGCGATCGAGTCAAGGTGTTCCGATTCCAGACCAGTCGGACGCGAAGTAAACCGCACGGCTTCACTGAGCGTATTGAGATTCACTTGCGACGTTCCGCCAGACAGGGGCGCCATGGCGGCGTCGGCGATATCGAGCCCCACTTCGGCCGCAGCGAGAATCGCCGCGACCTGAGTGCCGGCTGTGTCGTGCGTATGGAAGTGAATCGGAATCCCGATCTCTTCTTTCAAAGTCTTGACCAGCAACCGTGCCGCAGCCGGCTTGCACAAACCAGCCATATCCTTGATGGCCAGAATGTGAGCACCCATCTTTTCGAGTTGCTTGGCCAGCTCGACGTAGTACTTGAGGTCGTACTTGGTGCGGTTCGGATTGAGGATGTCGCCGGTGTAGCAAATCGCGGGTTCGCAGATGCCCTTGTTGGTATCCAGCACAGCTTCCATCGCCACCTGCATGTTCGGCACCCAGTTCAGGGCGTCGAAGATGCGGAAGACGTCCATGCCCGCGCTCACAGATTCCTTCACGAACTCGCGAACCACGTTGTCCGGATAGTTCGTGTAACCAACGGCGTTGGAGGCTCGCAGCAGCATCTGGAACAGGATGTTCGGCGCCTTCTCGCGCATCTCAGCGAGTCGATTCCAAGGACATTCCTTGAGAAACCGCATCGAGGTGTCGAAGGTCGCTCCGCCCCAGTTCTCCAACGAAAACAGCTGCGGTGCCAGATGCGAATACGCCTCACAAACATCTACCAGATCCTTCGTGCGCACTCGAGTTGCCAGCAACGACTGGTGAGCATCGCGGAACGTCGTATCGGTGATGAGCAGCCGATCCTGCTGACGTACCCAGTCGGCAAAGTTCTTCGGACCGAGCTTCAGCAAGATGTCGCGCGTGCCTTCCGGCCGAGCGGCGTTGCGGTTGTATTCTGGCAGCGGAGCCGGTTCGCGGCGCTTCGCTGGTTCGCGATCCGCGACCAGCGAGTTGCCGTTCACAATCACGTCGCCGACGAACGACAAGAGCTTTTGTGCCCGGTTCTTGCGCGGCGCGACCTGCACCAGGAGTTCGCGGTTCTCATCAATGAAGCGCGTCGTGCATTGCCCGTCGATGAAGGTTGGATGCTTCAGCAGCTTCTGCAGGAACGGAATGTTGGTTTTCACGCCGCGGACGCGGAACTCAGACAGGCAGCGTTCCATTCGTCGGACAGCGTCAATGAACCGACGACCGCGAGCAGACACTTTCACGAGCAGCGAGTCATAGAACGGGTAGACCATCGCTCCCGAGAACGCCGTTCCGGCGTCGAGGCGAATGCCCATGCCGCTCGCCGAGCGATAGTGCGTGATGCGGCCGTAGTCTGGCAGGAAGTTGTTGGTCGGATCTTCCGTCGTCAAACGGCACTGCAGCGCGAAGCCACTCGTGGCCACCGATGCCTGACTGTCGATGCCGATCAGTTCGTTGCTGAGATGCTCGCCCTGAGCAACCAGAATCTGTGCCTTAACGATATCGATACCGGTGACTTCTTCCGTAACCGTGTGCTCGACCTGAATACGCGGATTCACTTCGATGAAGTAGTACTCGTTGGTGTCGGCATCCACGAGGAACTCGACCGTTCCCGCGTGTGTGTAATCAACCATCTTGCCGATCTTGATGGCCGCATCGCACAGCGCATCGCGCACGCCGCGATCGAGATTCGGAGCGGGAGCAATTTCCACCACCTTCTGGTGTCGACGCTGCACCGAACAATCACGCTCGAAGAGGTGCACCAGGTGCCCGTGCTTGTCACCGAGCAACTGCACCTCAATATGGCGCGCTCGCGAAATGAACTTCTCGATGAAGATGTCGGGACTGCCAAACGCTGAAAGTGACTCGCGCTGAGCTTGCTCAAATGATGGCTTGAACTCTTCTTCCGTCCGCACCACGCGCATACCGCGACCGCCACCACCGTGAGCCGCCTTCAGGATGATCGGGAAGCCGAGCTTCTTGGCCGTAGCCAGTCCTTGTTCGGGACTCTCGATGGCCTTCGCACTGCCGCCGAGAATCGGAACGCCGGCCTGTCGAGCGATCTCTCGCGCAGCGGTCTTGTCACCCAGTTGGTGCAGGACTTCGACCGTCGGGCCGACAAACTCGATCCCTGCTTCGCGCACCGCTTTCGCGAAGGCCGGGTTCTCGGACAGGAACCCGTAGCCGGGATGAATAGCGTCAACGCCCGCCTTTTTGGCGATGGCCACGATACCGGGAATGTCGAGGTACGACCGAATCGGCTCGCCCGTCTTGCCAACCTCGTAAGCCTCGTCCGCTTTGAAGCGATGGAGCGCAAAACGGTCCTCGTGCGCGTAGATCGCAACCGTTTTAACTCCGAGTTCAAAGGCTGACCGCAGAACGCGAATCGCAATTTCCGAACGATTCGCGACGAGCAATTTCCGAATCTTCATTGTGCTATCAGAACAGATTTCGAGGCTGAAACGAGGCACCTGCCAGCAAAGGGCACCAGAGGTTAGCGATCGCTTTCCGAGACCAACAGCAACCCATCCGGAGTTTGCCAACTTCGTGACCGGGTGAGATGCCGACAGTCCAGATTTGTCGCACTTTTTCGGTAAACCTCGGTGCAAACAGACATTTACGCTGAAGGAGCAGCAATGGGCTTCGTCTCACGACTCGCGTTCACAAGTTCTCCGCGAATCTGAACGGTCGACTAGTCTCGCTCTGGTAGAAACGCCCAAATCCCCAACTCCCACTCGCTTGGCCGGAAACGTACTTGTCAGGCAAAGTTTGCCGGTTCGACCTAATCTTCTGGCGCAGCACCGCGATCCGGTTGTAAGAATCGTTCAACTTGAATCGTGGATGGGCCGATCGTGACGACCGCTACTTGTGAGCGATGTTGCGACGCAAGATTTGGTGGCCTGCGTGAGAACCCTCACGGCGAGCGCCACGCCTGGTTTCTGAGTTGCTTATGAACCGTTCATCAAATCGTCGTTCACGATTCCTCTGGCGTCCCCTGGCGGATGTCGGCGTGTGTACCGGACCGGCTTAGTCCCTGGATTGAGCCGGTTCCGCATGCGTCGTGAATCTTCCGGGTCGCTGTCCGATCCTCACGATCGAAGTTTTGGTCTAGATTTCGAGCGTGGGCACTTTTGGGAAGGAGTCGTGAATGGCTACTGATTTGTCGCTACGGGCTCGTTTACCGCAACTGACTGAACGACTGCTGGAATCCTACCGCGATATCGCGACCATCAATCATCTTGGCCATTGTCCGCTGCCCAGCACTCAAGCGGTCATCGCCATTCTGGATGACCTTAAAGAGGTCCTGTTTCCAGGCTACCGTCGTCGGCAGAACCTGAACCTCGACAACGTCGTCTACTACGTGGGTGACTTGATCGACGCAGTCCACGACCAGTTGACCGAACAAATCGCCCGGGCGTTGCGGTACGGTGCCGAGGTCGGTGCCCAGCGCACCGAATGCCGGAGCGTCGAAGACTTCGAAGCGGCGGCTCAGGAACTCGCCATTCGCTTTCTCGAAAGCCTGCCGGACGTCCGGCACAATCTCGCCCGTGACGTACAAGCTGCTCACGACGGAGACCCGGCGTCGAAAGCTCCGGATGAAATCATCTTCTGCTATCCGGGCCTCGAAGCCATTACCACCTATCGCATCGCTCACGAACTGCACCTGCTGAAAGTCCCGCTGATTCCGCGCATGATGACGGAGTTTGCTCACAGCCGGACGGGCATCGACATTCACCCCGGTGCGACCATCGGTCCGTACTTCTTCATCGATCACGGCACCGGAGTGGTGATCGGTGAGACCTGCGAAATCGCCGAGCATGTGACACTGTATCAGGGTGTGACACTCGGAGCGGTCAACTTCCCGCGTGACGCAGACGGCAACATCATCCGCGGCAGCAAGCGGCACCCCACGATCGAACGCGGTGTGGTGATCTACTCCAACGCGTCGGTGCTCGGCGGTGACACGGTCGTTGGTGCGAACTCGATGATCGGTGCCGGTGTGACCGTGATGAGCAAGCAGATTCCGCCCAGCACGCTCGTGACGGTCGAGAAGCCAACGCTCAGATTCCGCGAGGCGTCGTAGTTCACCAGTCACGCGTGGGATGACGGGTCTGTTGTAGGTCGGACAATCCTGTCCGACAGCCGGACAGATTTGTCCGGCCTACTCTTCTTCGTCGCCTGTCTCGGGCTCGTCAGCGGCACTATCCGCGGGCCGAGTCACTGCCAGCGGGTTCTGGTCCTCCACCATGACTTTGGGAAAGGCTTTCTTGATGGCCGCAATACCGGCTTCCGTCAACTGATTGCCGGTCATGTCGAGCACTTCCAGCTTCTTGATCGACTTGTCACCAGCCAGGGTCAGCGCACCTTTGTCGGTGATGCGTCCGTAACTGAGATCCAGTTCCTTGATCTTTTCCAGCAAGCCCCACTCGTGCAGATAATCGCACGTGGCATTCAATGCTTCGGTGAGAACCAACCGCCGCAGCAATTGCATCTGCGGAGTCTTCAGCAGGATGTTGGCAATCTTGAGGTTCAATTCGTCTAACTGCAGACCATCCACCCAGCCGCGCTTGAACCAGATCTTGCAGCCGGGCTTCTCCTGATACTTGCCCTTCATCAGGACGTAGTCAGCCAGATCGCCCAGCCAAGTTCGACCATGTGCCGCCAGCAGACTACGTTCGCGACGTTCCAATTCGTGCTTGCGATCTGGCTCGAGCCCCTTCTCTTCCAACTGGATCTGCAACTCGATGAACTCGCCCCGAGGATCTCCGGCCTGCTTGAGTTCTGCGGCGTACTCTTGATGGCGCTTCACATCGCCCGGCTTTTCGAAGATTCGTTTCTCGAGATCATCTCGCATCAACAGTCCTTTCGCTGAAAGCGAGGCACTCAATCGGCCCCGGCGGTTCGCTCAGTAAGCGAAGCACCGCTGCCCGACACGCAGAAAGGGAATTCTAGCCCGAGTTGGCAATCTGTGAAGAAGAGCTTCGCGGCTTCAAGCCACGGGAGCCAGCCATTCGCCGCTAAAGACTTCGGTCGCGGGTCCCGTCATGAAGACTTCGTCCGAGTCCGCCCATTCGATTTCCAGGTCGCCACCACGCAGATGCACGGTCACTTTGCGTTCGTTGAAGCCTGCCAGCACTCCGGCCACGACTGATGCACAAGCCCCGGTTCCGCAGGCCCAGGTCTCGCCGGAACCACGTTCCCAGACCCGCATGATCGTCTCACGCGACGACACGACCTGAATGAACTCAGCGTTCACACGCCGCGGAAAAGCCGGGTGATGTTCAATCTTCGGGCCGACATTCAGCACCCAGTCGTCAGTGACTTTGTCCACAAACGTGACGCAGTGCGGATTGCCCATCGACACACAGGTTACCGCGAGTTGCCGCCCCGCGACTTCCAACGGAGCCTTGATCGGCGGATCTCCCGGCAGCGTCGTCGGAATGTCCGCACTCTTCAGAATCGGATGCGACATGTTCACTCGCACGCGTTCCACCTTGCCGCCGCTCACGAAAAGCTGGAGCGCCAGCACCCCGCGACCGGTCTCGATCGTCAGCGCATCCTTGCGGCAGATGCCATGATCGTAGACGTACTTCGCGACGCACCGAATCGCGTTACCGCACATTTCCGATTCGCTGCCATCCGCATTAAACATGCGCATGCGGGCATCAGCCTTCTCGGACGGACAAATCAAAACAATGCCGTCGCCTCCGACACCGAAATGCCGATCGCTCATGGCGATGGCCAGCTTCGGAATGTCGCCAAGCTGCACGGGCTCGAAGCAGTTGATGTAGACGTAGTCATTGCCCGCACCGTGCATCTTCGTAAAACGCATGACTGAATCCTCGGAAGCGATCCGCTCGAAGTAATTTGAATCAGGCCACCCGGCACCAGACACCAACGATGGGGCTCACGGTGCGAAGGTTGAAAGATATTCGGCAGCCTGCCTGCCTTCGAGCCACCACTTTCAGATTTCGCATCCGGGCCGGATCGTCATTCCTCAGGTTTCGATTCCGGAGTCGCCAGCGTCTTTGGCTTGCTGCGGGCGTTTGACTCGTCCGCCAGCATCTTGTTGAGCAGCCCTATCACGGTCTTGCGGTAGACGGATTCCAGCAGAGGAAACTTCTTGATGAGCCCGAATGTCTTCGCCAGTTGCCGCCCGGTGTCCGCGTCGACTTCGACCTCTTCCTGCAGCTTGTGCCGGTCTTCCATCAGGGCGAAATAGCGGAGTTTGCCGTTTCGAGTTTCTTCCCGCACATCGACGATCTGAGCAGAGTTGATGTCGAACTTCGCGGGTTTCGCTGAGTCAACTTCCGGCGGTGCTGGAACATTCAACGCCTTGTTCAGCGTCTGAGAGATCGCGTCGACAGATTTCTCATTGGAGATGACCGCCAGTTTCTTCGCGGCGGCTTCGAGGTCGCTCAGCTTCTTGTCTGCGGACTGCGCATCGGCTTCGCGCTGAGCCCGATCCAGTTGCTGCCTGACGAGGTCGCCGACCAAGGGCGTCTCCGGCGTCAGTTCCGGCTGCGGCTCGAACGTACCCGCAAAAGTCGCTTCGATCGGAACCTGCTCGGTTGCGTCAGAGCCAGCCACGATCGCGGTTGAATCGGAGTCCGAGTCACTCAACGTCGCAACTGCCCGTGGGTCAAACGACACGTTCGACGCACGATGCCCTCCGACATGGACCTCGCCGGAAGCCAGCCCCAGTGCCAACAACACCGCCAGGTGACCGCCCAATGAGGCAGCCCAGGCGCGACGGCGTTGGTGAGATTGGGACATGGTGCAACTCGGCGGTGCATTGCCGAAGTACAGGAACCAAAACAGGTTGAACGAAACAGTCTGACAATGTGTCTCGGCATTTCTCAATGGTCGAGCAGCCTTAAACCCGAAGAACATTCGGCCAGACCGCCATTTGACGCATCCAGTTTGCCTGAAACCGCTTAGCAGCGTCAGACGCATCTGCGTGAAACCGCCCACGCCGTAAAGAGTTCCTACAACACCGCTCAAAAATCTCTATCATACGGGGCATTGCAACTTTTTCGTTCACTTTGAGTCCGCCATGTCCCTTCCGCGTGTCGCTATTGTTGGTCGCCCCAATGTGGGCAAGAGTTCGATTTTTAACTGGCTCGCGGGGCGCATGATTGCGGTCGTGGATAGCTTGGCGGGAACGACGCGCGACCGCATGTTCTACCTGATCCACGACGAAGACCGCTATTACGAGATCATCGACACAGGCGGAATCGGCATCGTCGACAGCGACGACCTCAGTGACCAGATCGAAGACCAGATTGAACTCGGGCTCCAGCAGGCTGACCTGATTCTATTCGTCGTCGACGGCAAGGCAGGCGTCACTCCGCTCGACAGCTTCGTGGCCGAAAAGCTGCGGCGCATGGACAAGCCCAAGTTTCTGGTCATCAACAAGTGCGATTCGCAGAAGGTCGATGACGAGTCCTTCGAATTCCTGAAGCTGATCGGTGACAACGTCGTCCGCACCAGCGTGAAGAGCAACCGCAACCGCGATCTATTGCTGGAAGCCATTCGTCAGCACTTGCCCCCACCACAGGACGACGAGAGCGAAGAGGGTTTTGAACTCGCTCAGGACGCCGAACTGAAAATGGCGATCGTCGGTCGCCGCAACGTCGGCAAGAGCACCTTCCTGAACGCGCTGGCCAACGAAGAGCGAGTCATCGTCAGCGAAGTGGCAGGCACGACACGCGACTGCATCGATATTCGCTTCGACGTGGACGGCAAGGCGCTGATCGCGATTGATACTCCCGGCGTGCGCAAGAAGAAGAGTCTTGCCAACGACGTCGAGTTCTACGGCCTGGTCCGTGCTCAGCGCAGCATCCGCCGGGCAGATGTCGTGTTCATGTTCTTCAACGCCGAAGACACGATCTCCCGAGTTGACAAGCAGCTCGTGGAAGAAATTGTTGCGAATTACAAACCATGCATTTTCGTCGTCAACAAGTGGGACTTGGCGATGGAGAAAGGCATGACGATGGACCGCTGGGGGAACTATCTCCTCAACGAGTTCGCGTCGATCCGCCATGCTCCGATTGCCTTCATCACGGCGAAGGACAAGAAGAACATTCGCAAGATTATCAATCTGGCGCAGAACCTCTTCAAGCAGACTCACATGCGAGTCGCTACCGGCCGCCTGAATCGCATCATCCATGACGCCGTCGTCCGCAACAATCCGCCGGTCAGACAGAACAAGGTCCCGCGCATTTACTATGCGACTCAGGTCGCCACCTGCCCGCCAACGATCGTGTTGAAGGTCAACGAACCGGGTATCTTCGAACCATCCTGGAAGCGTTACTTGCTCGGCGTGCTGCAGCAGGAACTGCCATTCTCGGAAGTGCCCATCAAGCTCTACTTCCGTGCCAAGGACGACACCGGCTTCCGAGGTACTCACGACCTCGCCGACGAGATCGATTCCGAGAATCCATCGGACTACCTCATCGATCATCAAGGCGAGTCTGGCGACGAAAACTCGTCAGCCGAGATCAAGGACTTCGAAGACTTGTCTGACGACGATCTGGAACTGGCCACAGACTCAGATGAGTTGCCCGAAGCGTAAGACGCTCTTCAAGTAGCCTCGGACAGGACTTCGGCCGTTGAACGAAACGGTCCAGGTCCCCGGGGCCTCACAGTGCGTCGATCCATGCGGGCAGAAGAGCAAACACATCCGCAACAACCGCGTCTCCCGCCCCGAGAGTTCGCCTGTCAGCCGAATCGGCTTCCAACGTATCGGCGCCTGCTCCACCAGCCAGAGAATCGCCGCCATCACTGCCCGCGATGGTGGAATCATTGCGGTTACCGCCACTCAAAGTGTCGGCCATCCCGCCACCAAGCAGCGTGTCGTTGCCTCGGCCGCCAATCAGCACGACGGGAACCCCCGCACCCGACGCGTTCAGTGTATTCGCGCGATCGCCGCCGATCAGAACGATGCGTTCGATATCTGTAACTCGTTCGCTGCCGGTGACCGCCGAAGTCACAGTCACACCATTGACCGTGAAATTGGAGTCGGCCTGTTCCAGCCAATCATCGAGGCCGCTTCCGCCCGAAAGTTGGTCGATTCCCGCTCCGCCTGAGATCACGTCATTGCCATCTCCACCAGAAATGGCATCTCCCCCAAGGCCACCCAGCAACGTATCGTTCCCTGCTCCTCCCTGAAGCTGCACAGGCACTGTAGCCCGCCGCGCGTCAAACAAGTCGTTACTTCCGCCGCCACTCAGCATGATACGACCAATATTCAGTAACGATTCATTACCGATTCCCGCGGAAACGAGGGTCGCTCCAACGACGACGACCGTCCCATCAACGGTCTCCTGCAATCGATTGGTTCCGGCCCCACCGTCGATCGAGTCCACGGCCGCCCCGCCGCTCAGTTGATCATCGCCAACTCCACCGAGCAGCGTGTCAGTACCCTCGCCGCCTTGCAGCGAGTCCGCGTCAGCTCCGCCATCCAGAAAATCGCTGCCACCCATCCCAAACAGCCGATCGTTGCCAGCATCGCCCAGCAAAGTTTCGGAGCCGAGGCCGCCCAGAAGCTGGTCGTCACCCTCACCACCGGAAGCGACGTCAGCGCCGGAAACCGACGAAATTGTATCCATTCCCGCCCCGCCCGTGAGCGAATCATTGCCTTCGCCGCCCGAGATCACATCGTTACCCGCATCACCTGCGATCGTGTCCGCCCCGGCCTCACCATCCAGCAAATCATTGCCCACACCTCCGATGATTGAGTCCGCACCACCTCCAGATCGAACGACGTCATTGCCGCGACGCGCATCAATCACGTCAGCGCCATCCGCAGTCGTGATCGCGTCGGCACCATCGGACCCCACGATGGTGTCATTCCCCCCACCACCTTGAATGGTCGAACTACCAGCCTCACCCAACCCGCTGAGATCGATGCGATTGGCTGATGGACCACCCGTAATAAACGCTGCCTCGATGCCCGCCAGCCTGTCGGTACTGATAATTGATTCGCCCATTAACTCAATCAGCGCCGAACTTGTGACGACGAAATTCAAGTCGTTCCTGCGGCGGGCAGTATCAATTCCCGCTCCACCATCAAGGGTGTCTTCGCTGGCGCCGCCGTCCAACACATCGTTACCCGCCCCTCCCATCAGCAGATCGCGGCCTCCAAATCCATTCAGCACATCATCTCCCGTCCCACCGTTCAATGTGTCTGCGAAACCAGCCCCCAGCAGGGTATCAGCCCCCATACCCCCATTAATACCGACCGGAAAGCCAAATGCGGACGCGTCGATGAGATTACCAGCGTTTCCACCGGTAAGGTTGGCAGCTTCAAATCCAGTCAACTGATCCGTCCCCAGTCCAGTTAACGATGTGGGCGTCAGAACATAGTTGACGTCACCGACCTCCATCAGCAGGTCAGTCGAGCTGCCACCATCCAGAATGTCGTCACCAGTGCCTCCACTCAGCGTATCACTTCCACCGCCACCCTTGATTGAGTCAGCACCCGCGTCACCCATCAGCAGGTCAATCCACTCACCTCCAATAATGGTGTCATTCCCCGCCCCGCCATTCACTGTCATGGGTACCGTAATCCCGGACGCGTTCAGACGATCAGACTCCGCGCCCAGATTGACAACAATTCCCCGCAAACCGTCAACGGGCGACCGAACGACCGAGGCCACGACGCCATCAGTCAGCGATTCGACCACAATCCGAGAGGCTGCAGTATCAAGCGAAATTCGAGTATTCGTCGCAATCCCAGACTTATCGGCGATCGTCAGAATCCCGTTGCCGCGGGTCACAAGGATTGAACTTGGATCGTCATCCTCAATCCCGATCGAAAGGCGCTGCTCACCGTCTTCCGTCGCATTTACTACCGATACGATCTCTATTGCGGCCATCTCTGAGGGTTCGTCGATCGCGTCCTGAATCGCGGTCAATTTCGTAGAACCCGACAGGTTGCCGGCGCTGATCACGATCAGCGTGGAAGACAGTGCGTAATCGCTCGAACTCAACTGCCCAATATCAACTCCCAAAGTCACAGTGACATCAGAACTCTGCACGCTGGTCAAAACCGCCGTAATCGTCGCGGCGCCAGCCTCGGCAATTGAACTCTTATCCGTGCGAAGACCAACCCTCGGCGCGCTGCGCACCCACGCATCCCGGGCCGTACTGGCCAGTAAGTTGCCGGCAATGTCCAGAATGTTCGACTGATCGGAGTTAAGTTGCAGGACATAGCTTCCCACGTTCGCCGTAACCGCCGACAAATCAAGCGCATAGCTTGCACCGGAACCTGCAACGACCACATTCGAAACGTCGACGAGTTTTCCATCTCGACTCAGGGTAAAATCAGAAATATCAACACCAGTGACCGGTTCGTTGAATATGACTGACACCACTCCGGCGGATGTCTCGCGCGGGTCGGGCGTGATATCCACAATATCAACGCGCGGCGCCTTGTTGTCGATCGTGAAAACCTGATCAATGACAGGTTCTGACCGTGGCACGGTATTTCCAGCACCATCGGTGATGGTCACGGACGCAGTGAAGTCCAGACCAAGGGGACCGGAGTAGGTATCAAGATCTCCTCCTCGAACGGTCACCTGATACCTGTCACCGATACCGCTCAAACCGCTCACGGAGGCGGTGCTGGATCCGCTGACTTTGAAATCTGCAAGATCAACACCAACGACAGCCTCGCTGAACGTAACAATGAACACGACAACGTCACTGTTCGTTGGGTTTGTAAACAGGCCAGCCCGCTCAAACGACGCCAGTGGACGGCTTTTATCATCGTTCTCAAGGAGCACGAATCCTCCGCTCCGCCTGAATTTAAGCAATGCATCAACGTCACCGTCGCCATCAATGTCCGCAGTAGACACGGCGACCACGTCGGACACCCCCCGATCATTTTCGTGTGCCACCCACCCCTCGTTCCGAGCGGTTCCGTCGTTCTCATACCATGTCACCGGATCTTGACCCGCAAGCACGTCTGGATCCCCATCTCCGTCGATATCGGCAACCCTAAATTGCCCCCCGCGAGACACGATCCGATGCGGTGTCCAACCGCCATTAGCGGACGTGCCGTCGTTCTCGTACCAGTTCAGCCCGTCACCATTGAGAACGATATCGAAGTCGCCATCGGCGTCCATGTCCGCTGCCGCCAAGTCAGTGGGTCGATACGTCTCGTTACTGATGACGTGTGGAATCCAACCTTCACCCCGAGGCGTTCCGTCGTTTTCATACCACGCCAACTTAGTGTCGTTATACGCCGCCGCGACCAGGTCAACATCTCCGTCGTTGTCCATGTCCACGGGAGACAGCAACGTCATTCCAGTAAATACATATCTGATGGTATGGCCGATCCAATGATCCTGCGCGGGAGTTCCATCGTTCTCGTACCAGGCGATCCTTTGAGCGCCATGGTCAAGAGGTAAGCTGGCAACCACATCAATATCACCGTCGCCGTCCACATCCGCAGCAGACGTTGACGCTTTTTCGAACGGCCCCTCACTGATCGTGTGCCAGTTCCACTCCCGATCCAGCCCGTCTTCGTTTTCATACCAGGCCAGGAAGTTGTCTGCACCCACGAGGACGTCCAGATCACCATCGCCGTCAACATCGGCTGTCGAAACATCCCCATCGCCTCGCGTGAGGCCAATGCGATGGTTGGGCCAGGCTCCGGAAAATGGAGTACCGTCATTCTCCTGCCAGAAGAGCACTCCGTTCGTGAACAGAGCATCCAGATCTCCGTCCTGATCCATATCTGCGGCAACGACATGCTCGGCAAAAAACGGCTCATCCACGATAATGTAGTGGGAATTGAAAATCCCCGTCGCGTCCTCGGGCGGATCGATCGTAATTGTATAATCCTCGGACTCTCCATCGCTGGCCGGCGCAAGAATCCCGAGATTTCCCGCTGAACTTATCCGAAATCGGGCTTTAGTAATCCCACTGGCGGCGGATGCAGGCACATCAAAAGCCACCTGGTTGGCGCCATTGCTGACAGTGATACTGTCTGCAATCAGGTCTTCAGCACCACCAAACGCGCCGTCGCCATTGAAATCGATCCACGCATCCAACTTCGCTCCATTCGGAGCATTCTGCACTCGGACGGTTGATCCGGCTCCAAAGCGTCCGACGCGCAGCGCTCCGAAGGTAACACCATCGACGATACCTCGCCTCGCCCCCAGTTGCGGACCAGTTGCTCCGTGCCGCGCGGGATCGTTCAGTGAGGGAGCCGGAACGGATGGAGGATCATTACTTCCATCCGTGAGCTGACGCAAATGCAGAATATGCACGGATTCTCGATCACCCACAGCCAGGTCAGGCACGCCTTCGCCACTGAGATCGCCCAGGAACGCGAGCGAGGTTCCGAATGCATCGCCGTTCGCCAGAAGACGTTCCCCGCCGCCCGAGCGCTCGATCTTATTGCGATTCTTTACGGATCCGTCGGCATTCAGAAACAGCACATGGACAGCTCCGCGATCTGTGCCCGCGATATCATCACCCGGAGCACCAACGGCTAGATCGCGGATTCCATCTCCATCTAGATCCCCCATCGCCGCAACAGAGCTTCCAAAATAGTCACTGCTACCCAATGAGGGTCCACCGTTAGTTCCGCTCGTAACTTCCGTACTGCTTTTGACCGTCCCGTTAGAGTTCAACTTCAGCACAAAAACGGAGCCCTGCTGGGGATATCTGCCACTCACCAGCAACCCCGCTTGCCTAGCTCCGACGGCGAGGTCCGTTCTCCCGTCACCATCCAGATCGCCTAGCGATGCAACCGCGACGCCGAAGTCGACACCACTGCGAATCGTTGGGACGCCATTCTGACCGCTCGCGAGCTTGATACTGCTCCGGGCAGTACCATTGGAGTTCATCGATAGCAGGAAGACGGACTCTTCCGCGCCTACTGCCAGGTCCGTTACTCCGTCACCATCCATGTCCGACACGGCAGTAAGCGAGTCACCAAAGCCCGTTCCGTCAGGGAGACTGGGCACGCCCGAAGTACCACTAGCCAACTTGACCGTGCGTTTCGCGGTACCGTTGGAGTTCAAGAACAGCACATACACCGCACCTCGATCGGTCCCGCCCGTATCGTCGCCTTCAGCACCTGCAACCAGATCGACGATCCCATCGCCGTCCAGGTCTCCGATCGCGCTTAATGCCGATCCGAAACGATTGTTGCTGGCCAACGATGGCCCGCCATTTAACCCATCCCCGATCTGGGTCGTGTTCTTGACCGACCCATTTGAATTCAGAAACTGCACAAACACCTGACCCCGATTGCCAGTCTGGTTGTAGTTGCCACCTGCACCGACAGCGATGTCTGTGATCCCATCGCCATTCAGATCTCCTAGCGTCACCACCGAGCGACCAAAATTCTTTGTTGTCGCCACTGAGCTTTTACTAGTTGTGCTGAGACCGTTTCTGGCATTCATCCAGCGATTGCCGGTTAAACCATCGCTGCGGTCCGTGATTGTCACAGGGTAGTCTTCGACTTCGCCTCCTTGAGCGATACCCGTTGAATTCGCGGCGGCGGCATCGCTGCTGATTCGAAAACGCGACATCGTCGCACCCGGAAGAACGCTGAGGGAAATCTCCGGAAACTGCAGCGAGAGGACGCCCTTACTGGTTCCATTCGGAACCGTCACCGAACCTCGCTCTAAGTTGTTATCGAAGATGCCGTCGCGGTTGAAATCGATCCAGCCATACAGCTTGGCAGTGGTACCGGTCGTGTTCGTCGCTCGTACTCTCACAACGGGCGCGGTCCCAACAGTCAGCAGCAGGTCTTGAGCCGGCTCAAGAACGCCGTCCTCGTCGTCCGGGGATGACAAAGCGAGGTCATCTCCATGAGCCCTGTCAGTCGGATTCCCGTTGGCTGACCCATCGACTCTCGCCCCCAGGTAGAGCTTCGTTTGCGTCGCATCAATGACGTGACTGGGGCCACCTCGTTCGGCCAGGGTTTGATAGTCGCCCAAGCCGGTTCCAGCGCTGGTATCAGGAGCATCACCGAAATCTGACGTCAGTACAGAGCGAGTCTCCAGGCATTCCAGCCGCCGGGAGCCTTGCGCGAATGCCCGCTGACGATGACGGGACGTAACGCGGCGCTTGGGGGCAGCAGAAAAGAAGTTCTCTGCGAGAATTCGCTGAAGCCAATGACTCAGATACATCCGAAATCCATTTCGAATTAACCACCAAACCGCACTCAACCCAAATCGCCTATGCAACCAAATCAATGAATCCTTTCATGATTCGGCTTGATGACTATATCGGCTCCGCTCTTGTCAATTGAACACGAGTTTCCATGCCCAGTTTAACCGTAGAAAACAGAATCGTGCAGAAAAACCTTCGAGTGCCCGAGAGCTAATCCACCCGCTCTCCTTCCACTCGCAATCCTACGCAAACTTCCCAGTCGCAAGGCCAATTCTGAACCCCAGTTGCTCGAGTCGCAGTTGCGTCTGCGAGTCTGCAAATAGACTGCAAAACTCTTGTACGGCCGGTCGGTTGCGCCTCGATTGGGGGATGGCGAAGTCGTAACGTTCTTCCTGATACGGAATAAAGCCGAGGTTGTTCGCTCGGGCAACGGATTGAATCGCGAGACCCCAATCGGCGCGGCCTTGGGCAATCGCAGCGGCAACAGCGTTATGGTTACTGGGTTGAACGGGGTAACCGGATGGCTTGGCTCCGCCCAGCAGGCGGTCGATGAGAATGCGTGTACCGCTGCCTTGATTGCGATTCACCATCACGCAGTTGGGATCACTCGTCGCCAGCCTGACGATGTCGTCGAGCGAACGGCCTTCGAAGCGGGCATCACCGCAACGAAATAAGATGCCTTGCGAACGACCGTATCCCGGCAGCAACTCCACCGAGTCCGTCAAGAACGGGCGGTTGTATTCGCCGGTGGCCGGGTCCAGCAGATGGATGCCAGCAATGTCGCACTCACCGCGTTTTGCGGCGGTGAGACCGGCGGAACTGCCGACATTCAGCAGCTTGCTGGTGATACCGCGTTGCTGGAGCTGAGAGAGCAGATAGTCCAGTCCCACGCAGTGACTGCCAATCACGATGAGATCAGCAACTTCGAGATCGCGACCGATTAGACGGACTTCGACCGGTTCCCCGGCTTCAATGATCTCCGTATGACGCGGGATCGTGACGAAACCATCGGCTCGACTGAAAGTTGTTACGGAACCTGATCCTTTACCCATCGGAAATGCCGACAAGCCTTCGTCCGTTTTGACCAGTCCCACGAGCAGGTATTCGGTGCGACCGATTTCCGAGTTCGTCTTCAAGGCCAACGTGGCGTTGACCGTTTCGTGCGATTCCGGCTGGCGGCCTCCAAGCAGGCGAATTACCGGGGCGACGAATTCGTGAAACGTGAAGATCGCCGACGTCGGAAACCCCGGCAGGATGACGACAGGCTTGCCGCCCGTAACAGCCAGACACAACGGCTTGCCCGGTTTCAACGCGACTCCATGAGCCACAATGCCGGGATCGCTCAGTTCCGCGACGACTCGATAACAGAGATCACCTTTGCCCTTGCTGGTCCCTCCCGAGAGCAACACCAGGTCCGATTCCGCGAGTGCCCGGTGCAACATGTCACGCAGCGCCGCCACGTCATCCCGCACAATTCCCCAAAAGCGCGGCGTGCCACCCAATTCGCGCACGGCATCGGCCAGCACCTGCGAATTCGAATCGTAAACCGCTGCCGGTCGCATCGGCTGTCCCGGCGCGATGATCTCATTTCCTGTCGAGATGATGGCCACTCGCGGTTGCCGCCAGACTTCAACATGAGTCTCACCAAGTGCGGCGAGCACTCCGGTCTCGCGACTGGTCAGTACCATGCCGCCGCGCAAGACAGTCTCGCCCGTTGCGATGTCGGTGCCGGCAAAAGAAACACCTTGCCCCGGCGTGACCGCGCGACGAATGAGTACCCGCCCGTCGCGCACTTCGGAATGTTCGACCATCAAAATCGCGTCTGCCCCGCGCGGCACCATGCCACCGGTCGAAATAGCCACGGCTTCGCCAAAGTGAATTTCCGCACTCGGAATCGTTCCCGCATCAAGCGTTTCCGCCAAAAGCTGCACGCTCTTCGGTGCGAGTTCGCTGGTTCCAAAGGTGTCCACTGCCCGCAAGGCGAAACCATCGAAGTTCGAACGATCAAAGGCGGGAACGTCGACACGCGCAAGAACGTCTGTTGCAAGTACACGCCCCAGAGCCTCGTTCAACGAGATTCTCTCGGCCCCCAACGGCGCCACTGAAAGAGCTGACCGAAAACGCCGCTCGGCTTCATCGCGGTCAATCACGTCGAGAAACTGTTCCTGATCGGACATGGTCTTCCTGTGTCGAGGTGCTGGCGAGAACGCCTCATTCGGCCGGTTTACGTGGCGGACGCAATGAATCCTTCAGGCTGATGAAATCCGACAGCACGAAGATCACGGTGAAGAACGCCAGCAGCAGTTCCATCATCGTGACCAGCTTGGCGGGGATCGTCTTGGGAGTGATGTCGCCATAACCAAAGAACGTGAAGTTCAGAAAGCTGAAGTACATGCAGTCGAACACAACCTCAACGCGAGTTCCTTCGGGGTTGATCGCGCCGAGGCTTCGCGGGTCAGCAGCGATGAGGCACCAATAATCGAGTCCGAACGAGAGGATGATCTGGGCCATGTTCATCAGCATCATGGCCATGAAGCGGTGGTACGGAATGTCTTTCGCAGTGGCCGAAAGAATCTCGCGCAGGTTCTCCAGAAAGAAGAAGCTCGTTTTGGCAGCGACCACCAGCACTACGAACGACCCCAGCATCGGACGGCTCAACCACTGTTGAGCGATCACCGCCTGCACCAGCACGGCAACGAGGCCGATCACGAGAACTTCGCCTCCCTGCCTCAAGATGCCGTACAGCAGCGATGGGCGAGTCTCTTCCACGGTAGCCTCGGTCAAAAACTGGTCGTCAGGATGCATCAAACCTATTGATACAGGAAGACTTCAACTTCCGCACCCGGCGGCTGGCCCTCACTGTCGGCGGGAACGATGATGAAGCCGTCAGCCCGCGTTGTGGAACTGAGGACCGACGCACCACTCACGGCCAGCGGCTCCGCTTCGTCACCGCGCACAATGACGCGGGCGTAGTCAACGCGCCCCACCGTCGAAACCAGCTTCCGGGAAAGCCGAACGCGGACTCGCCGATAGGGCCAGTCGGATGAGCGGCCGCCTAAGGCCCGAATCGCCCGGCCTGCGAAGAAATCGTAAGCACAGAGGCATGAGACCGGGTTGCCCGGCAATAGAAAGACGAGCCGGTTCTCCAATCGCCCCATGCCGGCCGGGCTGCTGGGCCGCATGGCGACACCATGAATCGCCAGCTCACCTTCGGCGGCCAGCAATCGGGGCACATGGTCTTCCTGCCCGACGCTCGAACCCCCCGAGACCAGCACGACATCAGCGTCTGCATAGAGCGCGTCCCCAATCGCAGCCGGATCGTCTCGAACGATGTCACTCAAAATCGGTTGGCCGCCATCACGAGCAACCAATGCGGCGAGCATGGGTCCGTTCGCATCGGCAATCTGGTAACCGGCGGGCAGAGTGCCCGCAGCTAGTAATTCATTACCCGTAATGAGCACACGCACGCGCGGACGACGAACAACCTCAACGCGACCGATACCGATCGACGACAGCACGCCAATGTCCTGCGGTCGCAAGACCCGACCCGCCGGTTGCACGACATCACCCGAGCGAATGTCTTCGCCAATCTGCCCGACGTGCTTACCGGACGAGACGGGTTCCAGAACTCGCAGCGTCTCGCCATCCAGATCGCTCATCTCAACCGGCAATACCGCATCAGTGCCTGCGGGCAGTGGCGCGCCCGTCATGATGCGCACGGCCTCGCCGCGGAGCACCTGACGCGGAAACGGCGTTCCCGGCAGGCAGGTTCCAATGATCTGCAACGGCAGCGGATTGTACGACGTCGCACCGTAGGTCGCTTCACCCTGCAGGGCGAAGCCGTCCATCATCGACCGGGCGAAGCCAGGCACGTTGACCTGACTCGTCAGATCACGAGCCAGCACACGCCCGGCAATCTCGTAAAGTCCAAGTTCTTCAGTCGGCAGGTTAGTCAGTGGCGGCAGTACCGAATCCAGCCAGGCGAGCGCCGCGTCAACGGTGGTTCGTTGAGCGAAGCCCTTCATGCGCACATCAGCGTTTGGGTGTGTGGGTTTCGAGGCGGACATCAAGCAACTTTTCCAAACGAGTAACTACAGGACTCGAAGCGTTGTCGAGGTTTCAGCATACCAGCAGGCTCGCGGTGAAACACTGATTGGCAAATGCTGGCAGTTCACCCGCGAAGACGAATTGCAGATCAGCCTCGATCCGACACTATGATTGCTGCAGGTGTATTGATCGAAACGAACCCATCCGTCTTGCGGTGTCTCTGCATGCCCATCACAGTCGAACTGTTTGGAATTGCTCGCTCACGGGCGGGCGTAGCACAAACCACTGCGGTCGGTCATTGCCTGGGCGATGTACTGGCGGATCTGGCTGACCGCTTCCCGAGCTTAGCTGAGTCCTGCATTGATGGACGCCGCTTCCGACCGGGTTTCGCGGCAAACCTCGGCGGGCAACGATTTGTGACCTCGCCCGAGATACCGCTGGCGGACAATGACACGGTGCTGATCATGGGAGTGGATGCTGGTGGCTGATGGAGTCCAGTTTTGACGCAAGACATGTACGGCTATCACGGCTGCTACCGGCGAATCGATCTGACGACCGGCTCGTCCGAACGTGTGCCGCTGGATCAGGCGACGCTACGGAGATACCTCGGCGGCAGTGGATTAGGTGTCGCGCTGCTGCTCCGGGAAGGAACTGCGACAGTTGATCCACTTGCTCCTGAAGCTGCGTTGGCGTTCGTGTTCAGCCCACTGGTGGGTAGTCCGCTGACCACATCCGCCAAGTTTGCCGTTGTCTCGAAAAGCCCGTTGACCGGGCGAATCAACGACTCGTTGGCCAGCAGCGGATTTGCGATTGCTGGCAAGAAAACGGGACATGATGCCATCGTGCTCGTTGGCCGGGCCGCCGAACCCACCGTGCTGCTGATTGACGATGATCGAGTCACTCTGGAGCCTGCCGCTGATCTGGCTGGCCTGACGAACCGAGCGGCTCAAGCAGCACTGCGCGAGCGCTACGGCGCGGACTTCCAATGTGCGACGATTGGTCCGGCGGGTGAAAAGCTCGTGTGCTACGCCACAATCTCTCACGACGGGCGACATGCGGGACGCGGCGGCAGCGGAGCCGTGCTGGGTTCCAAAAATATCAAGGCGATCACCGTGCGAGGCTCGCGGCGGGCGGAGTGGGCAGAGCCGGCCGCGCTGGTTGCTTATGCGAAGCGGCTGTCTGAGAAATCGTTTGGACCGGCCACCGCGAAGTATCGCGAGTTGGGCACTGCAGCAAATCTGCTTACGTTCAACCGCTTGAACGTGCTGCCCACACGTAATTTTCAGCAAGGGAGCTTCGCAGGGGCGGTCGCGATTTCTCCGGAAGAATTGAATGTCACCCGAGACCGGACTCGCAGCTCGTGTGCCGCCTGCACGATTGGTTGCGAACATCTCTATGGCCTGCGGGATGGTCAGGGGCAAGTTCGGCTGGAATACGAAAACCTGTTCGCGCTGGGACCGCTGTGCGGAGTGGATGATCCGGAAGTTGTTCTTCAAGCCTGCCAGAAATGCGACGAATTGGGGCTCGACACAATCAGCGCGGGCGGAACGATCGCCTTCGCGATGGAATGTGCCGAGCGAGGTTTTTTGGATGAACCTTGGTTGCGTTTTGGCAGCGGGCCGGCACTGTTAAGGGCACTCGACCTGATCGTCAGCGGTGAGGGACTTGGCGCGCTGCTGGCGCAGGGCAGTCGTCGCGCGGCTCTGCAAATCGGGCATGATTCAATTCAGTTTGCACCGCAGGTCAAAGGGCTGGAGATCCCTGGCTACGACCCGCGCGGACTGCAGACGATGGCTCTCGGTTTTGCGGTGGGTTCACGGGGAGCGGACCACAATCGGTCGGGAGCGTACGAGGTCGATTTTTCAGAGGCTGTTGATCGCCGCAACGTCGGACCAGAGGCTGCGTTGTTGGCCATTGAAACTGAGGACAAGGCGGCGCTGATGGACTCGCTGATTCTCTGCAAGTTTCTGCGCGGCGTATTCACCGATTTCTTCGTCGACGCGGCTGAAATGTTGCAACTGGTGACCGGATGGAATGTCTCGGCAGAAGAGATGCGAGAGACCGCTCAACGGATTGTGACCTTGAAGAAGCGGTTCAATATTCTTGCCGGGTGGACTCCCGCCGAGGACACCTTGCCCGAACGGATGCTGCAAGAGCATTTACCCGATGACGAACGGGCAGCACTTTCATCCGAACGGCTCGCGAAGTTGATCGAAGCCTACAACCTCGCACGCGGCTGGACGCGAGACGGCTGGCTGCCAGAAGCCGAGATGGCGAGCGATTAATGAGACGGAATCAAATCAGTATCGCTGGATCAGAAACGTGATTTTCGTCATGCTCTAATCCGTATGGCTTCGTGCTTGATTGCCTGAATTCGTTCTACTGCTGCTGCAGATTGGCAATTGGGGTGCTACTCGTCCTGCCCGTGCGGAACATTCTCGCGGACAGAGCCGGTGGCGCCTGAATAAGTGAAGTTTGACAAACCTCTTTATTCCTCCAATCCAGAGCGCAGAGATGACGGGCTTAAACCTCCCTTTGCATCCGGGGCTGACCGGTACCACGCGGCTTAAGTGGATTGCTTCGGATCAGGCAGCCGCTTCGATGCGTGACTGGCTGATTCTGCTCGCCGCTGGCATTGCCGCCGCGTGCTGCTCGACGTTTCTGGATTTGGATATCAAGCAAGTTCCGGGGCACGCGATCCTGCGCGTTGTGTTTCCGATGGCTGTCGGACTCGCACTGGTCCCGCGTCGCGGTTCTGGCACCGTGATGGGCGCGTCCGCTCTGGTGACCGGAGTCGCCTTGCGCTTCGCCGGTTTCAAAGAAGAAGCCTTGGGAATGGGAGCGCTTACCAGCCTGATCGCGACAGGCCCGCTGCTGGATTTCGCTCTGCGTCGGGTGAATGGCGGCTGGAAACAATATCTGGCATTCGCGCTCGCTGGTTTAGCGAGCAACACCGCAGCCTTTGCCGTGCGTGGCACCGCGAAAGCAATGGGATGGGAGCGAGCAGGCAGACGCCCACTGTGGGAATGGCTGGCACAAGCCTCATTCACGTACCTCGCCTGCGGGCTGGTGGCGGGACTGATCAGCGGTCTGGTGCTGTTCTACGCTCGGCGGCGCGACGCGGCTGCCCAATCGGAGGCGGCACCGTGATCCTCGTCGGTATTGATGACACGGACACGTACGATTCGCCGGGCACCAACAAGCTGGCGATAGAGATCGTGCGTGAGGCCGCAGATGACTGGATCTGTCAGCGGATCGTGCGGCATCAACTCTTCTTTGATCCGCGAGTGCCTTATACATCCAAAAATGGTTCGGCTTCGATCGCCCTGGAGCCGCGCGGCGCACCGGATCTGCAGAAGCTGACGGACTTGTGCGTGCGCGTGATGCGTGACTGGTATGTCTATGGCAGCGACCCTGGCCTGTGTGTCACCGATACCGTGCCTCATGCGATCACCGAATACGGTTGGCTGTGCCAGCGAGACATCGTCAAGCAGGGGCTCGCCCGTGAACTGGCGGCGGCGCACAACATTCGTTTGATGGGGCTGGGCGGCACCGAGGGCGGCGTTATCGGGTCTCTGGCGGCGGTGGGACTGGCCGTGACCGGCAACGATGGCCGAGTCGTCAGGCACGGCGAATGGCCCGACGATCTCACGGGGCTTACGCCGGTCGAAACCGTGATGTCGCGCGACATCGACCTCGAAGAAGCGGAAACTTCAACGCGTATTCATTCCGGGTTCGTCGATGTCGGCAAGCACTTGCGACCCAATCGGCGCGGGGGCCGCACGGTTCTCTTCGTGCGTCGCGACACCAGCGCCGCGGACAGATATCAAGCTCTCAAGATGACCTGAGGACTTACTGTGACATCAACAAACCGCTCGCACCGAACCCGGCGCGGATTCACACTCATCGAGTTGCTGGTCGTGATTGCCATCATCGCGGTGCTGGTGGCGCTGCTGTTGCCGGCCGTCCAGCAGGCTCGCGAGGCGGCACGACGTTCCGCCTGCAAGAACAACTTGCGGCAGATCGGAGTCGCCATCACCAACTACGAAAGCACTCACGGAATCTTTCCCATCGGCGTGCTGGGAACAACCGGCGGTACTGCGGCCAACAATGTTTTGACCACATGGCAGACCATGATTCTGCCCTTCGTCGAACAGGCGTCGCTCTATGAGCGATACGACTTCAATCGCCGCTTTGATCACGCTGCCAACGCAAGTGTGGTGAGCCAGACGCTGCAGGTCTATCTCTGCCCCTCCCAGCCGGACGCAAGCGTCATCGGCAACCTGTACGGATCGAGTCACTATGCCGGCAGCGCCGGAACCACTCCCGGCACAGACGACGGGGTGCTGTATCCGCTCTCGGCGATTCGGCAGAGGGACATCACGGACGGCCCGTCGAACACGATCCTGACGGGCGAGATCGCCTTTGAACTTGGCGGCTGGGCGCGCGGAGCCATCAACGCTGGAGGGGGTGGTGGCGGCGGTGGCGGCGGTGTCGGATTCTCTCGAGCCGTGATGCGTTGGTGGAAAGCCGCACCGACCTGCGCGTTGCCTGGATTCAACCCCCCGGTGACAACTTGTTCCAGCAGCGTCGAACGACAGTTTCAGTTTTCCAGCGCTCATGTGGGCGGAATTCATTTCTCAATGGCTGACGGGAGCGCGAAATTCGTCAGTGACAGCATCGATGTGCAGCTTTTCAAATCTGCCATAACGCGTGCCGGTGGGGACGTGGTTGACGAGTTTTAAGTTATCCGCCTCTGCAACTCCGACCGATACGTGGTAAGATTTGCCGTTCCGTTTCAGCCTGCGAAGAGAGCCGACATGCCCGAGACATTTATCCTCATTCCCGGCCGCACCAGTGAGCAGGGATGCGGAATCAGCGAAGGAAAATATAAGGATAAGTACCAGCGCGAGGTAAATACGCTTCAAGTGGCGCCCGGCGACATGGAACGCATGGGCCTGGCCGATGGAGACCGGGTGCGGTTGACGGGCGAAGAAGGGCAAGTTGTTGAGGTGGCGATCACACCCGCGAAAAAGGACGAACTGCCCGAAGGCGTGCTGTTTATCGCCTACGGAGACGTGTCCAGCCGTATGATGGCCGGCGACACTCACGGGTCGGGCATGCCCACGAGCAAAGGCATGGAAGTGACGATGGAAAAGCTCTCGGCCTGAGTTGTTCGGTTGCGATGGAAGCCGTTCCCGCCCGACAGTATGTCAGTCCGAATAACAACGATTCTAAGGTGCCTTCGCGATGACCAGTGCCTCAACGCTTGCTAACGCTCCAACCGAATCCGTTCCTGGCGAATTGAAGATCATTCAGGACGCGGTCTGCACATTCTGCGGCTGCGTCTGCGATGACATTGATCTGTCGGTGCAAGACAACCACATCGTCGAGGCCAAGCGTGCGTGCGTGCTCGGCAAGGCGTGGTTTTTGAACCATGACATCGATGACCGACCAAGTTGCCTCATCAATGGCCAACCTGCGTCTCTGGAAGCGGGTTACGACCGCGCGGCCGAAATCCTGACGACCGGCAAGTACCCGATCGTCTACGGTCTGAGCGATTCCCCCTGCGAGGCCCAGCGAGTTGCGGTCAGCATCGTGGATTGGATCAAGGGAACGATCGATACCACGACCAGCGTTTGTCACGGCCCGTCGGGCATGGCGTTTCAAGGAGTCGGTGAAGTCACCTGCTCGCTGGGCGAAGTCGCTAACCGCGGCGACATGATCATCTTCTGGGGATCGAACCCCGCAGAAAGTCATCCGCGCCACTTCACGAAATACAGTCTGATGCCCAAGGGCATGTTCTTGCCAAACGGCCGCAAAGACCGCACCTGCGTAATTGTGGATGTCCGCAAGACGAAGAGTGCCAAAGCCGCCGACATTTTCATCCAGATCAAACCGCGAAAAGACTTCGAGGCACTCTGGACGTTGCGAGCACTCGCTAAGGGAATTGAACTCGACCCCGAATTGGTGCAGCGTGAGACGGGTGTGGAGTTGTCCGTCTTTCAAGACCTGATGGCGCGCATGAAAGCGGCCAAGTTCGGTGTGATCTTCTTCGGTATGGGCTTGACGATGACTCGCGGCAAGCATTGCAACAGCGAGGCGTTGCTGGCACTCACGCGAGACTTAAACGCCTTCACTCGCTTCACGGCGAAACCCAATCGCGGACACGGCAACGTAACCGGCGCTGACAACGTCGTCGCCTGGCGCACCGGCTACCCGTTCGGCGTGAACCATTCGCGCGGCTATGCCCGCTTCAATCCCGGTGAGTACACCACGTCGGACACGCTCGCGAATGGCGAGGCCGATGCCGCGATGACGATTGCGTGCGATCCGATGGCGAATTTCTCACAACCCGCCCGCGAACATCTGGCGTCGATCCCGCTGATCGCGTTGGACACGAAGGAAACGCCCACCACGCGAGCCGCCGCCGTGGCCTTTACCGTCGCCACCTACGGCATCAATACGGGAGGGACTGTCTATCGCATGGACGATGTTCCAATTCCGCTCCGTCCCGCGTTTCCATCGCCTCACCCCAGCGATTTCGAAGTGTTGTCGAACATCGAAGAACGCGTAAAGAAACTGGTTGGCGTGACCATTTAGGACATCGCATTCGTTCCTGAGTTCAGAGCAAGTACGCTCGTTTGGCCGCGCCGCAATCCATGATTCACTCAGCAGATGAGGCGGCGCCTTCCATGTTGATTCCCTCCACGACACACGGGCTCCGATGACTTCGCTCGACTACACCAAGATCTCTCAAGGTATCGTCTACGATCCGGCCAATGGCATTGATGGCCAGGTGCGCGACATCTGGATTGCTGACGGACGCATCGTCGCGGCGCCGACCGATCCAGACATTCGCCCCTCGCGCGAGATCGATGCCAGCGGCTTGGTTGTCATGCCGGGCGGGATCGACATGCACTGCCACATCGCCGGGCCGAAGGTGAATGTCGCTCGCAAGATGCGGCCTGAGGAGAAGCGGAAGGCCGAGTTAATTCACAGCACGAAGCTGACGCATAGCGGCACGATGGGCAGCGTGCCGAGCACCTTCGCGACTGGCTACAAGTACGCGGGGCTCGGCTATACGACGGCCTTTGACGCGGCGATTCCTCCGTTGGGCGCTCGCCACGCTCACGAAGAGTTCGACGACACGCCGTGCATCGACAAAGGGTTCTACCTGCTGATGGGGAACAACCACTATGTCATGCAGTCGTTGCAGCGGAAGGAGCCCGAGAAGCTCAAGGCCTTCATCGGCTGGTTGCTGTCAGCTGCTAAGGGATATGCACCGAAGCTCGTCAATCCGGGTGGAGTGGAAGTCTGGAAAAGTCATCAGGCCGGCAACGTCAGTGGACTGGACTCGCTGGTGGATCACTTCGAGGTGACTCCGCGCCAGATCATCGGCGGAGTGGCCAAAGCAGCCGGAGAGTTGCGACTGCCTCACCCGGTTCACATTCACTGCAACAACCTCGGCATGCCTGGCAATTGGGAAACGACACTGGAAACGATGCGCGCGTTGGAGGGCCACAAGGGCCACATCACTCACATTCAGTTTCACAGCTACGGTGGTGGCAACGGCGACGAAAACACATTCAACAGCAAAACCGTGCGTCTGGCCGAGTACGTCAACGCCAACAAGAATATCACCGTCGATGTTGGCCAGGTATTGTTTGGCGAAACCACGAGCATGACAGGCGACGGCCCCCTGGGCTACTTCCTGTCGAATGTGTACGGCGGCAAATGGTTCAGCAGCGACACCGAGATGGAATCAGGCTGCGGCATCACGCCGATCAAGTATCGCAACAAGTCACTCGTGCACGCTTTGCAGTGGGCCATTGGCCTCGAATGGTACCTGCTGGTCGACGACCCGTGGCGCGTCGTCATGAGCACCGACCACCCCAACGGTGGCTCGTTCCTGGCGTATCCACAGATCATTCGTCTGTTGATGGATCGCACCTATCGGCAGGACATCCTCAAAACCTGCCACCCTGAGGTCGTGCAACGATCTGTCCTGGCGGACCTCGATCGCGAGTACACGCTCTACGAGATTGCCATCATCACTCGCGCCGGGCCCGCAAGAATTCTGGGACTCACCGATAAGGGCCACCTCGGGGCTGGCGCCGACGCTGACATCACGATCTACACGCCGCACGAGAACAAGGAAACGATGTTCGAGCTGCCGCGTCTGGTGATCAAGTCAGGGCGAGTGATCGTGGAACACGGAGAGATCCGCGATCCGCTCAACGGCAAGACGCTGCACGTGCAGCCGGACTATGACCTCGAAGTCGAGAGCGACATTCAAACCTGGTTTGAGAAGTATTACTCGATCCGCTGGCGCAACTACCCGGTCCATCCCAGCTACCTGCACGAGTCCTGCGTGGTACCACTGCGAACAGGCTGATGGATACCCTGACGAGCGAATCTCGTTCACTATTTGCCTGAATCACCGCCGCGACTTCACCTCTGATAAACGCCGCCTCTAACCACGGACCCATTGATGGCCTCGGAACAGACCTCACCGCCGCCTTTGCTCAACTTGAATGGCGTGGAGATTGTGGACACGTTCGCCGAAGCGTTCCCGATCAAGGCGACTCGATTGATCATCACGGCGGCCAATGAAGACTGGGCTCGGACCGGCGCGACGGTCTTGTGTGGCAACGCCACCAGCGTGATCGCCTGCGATGTTGAAGCGGCGATCGAACGCATCATACCTGCGAATGAAACTCCCGATGGCCGACCAGGCGTGTCGGTTCTCGTCTTTGCCTTCAGCGTTGATGGGCTCGGAAAGGCACTGCAGGGCCGAGTCGGTCAGTGCATCCTTACGTGCCCGACGACGGCCTGCTTCAACGGCATCCAAGACTGCCCCAAGGAGAAACAGTTTCGCATCGGCGGCGGCATTCGTTACTTCGGCGACAGCTTTCAGAAATCAAAGAAGATCGGTGATCAGCGTTTCTGGCGCATCCCGGTCATGGATGGTGAATTCCTCTGCGAAGATTACTTCGGCACCATCACCGGAGTCGCAGGCGGCAACTTGCTGATCTGCGGCGCCAATGCCACGTCCGCGCTTCAGGCTGCGGAATCAGCCGTCGCAGCGATCCGTTCCGGCACTGATGTCGCTCTGCCGTTTCCTGGCGGGATCGTGCGATCGGGAAGCAAGGTTGGTTCGAGGTATCCGAAGCTCAAGGCCAGCACGAACGACGCCTATTGCCCCACTCTGCGAGGTGCCGTTCAGACCGAACTCCCGGCCGGCTGCAATGCCGTCTATGAGATTGTCATCGACGGACTAAGCTTCGACGCGGTCCAGTCGGCCATGCGGCGAGGTCTGCACGCGGCCGCAGCGTCATCCGGCGTTATCCGCATCACGGCGGGTAATTACGGCGGGAAGCTCGGCAAGCATCATTATCACTTGCGCGATTTGCTGTGACTTGAGTCGCTTGAGTCAGACCTTCAGCATTCACGAGTATCGACTGATCCGGGAAATCAAGATTCATGGCACTCCAGCTCTCCTACCACGGCGAAACTTCAGTTCCGGTTGAAGTCGAGGGACTCACACCGGACTGGATCTGCGACAAATCGCTGTCGGACATCGAACGTTTCGAGATCTTTCACGGCAACCGCAAGATCCCGTTGGCAGAGATGTTCAAGATTGCCGGTGACCCGAGTGACAAGCGCATGGACTGGGAAGGCAATCTGTCCGGAGTCCACTGGGTCGGCGCGAAGATGACCAGCGGCCAGATTCACATTCACGGTCCTGTCGGTCGACATCTCGGCAGCGAAATGCGCGGCGGCGAAATTCAGGTTAACGGCGACGCCAAAGGCTGGGTCGGAGCCGAAATGAAGCGCGGGTTGATTCATGTGCATGGCAACGCCGGACATCTTGTCGGCAGTTCCTATCGCGGCTCGGCCAAAGGCATGACGGGCGGAACCATTCTGATTGACGGCAACGCGGGCAACGAAATCGGCTGCACCATGCGACGAGGACTTGTCGCGATTGGTGGCTCGGCCGGCGACATGGTCGGCTTCAACATGATTGCCGGGACGGTGTTCGTATTCGGCGAATGCGGTATTCGGCCCGGCGCCGGAATGCGTCGCGGCACCCTCGGCCTCTTTGGCCCCAACCCGCCGCAACTCCTGCCAAGCTTCCGCTACGCCTCGACGTATCAACCACAGGTCGTGCGCCTTATTTTGAGTACGCTGCGAGCCAAAGGTTTGCGGCTCGACGAGTCACTTTTAGAAGCCGAATTCGATCTCTATCACGGTGATCTCGTCGCCTTAGGCAAGGGCGAAATCCTGTTCCGCCACGCGGCTGCATAAGCAGCCCGCAACATTTCTGCAGAACGTGGAACATCAACGGTTCCATGAGAGTTCGCGAACGTCGCGGCCTCATGGTCGTTAGAGCCGGCAGCAAATCCGCGATAACGCTCAAAGTTTCACAAGGTCAGACTCATTAATCTGAGCGCGGCTCTCGTGCCAGGCCTCGCATGGTTGGGCCGCATCCAACAGCCATCGCGCACCCGCTGCTTTCATCTATTCAGGTTCCAGGGTGCAGCGAATCTCGTCGCCAAAGACGTTCTTTCGCTCAGCCGCCAGACAAGATTGCGGGCGCAATGGCGGGACTAACTCGTATCTTCGGAATTTCCCGCAGTTTGATTCAGAGCTGCGGATCAATCAAAGCCGATAGCGGTGTGACGTTGAAATTTGTCCGCATCTATCGATCCGAGGGTCGTTATGTCGCTGCACTCGTACTGGAGTTGCATCAACCTCCGCGGTCAGCAGTTCAGTAAGGCCGCTAGAAGGCAACTCTGCGGCCAGTTCAGTCACGCGCCCATGGAAGACCTTACCCATCCGGAACAATTAGCGCTCACAAGCTCAATCAGAAGTCAGCGCCGCTGTCATCGCCCGTCTGTCCTGGATGTGCACTGAAGCAACTGATCCCGGCGGCTTGCTTGTCGCGATTTCCGAGAGATCTGACTGCCCTGCAAGGCTCACTGGAGCATCACGGCAGCTCGCACCTTGAGAACTCTAAGCGCCGCTCGCTGTGTTTTAAGCCCATGCCTAGCAACCCCTAAGCGCCAAGAGCCCATCCTGTCATGATCCGAACGTCATTCACTCAGTGGTTGCAAAGTCTTTACGCTCGATCAGGTCGCCGACCTCAGAACTCAGCCCCGAGGCTGGAGCTTCTCGAAGCTCGTCAGTTGTTGACGCCTCAGCTCTACGTCTGGGATGGTGGTGGTAGCGACAACCTCTGGTCGTCAGCCGAAAATTGGGTGGACGATGCTGTCCCGGTAGAAGGCGCGGATCTGGAGTTTCCCAGCGGCGCTGATCGGCTCTCACCCGTCAACGATTTCGCCTCGAACACCAACTTCACCAACATCACGATCGCCGGCGCGGGGTACTCGATCGATGGCAACACTGTGGATCTCGACGGTTCATTAAATGCGACCTATGGCTCGGGAAGCTCGTCGATCAGCTTGGGAATCGAGTTGCAAGCAACTCAAACGATTGACGTCGCTGCTGGTGGTCTCCTTGAACTTTCCGGAGAGATTTCTGGGACGGGATTCGGCATTACCAAGTCAGGGTCTGGCACACTGCGGCTCGCGGGCACTTCAGCCAACATTTACACAGGCACTACAGTTGTTTCCGCTGGCGTGCTCGAGCTCAACAAGACGGCGGGTCAGGACGCGATTCCTGGCGCTCTTACCGTGAATAGCAGTTCGACGGTGCTGCTCTCGCAATCCAATCAGATCAATGACTCGGCGGCAATTAGCGTTCTTGCCACGACAGCCAAACTGGATCTGAACGGCTTCGATGACACGATTGGCGGTTTGACGCTGACGGGCGGCACGGTGCAGACCGGTTCCGGAATATTGACTCTGAACGGCGACGTTGCGACCAACACGTCGACAGCGACTGCGACGATCAGTGGCCAGCTTGATCTTGGTGGGGCCACGCGCACGTTTACTGTGCCGGACGGCTCGGCAGCTACCGACCTGACGATCTCGGCGGCTATCAGCGGGACAGGGGCTGGAGTCACCAAGACCGGCACGGGAACTCTGCTCTTCTCAGGTGACAATACCTTTGACGGGGCGACTGCGATCACTGCCGGGACGCTGACCTTGGGACACGCTAACGCTCTGGGGGCAACCGCCTCAGGTACGACAACGACCTCAGGCGCGACGCTCGATTTGCAAGGCGGTCTTACGTTCGCGGCTGAACCGATCACAATCAACGGTGGTGTTACCAGCGGCGTACTCAGGAGCCAGAGCGGCTCAAACACCTGGACAGGGCCCATCACGTTGGGCACCAACAATTCGATAAGCGCCGCGTCATCAGCGCCCTTGACCATTAGCGGCCAGATCACTGATGGGGCAGGCACCTTCAGTATCACGAAGGTCGGCAGCGGGATCTTGACCCTGAGTGCTAACAATTCCTACGACGGGACCACGAACAGCAAAGCTGGCACGCTGGTAGTCACACACGATCATGCGCTGGGAAGTGGGTCAGCGTTGGTTACCGTGCCCAGCGCGACTCTCGAACTGAGTGGCGGCATCAGCATCGCGAACCCGATCACCCTCAACACCACTGGCAGCTCGGGGAACGGTTCGCTCCGCAGCAGCTCAGGCAACAACTCAGTCACTGGCGGCGTAACGCTCAATGCGAATCCGGCCAATATCGGCGTTGACTCAGGTTCATTAACAATCAGCACAACTGGCATTGCCGGTGGTGCCAATGGCCTTGTCAAAGTCGGCGCCGGAACTCTCAATATCAATGCAACTACCTCTTACACGGGCAGTATCACGGCAAACAATGGCCGGTTGAATGTGAATGGGGCTCACGGATCGAGCACAACAACGGTGAATTCGGGCGCGACGCTTGGTGGATCGCAGACCGTCGGCAACGTCTCGGTCTCTGCGGGAGGCACCGTCTCGCCGGGTAACTCACCGGGTATTCTGAATACCGGCAATCTGTCCTTCAGCAGCGGATCGACCTACAGCGTCGAACTCAACGGCACGACGGTCGGCACTGAATACGACCAGACGAAGGTGACAGGCACGGTGGCACTGTCCAACGCAACGTTGAGTGTCTCGTTGGGTTACGGCGCGGCGATTGGCGACAGTTACACCGTCATCAATAACGACGGCAGTGACGCTGTCAGCGGTACGTTCAATGGTCTGGCGGAAGGCTCGACGGTCACATTCGGTGGGGCGACTTTTCAGATCGGCTACGCTGGCGGTGATGGCAATGATGTTGTCCTGACGGTGACCGAAGTGACCAGCACCTGGGATGGCGGCGACGCCGACGACAGCCTCTGGTCGTCGCCTGATAACTGGGTCGGCAATTTCGCCCCGTCTGCAGGCGCCAGCCTCGTCTTCCCCGACGGCGCCGCCCGACCCAGCAACACCAACGACTTCGCCGCAGACACAGATTTCCGCCAGATCAACGTGGCCGGGAGCTACAGCCTGGGCGGGAATGCCATCGACCTCTCGCAGGGCATCGCGATGACCGGTGCGTCCGACTCGGTGATCAACCTCGGCATCAACCTCCTCGACGACATCGCGATCAGCACCTCGGATGTCGGCTCGCTGTACCTCACCGGCGTGATCGACGACGGCATATTGGCCTACGCGCTGGAGATCAGTGGCGCGTCGTCCGGCCGAACCGTGCTGACCGGCGACAATACGTTCGATTCAGGAGTTGACGTCACGAGCGGCTTCCTCCGCGTGTCAAACTCCAACGCTCTGGGCGATGCCGCCGCCTCGACGAGCGTCTTCGTCCAATCCGGAGCCTCGCTGGAACTCTCTGGCGGGATCACGCTCCCAGCGACCAAGACGCTCGACATCTCTGGCTTGCCGGTCAGCAATTTTAGCAAGGTCATCAATCTTTCGGGCGACAACACCATCCAGGGCGACATCGGGATCACCGGCGGCAACAACGTGGCGTTCGATGCCGCCAGCGGCACGACGCTGACGGTCGCGGGTGCGATTAGTGGCTCGCGCGATTTCGACAAGAACGGCACCGGCACATTGATCCTGTCGGGCACGAACACGCATACGGGGAACGTCAATGTTGGCGACGGCACGCTGATCGTCAACGGGTCACTGGTCACCAGCAATCAGGTCTTCGTCGATGGTCGACTCGGTGGCTCGGGCACTGTTTCACAAGTGGTGCTTTCGGATATCGGCACGCTGGCGCCTGGTAATTCGCCCGGCGTCATCAACACCGGCAATCTCTCGTTCAACAGCAGCGGAGCGACCTATAGCGTCGAGCTCAACGGCACGACTGTCGGTACTCAGTACGATCAGACGAACGTCACCGGCACCGTGACGTTGAACAGCGCGACGCTTTCAACCTCGCTGGGCTACGCCCCGGCTATCGGGGACAGCTACACACTCATCAACAACGATGGCAGCGACGCGATCAGCGGGACGTTCAACGGTCTGGCGGAAGGCTCGACGATCACGATCGGCGCGGCAGTCTTCCAGATCAGCTATGTGGGTGGCACTGGCAATGACGTCGTCTTGACTGTTTCCGATGTGACCTTCACTTGGGACGGCGGTGGCGGAGACGCGAACTGGACGACCGCTGCTAACTGGGTTGGTGACGTCGCCCCGTACGCGGGCGTCAACCTCGTCTTCCCCGACCAATTTGAACGTCTCGACAACGTCAACGACTTCGCAGCCAATACCAACTTCCACAATATCACGCTCGCGGGTGCCTTCTACACCATCAACGGCAACGCCGTAGATCTCGACGGCATGATCGCCGCGACATATAGCTCAAACGAAGCGATCCTCTATTTCCCCATCGCCCTACAAGTGACGCAGGTATTCAGTGTGACCACTGGCGGCACCCTGACCGTGAATGGGGCGATTTCGGGCTCGGGGTTCGGCGTGACCAAGACGGGTGGCGGAACCCTGACATTCGGCGGCAGTGCGGTCGCGAACACCTACACCGGTACGACCACCGTCAATGACGGCACGCTCGTTCTGAACAAGGATAATGGTGTCAACGCCATCGGCGGCAACCTGGTTGTCGGTGACAGTTTGGGTAGCGACAGGGTCAGGCTAGATACCAACGAACAGATTCCCGACGCCTCGACTGTGACCATCAATGCCTCTGCGGTGTTGGACCTCAATGGGTTCTCCGATACGACAGGCGCGGTGTCGCTTACCGGCAGCTCGATTACGACCGGCGCCGGGACGCTGACCCTGGGCGGTGATGTGACGACCAACGCGTCGAGTACCGCCTCGACGATCAGTGGCAACCTCGACCTCGGCGGGGCCACTCGCACCTTCACGGTCAACGACGGCTCGGCTGGCACCGACCTGACGGTGAGTGCGAACATCAGCGGTACGGGGGCTGGACTGATTAAGGCTGGCGGTGCGAGCGCCATGGGCCTCTCCGGTAACAACACTTACGATGGGACGACCACCATCAACACCGGTGGCCTGATCATATCCCACGCGAATGCGCTCGGCGCGACGACCTCCGGTACGACCGTCAGCTCGGGCGCGACGCTTGGCCTACAGGGTGGCCAGACGTTTGCGGCAGAACCGATCGCAATCATCGGTCAAGGCACCGGTAATCTGGGAGCTCTCTGGAGCAGCAGCGGCACGAATACGTGGACTGGCACGATCACATTGGCAGCCAACAGCTTCATCGGTGCCGAGTCCGCTGCCCCCATGACCATCTCCGGTCAGATCACCGACGGCGCGAATACGTTCAACCTGACCAAAGTCCGTAGCGGAACCGTGACCCTGACGAACGCGAATCCCTACGACGGCACGACAACGGTCAGCGCCGGAACCCTGGCTGTCAGCAACGACGGCGCGATGGGGACTGGCGCTGTGATCGTCTCAAGCGGCGCATCAGCGGCCCTGAGCGGGGGCATCACCCCAGCAAACAGCGGATTCACGATCAGTGGCAACGGTGTTAATTCGAACGGGGCTCTGCGGAGCACCTCGGGCGCGAACACCATCAGCAGCGGCGTGACTCTGGGGGCCAGTTCCCGAATCGGCGTGGACGCCGGGTCTCTGACGATCAGCTCAACAGGCGTTGCTGGCGGCAGCAACGGACTCGTCAAGGTCGGTTCCGGAACGCTCAATCTGGACGCGGACCCAGTCAGCTTCTCGGGCAGCCTGACGGCCAGCGGCGGCCTACTGAACGTCAACAGCGATTACCAGTCCAGCGTGGCGACGGTCAACTCTGGCGCGACCCTCGGCGGAACCGGGACCGTCGGTGCCGCTTCCGTCGCAGCGGGAGGAACGCTGGCTCCCGGTAACTCGCCCGGTATCTTGAATACGGGCGACCTCGAATTCAGTAGCGGAGCAACCTACAGCGTTGAGCTCAACGGCACGACCGTCGGCACGCAGTATGATCAGGCCAGCGTGACCGGCACGGTCATACTGGCCGATGCGACGCTAGCTGTCTCACTAGGCTACGGCCCGGCTGTCAGCGACAGCTACACGCTCATCAACAACGATGGCAACGACGCGATCAGCGGTACGTTCAATGGTCTGGCGGAAGGCTCGACGATCACGATCGGCGCGGCGACCCTCCAGGTCAGCTACGTTGGTGGCGATGGCAACGACGTCGTCCTGACGGTGACCGACGTGACCTACATCTGGGACGGTGGTGACGTGGACGACAGCCTCTGGTCGTCGCCCGACAACTGGGTTGGCGATGTTGCTCCGTCCGCAGGCGGCAGCCTCGTCTTCCCCGCAGGCGCTTCGCGTCTGACGAACATAAATGACTTCGCTAGCAACACCAATTTCACCAACATCACGATCGCGAGTGCGGGTTACGACATACTCGGCAACACCCTCGACCTCGACGGATCAATCGCCGCCGCTTACGGCTCGGGAACTTCATCAATCGGCCTCGCCATTCATCTGGAGGCGACCCAAACGATCGACGTGGGTGGGGGCGGCGAATTGACACTGGATGGCGTTCTCTCGGGAAGCTTCGGTGTTACCAAGGCAGGCGAAGGCCGGTTGATCCTGTCCAGCACGAATAGTTACACCGGCAACACGACGGCGTCCTCCGGCTTCCTTCGCGCCACCAGCGACAATGCGTTTGGCGATGCCGCAACATCAACAAGTGTCTTCGTCCAATCCGGAGCCTCGCTGGAACTCTCTGGCGGGATCACGCTTCCGGCGACCAAGACACTCGACATCTCTGGTTTGCCGGTCAGCAATTTCAGCAAGGTCATCAACCTTTCGGGCGACAACACCATCCAGGGCGACATCGGGATCACCGGCGGCAACAACGTGGCGTTCGATGCCGCCAGCGGCACGACGCTGGCGGTCGCGGGTGCGATCAGTGGCTCGCGCGATTTCGATAAGAACGGCACCGGCACTTTGATTCTGTCGGGCACGAACACGCATACGGGGAACGTCAACGTCGGCGACGGCACGCTGATCGTCAACGGGTCACTGGTCACCAGCAATCAGGTCTTCGTGGATGGTCGACTCGGTGGCTCGGGCACTGTTTCACAAGTGGTGATTTCGGATATCGGCACGCTGGCTCCCGGCAATTCGCCGGGCATTATCAATACAGGCAATCTCTCGTTCAGCAGCAGCGGAGCGACCTATAGCGTCGAGCTCAACGGCACGACTGTCGGTACTCAGTACGATCAGACGAACGTCACCGGCACCGTGACGTTGAACGGCGCGACGCTTTCAATCTCGCTGGGCTATGCCCCGGCTGTCGGCGACAGCTACACGCTCATCAACAACGATGGCAGCGACGCGATCAGCGGGACGTTCAATGGTCTGGCGGAAGGCTCGACGATCACCATCGGCGCGGCAGTCTTCCAGATCAGCTATGTGGGTGGCACTGGCAATGACGTCGTCTTGACTGTTTCCGATGTGACCTTCACTTGGGACGGCGGTGGCGGTGACGCGAACTGGACGACCGCTGCTAACTGGGTTGGTGACGTTGCGCCCAATGCTGGCGTCAACCTCGTCTTCCCGAACGGTGCTGCACGGCTGACGAACAGCAACGACTTCGCTGGTGGCACCGCATTCTACGCAATCACGATTGGGGCCGCTGGATACTCATTATCCGGCAACTTTATCCAACTCACCCAGGGCGTGACTGCGACCTACGGGTCTGGCACCTCAACGATTGCTCTGGATACGACCTTGGCAGACAACGAGGCGATCGACGTTGCGGGCGGAACATTGTTGATCAGTGGCGGAATCAGCGACGGGTCGAGCACATTCGGGCTCACCAAGAGCGGTGCGGGAACGCTGGTGCTTTCGAGTTCGAATTCCTACGACGGAGTCACGACCGCCAACGCAGGTATCCTCGCGGTCAGCCACAGTTCGGCTCTGGGCACTGGTGCAGCGACGATCGCCAGCGGTGCCTCGCTGGAGTTGAGCGGTGGGATCACTCTGGCGAACGCTCTCAGCCTCTCTGGTGCGTCCGTCAGCACTCTGGGCAAGGTCAACAGCGTCTCGGGCAGCAACACCATCCAGGGGACGGTCTTACTGACGGGCAACACTCAATCCTTTGATGTGGCCAGCGGCGCAACCCTGCTTGTCTCCGGTGCGATCAGCGGAACGGTCGGCTTTGATAAGAGCGGCGTCGGTGAATTGAGATTATCCAACGGCGCTAACAACTTCGCGGGTAACTTGAGCGTGCTGGGCGGAACCTTGTCTAGCGGCGCAAACAGCGTGATTCCCAATTCGACGACTGTCACAGTGAACGGTGCCGACGCCGTCTATGCCCTTGAAGATTTCGACGACATCGTCAGCGGGTTGACCCTCGTATCAGGGTCCGTCACCGGGACCAGCCTGAGCATCTTGTTCAGCTTGACGACATACGACGTTCGGGACGGCTCGATCAGTGCTGTCTTGCTGGGCACCGGCGGCCTCACCAAAACGACCTCTGGAACCGTCACCCTCTCTGGAGCCAACTCTTACACCGGTGCGACAACCGTGAGCGGTGGCACGCTGCTCGTCAATGGGAGTGTCACAAGTGACGCGACTGTGGCCACGGGGGCGACTCTGGGCGGCAGCGGCACGGTCTCTGGAGTGACTGTCAACGCTGGCGGCACTTTGGCCCCCGGAAACTCGCCGGGCATTCTGAACACCGGCAACCTCGCTCTGGCCAGCGGCTCTACCTACAGCGTCGAGTTGAACGGCGCGAACGTGGGGACTCAATACGATCAGACGAACGTGACGGGTACGGTCGACCTCGGAGGCTCAACGCTTTCAATCTCTGCGGGATATGTGCCTGCCATCGGCACCGCCTTCACGTTGATCAACAACGATGATGCCGATGCGGTCACCGGTACCTTCAACGGGCTGGCTGAGGGCGCGACGCTGATCCTCGGTGCCGCAACCTTCCAGATCAGCTATGTCGGTGGCGACGGTAACGACGTTGTCCTGACCGTCTCTGATGTGACTTATGTCTGGGACGGGGGCGGCAACAATAACAATTGGAGTACTGCAGCGAACTGGGTTGGAGATGTTGTCCCGACACCGGGAGCCAATTTGGTGTTCCCAAGTGATGCGGCGCGATTGACAACGGTCAATACCCTCGGGAATCACGCTCGGTTTAATAATATCACATTTGCCGGAGCCTACACGTTTCAGGGCAATACGACTGATCTCGACGGGGACATTTATGTCACCGGCACGGGGACTACGAATATCTATGTCACAATTCTGCTGCTATCATCTACCACGATGCAGGTTGCGTCCGGGGCAACACTGAGCTACTGGTCGAACTTTAGCGACGGAGGAAGTACGTACGGGCTTATCAAGAGCGGTGGAGGAACCCTGCTATTGTATGGTAGCAACAACTACAGCGGCGGCACGGCTGTTTCTGACGGCCTGCTCGTGTTGGAGAACGCAAGTGCCATCGGAACAGGGGCGGTAGCAGCCCTTAACGGGGCTTCGCTCGAGCTCCAGGCTGGAATCACCGTTGCGAATCCACTCAGGCTCAATGGTTTGCCCAGCAGCGGTCGGAGCAAGTTGATCAGTGGTGCCGGGAACAACACATACTCCGGAACGATCCTGCTGGAGAGCAACAACCAGTCTGTGGGTGTGGCCGCGAATACAACGCTCACCTTGTCTGGTGTGATCAGCGGCACCGTGGATCTCGACCAAAATGGCCCGGGCACGCTGATTCTTACGGGCGCAAGCGTCCATACAGGTCAGGTTAACGTGCAGGACGGCGTCTTGCTGGTGAACGGCAGCGTGGCGACAAGCAGCCTCGTGTTTGTCGATGGCACGTTGGGCGGTTCAGGCACGGTGTCCGATGTCACGATATCAAGCATTGGCAAGCTGGCCCCGGGCAGCTCGCCCGGCATCCTCAACACGGGTGACCTCGCATTTCAGAGCATCGGTTCGACTTACAGCGTTGAACTCGACGGCGCGACGGTCGGTACCGAGTACGACCAGACCAATGTGACAGGCTCGGTCACTCTCGCTGGAGCCACGCTGTCGATCACGGTGGGATCAACGTTCAGCTCAGGCACGAGCTTTAAGATCATCAACAACGACGGAAGCGACTCTGTCTCTGGCACGTTTAACCTACTCGCTGAAGGTGCGATCATAGTTGCTGGCCAGACGACGTTTCAGATCAGCTACGTTGGCGGTGACGGCAACGATGTGACACTGCTGGTGGTGAGTAGACCGGAAGCGTCAGTGGATAGCATCGGTGCTGTGCGCGTCGAGGGAACCAGCATCGCCGTCAGCGGCAGCGCGACGGATGCTGATGGTCTGAACGACATTCAGTCGTACGCCTGGCAAGTCTTCAAGAACGGTGGCGTAACAGTGTTCTCGACGGGGGCCGGTGCGAGCTACTCATTCACTCCGGATGACGATGGTAGCTATCGCATCGTGCTGACCGTCAGCGATGAAGATAGCGGATCAGCTTCGACGGAGCAGACTATCAGCGTGTCCAACGCGGCGCCGAGCCCTTCAATTACCAGCATCAATGTGGTGCGAGTCAGCGGTACGAGCATCGTGGCCACCGGCACTGCAACGGATGCCGCAGGCGGAAATGATACGCTCAGTTACACATGGCAAGGCTTCTATAACGGCAGCGTAACGCCGTTCGAAACTGGCAGTGGCGCGAGTTACTCCTTTACGCCCGGCGAAGATGGTAGCTACCGCTTCGTGTTGACTGTGAGCGATGAGGATAGCGGCTCCGCGTCAGTGGAGCAGACCATTACACTCGATACGACCAGGCCGACGCTGACCGTCACTCCCAACGGCGGCGCCACCAAAGATGCTGCCATCACTTTCACATTCCAGTTCAGTGAAACGGCAATTGATTTTGCTGCCAGTGACATCACGGTGAGCAACGGAACCAAGGGCGCGTTTACCGTCATCGACGGTGATACATATACCTTGGAAGTGACGCCAACCGCTGACGGCTCTGTTTCCGCCAGCGTAGCGGCGGACTCTACAGATGATGGGTCTGGCAACGGCAACACAAGCGGCAGCGGTTCAATCCTGTCGGATCGCAGCGGGCCCGTAATAACGTCATCGGCTACGCCGTCCACGGCTGAGAACTCGACGGGCGTACTCACGTTCGCGGGAACCGATGCGTCTGGAATCGCCAGCGTGGCGATCACCGGTGGTGACGATGCCGGAGTGTTCGATTTCATCGAGGGGATATTGACGTTTAAGGCCGCTCCTGACTTCGAAGCTCCCACCGACGTCGGAGCGAACAACGTCTACAATTTGATTCTCACGACGACCGACAAGCTGGGTAATACCAGCACTCATAGCATCGCCGTCAGTGTCACTCCGGTCAGCGAAAGCACACCGGTCTTCACCTCGGATGCCAGCTTTATCATCGGAGAAAAGACAACCAGCGTTGTGGCTGCCACGGTGACGGATGCGGATCTCGGCGAAACCGTGACGTACTCAATCACGGGCGGTGCGGATGCTGCCAAGTTTCAAATTACTTCCGCTGGCAAGCTGAGTTTCATCTCCGCTCCCAACTTTGAAAACCCAGCGGATGTGGGCTCCGATAATCTCTATGAGGTGACGATCACTGCGGACGACGGTGCGGGTGGAACTCGAGCTCAGGAAATTGAGGTGAGGATCGCAGCTTTGAGCCTCACGCTCAGCGGCGGCAATCTGGTGTTGACTGAGACTACGGATACTGGAGCCGAAAACTATGTGACGGCCTATGTGGATCTCACTCGCCAAGTGTTGGTGATTACCGACGACGATTACGCAATTGCGGTGAACGTGCCGGGGGCGACGCGCGTCGACAGTTATGAAATCGAAATCCCGTTCACGGCGATCACCAGCTCCAAGATTAGTATCAGCGTGGGGTTAGGCAACGACTATGTAGTTCTCGGCACAGAAGGCGATGGTGCGGCCTTTACCAAGACCTTTGAAGTCTTCGGCGGCGGGGGCCGCGACTACCTGGTGGGAGACAGGTATAACGACCTTCTGGACGGCGGTGCTGGTGACGACTTCATCGCCGGCCTGTTGGGAAATGACACTTCAATTGGTGGTGCCGGTTCAGACGTGATTGCGGAGCTCGTGGAAACCAGTTTGACCCTGACAGCGTCGTCTCTAATCGGCCGAGGCACGGATACGATCAGTGGGTTTGAGATTGGGTACCTGATCGGCAGCGACGGCAATAACGTTATTGACGCCTCACAAGCTTCCATCCCCGTCTTGGTCGAAGGCGGTGGCGGTAATGACACGATTACGGGGACCGCATTCAAAGACTCACTGTCTGGTGGCAATGGCAACGATCTGCTCTTCGGTCTGTCCGGCTCTGACTTGCTGGCGGGCGGTGCAGGCAACGACGTGCTGGATGGCGGTGCCGGCGCTGACACTTTGGATGGCGGTGAGGGTATTGACCGGGCTCGCCGTCGTAGTGACGTCAGCTTCGTCGTTACAGATACGGAATTGCAGGAATTGACCGGTACGACTCTGCTCTCGTCAGACTCTTTGATTGATGTCGAGACCGTATCACTCACGGGCGGTGTGTCAGCGAATCGCTTCGATCTTACCGGATTCACCAATACAAGCGTCGTGCAGATTGAAGGTGGCGGCGGTCAAGATACGGTGCTCGGTAGTAATGGTAATGATGCCATTCGAACCGACTCCGGAGCGGATGTCATTGATGGGCGAGGTGGTAATGACACAATCACTTCCGGCGATGGCAATGACGTCATCCAGGGCGGCGCAGGTAACGACAGTGTTGATGGCGAAGGCGGCGCCGACTCGATTATCGGCGGTTCCGGTAACGACTTCCTCTTCGGCAGCAGTGGCAATGACTCGCTGACCGGCGGTGAAGGCAATGACACGCTTGGCGGCGGCATCGGCCTGGACGTGTTGCTGGAATCTGGCGACGTCAACTTCGTGTTGACGAACACTTCGCTGATCGGCGTCGGGGTCGATCAGCTTTCGGCCATCGAAGCAGCGGAACTTATTGGTGGTGTTGGAGCCAATGTGATGGATGCCTCGGCGTCCACCATCAGCGTCATCATGACGGGCGGGTTGGGAGCCGACACGCTGACCGGTTCTGCCGCTGCGGACACTCTCAACGGGGGAGCAGGTGACGACGTCCTGTTTGGCCTCGGGGGACAAGACGTTCTGTTCGGTTCGCTCGGCAACGACATGCTCGATGGTGGCTCGAACTTCGACTCACTGATGGGGTCGGACGGTATTGATACCGCGCGTCGCAAGAACGATGTCGATTTCCGCGTCGATAACACGGGCATCTTTGAACTGCTGAATGAGCTTGTCGTCGGCTCGGATACGTTCAACAGCATTGAGAACGTCTCGATCTCCGGCGGCGTTTCGGGCAACAGCATTGACCTGACTGGTTACTCCAGTTCGAACGTCGCGACGATTCAAGGCGGCGGCGGCAACGACACGATCCTTGGCTCGGGCGGACGCGATCTGATTACCACCACGTCTGGCTCCGATGTGATCGACGGACGAGGCGGGGACGACACTATTCTTTCCGGCGATGGAGTAGATTCCATCCACGGAGGTGACGGCAGCGACAGCCTCAACGGCCAGGGGGGTAACGACACCGTCCTGGGTGACGCAGGAGATGATCTCGTTGGCGGCGGCGATGGCACGGACCTGATCGACGGTGGAGCAGGTGCGAATCGGCTCGTGGAAACTGTCGATGCGGATGTTGTCATTGTTGGACTGCAACTCATCTCCAGCGCGCTGGGGAGCAACGATGTCCTTCAGAATGTGAGCGCGATCAGCCTGCGGGGTGGTGCCGGTAACAACTTGTTCGACGCGCGACTTTCCAGTGTGTCTGTACAACTGATTGGCAACGCGGGGAATGACACTTTGCTGGGTTCCAGGGGCCGCGACCAGTTGCAAGGTGGTGAAGGCAACGATGTCATCTCAGGCGGCCTGAACGTCGACGTCATCGATGGCGGACTTGGGACCGACATCCTGTACGAATCGGCCAATGCTGACTTCGTGGTAACTGGCCAGCAGGTTTCCGTTGCCGGCGGCGCTGTCGACACCGTCTCGAATATGGAAGGTCTCGTCCTGATTGGTGGGGCTGGCAACAACACAGTCAACGCCAGTGGTTCGAGTGTGCCGGTGACGCTCTTGGGAAGCGGCGGCAATGACACGCTGATTGGTGGTGCGCGTGCTGACGTACTGATCGGCGGCAATCGAGCGTCCTCAGCCTCCGGCGTTGATAGTCTGTCAGGGGGAGCTGGAAACGACCTGTACGACGACGACAGTAACGATGTGCGAGCGACCAACGGCGGCGATCAGGTCATCTCTAACATCTTCACCCAGTTGCCGACGTGGATTGATGCGCTGTAGTCGCAATATTGCCTGCAAGCGGATGTTCTGAAGCTCAACCGACAACATCGTGCCAGTTCGGCTCGTTCTGCGGAGCGTGACGGTGATCTTGAGCAGCGCCGTATGGGAATTTGGTAGAGCACAAGACTGAAAATCCTGGTGTCGCTGATTCGATCCCGGCGCTGTCTTGTTTTTGATCAAAACCACACTCACATCAGCCCCGTGGCGTCGGACGGCCCGACGGGAGAGAGGGTGAGCCGTCCGACGCAAACAGGAGCGAAATTGCCGCGAGCGACTCTGCAGGGATGAGAGTGTGCAGGGGCTCTCGAAGCCGCTCGCGACGGGAAAGAGGCGGACGACCCCACCCGAGGAGGGTCGTCCGACGAAGATCAGAAGGCTGATCCTCGACACCACCGGTGCAGCAGTGGCGCTCAACCAAATGTACATCACTTTTGTTCAGTTTCAAATTGCAAGACCTGTCAAAACTGTATGAGTCGCAAAAACTGAACTTAAAGTCAGTACAGGTGGCCCGTCGAGTCGATACGACAATCGCCTCAGTGGGCCAGCCACGACGAGCGACTCCCGGCTGCAGCATGAGACCCTGGGTGATTCGTCTCTCATGAGTTGGTGATCAAAGCTCTGCCAGCGCGATTCGGCACAGTCCATTCGGACTATCCAACTCCCTGGGATTGAGTCGCATCAATCGAAACAGGTAGTGGACATTATCAAGGCGCGGGACAGCGTCGCTCACAATTTCTCGCAGCCTCAGCTCTTCACCAAACACTAAGCGTCTTCTTGGCGCGTGCATCAGATCGCGACAACCTGAAGCAAAATCGACCGTTGCAAACTGCGCTCGATTCCCCGTGATTTATGCGACTGGCATCCAGAATTCTTCAACAGAGCCCGTGCGCGTCGCCGTAACGAAAACAGCATTTCGCTCAGTTTTGTGACGGGCCGGATGAGACCCATTCCAGTGTCACGCGGGCGATCGACGTGCATCACAGGAGTTACAAGACCATGGCTGATCTCATCGCAGATATCGACATTTCACGCGGAAACCTCATCGGCGCGTTGGTGCTGATACTCGACGTCATCGCGATTGCCTCTGTGCTCATGGGGCGCGGATCCGCAGGCCACAAAGTCCTGTGGACATTGCTGATCATTCTGCTGCCTGTGCTCGGAATGATTCTGTACTACCTCATTGGCCAAAGCCCCGAGGACGCCAAGCTGATGCGTTAAAGGGCCAAACTCCGACACTCACAGGTCACCTCGAAAGGATCTGTCATGCAACCTACGGATAACAACGAAAACATTCGCAAAACATTGAACGACCGCTTTGATCAACTCGCTCTGACCATCGACGACTTGCGGTCGCGCATCCGGGAAGCACAACACCAGGCACGCGCCAAGTTGGAACTTCAACTCGCGGAATGCGAACGCCAGCAGCGCGAGGCCAAGGTCAAGCTAAGAGAGTTTCGTTCCGACAGTTCGGACGCATGGTCGACCTTCAAGGGTGGCATGGAGACCACCTGGAACGATCTCAGGAAGACCATTGAAGACACTTACTCGGAGTTCAAGAAGCAATAGCGTCAGCGGTTGCCAATCGAGTTCACATCTCTGGGCGTCAGCGAAGCCATCTCATTCCGCTTCCCTGACGCCTCGTTCTTTTCAGCTAGGTGTCGGCATTCCTTAAGCTCGTCGAAGAGAGCGTTCGGATCGTCACTCAGTCCACGAACTGGAACTCGTTCGACAGCAGCAGCACTTGAGCGAGTTGAGCCCAGGCATCCAGAGCCCGTGCGGCGGGGCCTCGGAATTGTTGGGCGGAAGCCCAGCGAGCGGACGGATTGCTTTGATCTTCGATCACAGGAGCCCAACTGAACGAGTCGTTGTTTTCGTTCTCGCCGCAATCCACCACGAAGTCGATGGTGTCACCGGCCTCAACCGCGATGCCGTCTTTGACTGTTCCCGTGCGGCTGTTTTTGGCCTTCCATGCGGCGACTTGGCCGTGACGGTTTGAGGAGACAAAGGCCCGCACGCCATCGCCCTCTTTGGCCGGATGATGCAGAGAGCCGCTGAGCTTGATGGTCATCGACCGCGGCGCGGTCCAACGTAGCACGACCGCGTGCTGAGAATTCCCCGGATGTCCGCCGTTGGCATGCCACATGGCCCAGCCAATCTGGGGATCCGGCAGTTCGCTGCCGCCGCGCCACATCTGATTGATGAAACTCGACAGCGCCGTGAATGAATCCAGCTTTCCAGTGCCCTCGTTGAAATGGCCATGACCATAGGACCATACGGTTGAAGCAGGAGCACTCACCGGCGTCGGCACGGAGACGAACTCCAGCGCCAGCGCGAGTTCATCCGGTCCCGGATCACGCGCGAAGATCTCGTGATACAAAGCTCGGACGCGTTCAGAATCGGATGCGTCCGGCAGCGAGTTGGCCAGACGCGTGACCTCGGCAGCCACGAACGGACTGTTGCGGAGATAAAGAGTCTGCTGCGGCACCGTCGTCTCGAAGCGGCCGGGGTTGTGTGTATCCGGACTGGCGAAATCGAACGTGCGGAAAAAGCCCGGCAGGTTCTGGCGATCGACAAACCCGTAGATCGTGCGACGACGCGATGCCGTTCCGGTCGCGATCTCAACACTGGGGCCGTTGAAGGTCTCATCCAGTGAGCCGGCCGCCGCGAGGATGGAATCGCGCATCGCTTCGAGGTTCAAGCGTCCGCGATTCATGCGCCACAGCAGACGGTTCTCCGAATCCACCGCACGCTTGGCGGGATCATCCTGACTGGACTGCTGATAGGTCGCCGAGAGAACCAGCTCGCGATGCAACCACTTCAACGACCAGCCAGAAGCGACAAACCGGGCCGCGAGGTTGTCCAGCAACTCAGGATGTGAAGGCGGCTCGCAGCGCAATCCGAAGTCACTGGTAGAGCGCACCAGCGGTTGATGGAAGTGCTCACGCCACAGGCGATTCACAATCACACGCGCCGTGAGCGGATTGTCGGGACTGGTAATCGCCTGCGAGAGTTCCAAACGACCACTGCCCTGAGTGAACGGCTTCCGATCCGGCCCGGCCACTACCTGCAGGAACTGACGGGGAACTTCCGGGCCGTTATTGCCTGGCTGACCACGCAACAGAATGCGCGAGTTGTGCGGCTTCTCTTTGTCCTGGATCACCATCGCGTTCGGCAGATCCTTCGGTTCCTGAGAACTCGCGAAGACGCCGTGCAATGAGTAGTAGTCGGCTGCGGGAATCGGGTCGAACTTGTGATCGTGACAGCGAGCACAAGCGATCGTCAGCGCCATCGTGCCACGAATCGTCACGTCCAACCGGTCGTCGATGATGTCGTTCTGATTGTTCAGAAACCGCCGGCCCAGAGTGAGAAACCCCAGCGCGGCTTGCTCGCTCTGATCAAGACCATCCTTCACCAACGCGTCGGCGGCAATCTGGCGGCGCACAAATTCATCATACGGCAAGTCCGCATTCAGACTGCGGATGACCCAGTCCCGATAGGTATAGGCGAAGGCATACTTTCGCTCTTCCTGGAACACATAGCCTTTGGTGTCTGCATATCGCGCGATGTCGAGCCAATGGCGTCCCCAGCGTTCACCGTAATGCGGCGAGTCCAGAAAACGCTCGACGACCACTTCGTACGCATCCGGCCGAGCATCCTCGACGAACTCGCGCGTCTCTTCATAAGTCGGCGGCAGTCCAAGCAGATCCAACTTCAGGCGGCGAATCAGAGTCGCGCGATCCGTTTGCCCGGACGGCGCCAACCCGGTGGCTTCCAGTTTGGCGAGGATGAACTGATCGACTTCGCCGCGCGGCCAAGCGGAGTTCTTCACAAGCGGCGCAGGCGATACGACCACGGGGCGGAAGGCCCAGTGCCGTTCTGACTCAAACTTGCCAGCACCGGGTTGAGCACCCTTCGGCCAGAACGCTCCGTCTGCGATCCACCTGCGAAAGTCGTCGACAACCGGCTTCGGCAGCGGCTTGTCCGGCGGCATCTGAATGTCGTTGTCCTCGTGACTCAGCGCGCGGATCAGCAGGCTCTCGGCGGGCTTGTTTGCGACCAACGTCGGCCCCGTGTCGCCACCCTTGAGGAACGACTCCAGAGAATCCACACGCAGATTGCCGCTGACCTTCTCACCACCGTGGCACTTGAAGCACTTGGTAGCGAGCACCGGGCGAATCTTCGTTTCAAAGAACTGTTCACGATCATCCGCTGAGGCGAACGACGAACAGGCAAGAATTGTCAGTAGACTTAGAATCGATCGAAAGAACCACATGGATCAGCTCGAGGGGCGATTAAGGTGGGATGCTTCGTGCAGAACTCTCCTTTAACTTCTCCAGGCACTTGATGCGAGGAAAGCTTTGTCCGGAAAGCCTGTCTGTCGGAAAGTTGCCCGCTGTCGACATAAGTTTTCTCGCTGTTTCCTAACTCATCCGGCGGCTTCGGCCGCTCTTTGATTAAACTCACCACGCGTCCATGACCAACGACACAACCTCAACGACCACGTCCCACGACACTGCCCGCCTGGCTCGAATCCGCGCAGCGTTCAGCCCCAACCTGCTGCGTGACCTCGGCCACCAACTGGCGGACCAACTGAGCCAGCACCTGAGTGCTGTGCAGCATTCAGAAGGTCGCGTGCTGAATTGGGGGGAGCCGCTCGACTACATCCACCAGGCCGGGAAGCCGCTGGACGAGCAGGTGAACGCGGGACCGCACTCGCAAGGCAACGTCACGGCGCGCTTCGAAGCACTCGTCAACGAGATGCTGTCGCACGGACATAACCTGCACGACCCGCGCTACATCGGCCATCAAGTGCCCGCACCGGTTCCGGTTGCCGGTTGGTTTGACGCCGTCGGATCGGTCACCAATCAGGTGATGGCCATCTACGAGATGGGTCCCTGGGCTACGGCGGTCGAGCGAGCTCTCGTGCAACGCCTCGGCGAAAGCATCGGCTGGCCAGAAGACTCTTTCGCGGGCTTCGTCACACACGGAGGCTCGCTGGGGAACCTGACGGGGTTACTCACCGCGCGCAACGTCGCCTTGGGTGACGCCTGGGAACGCGGCATCGGCGACCGTAACGCGGTGCTGGTCGCTCATCACGATGCTCACTACAGCGTCTCTCGCGCGGCGGGAGTTCTCGGCATCGGAACGAAGAACGTCGTCCGCGCGCCGCTGAATTCCAAACGCCAGATGGACCCGCAACGACTCGACGAACTGCTGATATCATTGAAGGCCCAAAGTCGAACCGTGATCGCAGTTTCGAGCTGTTCCTGCGCCACGCCGATCGGGGCTTTTGATCCGCTGGCGGACATCGCAGCAGTGTGCCAGCGGCATAAAGTCTGGCTGCACGTAGATGCCGCTCACGGCGGAGCCGCCTGCCTCAGCCGAAAATATCGCCATCTGCTGAGCGGAGTTGACCAAGTCGACTCATTGGTCTGGGACGCTCACAAGATGATGTTCATGCCGGCGCTGTGCGCGTTCGTCTTTTATCGCAACAAGGCTCATCGTTACGAAGCCTTCCGTCAGGATGCGCCTTATCTCTTCGATCCATCCGCGCCGGGACTGGCAGAATTCGATAGCGGCATGATGACTCCTGAATGCACCAAGCGTGCGGCCGCGTATGGCCTGTGGGGTACCTGGGCTCTCTTCGGACAGCAGTTGTTTGAGGATCTCGTCGACGCCACCTTCGATCTCGGCAAAGTCTTCTACGAGATGCTCAGCGACGCTCCTGACTTCGCGCCCCTGCACGAACCTGAATGCAACATCGTCGCGTTCCGGCACGTGCCTGCGGAGCTGCAGGGAGCCCCGGAAACCAAGCTGTCTCAGTTCATACTGGATCTGCGTCGGGAACTGATTCATTCCGGCGAGTTCTACATCGTTCAGACGAAGCTCGATGGTCAGCAGGCCCTGCGCGTCACGATCATCAATCCTCTAACGACCCGCGAACACCTTGCCAAACTGCTCGACGCCATCCGACGAACCGGCCGTCGCCTGTTGAGTCCGTCATGATTTGAAGCCGTGAGCCTTTCAGCAACGGACGCGGCAATCTACAAGCACGCTCGAATCGCTACTGCGAAGTCCGCCTTACCCTGAGGATTCTGATGGCTACATCCCGCTTCGACACGCCTGGCTCAGAAGAGCCCCTGATTGCCGTGTTCATTGACTTCGAGAACGTCGCCATCGGCGCGCGAGACATGCGGGCGGGCAGATTTCAGATCCAGTTGATTCTGAAACGGCTGCTGGAGAAAGGTCGCCTCGTCTACAAGCGGGCCTATTGCGACTGGCGTAACTACGAGGATTCTCTGCGCGAGTTTCATGGTCAGGGAATCGAACTGATCGACATTCCTCAAACCAAAATGAGCGGCAAGAACAGCGCGGACATCCGCATGGTGGTCGACGCTCTCGACCTCTGTTACTCCAAAGGGCACATCGACATCTTCGCGCTGATCTCAGGTGACAGCGATTTTTCGCCGCTGGTCTCCAAGCTTAAAGAGAACAACAAACGCGTCATCGGTTGCGGCGTGAAGAGTTCTACTTCGGACTTGCTGATCGCCAACTGCGACGAGTTCATCTACTACGACGACTTGATTCGCAGCGCGACCAAGGCACCGCCCAAGACCGCAGCCAAGCCGGGCGCCGTAAAAACGGACTCCGACAAGAAGCAAGAAGCTCGCGACCATGTCATGGAAGTCGTGCGATCGCTCGAACAGGACTACGACTTCGTCTGGGGTTCGATGCTGAAGCAAGCGGTGCGACGCGTCTATCCGCAGTTCAACGAGGATTACTACGGCTTCTCCAGCTTTTCGGACCTGCTCGAAGACCTCGAAGACAAAGGCTATGTGCACCTCGACTTCGACGAGCGCCGCGGCAACTACCAAGTCCGCCGCAAGCAACGGAAAACTTCATCGGACAGCAAAACCAAGTAATCGAGCGGGTCGCCTAAGGAGCCAGCACCTCGGTGAGCACTCTGCCGTCCATTTCTGGCATTTCGACGTTAAGCAGCCTCGCAATCGTGGGAGCAATGTCGAGATTGGTCACTCGCTTCAGTTGCTTGCCCTTCCCGATGCCGTAGCCCCAGGCCAGGAAGATGCCGTCCAGATCCGCTTCGGTGTTCGGATATCCGTGAGTCCCGAGATAGGTCTTCGACGGTTCGACTTCTTGCTCACGATCGACGGGCGTTTGAAACGCATAGCCATCCTTAGCATAGAGGACCAGATCGCCCATCCCCTGATTCTCCGCTGGCGTTGGCATGCCCAGCTTGTGACCCTCTTCGCCATCGATGACCTGGCTGACGCCTTCCAGCTTTCCGCATAATTGTCTGAGCTGCGGCAGCAGTTTGGTTTTCTTGTTCGGATCGGTGACATAGACAAAAGCAAGGCCGCCTTGAGCCATCGTGTAAGCCTCGCAATTCAAGACCTTGGCGCCGTTTGCATTGATCAAGCCGGCTTTTCTGAAAGCGACGTTGGGATAGATAACATTTTTCACCTTCTTGAAGCCGTGATCCGTGGTCACGATCACAGTAGCCTTGTCTTGTAGTCCGGCGTCCTTGATGGACTGCAGCAGATCGCCCATCAGCCGGTCTGCAAATGCATAGGCGGTGAAGCTGGCGCTCGTGCCGGGACCGGTGCCGTGATTGATCGCATCCGTATTCAGCAGATGGAACATCAAAAAGTTCGGCTTGCGTGTCTTAATGAGATGACACGCGGCCTTCGTCCAGATGACATCCCGCCACGCGGGGTTCTTCGACTTGAACCACTCGATCTGCTCTGCAGTCATCTCGCCAGCATCGATCAACTCCTTGGCGATCTCATTGTCTTTGGTTGGTAGCTCAGGGAACGACCAAGTGATCGTCTTGGGATTAGTCACAGCGACCCAATCGACTTCAGCGCTGGTCAGCTTGGCAGCGGTCGTGGCATCGTACAGCGTCGGCACGTGGACCATTTCCTCACGATTCCGCCATGGCTCCACTTTGGGCGGTTGATCTCCATTTCGTACCAGCAGCCCGTTGAACAGCACGCCGTGCTTACGAGGTTCGACGCCGGTGATCATCGTCGTGTGATTGATCCAGGTGATTGACGGATTCGAAACCGTCATCGCCTCAGCCACGACGCCTTCCTCTGCTAACCGTCGCAAGTTTGGAATCGGCAGCGAAGGATCTTTCCACATCCAAGCCGGGAAGCCGTCCAGGCTCACGAGAATCACCGTGCGATCCTTCGCGGGAATATCGGCAGCGAAACTCTCGACGTGAATCAACAAGCAACTTAGTGCGACTACGCCAGCCATCAGTAACTTCATCGTGTCTTCCTCGTTTGTGCGGACTTCTCGACCAGTGCAGCCACGAAATCTCGATAGGCATCTTTGAGCGGCAGCTCGAAGTCGATCTTAAGCCGCCGGCGAGTCGCCTTCGCAGGCTGCCCGGTTCTAGGGTTCACGGCCTCTTTCGCGAAGTCTTCCCAATAAACACCCACACCACGCCGCTGCCACGCAGGCAACTTGGCGAAGTTGATGCCGTGCTGAAACAGCAACTCGTTCTTGGCGGAGACATCCATGCCCAAGAGCTGACTGGTCGCTCGTGCAATGGCCCACCCATCCCTCCGCAACGTCCAATAGCAGTGAGCCGACAAGGCGTTGCGATGCGCGTCCTCGTGTCGCCATCGGAAGTAGTCGATCACCAGATCCGTCCTCGGAAGCTGGCAAATCCGACAGTCGAAACTCGCCACCGCTCCCAGTCGCAAAGAGAAAACGGCCGCCGCCTCGCTCGCCAGGACTGAGTTGTATTTGCGTTCCTTGCGTTCAAAGAGTTGCTCATCTCGGTGAAACAGCAACGAGATTTCATCACTCTGTGTATAGCCATAAACGATTCGAAAGCCGGTGTTCAGCATCAAGTGCTCGACGGTGGCCACCATGTGATCGCGGAATCGAACGTCAAACGGCGCCTCGAACTTGTGCACGTCTTTGGTCAGCCGCGTGAAGCTCCGGCCATCAATCCGCGCCACCATCCACAGTCCCGGCAATACACACAGGTCGTGAGCCGTCTCAAAGACCCGCATGCGCTGGTCCAGATCATCAAACTTCATGGCTGCCAGTCTTCCACCGAGAATCCACCATCTGGGGCAATCCGCACGAATTTCAACTCGTCAAACCCTTCGTCGAAGCTGGGCAACTCCATGCGCCCGCTGCTGCCTGCAATCGCACCCTCGGGAACACGCTGTTCGTCAGGCCGCAATGCATTGCGGCGAATGGCGTCCGCCTTCCGAGATTCAAAGAAGTATCCGACGATTCGAAATCCCGCCGCACGCGCGGCGTCGATGTATCGACCACGCTCACCCCGGGTGAGGTTCGTGTTATCCACAACAAAAGCGGTCTGAGTCCGCAAGCAGGTCGTCACCAGTTCCCACTCGCGATGCCGCGTCTTCAGCATGTCGAGGTTGATGCGCAAATGGCTGTGAAACAGCCGCTCACGGCAGAATGTCGATTTGCCAGTGGCTTGATACCCCATCAGCAAGATGAGCTGCACGACTTCTTCCACCTCAAACGTGCCGAGCGGCAAGCCTACCGCCCAATGCTATACAAGAACTTGTCGGACCGGATGAGCAAGCGATTGCCGTCCACGGCGGGCGAGCCGTTGAACAGGCTGCCGTCTCGCAGGTCGTTGACCGCGAGCTGTTCAAATTCCGGTTTGGCGGCCAGCACGAACATGCGACCGTCGCGCGTCAGGTAGTAGAGATTGCCCCCCGCCAGCAGAGCGGATGAATAGACCTGACCCGCCCGCTCCAGACGCTTCTCGTAAACGACTTCACCACTGTCGGCTTTGGCACAGTAGGCCACGCCACGTTGCTCGTGCATCCAATAAACGTGACCGTCGAGATAAACCGGTGATGAAACATTCGACCCCTTCATGCTCTTCCAGATGCGATGAGTCTCCGTGACATCGCCACTTCCGCCCGCTCGTACTGCCAGCGCGGCCACGCCCGAACGACCACCCAGGCAGTATACGACACCGTCCGCCTCAACAACGCTCGGGACCATGTACCAGCCGATGTCAGTTTTACACGACCACAACTGCTCGCCCGTGTCAGGATCAAAGGCGAGCACACTGCCCTGCGTCGCGACCACCAGCTCTTTGCGGCCAGACTTCGCCGTGACAATCACCGGTGTGTTCCACGCTTCTTTAATCCCCTTCGCGCGCCACTTTTCACGACCGGTCTTGCGGTCCAGGGCGTAGAGCGAATCGCTTTCGACACTGGCGTTGATGAACACCAGATCCTTGTAGAGCACCGGCGAAGCGGACGTTCCCCAGTTATGGGTGCGTGATCCAACGTCGGTCTGCCAGAGCTGCTTGCCGCTGTGGTCAAAAGCGAACACACCTGACTTGCCAAAGAAGACGTAGAGCCGTTCTGTGTCTGCTGCCGGAGTATTCGCAGCAAACCCGTGATCACGGATACGGTCCTCTTCCGGGAGCTTCGCAGCAATTGAAGTGTCCCAGATGGTCTTGCCATCTTTTCGATTCAGAGCCAGCAGGTGGCGTTTGAGGTCTTCCTGTCGACCACCGTCCTCTCCGGGTATGAAGAAGCCGGTGTAGCACGTCAGATAGATGCGGTCGCCAAACACAATCGGGCTCGACGCTCCGGGCCCCGGCAGCGGTACCTTCCAGGCGATGTTGTCGGAGTCGCTCCATTTCAGCGGCAGATCCTTGGCGGCGCTGGCGCCCATTCCTTGCGGTCCACGGAAGCTGGACCAAGTGGGCTCCACCGCGCTGGCTCTCTTTGCCGAGAGCGAGATCACCGCGATCACAACGGCAACGGCCAACGTCCAACTACGCGTGTTACCGGGCATTCGAGCGACGACGCATTTCATGTCCGAACTCCTGACATCGAACAGCGATCAAACGTGCAAAACGACGGCAGTGGAAAACATCGTCCACAGATAGTGATCCCGCAAGACCATGAGGCTTACGGAATCGCTGGAACTCGAATGAGACGTAGGTCGGACAAGCCTGTCCGACAGTCGGACAAAGTTGTCCGGCCCGCATCTCTATCGTCTGAACCTGACCCCTCAGAACACGTGATGATAGCCACGTAGCGACGTGGTCAATCCCACTCATCTCTGACATCTTCGAAGCACACAATGCGCAGCACGCTGGCAGGTACGTGAACCACGGCATCACGCAAACATGTTAGACGGGATGCAACTCTTGAATGAGTCAGCAGTTCGACTTTGTACGTGGAAAGCCATGCCTCATGAAATCGGTTCAAGGCATAGCTCTTGCAATCGAATCGGCTCAGGCGCTTCGACAATTCTCAAGGACCCGAATGAAGGAGTGCCAATGAGCACGTTTGGATTTCTGATTGACATGGATGGAGTGATCTACCGCGGCAAGCAATTGATACCCGGTGCCGATCAGTTTGTGGGAATGCTCCTGGAGCGCGAGATCCCTTTCGCATTTCTCACGAACAACAGCCAACGCACGCGGCGCGATGTCGCCTGCAAGTTGGAACGTATGGGTATCCCCGTCAGTGAAAACCACATCTTCACTTGCGCGATGGCGACGGCACGTTTCGTCGCCGAACAGAAGCCGGGCGGCACAGCGTTCGTGATTGGTGAAGGTGGGTTACTCCATGCGCTCCATCGCAACGGCTATGCAATTGTGGATGAAGACCCTGACTATGTAATCGTCGGCGAAGGCCGCACCTTCAATATGGAGATCGTGGAAGCCGCAGTGCGCATGATCCTGCGCGGCGCCAAGCTGATTGCGACAAATCTCGACCCCAACTGTCCTACAGCGGCTGGGACTCGTCCCGGCTGTGGAGCCATCGTCGCGATGCTGGAATCAGCAACTGGCCGCAAAGCCTTCAGCGTCGGCAAACCGAGTCCCGTGATGATGCGCGCCGCCCGCAAGGAACTCGGACTGTCGTCAGCCGAAACCATCATGGTCGGTGATACGATGGAGACGGATATTCTCGGTGGCGTCGCGATGAGCTATCGCACCGTATTAGTGCTCACGGGATCGACAGCCCGAACGGACCTGGACCTGTTCGCGTACCGTCCAGATTACGTGCTGGATTCAATCGCAGATCTGTGTCAGGAAGATGTATTGCGAGCCATTGTCTCGAACAAGGTTCGGGAGGAAGCTCTGGCGCACACGGTCGTCGCATGAGCACCATGCTCCCGTAACCATCACGGTTTGGCGAGTTGCTCGCACATAGCTTCCGTGTGCTTCGACAAACGATCCCAGGGGTTGTCTGCCTTGGGATCGTTCAGTCGATACTCGTCCTCAGTCACGTAGATCCAACGCGCGTGACGTCGAACCATCGCCACTGCAGACGCATCCAGCTTCGGCTGTGAATATACCAGGACCGCTCGAGAGAATGGTGGATAATCTGCATACCCGCCGAAGTAGTCTCCCTTGAGCTTCGTTTCGGTCGGCCACGCATCAGCTTCGTGAACGACGATCACGTCGGCGACGTCAGCAGCAAAGTAGCGTCCCGGAGTGTCTGTCCCGGGATTCGCCACAGTCGGCCAAAAACCAAGTGCTGCAGCCTGCCGATTCAGCTTGAGCTGATGCTGCACGCCATTGTCATTATCTTCGTAAATCATCTCATCAAAGAAGATACCGTGAGTGCGCGGATAGAACTTCCGCCAGCGATCAAGATCCGCACTGACCTCGTCCACAGTCCGTTTGGCGTAACTGGTCGACACATAACCCAGCACAACGCAACCCGCGCCCTGCAGGCGATCGATCGCCTTCGTATAGTTGGCATCGACCTGAGTTCCCGGTCCTGATGCCGGATTCACAATGACCCAGAACGGAACCGTCTCGTAGCGTTTCTTGAGGTCAATCAGCCGATTGTAAGCGGCGTTGGTATGCACGTTCTCGGGGTAGACATACATCGGAATCAGCAGCCCGGTGCGTTGCTGAGCTCTCAAATGGAATTGAACCGCTCGCTCGCGAAGGTTCGCAGCTACAGGCTCATCAGCGACCACCATGTTTGAACTGGTCCCCGTCCGACCAGAACTGATCGCTAGAAGGCAAAGGAACGTCGAGATGTACCTCACAACAATGGTCGGCAAATGCACGATAGCTCCATTCGCTAGAGATCTGGATACAAGCCTTTCGATTCCTGGCAGCATGGAAGTTCTAGTTGCGGACAGGGATGACTGCCGCCTTGCTGACGCGATAAACTTCCCTGTTCGCCGGAAATTCGATCAGGTCCAGCCTCACCACCACGCCCGGATAAGGCTCGCGAAATGCCGCAGACAACGCGTTCACATCGGACGGCAACCTCGCAGCGATGCCTCTGTTGCCTACTCAGTTTAATAGTCGCCGTTTTCACTTCGCAGATTGCATCGCTCCCCGCTGGAGCCGACGAAACGCCGACTTTTTTTCGTGGCATCAATCTCAACGGACCACCCGTGGTGATCGACGGCAACCAGTGGGAAGGCAAGGACTCGAAGAACTACGAATGCCGCGACAAGGCGTTTGAGAATCAGCAGGTTCCGATTGTCCCCGCGACTGACCCGCAACGCGCTCTGATGATTCGCAGCAGCCGCTGGGGCGGCAATCTGGTGACGTTGAAGAACGTCCCCGCCGGTAAGTACTCGGTGTTCTTGTACGTCTGGGAAGACAATGACTCGGAAACATTCAACATCTCGCTCAATGGACGCGAAGTCATGCGGCAGTATCAGAGCGGTACTTCGGGTCACTGGGAGCGGCTCGGGCCATGGCTGGTCACTCTGAAAGGCGGAGCGAAAGACAGCGAGATCCACCTGACCAGCCGAGGCGGCGCGGCCAACTTTTCTGGCATTGAGATCTGGCGCGGCGAACATGACGGCTCGCTGCCATCCGAGTTGACCGCAGAGGGTGTTGAGTACTTCGAACGCCATGTGCGACCGCTGCTGGTGAAGCACTGCTACGAATGTCACAGCACCGACGCCAAAGAGATTCAGGGTGAACTGCTGGTGGATTCTCGCAAAGCAATGCGTCGAGGTGGCAGCACCGGCCCGGCCGTCGTGCCCGGCAACGTCGAACGCAGCCTGCTGATCACCGCAGTTAAACACACCGATCCTGATCTCAAGATGCCACCGGACGGCAAGCTGTCTCAGGAAGAGATTGCGGCGCTTGAGCAGTGGATCAAGATGAACGCGCCCGATCCGCGTTCACAGGATTCTCCGGCGAAAGCTCGTGCTAAGTCGACCATCAATTGGGACCAGGCGCGAGACTTCTGGTCATTGAAGCCCTTGCAAAAGCCTGCGGTGCCAGCGGTCAAAAAATCCAAGTGGCCAACCAACGGCATCGACGCGTTCATTCTGAATCGACTGGAAGCGGAGAAGCTTGAACCCGCCGCTGATGCCGACAAACTCACTTTGATTCGCCGCGTAACATTCGACCTCACCGGTCTGCCACCGAGCCCATCAGAGATCGACGCATTCGTAGCTGACCAGTCACCAGAAGCCTTCAGCAACGTCGTGGAACGGCTCCTGAAATCGCCGCAGTATGGCGAACGCTGGGGCCGCTACTGGCTCGACGTGGTAAGGTACTCGGACACCGCTGGTGATAACTCGGACTTCCCCATCCCTCAGATGTACCGCTACCGCAACTGGGTCATCGACGCCTTCAACCGTGATTTGCCCTATGACCAGTTCGTGCGAGAGCAATTGGCGGGAGACCTGCTCGGCGGCGACTCGCCGGAGCAAGCTCGGCAACGGCTGATTGCCACCGGCTATATCGCCAACGCGCGACGCTTCGGTTCTCGAGTCGATGATTACCCGCAACACCTCACCATTGAGGACACGCTCGATAACCTGGGTCGCACGTTCCTCGCAACAACCATCAATTGTGCCCGCTGCCACAATCACAAGTTCGATCCGATTCCCACCGACGACTACTACGCGCTCTACGGGATCTTTCAGAGTACGCGTTATCCATGGCCGGGCATTGAACTGGAACAGAAGCAACGCGACCTGGTTCCTCTAATCCCGCCCGAGCAGGCCGAGCGACTGTTGTCCGAGCGCAAGCAGCGACAAACCGAACTTGAGGCCACGGTCAACCAGCTCGAAAAGGAACGCAAGGCGGCGGAAGGCGATGCTCGTAAGGACGTTGAAAAACGCCTGAACGAAGCCAAGAAGCGGGCCTCCGATTTCGGTAAGTCCGAACTGCCCTTCGACCTGGCCTACGCTGTCGCCGAGTCCACCAGCATTGATGACGCGGCCGTTCAGATCAAAGGCGACCCGGCGAAGCTCGGGCCTGTTGTTCCGCGACACTTCTTATCCGTCTTGAACGGCAAGACGATGACGGATGATGACGGCAGCAGCGGACGCCGAGCACTCGCCGACTGGATTATCGACCCGTCCAACCCGCTGACCGCCCGCGTGATGGTGAACCGGATCTGGCTCTACCACTTCGGCAAGGGCTTGGTACCCACGCCCAATGACTTTGGCCGTCAAGGCAAGACACCAACACATCCTGAGTTGCTCGATTGGCTGGCCACGCGATTCATCGAATCCGGCTGGTCGATTAAGAAGATCCACAGGCTCATTCTGTCGTCGCGGACTTATCGGTTGTCGAGCCATCGCGCGGCAGCGACAGCAGAGCTTGATCCCACGAATCAGTGGCTGTCCGCGTTCCCGCGACGGCGACTGGATGCGGAAGCGATCCGGGACACGCTGTTGTTGCTCGGTGGGAACCTCGATCCAACCCCCGGCGGACCGCATCCATTTCCACCGCAGTCCGATTGGAAGTTCACTCAACACAATCCCTTCAAGGCGACTTACGACACCAAACGCCGCAGCGTCTATCTGATGACTCAGCGGATCCAGCGACACCCGTATCTGGCCATCTTCGACGGCGCCGATCCATCCACGAGCACACCGCAACGGCTCACCAGCACCACCCCCCTGCAGGCGTTGTATCTACTCAATGATGCCTTCGTGCATGAGCAAGCGGTCGGACTCACCAAGCGACTCTTGTCAGAAGAATCAGCCGACACCGCCCGTTTGGATAAGGCTTACAGGCTGACGCTCGGACGCCGCCCCACTGAAGACGAACAGCAGGCTAGTCAACAACTACTCCAAGCCACTGGAACTCAACTTCGCAGCGCTGGCATCAGTGATAACCAACTCACCGAACAAACCTGGCAAGCCTTCTGTCGATCACTCTTCCGGACCAACGAGTTCGTCTACGTCGACTAAGCCGCACCGAGATCGAAACACAACGCGAGACGACAAAGCCGTCTCGCACACTGGAATACTGTCATGCAATTCAATCCCCAATCCGGTCGTCGACACGTCCTGCGGAGTATGGCCGCTGGATCATTGTTGATGCCGGGACTGCTGTCCGAACTGCTCGCGGAGTCATCATCTGGCAGCGGCGCGGGCGATCCGTTGGCACCGAAGCAGCCGCACGCACCGGCGAAGGCCAAGCGGCTGATCTTCATCTTTTCCAACGGTGGCGTGTCACACATGGATTCGTACGACCATAAGCCCAAACTCTTCGCTGCTGACGGCAAGACGATGGGCGTCGGCGGCGGTCTGTCGAATGAACAACGAGTCCTGCTCAAGCCACTTTGGCAGTTTCGACCGGGTGGAACTTGCGGCACTCTGGTCAGCGACTTGTTCCCTCACCTACGCGAGTGCATGGACGATATCGCGCTGATCAAGTCGATGAAGTCCGACGACAATGAGCATTATCAGGCCACGCTCGCGATGCACACAGGTTCGTTCTTCTTCTCTCGCCCCAGCATCGGAGCATGGGTGAGCTACGGCCTGGGCACGATGAACCGCAACCTGCCGTCTTTCATGGTGCTCGCTCAGCAGTTGCCCTATGCCGGCACGCAGGTCTACGCCAACGACTTCCTACCCGCGTACCATCAGGGAGTGCGCGTGGTCCCCGGTCCAACTCCGATTGTGGACCTTGATCGACGCACGCCTCAGGCAGCGGTGCAGCAGTTGGAACTTGGCTTCGCCAACACGCTCAATCAAAAACATCTCGCCGAACGTGGTGCGGATCAGGAGCTGGCAGCCCGCATTCGCACCTTCGAAACTGCTTTCCATATGCAGACGGAAGCGCGAGACGCCTTCGACATCTCACAGGAAACCGCCGAGACGTTGTCTCTGTATGGCCTGAAGCCCGGACAAACGGACGGATTCGGCTGGAAGTGTCTCGTCGCGCGACGGCTGGCAGAGAAGGGCGTGCGGATGATCGAACTGATCGACGGCAGTTCGAGTCACAACTGGGACCAGCACGGCAACATGGCGGAACACGCCGATCACGCCAAAGTCATCGATCAGCCGATTGCTGGCTTACTGAAGGACCTCAAGCGTCGCGGCATGCTGGATGAAACGCTGGTCGTATGGACCACCGAATTTGGTCGCACGCCCGGAGTCGACGGCACCAAGGGGCGCGGCCATCACAGTGCCTGCTTTTCCTCATGGATGGCTGGTGGTGGCGTGAAGGGCGGCATCAGTTACGGCAGCACCGACGAAATTGGTGCCACCGTCGCCGAAAACCGCGTCCACGTTCACGACTTCCACGCAACCATTCTGCATTTGCTGGGCATCGACCATACCAAACTCACGTTCCGTCACGGCGGTCGCGACTATCGCCTCACCGACGTCCACGGCCACGTGGTACAACCGATCTTGGCGTAGCGGCGACGCCACTCACTTTCCAAGCTGCTCGTGATCGCTCGGGGAATCAACCAACACATTATTTAAAAACAGCACGTGCTCGCTCTTCGGCTCGCGCAACTCAACAGCCTTGGGCAAGCTGGAAAACGTGTTGCCGGTGATGTTCACATCTCGGGTACCTTCAAGTGCAATACCGCCCGCCAGTTGATCGCCAATCTTGCGTTTCACGGCGCCTTCGCCGACGTAGCTGTCGCAGAAGCTGTTTCCCGTTACGGCGATGCGGCTGCTGTCCTTCGCAATGCGTAAACAGCGTGTATCGAGCTGCGGTGGCTGAGTGCCGTCCTTCGCCTTGGGCGGCATCTTCAACAGCACGAACGTGTTGGCGGAGACCGCGCAGCCATGGGCATCGAGCAGGTCAATACCGCCTCCGTTATGGGCAATCACATTCGCTGACAGAGTGATGCCGTAGCAGTCGCGATTCAGCACAATACCCCGGCCATCACACTCCTCAATCATGTTTCCGGACACCACTGATCCGTAGGTGTTTTCGATAACCACACCGTCTCCGAGATGATCGTCTACGCAGTTGCCAGTGAAGCACAGGTTGAATGAATCGAAGCAATGCAGCGCATCGCGGTTCTCTTCAAACTGATTGCCGCAAACGACAATGTCGTGGCAACCGGGCAGATTTACTCCTGTCTGTTTGTTGTAGGTAATGAGGCAGTCGCTGACGCGCGGATCCTCGTAACAACGGTCGAGCTTGATGCCGTCGCCGCCGTGATAACTGACGGTCACGCCCTGGATGAACATCTCGTTGACCATTATGGCCTCGATGCCATTGCCCGACTTCTCATTTCCCGTGATGCGGAAGTTGCTGAGCATCACGCGCCACAGCTTGTCGTTTGCCTTTGCCTTGTCGCCGTCGGGATGTTTCACGATCAGGGCTGAGGCACCGTCGGCATTCACATTCTTGATGTGCGTTGCCGTGCCGGCGCCCTGAATGAGGACATCCGACCGAGAGATCACCAAAGGTTGCTGGATCTCAAACGTTCCCGGCGGAATGCGGACGACACCGCCCTCTTTCGGAATCGCATCGAATGCAGCCTGCAATGAAGGGAACTTGGCCGCGTCAATCTCGGCGCGAGCTCCGGGCAACAAAGTTTGTGCTGTCGTGCGATCCTGAGCAGCCAGCCCGGTCGGACCAACCTCCGACCGAGTGGTTCGCAACCAATGACTGGCAGTAACCAGTAACGCAACAGCAACGACGACTCCAGCAGTGCGATTCGCCATGAAAGTGCCTTTCGAAATGCGAGATCAGCGGGCCTCAGCCAGACACTGATGTAGCGCTGATAGTCGTTCATGACCAGTCATACGACCGCAACATCCCTCATAGTCGCGCCATCTCATGGACGCCGAAATCCTCGCAGTTCAGGATCAGCCGTCACAACGTGCGCGGACGGATTCTTATCCCGAAGGCTCGTCGTCGCTGCATCCGAAACGGCCTGCCAAATCGATGGGGTCGAGCTAAGACCTTATGGGTCCCTTCCACTTTCAGGTACCGAGATCCGTCATTGTGGCCACTACCTCGCCCTCAACTCGCAGTCCGAACGAACCTGCGTCGGCGCCGTCGGCTCTCTCGCCACGAGTACGCTGGATCGTTTCAGTCGCGCTCGCCCTGCATCTGCTGGCAGTTGTCACCGCCCCGATGTCGATGGATCCTGCCGCACCCCTGTGGGTGACTCTGTGGCGAGGCTTCCGCCCGTATCTGGAAGCTCTGTATCTCAACCACGGTTATCACTTCTTCGCCCCCGATCCCGGCCCCAGTCACCTCGTGCGATATGAGTTGGACCTGTCCGATGGAAGCACGGCTGAAGGCATCTTCCCGAGCCCGCACGAACACGCTCCACGACTGCTGTATCACCGCCATTTCATGTTGTCCGAATACGCGAACCGCCTTGCCGTCGAAGACGAACCGACACCTGCTCTCAAAGTGCTCTCGCAATCATTTGCCAATCACCTGATGACCAAGCATGGAGCGACTCGAACCCGGCTTTACCTGCGACGCCACTACATCCCGACGCCGGAGCAAGTACGTGCTGGCCAGCCGCTCGACGCGCCTGAGTTCATCGCAGAACGCTCACTCGGCGAGTTCGTACTAGGCGCGAGCCCCGCAACGGTCGCTCCGACAATTGAGGACCCACTACAGCCTCTCGAACCAGAACCAGCATTACCTGAACCGCGACGACTGCCGTTGACTGCCGAACCAGTCTTCGAAGTGGCGAGCATCGAGGAGCTGCAATGAGCGAACTCCGCAGTTCAGTGCGTGGATTAGCCGAGAGCTGGAACCGATTCTGGTTTACTCCCGCCGACGGCAGCACGTTGGCCTTCGTCCGTATCACGATTGGCTTGCTCCTGACCTACGCACATTTCGTCTGGGCGTTGGGGACTGAGGCATTCTTCGGACCCAGCAGTTGGCTGGATGCGTCAGCAGTGGCCGTCGTTCAAGACCACTGGGCCGCCTGGAGCCCGCTGTGGCTGATCGATGAATCGCCGACGCTGATCGGGCTGGTTCACGCCGTGGCCACCATCAACGCGATCTGCCTGGCGCTAGGACTGTTCACTCAGGCCAGTTCGATTGCCGCTTTTGTATTGCTCACCGCCTACGTGCATCGCAATCCGGCGGCGTTGTACGGGTTCGATCAGGTCCTCGGTTTCGTCACGCTGTATCTCATCGTCGGCCGACCTGGCGATTGCTTCTCGCTGGACCGGTTTTTATCCACGAATACCAACCTTCCTGCACAGCTAAGCGTCCGAACCAACATCTCAACTCGACTGATTCAACTGCATCTGTGTGTTCTGTACTTGTTCTCGGGTGTCTCGAAACTCAAGGGCGCCACCTGGTGGAACGGCAGCGCGTTGTGGGGAGCGATCGCGAATCAGGAGTACCAGACCGTTGATCTCACGTGGCTCGCCCACTGGCCTCTTCTCATTAATGTGCTCACACACATCACGATCGTGTGGGAGGTCAGCTACTGTGCGTTGATCTGGCATCCGCGCACGCGACCGATCGCGTTGAGTATTGGCTTTGCCGTTCACATGGGTATCGCAACGTGCTTTGGCATGATGACGTTCGGGCTGGCGATGCTCGTCGCCAACTCCGCTTTTCTGCCACCGCATGTCGTCCGCGAGTGGGTCAAACGCTGGCAGAACCTGGCAACTCGCAGGTTTGCGGCTGGCAGGACCAATTTGACGCCAAGTTAACTCCGGAATCGCCTGCTGGGCTCGATCTCTCCCGTCCGATCCGTTTCACTGTCACACTAATAGGTATTGCAGCTCGACAGGTGGCGGAGACGGACCATGACCGATCAGGAACAACTCGCGTTCAATCACGCTCGCCGTGAGTTTCTCCAACATTCGGCGGGTGGCCTGGGCACGATCGCTCTCGCCTCGTTGCTCAATCCATCGAGTACGTTCGCCGCTGAACGGGCCAACGCGCCCGGACTCAAGGGTTTCCCCAACCAGACAGCGACTGCGAAGCGGATTATCTACCTGTTCCAAAGTGGAGCCCCGTCGCAACTCGATCTGTTCGACGAGAAGCCGCAGCTCAAGTCGCTAGGCAACACGGACCTGCCAGATTCAATTCGCATGGGCCAGCGGCTGACAGGCATGACGGCAACCCAGGAGCGTTTCCCGATTGCTCCCTCGATCTACAAGTTCGCAAAGCACGGCGAGTGCGGAGCGAACATCAGCGAGTTACTGCCTCACACCGCGAGCGTGGTCGATGACTTGTGCTTCATCCGAACGCTGCACACCACTGCGATCAATCACGACCCGGCGGTCACGTTTTTCCAAAGCGGCTTTCAATTGGCCGGACGTCCCAGCATCGGAGCCTGGCTGGCTTACGGACTAGGCAGTGACAATGACGACCTACCCGCGTTTGTGGCAATGATCTCGGGTTCCGGAGGCCAGCCGCTGTACGATCGCTTGTGGGGCAGCGGGTTCCTGCCGTCGAAGTATCAAGGCGTGAAGTTCCGCTCGGTCGGCGATCCCGTGTTGTTCCTGTCGAATCCTGAAGGCATCACGTCGGACATTCGACGGCAGCAACTGGACGACATCGCGGCACTGAATCAGCTCAAGTTTGAATCCGCGGGCGATCCCGAAATCAACACTCGGATTGCTCAGTACGAAATGGCGTTCCGAATGCAGACATCTGTGCCGGAACTCACCGATCTCAGCCAGGAGCCGGCCAGCACCTTTGAACTGTACGGTGAGGACGCTCGCAAGCCAGGAACCTATGCCTACAACTGCCTGCTGGCGCGACGCATGGCCGAGCGCGGCGTGCGGTTCATGCAGTTGTTCCACCGCGATTGGGACCATCACCTGCAACTGCCCAAAGGCATCGAAACTCAGACCAAGATCACTGACCGCGCTTCCGCGGCATTGATTCGCGACCTCAAGCAACGCGGGCTGCTGGACGACACACTAGTCGTCTGGGGTGGCGAGTTTGGTCGAACTGTCTACTGCCAGGGACGACTCACCGCGAAGGATTACGGTCGCGACCATCATCCCCGCTGCTTCACCTTGTGGCTGGCAGGTGGCGGCATCAAGGGTGGAACGACTTACGGTACGACGGATGATTTCTCCTACAACATCGTCGACAAGCCGGTGCATGTGCACGACCTGCACGCGACGCTGCTGCATTGCCTGGGCATCGACCACACGAAGCTCATCTACCGCTTCCAGGGCCGCGACTATCGCCTGACCGATGTGCACGGCAACGTCGTGCGCGACGTGCTGCGAGCCTGACGCCAAGCCTCGGACCGCTCGCTAAGCACTGCTTCCGTGCGATTGTGGTTCAAAACAGTTAGACATACATTTGAGCGACATGCTTGTAAGATCGCATGGCTTAGAGCATTGCCGCGAAGCCTTCGGTAAGGCTGACGACCTCAGTTACCGTCAGCCGCTCTTCGCTCCGCGAGCAGAGGATCGCTAGAAGATGACAGACAGACGCCGCTACGTGTTGATGCTGTGGAGTCTTGTGCTGTTGATCGGTGGATGCGCTAAAGGTGTTGAGAATCCGCCACCGACCACTAAAGCCGACGCTGGCGCAGCGGACTCACAGCTTTCGGGAACCATTGAGGTTACCGGCGCGAGCACGATCGGTCCCCTGATGACCGAGATCGCCAAGCGATTCGAATCACAGCATCCCAAAGTTCGAGTCAACGTGCAGATGGGAGGGACTTCGCGCGGCATCGCCGACGCTCGAAAGGGCTTGGCGGACATTGGTATGGCGTCGCGTGATCTCAAGGACGACGAGAACGACCTGCAGCGGTTCAAGATCGCTCGTGACGGTGTCTGCATCATCCTGCACGAGACCAACCCGATTTCCGAACTGAGCGACGAACAGATCATAGAGATCTACACCGGCAAAACGAAGAACTGGAAGCAAGTGGGCGGGTCCGACGCTCCAATCACCGTCGTCAACAAGGCGGAAGGCCGATCCACACTCGAGGTCTTCGCGGGCTACTTCAAGCTCAAGAATCCGGACATTCAGGCGGATGTCGTTATCGGCGACAACGAACAAGGCGTGAAGACCGTCGCAGGCAACCCGAATGCGATTGGCTATGTCTCGATCGGCACGGCTGAGTACGACCGCCACAGCGGTGTGTCCATCAAGCTACTCCCCATTAAGGGAACTGAAGCATCAACCAAGAACGTCGCGAACGGATCATTTCCGATCTCGCGCACGTTGAACCTCGTTACGAAAGACGAGCCCCAAGGCGCTGCCAAAGCCTTGATCGACTTCGCACAGTCCCCAGCGGTTCACGATCTGATCAAGGAGCTGTCCTTTGTTCCGATCGAGCCTTGATGAGCGTGTCAACTTTGTGCTGCGTCTCGTCGCGTTGTTCGTGAGCACCTTGGCAGCACTGATTCTTGTCTTCCTGGGGCTCGATTCGATTCCCGCATTGCGCACGATCGGCCTGCGCCTGGTGACCGATCCGACCTGGCATCCAGCGGCAACTGCTGATGGCGGAACTTTTGGCACAATACCCATGGTGGCGGGAACGCTGCTTGTCACGGCTGGCGCAATCGCGTTGGCAGCACCAGTGGGCTTGGCGTCTGCAGTGTTTTGCCAGTTCTACGCGCCCCCGATAATCGCCAGCGGCTATCGACATCTCGTGGAAATGCTGGCCGGGATTCCGTCGGTGGTGTTTGGCTTCTGGGGGCTCGTCGTATTGACGCCACTGCTCGCACGCTGGCACCCGCCAGGGCAGAGTCTGTTGGCCGGTATGCTGATTGTGGCGTTGATGATTCTGCCCACAATCATGCTGGTCATTGAAGCGTCCATGGCCGCAGTTCCTCGCAGTTATCTGCAGGGTGCCGCCGCCTTGGGACTCGGCCGCTGGGCCATCGTGAGAAATATTGTGATCCCAGCCGCACGAACCGGGATTACGACCAGCGTCGTTCTGGGAGCAGCTCGAGCGATTGGCGAAACAATGGCGGTCGCCATGGTCTGCGGAAATGTCGTCAGATTCCCGCGAGGGCTGTTCGATCCCGTACGGACTCTGACCACGAACATTGCGTTAGAGATGGGTTATGCCCTCGAACAGCATCGCAGCGCGCTGTTCGTTTCAGGCTTAGCCTTGCTGCTGATCTGCATTGCTTTGGTCTGTGTTGTGGAATGGATGCACCAGCGCGACTCTCAGCAGGGAGTCGCTTGAGACCGTGCACACAACAAATCCGCGGCTGAATCTTCCTCAAGGCCGAACGACATCAGACAGAGTCGCGGCGGGCGTGATGTGGTGCATTGCGGTCGGCGTGAGCTTGATGTTCCTGTGGATCGTCGGTGACCTGCTGCAACATGGAATGGGACAGATCAGTCCGCAGTTCCTGACATCCGAACCGCTCAAGGCTGGACGAGCCGGGGGCATCCTGCCGATTGTGATCTCGACGCTGCTAATCCTGCTTGTCGCACTGAGCGTTGCAGTACCGCTTGGACTGTGTTCCGCCGTGTGGTTGTCCGAATTCACGAGAACTCGCGGCGCTCTGTCCGTCTTCGTCGGACGCAGCCTGGATGTCCTGGCCTCGGTGCCTTCCATCGTGTTTGGACTCTTCGGGAACGCCCTGTTTTGCAACCTGCTCGGACTGGGTTACTCCATTCTGGCCGGGGGACTAACCCTGGCCTGCATGGTGTTGCCGATCCTCATCCGATCTCTGGAGGCGGGATTACGAGCTGTTCCGAATGAGTACCGTCTCGCGGCCGCTGCTTTGGGGATGAGTCGCACACGAACCGTGCTCTCCATTCTACTGCCGTGCGCGGTGCCCGGATTGATCGTGGGTCTCGTACTGGGAGCCGGACGAGTTCTGGCAGAAACGGCCGCCCTGCTCTTCACCAGCGGCTATTCCAGCCGCATGCCGCGCGGAGTGATGGATTCGGGCCGAGCGTTGTCAGTCCACATCTATGACCTCTCAATGAACGTCCCCGGCGGCGAACCCAACGCCTACGCTTCCGCGCTGGTACTGATAGCACTGCTGCTGGTCATTAACGCCGCAGCCACCTGGACGACTGATCGCTGGCTCCGTCGCGAGGTCGTCACAAACCCATGACGGCAACAGTGTCACCATCCATCAACGCCATAGAGACGTGCAACCTGTCGATTCAGTACTCGGGCAAACTCGCACTCCGGGACGTGACGATCGCAATCCCACGAGGTCAGATCACAGCCATCATCGGACCTTCAGGCTGCGGCAAGAGCAGCTTTCTACAATCCATCAATCGCATCTCAGACCTGATCGCCGGATGTCAAATCTCGGGCGATGTTCTGCTGGACGGCCAAAGCGTTTTTGGCAGCCAGATCGATCTGATCGCGTTGCGTCGCCGAGTCGGAATGATCTTTCAGAAGCCAAACCCGTTTCCGCTTTCGATTCGGCGCAACCTTGAGCTGCCGCTCAAAGAGCAAGGCATCCGGCACCGCGATGAACGTGACGAGATCATCCGGCAGACGCTGCAGGATGTCGGCCTGTGGAACGAAGTCCAGAATCGCCTCGATTCTTCTGCCTTGGCTCTCTCCGGAGGTCAGCAGCAGCGGCTCTGCATCGCACGAGCGCTCGCACTAAAACCTGAAGTGCTGCTATTCGATGAGCCATGCAGCGCCCTCGACCCGCTCTCTTCCCGCACTGTTGAGGAACTGATCAAGTCGCTACGAACCCGCGCGACGATTGTGATGGTGACTCACAACCTGCCTCAGGCGAAGCGCATCGCCGATCAGGTCGCGATGTTCTGGCACGCCAATGGCAGCGGGCATCTGGTCGAGTACGGACCCGCGGCCGAAATCTTTGCTCGTCCAAAGTTCCCGGTCACAGCGGCTTATATGCAAGGGCTCGAAGGCTGAACTCTTTGATACAGTAACGACAGGTTGTTTGGCGGATCGCGAAACGGCTCAGTCGACGAACATGAACTCGTTGCTGTTGACCAGCCAGCGGCATGCATTCGCCATCCCGTGCTTCGCGACGTACTGTTTGAATGCGGAATGTTCTTCGGCGTTCGGTTCGCGCAATAAGATCCTGCGATAGAGCGCGAACACGTGATCCGGTGAAGCCTTGGCTGATTCACGGCTGGCTCGCTCGGCGAGCAATTGGCAGAGACGAATCAGCGACTTGTCATTTAGCGTGGCCAGGGCTTGCAGCGCTGTCATCGATTCGCCGCGCACGGGAATTAGTTGCGAACCATCCGGGCAGTCGAGCGTCTCCATGAAGGGATCGGGCAACGTGCGGAAGAGAAAGCGATAAACACTCCGCCGGAAGTTTGACGGATGGTTAACGTCAAAGCTGACGTAGTCGACGTTCGGCGTCACATGGATACCCGGCGAGAGCACAAACTGCCGATCAGACGCTCCGCCCATACGCAAATCCAGAGTGCCAGAAGTTCGCAGCAGCGCGTCCCGAATTGACTCTGCATCCAACCGACGACGGTTCATGCGCCACAGCAGGCGGTTGTCAGCATCCAGACGTGCTGCATCGTCGCGATGAGCAGATGACTGGCAGTACGTGTCGCTAGTCACCATTTCGCGGTGCAATGCCTTCAGAGATCCCTCATGGGCCAGTAACCGCGTTGCCAGCCAGTCCAACAACTCCGGATGAGTCGGCGCAGAACCCATCCCGCCGAAATCGTTCGGCGAGTCCACGATCCCTCGACCGAAGTGCTGCTGCCAGATGCGGTTCACAATCGACCGCCACGTCAGCGAATTGCGCGAATCGCTGAGCCATTCGCCGAGCGCTGCCCGTCGATCTGCATCGCCTTCCAAACGTGTCGCGGGAAGCACTCCTGCGAAACTCTTGACCATCTGCAACGCGGCTGGCGGCACGACATCGCGCGGCTGAGTGATATCTCCTCGATGCAACAGCTTCACCATGCGCGGTGTTGCTGCCGGCCGAAACGATCCATCCGCCTCAAACTGACTGCCACCGCAGTACACCATCTGCTGTGCTGGCAGTTCCGCCAGTTGATGAGCACACCGCTGCTGCAGATAGAGCGCTGCCAACTCGCGGCGCTGATCGTCGGAGCGCTGCGAACTCGGAGTCGCCACAATCTGTTCGATGTGGCTAGGAACAACGTCCAGAGACAAGGAACCCACGGTGTCCGAAACAGAAACGCGCGCTCGACCGATCAAGTGGCCCGCACCATGTACCTGATGCAGTTCGACTTTCAACCGCGCTCCCGCAGCTAATTCGACGGGCTGCTTGAAGTGGAACACCGCCCGATGCGACTTTCCAACTTCGGGATAAATGCCCCACGCAGTGCCGGGATTTCCATCCAGTGCGCGATCAATCGACCAGCCCGCCTGATCGAAATCCGCCTTGGGATTCATCAGCTCCACGCGACGCTCAGGCTTGGATGTCTCCTCATCCTGCACCATCACGACGACTTCGTTGAGGTGCAGATTGCCGTTGTCCTGCCGACCCGGCCCTTTGTGCGGCAGCCGATCGTCCGACAAGACATCCAGTCGCAGACCAGTCACCCGGCTGACAGGACTGCGCAGTGTCAACGTGACAATATCCTTCTCGGGCCGCATGCCTTCTGAATACACCGACCCGTCGGACTGTTTGGTCAGTGTCGCTCCACCGCTGGATTGCAGCGCGAGAATCTCTGGCACCTTCCACGACGCAGATGCCTTGAGTTGCTGCTGCTCCCAAGCTGCAACTTCATCCTGCAGCTTGCTGTCCAACAATCGATCCGCCTTCTGAGCGAACCATTGCGGAATCTGCTGCTGCTCCGCCAGCAGTTCTCGACGGCGCGTAGCGAGGCGAGGATCCGGGTCGTACTTGCGATTGCCTTTGTCGCAACCGGCGAAGACGGCCTGCAACGCGTAGTAGTCGCTCTGCTTGACCGGATCGAACTTGTGATCATGACAACGCGCGCATTGCACGGTCGTGCTGACGAAGGTCTGCATCACGGTCGTGACGATGTCGTCGCGATCAAGATACCGGGCGATCTCTCGATCCAGCGTGTCGTCGCGGATGTCTCGCAACGAACTCTCATCCCAAGGACCGGCCGACAGAAAGCCAGTCGCCGCAATCGATCGCGGATCCGTCGGGGCAATCACATCGCCCGCGAGTTGCTCGCGTATGAAATGCCCATACGGAGTGTCATCATTGAATGCTCCAATCAAATAGTCGCGGTAAGGCCAGGCATGATCTCGAGGTCGATCCTGATCGTGCCCGTGAGTCTCAGCAAAGTGCACGACATCCATCCAATACCGAGCCCAACGTTCGCCGTAGTGAGGACTCGCCAGCAGCCGATCGACCAATCGCACGTAGGCATCCGGCGACTCGTCAGCGAGGAACTCGGCAACTTCTTCCGAACTGGGGGATAGACCCAACAAATCGAAGTAGACACGCCTGATCAAAGTCCGCTTGTCGGCTCGCGGAGCGCCCTGCAATCCCGCCTTGCGACGTTCCAATTCGATAAAGACGTCAATAGGTTCTGATAGGTGAACCTGTTGACTCAACATTTCGGGAATCGCAACTTGCTGAATCGGCTCATACGCCCAGTGGCTCGGCCACTTAGCCCCTTGCTCGATCCACCGTTTCAAAGTTTGTACTTCGGCTTCCGGCAACCGAGGTCCATCGGGCGGCATGCGGAGGTCAGTATCAGTCTCGGTGATGCGACGGATGATCTCACTTTCGCTCGACTTGCCGGGAAGAACTCCGAAGCGGCCAGACTCCAACTTCCGAGTTGCGAACTCCAACTGATCCAGCCTGAGTCCAGACTCGGCCTGATCGGCGCCATGACACTTCACGCAGCGACCCATCAGGATCGGACGCACCTCACGACTGAAGTCCACGCGGCCAGCGGGCGCATCGGCAGCCTGCGGATGCTCACGCAAGCCAACCGCGACGAAGGCAACCATTACTCCGACAAGTCCCGCGAGTGCCACTCTCCGCATGAAACCGGACTCCACAATGCAGACGCAATCACCAGGTCAGAACGCTTTCGGAAAACTCAACTCGCAACGCGGCCGCTAGAAAAATCAGCGTCGACCAAGCTCCTTCAGCCGCGCTGCGGCCGCCACAGAACCCAGTCGCGCCGCGTGCTGATAATGCAACTTCGCCACGCCTAGTTTCGCATTGGCCTCGGCCGCCTGACCCAGACGCCAGGCGCGATCGGGATCGTTCAGCTTCCGTTGCTCGTCAGATTCCACGGGCTCCAGTGGCGGCATCGGCGGAACAGGTTCCTTCGCCACAGCAGGACGGCGGGCGAACAAACGAAATGCGGCGTCTGCCCTGCCTTCCAGCCGCGGAGGAGCGACAGGAGCGGCCTCTTCTGCCGCTTCCAGGACCAGTCGATCCATCTCAGTAAGGTCCTGAATCCAGACCGAAGTCGTCAGGCTGATTGAACCGAATTCCCGTCCAATCGATGAACCTCGGCAGCAGCAAGGACCGGGACCGGGAAAGAATCGAGACTCCGCGCCGTAGCTCACCCCACCTAAAAACAGGGTGCCACGATCTGGAACCAGGACCGCTGTCCCAACCCCAAACTGCGACACGACCGGCTGCTGAATCACCAACTGCGCGCTGGCAACGTTCGCCGCCAGCAACACGAATCCACCGACCAGCCCACTCAGGAAGCGCGACATGCTCACCTCGCAGAGTTTGAAACCACATGACTGCCGAGACTCCGCAAAGCGTCAGATTACTCCAACCACGGCTTCAAGACAGGCACAATTTCCTCAGCCCAGATGAAGTAGCCCTTCTCCGACAAGTGCAGGTAATCGGGCATCAGCTCTTTCGGCAGACTTCCATCTTCCGCCAGGAACTTCGAACCAATGTCTCGGAAGCGCACATGCTCGCCATCCTGCAATTTGGCGAGTTCCTCATTGAGCGTCTTGATACGGCGGCGGAAATCCGTGTCAGGCTTCTGGTCGCGCGGAAAAGCTCCGAACAACAGGATCTTCGACTTCGGCAATCGCTCGCGCAACGTCGAAACGACAGTCTTTACGCCCCGCGCCACGTCAGCGGGCTGATCGTTATGCAGGCCGAAGTTGTTCGTCCCGATCATCAGCACGACCGCCTTCGGGCTGATGCCGTCAATTTCGCCGTTGGTGATGCGCCACAGAACCGTCTGTGTCGTATCGCCTCCGATTCCGAAGTTCGCCGCCTTCCGCTGCGCGAAATGCTTCTGCCAGGCCGCGTTGTTTCCCCAGCCTTCCGTGATGCTGTCTCCGAGAAACAGCACATCAACGTCCCCCTGCTTGGCGCGAGCCAGAAACTTCTCATGCCTCATTTTCCACGAGGCGACGGACATCCAGGGATACTCTTTAGTCCGCGCCGCGGGCTGGGCCGGATCTTCGGCCCAACTGCATACCGCCAACAGACTCCAAGCCAACAACGTGCAAATCCACTTCTGCATGTTACCTCTCACTGCTGAATGGCTGAGATGCTCTGAGTCGCCAAGGACGTCAGAAATATGAAAACAAAAGATGCGCAATCGAATCCTAAGGGTTCCGCACGTCGGGCGCACAACCCGATCGCCAACCGTCGCGATGCTGGCAAAGTTTCCGCGACCGGAGACGTCCGCAACTCAGACATCTGTGGAGCATCAATCTTATCAGTCAACGTCCGCTCGATGTGGGCTACCTCCGTTTGTTGCCGATCACCGATGCGATGAATTGCATCGCTCGCGGCTTGAAAAGAAGGGTATCCCGTGGTGCTGATCTCCTGGCTCTCCGGTTTGGGCAAGTGCTTCTCGAAATACCAGTCGTCTCGTAAACGCCGCAGCGGCAAGCTTGGTGGAGTTTGCGGGCCGTCCGAGACCATGGAAGTCCGCAACATGCTCACCGTCAACGCGGCCTTTGTGAGCGGGGCGTTGAACATCAACTCCAACGCGGGCGACACGATCGCCGTCAGCGCAAACGGCGCCGGAAATGTGACGCTGCAAGTCAACGGCGTCGGGTTCGCCGGTCTAGGTACGATCAGTGCGTCGTCGGTCCAACAGATCAACGTACGCGGCGGCAACGGCGCCAACACGATCGACCTCAGCGGAGTGACAGCAGCCGACTACACTAGTCTCACCGGCGGCGCGTCGAGCATCAACGTCCGGGGCGGCGAAGGCAACGACATCATCATCGGAGCCGCAGACCTTCCAGCCTTGATCAACGGCGATGAGGGCAACGATACGCTCACTGGCGGATTCTCTGGCGATTCCATCACGGGCGGCGACGGCGCGGACTCCATCAATGGTGGGCTTGGCAACGACACGGTTCGCGCCGGTAACGGAGCTGACGTCATCAACGGCGGTGATGGCAACGATCAGCTCAACGGCGACGGCGGAGCAGACACGATCTCCGGCGCGGACGGCCGCGACGTGATCTCTGGCGGTTCCGAGAACGACAGCATCACCGGCGGCGATGATGAAGACACAATCTCCGGTGAAGCCGGCAATGACACCGTCAACGGCGGTGCTGCGGACGATCTCATTTCCCTGGGGTCAGGCCGCGATTCGGCACTGGGCGGACTCGGCGACGACACCATTCAAGGCGATACAGACTCCGATACGCTCAAAGGCGAAGGCGGTTTCGACAGCATCGAAGCTGGTTCCGGCGATGACTCGGTCCTCGGTGGCGAAGGCGATGACATCATCGCCGGCGCGGCCGGCAACGACACGCTGGTGGGCGGCGATGGCAATGACAGCATCTATGCTAACGGCGGCAACGATCAGGCCTTCGGTGACAGCCAGGACTCGCTGGTGCTGAGTGCCGGCAACGACCTGATCCTCGGTAACGATGGCAACGACACCCTCGTTGGCGGTGGCGGAGAAGACAGCATGTTCGGCGCCGCTGGGCAGGACCTGCTGCAGTCCCGCGATGTCGATTCCTCGTCGTCAAACGTCGCACTGCCCGGTATCGCCGGTGCCGACAGCCTCGACGGCGGCTCTGGCAATGACACTCTGATCGCGGGCGATGGTGCCGACACGCTTGTCGGCGATCTGGGCATTGATCGCCTAGAAGGCCGCGACGGTCACGACAGCATTCGCGGCGGCGAAGGCAACGACAACATTCTGGGCGGTCGCGGTAATGACACCATCGGCGGCGACAATGGCTCTGATTCGATCACGGCCAGCGCCGGCGATGACCTGATCTCCGGTGGAGCTGACAACGACACCATCTCAGGCGGGCTCGGACTGGATACGATCGCGGGCGACGCAGGCAACGACCAGATCTTCGGCAACGCCAGCGGCGCGGCTTCGACGGCCGGTGACGACGACCTGTTGGCTGGCGGTGCAGGCAATGACACCGTCAACGGCGGCGGCGGGGGAGACGTCATCTCGGGCGGGGACGGAAACGACGTTCTCTTGTCCGGCGACAGCTCAACGGTATTCGCTGCGGACACCCTCGTTGGGGACGCGGGCAACGATACTCTCACGGGCTCCAATGATACCGATGTTCTGGATGGTGGCGCTGGCAACGACCTGCTGAATGGTGGCTCGAACCACGACACCATGAGCGGTGGCGATGACCGTGACACCCTCTCCGGTGGATCCGGAGACGATGAACTCTCGGGCGGCGCTGGCAACGATGAACTGTATGGCGATGCTGGCAACGATCTGCTGAACGGCGACGCCGGCCGCGATATTCTCGATGGCGGCCTCGGCAACGACACATTGGACGCAGGTGACGGAGATACCGAGTTCCTGCGAGTCACTGGCACGACATCCGCTGATTCCATCGTCGTGACTTCCACCAAACGCGGTGGCAGTGAAGTGCGGCTGGTGCTCACCAGTGGCAGCACCATCGACCAGATTGTGCTCCGACCGTTGGTCGGCTCGAACCTCAGTCAGCTCGATACGGTCGAGATTCTGACCGGCGCCGGTAATGACACCGTCACGATCCAGGACCTCTCTGATCCAACCACTGTCACCCTGCTGTCGGTTGATCTCGGCATCGGCAACGACACTCTCAACGCCAGCAACCAAACGAACTCGCTGGTGGTGCTGCGAGCCACGGGTAGTGACGGCAACGATGCCATCACCGGCGGCGCGGGACGCGATTCTCTGAATGGCGCTGGCGGCAGCGACACAGTGCGCGGCGGTGACGGGAACGACGTCATCACGGGTGAAGGTGGAACCGACAGCCTGGTGGGTGGCGCGGGCCTCGATTCGATCAGCGGTGGCAACGACAACGACATCATCCAAGGTAACGATGGCGGCGACACCCTGAACGGCGATCTGGGCAACGACAGCATTCAGGGCGGCGCGGATGATGACCTTCTGGCTGGCCTGAGCGGTAACGACACCCTCGAAGGCGGTACCGGTGCTGACAGCGTCTATGGCCTCACCGGTGATGACTTGCTCGACGGTGGCAGCGGTGACGATGTGCTCAACGGCGGTGAAGGTGCTGATCGCCTGACTGGCCGCTCTGGCAATGATTACCTCGTCGGCGGCAACGGCAACGACACGCTCAACGCGGGTGAAGGCGATGACACGCTGGATGGCGGTTCCGGCAACGACGCACTCGCTGGCCGCGACGGTCACGATTCACTCATCGGCGGCGGCGGCAACGATGCGTTGCTGGGCGATGCTGGCGATGACTCGCTCTACGGCAACGCCGGTGATGACACCCTGATCGGCGGGGACGGGGACGATCTCGAACGCGGCATGGCGGGCAACGACCGTATTGCCGGCAACGAGGGAGACGACGATCTGAGCGACAATCTCAGCTCCGAAATCAACGAGTCCGTAGCAATCTCGGCGATCCTTAGAAATGCGTTAGCGGCGCTTGATTCGTAGGTTTGATACCCGACCTGGTTGGCTCAAGTTCTTTTGTTGACAGCGTCCTTGAGCCAGCGTCCTAATGCTTCCCCTGCCCTACTCGCATCGCACAATGGACCGTTTCGGAAGGCCGTGCGCACGCGAGTTCGCAGTTCGTTGAGTGCCAGAGGATCTCCGGCTAGCGAAACGGCTCGATCTCGGTATTCGTCCAGCGAGTATGTAACCGTCTCGGTAACTCCTGAATGCAGCAGCATGCTCATCGTCTGTCGACCAGCCAAAGTGTCTCCCGCCAACGTGACGACCGGAACTCCAATCCACAAAGCATCCGCACTTGTTGCACCACCGGAGAACGGAAACGTATCCAACGCGATGTCGATGCCTCGATAAGCGTTGTAGATCTCGCGATGACTCGACCAGCCGTGACACTCAATGCGAGTTGCATCCACGCCATCGGCTTCGAGAACCGAGATGATCCCCTGCCGCGTCTCTGGATCTGCCAATCCCGAGTTGCGCAGCTCCAGCCGAGCATTGGGAACGCGTCGCATAATCTCTGCCCACAGTTTCAAGACCTGAGGAGTCGTCTTGTCGAGCTTATTGAAGCTGCCGAACGTCGCATAACCTTTGATCAGACAAGGACTGTCAGAGGACTCAACGTCATCCGCAAAGGCAGGCGGCTCAACGCAAACCCACGGCCCATCCAGCCAGACGACCTCTTCTGAATAGAACGCCCTCTGCTCGTCAGGAATCAAAACTCGATCCGCGATGATGAAGTCCATCGCGGCCAAGCCCGTGGTACCTGGATAGCCAATCCACGTGGCCTGAATAGCGGCCGGACGTCGAGCAAACACCAGCAACCGATGCTGCCCCGTGTGCCCGGCGAGATCAATGAGCACATCAATTCCATCCTGACGAATGAGTTCCGCTAGCTCTTCATCAGAGTGCAGACGAGTATCTCGCCATCTACTCGATGCAGTGCGAAACCGCCGAGTGATCTCATCCGCGTGTGGACGATCCGAGTAGCAGAATGTTTCGATGTCTTTCGGCAGATGCTCAAACGCCGGGATGAGAAAACGTCCGACCGGATGATTGCCGAAATCAGGCGACACAAACCCGACGCGCAGCGGTCGCGTTGAATCACCATGTAATCGAGAGTGCTCGCTGCCAGACCAGGGCGCGGCGTGACGTCGGTCCCACTCACGGTGCGCTTCCAGCAATTCTTCTGGTGCTACCTCAGGATCGCACTGCAGAGTGGCCAGTAGATTCGTGTGCGCCACCATGTAATCGGACTTCGACTGCAGGGCATGTTCAAAGCAACGTCGCCCCACTTCCAGTTGCCCTTGCAGCTTCCGCACGACTCCCAGGTTGTTCCACGCCGTCAACAGCCCGGGCGACACAGAAATCGCGCGTTCGTAACTGCGAGCCGCCTGAGCCAGTTGAAACATCGCTTCCAGAGACGCACCACGGTTAAACGCCGCCTGAGCCAACGAAGGACGCAACCGCAAACACTCGTCAAACGCGGCGACAGCAGCCTGATATTGATGCTGATCATGCAACGCAGCACCAAGCCCCAGCCACAGTTCGGCGACGTCCGGACGATGCTGCAATGCCGCTCGACAGATGGCCTCCGACTCCGCAGCTCGACCGCGATCTCGAACGAGATTCGCCAGATTGTTCAACACCTGCACCGCTGCCGGCGCAATCGCCAGCGCCGAGCGAAAAGCCGATTCCGACGCCGCGAACTGGCGCTGCTGGCGGAGGGCCAATCCCAGATGATTCCACGCGGAGACGTGCCTGGGATCAATCGCCAACGCACTTCGAGCCGCAGCTTCAGTGGCGGGATCGCACCGCGCGTTCAAAACCATCGCCAGGTTATCGAAGTAATCAGCAGCGGTCGGATCAATCACCGTGCAGTCGCGGAAGTGTCGCTCTGCGTTCGCCAAGTCTCCCCTGCGAAACGCAATGCCCCCCAAGATTTGGCTGACCTGAGCGTGCCGCGGCACCGCCCGGAGAATCGCCTGGCAAATGGCTTCCGCCTGCTCGAACTGGCCTTGCTCAAAATGCTGAATTGCGAGATCGATCGCTTGTTCCAAAGTCATGAAGTCAGCCTGAATACAAACGAGGACTGACGCAAGAGAAGTTCTCTCGAACGAATGTCAGCCACAAGCCATCGCAACGAATGTCGAAGCATCATCCCAAGCGTTACGCTACGGAGTTATTGGGAGTAATTCCGGGCCTCAAGGAAGCATATTGTCATGCCGTTACCACACCCTCTTCTCACGTGGCCAATCTTTTGCTTCGCGCTCTGGTTGAACCTGATCAGCCAAAGTACCTGTAGTGCTGCTGAAGTGTTTGTCGCGTTCTGGAACGTCGAGAATCTTTTCGACACCAAGGATGATCCCGCAGTTGAAGGCGATGAGGAATTCACGCCGACAGCCACTAAGGAATGGTCCGCGGAACGGCTGGAGATCAAGCTGGACAATCTCGCTCGCGTCATCAGCAAGATGAATCAAGGACGCGGCCCCGACGTACTTGGCCTGTGCGAGATCGAGAATCGTGTGGTCGTCGAGATGCTGGTTGCGAAACTGAAACCGCTGAAGCGCGACTATCACATTCTGCATAAAGACTCGAAGAGCAGTCGCGGCATCGACTGTGCCCTGATTCACGACGCCAAATTAACACAGCTCGCCAACCCGGTTCGATTCGTGGACATGAGCGACTTCTCAACACGCGACGTCGTCGAAGCGAAGCTACAAACTCAGAATCGTCCCTTCACCGTGATGGTCAACCACTGGCCATCGCAGATGAGTACTCAGGAACAGAGGAACAAAGTCGCTACCAAAGTCCGGTCGCGGCTCAACGAGCTCCTGAAACAGGATCCTCAAACCGATGTGATGCTGATGGGCGATTTCAACGAGATGCCCGGATCACCTGCCGTCGGCAAGACGCTCGGCACTTGGGGCGACTCCAAGTCTCTACGCCCCGGGATCTTCTTTAACTCCATGTGGAAACTGCACTCCGAAGGCGAGAACGGCACTTACGTCTACAACAATCGCTGGGAAGTACTCGACCAGATGATCTTTTCGCCTGGTATGCTGGATGGTCGTGGAGTCAATTGGGTGCCGGATTCCAGCCAACCGCTGAAGGAAGACTTCATGCTCTTCAAAGCGAGGAACCAGAAGTCCATTCCGCGTCCGTCGCGAAGTTACAGCGGCGACAAGTTTCACGCGGACGGTTATTCAGACCACCTGCCGGTATTTTGCCGCCTGAGCGTCAATTGACTCGCCCGCCGCATCGGGGACACTTTGGATTCCGCTTGCCGTTACCCAGCGTCCTCGCGTTACTCGCCTGCCGAAGAAGGTCCCGCCTCATGCCAATTCGTCTTCGAGTTTGCAGCGTTTTAATACTGGTGCTGATGCCGTTGATGGCCAACATCGAGCCTGCCGCATCCGCCGCCGAAAAGTTGTCCTTCAATCGTGACATCCGGCCGATTCTGTCGGACGCATGCTTTCAATGCCACGGCCCTGACGAAAAGCAGCGCAAGGCGGGTCTGCGACTCGATCTTCGCGAGCAGGCCACTCATGCGGCGGAGTCCGGCGCGACGGCTATCGTTCCCGGCAAAGCTGATAACAGCGAACTGCTGAAACGACTGCAGTCGTCCGACCCCGACCTCCGCATGCCTCCTGCCAGCTCCGGTAAGAAGATCACACCGCAGCAGATTGAGATCCTGCGCCGCTGGGTCGACGAGGGTGCTGAGTATCAGGGACATTGGGCATTCATCGCTCCGACTCGCGGTATTGCTCCTAAGACCAAGAACACGACGTGGGGTAAGAACGCAATCGATCAGTTCATCCTCGCGCGTCTTGAACGAGAAGGTCTGCAACCATCCCTCGAAGCAGACAGAATCACGCTGATTCGTCGTGTGACTCTCGACCTCACGGGACTGCCACCGACACCTACGGAGGTCGATACTTTCTTGGCTGACACGTCTCCTCAAGCCTACGAGCGACTGGTGGATCGGCTCCTGGCTTCACCGCATTACGGCGAGGTCATGGCACTCCGCTGGCTGGACTACGCGCGTTACGCTGACAGCAATGGCTTCCAGGTCGACAGCAGTCGCTTCCAGTGGCCGTGGCGCGACTGGGTGATCAACGCCTACAACAAGAATCTCCCGTTTGACCAGTTCACCATCGAACAGCTCGCGGGGGACATGCTGCCGAACGCGACACGCGACCAGATCATCGCCACAGGCTTCAATCGAAATCATCGATTGAATGGCGAAGGTGGAATCATCGCCGAGGAATGGCGCGTCGAAACCGTAATCGATCGTGTCGAAACAACCGGTCTGACATGGCTCGGTCTGACGTTGAACTGTTGCCGTTGCCACGACCACAAGTATGACCCGATCACGCAGAAGGAGTTTTATGGCCTCTTCGCGTTCTTCAATAACATCACCGAGAGCGGAACGCTGCAGGGTGAGTCCAAGAACACAGCCCCCACCGTCACGGTGACAACTGCCGAATACGATGAGCAGATCGCGAAAACCGACGCAGCGATCAAAGCCGCTGAGTCGAAAGTGGCCGAATCGGGCAAACAACTTCCAGAACTGATCGCCGCATGGGAACCGGGCTTCAAATCGCAGCTCAGCGAACAAAAGACCGTCTGGCGTGTACTGGACGCGACCGAAGTAAAGTCGCTGGGTGGCGCGACGCTTACCAAACAGTCCGACGGGACTTACCTCGCGTCAGGACCGAATCCGAATTCAGATACCTACCAGATTGTCGCACCGCTTGGGGAAGGCACCTTCACAGGACTACTGCTGGAATGTCTGCCTGATCCCAGCCTGCCCAATCAGAGCTTGGGGCGATACTCAAACGGAAACTTCGTGCTGAGCGCCATCGATGCTCAAGTTTCAGCGCCCAGTTTGAATTCACCGCGCGCCGCGACGTTCAAGACAGCCGAAGCGAGCTACTCGCAACAAGGCTGGAACATCAAGCTGGTGATCGACCGCAATCCCGGACAAGGCTGGGCCGTAGACGGTCCGACCAATCGCGATCCCAAGAAAGCGATGTTCCTGGTTGATGCTCCGATCACCGTGCCCGCCGACGCAACGCTGACCGTGCAGCTCAAGCACAGCGCCATCAACGGCCATAACATTGGCCGGTTCCGCCTCTCCGCAACGTCCCTTCCGCCGACGACAGTCAAGCTGGACGGTGCGCAGATCCCGGATTCGCTGAAGACGATCTTGGCGCTTTCGACTGAAGCGCGTTCGCCAGCTCAGCGCGCAGAACTCGAAAAGTTCTTCCGCGCGAATGTTGATAGTCCTCTGAAGCAGGCTGAAACCGCACTCGCCGCAGCGAAGAAGGAACAAGATGAGATCCGCAAGAAACTGCCCACCGTGATGGTGATGCAGGAGGGGCCAGCGCGTGACGCCTTCCTGCTCGTGCGCGGCCAGTACGACAAACGCGGCGACAAAGTTCCAGCAACGCTACCCGCCATGTTGCCCCCCTTGCCTGTCGGTGAATCACTCAATCGACTGGGACTCGCGAAGTGGATCGCCAGCCCGCAACACCCGCTTACCAGCCGAGTCTGGGTCAATCGCATCTGGGAGAAATACTTCGGCACAGGTCTGGTGAAAACCACGGAGAATCTGGGATCTCAGGCGGAGTACCCCAGCCACCCCGAACTGCTGGACTGGCTCGCTGTCGAATTCGCTGAAGGCAGCACCGACGGCACCCGCCGCGCATGGGACATGAAAGCGTTCCAGAAGCTCATTGTGATGAGCGCAACTTATCGGCAGTCCTCGCGCATCGCCCTGCCCGCTTTCGACGCCGCCAAGCTTGTCACGATCGACCCGGACAATCGTCTGCTGTCGCGCGGGCCACGAATTCGCCTGCAGGGAGAATTGCTTCGCGACCAGGCCCTCGCCGTCAGTGGCTTGCTGGTCGACAAGATCGGCGGCGCCAGCGTGCGCCCTTACATGCCCGACGGTATTTGGGATGAAACCAGCCGCTATGGAGATCTTCGCAACTACAAGCACGAGGTCGGAGAAGGTCTCTACCGACGCTCTCTCTACACCATCTGGAAGCGCACCGCGGCCCCCCCGACGATGTTGCTATTCGATGCTCCGAGCCGAGAAATCTGCACCGTCAAACGCTCGCGCACGAACACGCCGTTGCAAGCATTGTCGCTCTTGAATGAAGTGACGTTCGTGGAGGCCGCCCGCAAGTTGGGCGAGCGCATGCTGACTGAAGGCGGAACAACGACCGACTCACGCCTGGCCTTCGGTTTTCATCTGTGTCTGGGTCGGCAACCGTCAGCGGTGGAACTGAAGCTGCTGAGAGAAGGACTCACGGCAGACACAGCCCGTTTCAAAGCTCAACCAGAGGCGGCCAAGCAGATCAACGGTGTAGGCGAATCGAAGCCTGCTGCCAAATCGGATCCGGCGGAATTGGCAGCGTGGACGTTGACCGCCAATGTGCTGCTGAATCTCGACGAGTTCGTCACACGCGAGTAATCGCCAGCCGCCGGGCGCCCGAATCAACACGATCGCCGGAGTGGGTCGCACGACATCGCCTCAGAGTCGCAACACAGGATCACCACGATGAAGAAAGCCAGCGGAGTTTGCGTCATTCAGAACGGCCAGCTTGTTGACGGCACCGGAGCCGCCGCAATTCCGAACGGCTGCGTCGTCATCAGCGACGGCGTCGTGACCTATGCCGGTCCGGCTGCCAAAGCTCCGCCCGTCCCCGCGAAAGTAAGCACCATCGACGCCAAGGGAGGCACAATCCTACCCGGACTGGTGGAAGCTCACTTCCATCCCACTTACTTCAACGTCGCGGCGTTGGAAGACCTCGATATCAAATATCCGGTCGAGTACGTCACCATTCTCGCCGCCTGCAACATGAAGCTGGCTTTGGAGTGCGGCTACACCGCAGCCCGCAGTGGTGGCAGCCTCTTCAACATCGATGTGTGGATGAAGAAGGCCATCGAGAACGATCTCATGCCCGGCCCACGTTTCGTCACTGCGGGCCGTGAAGTCTGCGGTGCAGGCGGACTTATGGACTGGAATCCTGAGTTCCGCAAGATCGGCATGGAGGGTTTGATCCTGCTCGTCAACGGTCCTGACGAGGCAAGGTCCGCAGTGCGCAAGCTGGTGAAGGATGGAGTTGAGTGGATCAAGACCTACCCGACCGGCGACGCGGCATCACCCGACATCAACGACCACCACACGCTGTGCATGACCTTTGAAGAGATGCATGCAGTTGTCGCGACGGCCCATAACCACGGCTTGAAAGTAACCGGCCATTGCCGCGCCACGGAAGGTATCAAGAATGCTCTGCGAGCTGGCTACGACGCGATCGAGCACGGCACATTCATGGACGACGAGGCTCTCGACTTGCTGCTGCAGCGCGACGTCCCCGTTGTCCCGGCCCTCTACTTTGAGCATGCCAGTATCGAGCACGGTCCAAGTTTCGGCATGGGGCAGCGTGTTATCGACGGCCACAAAGAGACTCTGGAAGGCGGTGCCGAAAGTGCCCGTCGCATTCTGAAAGCTGGTGGACGGCTCGGCATGGGCGGCGACTATGGGTTCGCCTGGAACCCTCACGGCGACTACGCCAAGGAGCTGGAATTCTTCGTTAAATATGTCGGTTTCTCACCGATCGAAGTCATCATGTGTGCCACGAAAACCGGTGCCGAAATCATGGGACGCGGCGATCAGATCGGCACGCTTGAGGCCGGCAAACTCGGTGACGTGCTCGTCGTCGAAGGCGACGTGCTCAAAGACATCGCCCTGCTGCAGGACCGCTCCAAGTTCCTGGCGGTCATGCAAGGCGGCGTGGTTAAGTCAGGCCAGTTGATGAATCCAGCCTGGAGCTGATGTTGGTCAGGCATTCTCTCGCGACGTGTGGAATCCCATGCGTCGCGGCGTCTTGATCAATGCGGAAGCCACGACATTCGAGATCCGCGCCAGGAACGATCCATTCGGCTCCTGCGGCTGAGTTGTCAACAGAATGAAGAACGCGTCTTGCTCCGGGTCGATCCAGAGAACGGTCCCAGTGGCTCCCCAATGACCGTACGTGCGAGGGCCGAGCACATCGCCGAAGTTCGCGCTGTGAGCCGGCCAATTCAGCCTCCATCCCAACCCCCAAGGCTTGCAGCGACGATCTGCCTCCGGAACATCAGGCATGAACTCCAGTTGATTGCGAGTCGACGCTGCAACCATCGCTGGCGATAGAATCACTCTGTCTTTGAGCGTGCCCTTGCCCAGCATCATCTGGCAATACAGGCCCAAATCCGTCGGCGTTGTCAGCAAGCCACCCCACGGTGCTCCCAGCATGCGCCAGTACCGGCTGTTCCAGTTCCAGTCCTGACCAACGTGATCCTCGGGAACGCGGATCTCGGCGATGCGATCTGCTGGCGGCGCGTTGCCTTCAAACCACCAGGCCGGAGCCCCCAGCCACGAATCCATCATCCCCAACGGCTCGAAGATCTCCTTGCGAATGAACGCCGGGCAGGTCATGCCTGTGATGCGTTGAATGATCTCTGCCACCATCAGAATGCCCATGCTCTGATACATCACGCCGCGGCCCGGAGAGAACGCCAGCGATTCCTCGTACGTGCCAGCAGCGAACTCGGACAGAGGAGCATGAGCTTTGCGCAAATCGAGATTGTTGGGCAGCATGTCCGGCAGACCGGACGTGTGCGTCAGCAGATTACGAATCGTCACTCCGTTCTTGCCGTTCTTCCCGAACTCCGGGACATACTCGATCACTCGATCCGACAACGTCAGCTCGCCGCGTTCGACCAGCATCAACAGCGCGGCGCAGACGATCGGCTTCGTGATGGACGCGATCAGGAAGACCGCGTCGTTGCGAATCGGCTGGCTGCCGTCCACTTTGTGATGGCCGAAGAGTTGCGGCTTAACCATCGAATTGGCTCGCCCGGCAATCAATCCGGCGGACGGCATCATCCCCTTCTCGCACCATTGCTTGAGCAGATCGCACGCATGCTGCCAGCGATCCGATGCAAAACCCACCTGCTCGGGAGAGTCGAATTCGATTGCGGTCATGCAGATGCCTCAACGCAAGAACGTACAAAGGAACAACGTCCAACGAACTCAACGAAAGCTTATCGTCGACCAGGATACTCTGAAGGCGACCAGCCCAGGCAACGCTTGAAGGTTGTGGAAAACACGAAGGGGTTTTGATAGCCCACCTCGCGCGCAACTGCCTCAATCTTCGAGTCCGTGGTTTGCAGAAGTTCCGCAGCCCGGCGCATCCGCAGCCAGATCAGTTGCTGACGCGGGGTGCGTCCCAGTTCGCGGCGGCAAAGTCGCTCAAGTTGCTTTTCACTTAGATGAACAACGCGAGCCAGATCGCAGCTCATCCAAGGTCGCGTCAAGTCCGCTTCCACTGCTTCCCACAAATGCCAGATTCGCTCATCGAGCCCGGCCGGCTCCGCGAACTGTTTGACGTAACCCGCAATCAACTGCACCCAATGATCAACAAGGGCCGGCGTCGCGGCGCGTGTGCACTCGTGATAAAGCCCTTGAATGGCATGTTGCAACGTCGCGTTATCGAACTTCGCCAGTACCGGCGACGAGCCCGTCGCCAGTGGCTTCTGTCCCGGAGCTTCCAGATAGCGGATCCAGCAATGGTCCCAGTGCGAGCCGCTCACATGAAATGCCTGCAACGTACCGGGCGGTAACAGGAAAGCTTGCCCCGGCGATACACGCTGCCAACGGCCATCCACGAGCACCCGCCCCTCACCGGCAAGACTCGCCAGAAAGTAGCTGCCACCCAGCTTCGTGCGCACGATGTCAAAGGGCGCCGGCATCAATGCGACACCCAGATGTTGAATCTGATAGGGCTTGAGAAGCGGACAAACCGCCGCATCACGCAGCCACTCCCGAGCATCTGTCGTGTCGGCCCGCACGGTCCAGAGTTGAGCCTGCGGGCTCCGCACGTCGGTTTCTACGAGTCGTTTGCTCGACACTGCCACTCGCCGACTCCTCTCTCAAATCGCACGCATCACTTCGTCGGCTGAGGACGACCAAACTGCTTCCAATAAAGTTCCTTGAACGGATTCACTTCCGGACCAATCGCCTTCTCGTTGTCCATCAGCGGCAAGGCTTCGCTCCACCACTTGTCGTAAGCCTGCTTCAGATCCGCCACTACGGCCGGATGCTCAGCGGCGACATTCACTTTCTCACCGGGATCTTTCTGGAGATCAAACAACTCCCACTGGCCCGGCTTTACCGCCACCAGATGGAACTGCGCATTCCGCACGCTGCAATTCGAGTACTTCGCCAAGTTCGGATCTGAACCTTTCTCCCAACGGCCCACATGAGTGAACAGCGTGCGATCCTTCCATTCAGCAGCGGGATCGCTCAGTAGCGGAATCAGACTCCGGCCTTCAACCTGCTGGCTGGCCTTCTCGGAGAGCTTGGCTCCCGATAACTCAGCGAACGTCGGCAGCACGTCAATGTGAGCCGTCAGCTTCGTAACCGAAGCCGGTTTCAGAGTACCGGGCCAGCGCCAGAAGCTCGAAGCTCGAATTCCGCCCATGAACTGAGTGGCCTTTTGGCCGCGCATCCCCGCGTTGAAGACCTTCGTTCCGGCGGTACCCCCGTTGTCGTTCATGAAGACGACTAACGTCTCGCGATCAATCTTCCACTCTTCCAGTTTCGCCAGCAGTCGGCCGATGTTGTCGTCGATGTTCGTAATCATGCCGAAGAAGGAGGCGACGTTTTTCGGCTGATCGGGGTACATCGCCACGTACTCAGGCGGACAGTCGAGCGGCCCGTGCGGAGCATTCGGCGAAATCCAGGCCAGAAACGGCTGCTTGCCTTTTGCCTCGCCAATCCACGCCTGAGCCTGCCTAAAGAAGACGTCGGTGCAATAGCCTTCGGTCTTCACAAACTTGCCGTTATGCAGAATGGCCGGGTTGAAGTAGCTGTTGTTCGGAGCATCTCCACAACTGCCGGCGTAGGTTTGCCCGATCCCGCCGGCGCCGTGAATGAACATCTCATCGAAGCCGCGTTTGCTCGGCCAACGATCCGGCTCATCACCGAGATGCCACTTCCCAAAAATCCCAGTCGCGTAACCAGCCGACTTCAGCACTTCGGCCAACGTCGTCGCACCAGGCGTCAGTCGCTCGCGTTCCAGAATGGTGTGCGTCACGCCGTTCTTGAACTCGTGCCGGCCAGTCATCAGACATGCTCGAGTCGGCGCGCAAGTCGGACTCACCATGAAGTCTTCGAATCGCACGCTCTCACGATGCAATCGATCGAGGTTCGGCGTCTTGATCACCGGATTGCCGTTCGCCGCGATATCACCATACCCCTGATCGTCGGTAATCACGAAAATGATATTCGGGCGCCGATTCCGGAGCTCTTCGCTCGCTTGGGCTACCTGGCTGCAACTTAGCCAGCACCAAAATGCGGCGACCAGACATCCCGCCCAGCGGACGAGCCGCATTGACACGCCAATCGCAGCGACCTTCTCTGCACGGAGACAACCAGTGAGCATCGAGCGGTCCTCCCAAGAGAGTATTTAAGATCAGGGCTTGCTGAAGATTTGAGGCAATTTGGCGTCCGCTGCTTTTAGCGCGGGGTTCACTGCCATCACTTCCGAAATGCGACGGACGATTTCATCCCCGGTGACCCCATCTGCTTCAGCGTTGAAGTTCGTCACGATGCGATGTCGCAGCACCGGCGCCGCGATCGCTCGCACGTCATCAGTGCTGACAAAGAGGCGACCATGCAACATGGCACGCGCCTTCGCGCCGAGAATCAGGTACTGGCTCGCACGCGGCCCGGCGCCCCAACTGACATACTTTTGCACGAAGTCCGGGACTTGCTCCTTGCCGCGACGAGTCATTCGAGCCAGTTGCATGGCGTAACGAATCACGTGATCGGCGACGGGAATGCGTCGCACCGTCTCCTGCAGTGCCAGGATTTCGTCTAAAGACAGGACCTTCTCGATGGATGTCTGCTTCGGTGCTGTCGTCTGCCGCACGATGTCGAACTCTTCGTCGGCACTGGGGTAGTCAACGAACACCTGAAACATGAAACGGTCCAACTGAGCTTCCGGCAACGGATAGGTGCCCTCATGCTCAATGGGGTTCTGCGTAGCGAGCACGAAGAACGGTTCCTGCAACTTGTGTCGCTTGCCGCCCGCCGTGACCTGGTGCTCCTGCATGGCTTCCAGCAACGCTGCCTGAGTCTTAGGCGGCGTCCGGTTGATTTCGTCAGCCAGCAAGACGTTGGTAAAGATCGGCCCCGCCAGAAAACGGAACTCGCGAGCCCCGCTGGTGCGATCTTCCTGAATGACTTCCGTACCGGTGATGTCACTGGGCATCAAGTCGGGAGTAAACTGCACCCGGTTGAATTCCAGACTGAGCGACTCAGCCAGCGAACGAACCATCAGCGTCTTCGCCAGCCCTGGCACGCCGACCAGCAAGCAGTGCCCGCCAGCGAACATCGACACCAGCAACTGCTCAATGACCTCATCCTGCCCGACGATCACCTTATGCAATTCGTGCGTGATCCGACGAAACGCATCCGCCAATCGCTCGACGGCCTGCAGGTCCTGCTGATCGGAAAGCTCAGTTTGTTCTTCAAGCACGGTCAGGTCTTCGATGAAAGAACAGAGGGTGTTCACTCCGCGCAGAGCGGCACATCAGCTTAGTTGATTGGCGTGCCAGTTCGACCCGTCAGCCGTCGACAAATCACGGCGCGCGACCGACCGGCTTGTCGAGCGAATACCAAGACCCCCGGGTCGCTGCCCTCAAGTGACAGCTTGCGGCGCAGAGCTTCAACCTGCACCGGTATGTGCCGACACTTGATTTCAACCTGCCCAAACTGGCGTGAACGAAACGCCGCTCGAACTTCCCGCTCGTTGTTCGGCAGGCTCTCCAAGACCTCAAACGTCTGCACGAAGGACGACTGCACCAATTCGTCCCCGGTCAGATATTCTTCAGCATCATCCAGTCGCCGTAGATTGAGTCGCTCAGCCAGCACATCAACCAGACCAGCCCGCACAATCGCCGGATCGGGGTCGAACAGGTAGGCCCCCAACTCACCGACGTTAGTCCAAGCGGACAACGGGTCGGCGGCCAAGGTTTCACCAGCAGGCAATACGGTGGCTCGGAAAGGTTCGCTCTGAGCCAGTTCGCCAAACCAGATCGTCGCCTCTTTGCACTCACCATGCAGGCTGACGAGTTCAATCTCAGCTCCATCGAACTTGCCGCCGAAGTTGCTGGCCGGACTCAGCTTGATCGCACCGCCGCGAAATTCCTGAGCCAGCCTCTGCATCACTGCGAGGTCCGGCAGGCAGTCTTCCAACCGCACGACACGTTTGCCCGCCATCGGACGACGATCCGGATCGATGTGCAGCAGGCCCGAACGATCGCTGATCGTTGCGATATCCGCAGCAACGGTTTCTAAACGATCGCGAACGCCGTAGGCCTCGGCGTTCCATGTCGCGCGCAGGCAGTTCGCCGCGACCAGATCAACGCCCGTGACCTGACAGTCAGCTTCCGCCAGGGCGATGGCATCCGCTCCAATGCCACAGCAGAAATCCCAGACTCGGCCTCGAAACCGATGGGCTTTATGCCGAGCCACCGTTTCGGACGAGGCTTGCTCCAACCCCTTCACATCAAACCACATCGACTCTGCCTGCGTGAACTTCACCGTTGCTTTTTCACGCAATCCGGCGAGCGTCAACGCGGCCCGCACCAGTTCCGGCTTGAACCCGTTTCTCAGACGCTGCTGAATCTGAAGTTCGCTACCGCCCTGCACCTTCAGCTCAGCGAAAAGCTCGGGACTTCCGCGCAGCTCGCGCAACAGGCAACATTCGGCATCATCGAGCAAAGGTGAACTCATAGCGACCAGACTACTGAGATATGCAGGGGTGCCCGCATTGTAGTGGCCGTTGCCTACGAGACGAGGCGACACCGAGTTACCGGAAGTCTATCATTTCCGCCTCACTGGCTCGGACGCGCTGGGCTGGAAACCTCACACTTGGAGATACGATAGATGGCGAAGTGGTCCCTCGGAATCGCACTACTTCTGGCTGCCGTGGCGGTTGTGCCGACGGTCGGACAGGATGAAAAAGAACCAAAGGAAGAAGTTAAGGCACCCGCATTGAAAACCACGAAAGAAAAAGTCAGCTACGGCATAGGCATGAACATCGGCCGCGATCTGGCACGTCAGAAGCTCGACATCGATCCGGCGATCCTCGCTCGCGGAATTGCCGACGCGCTAGCCAACCGCAAGTCCGCTCTGTCTCCCGAAGAACTGCAGGAAGCGTTTGAGCAGCTTCAGCAGCAGATGGCTTCCAAGGCGAAACTCGCTGGCGAGAAAGCCAAACAAGACGGCGTAACCTACTTGGATGCCAACGCCAAGAAGGAAGGCATCAAGGTCACCAAGAGTGGGCTGCAGTACCAAGTCCTGCGTTCGGGCAAAGGCGCGACGCCCAAAGCAACCGACACCGTGGCAACTCACTACAAGGGCCGCCTGATCAACGGGACTGTTTTTGACGGCTCCTACGAAGGCAACGAACCAACGGAAAATGACAAGCCGGTTGAATTCCCCGTCAACGGAGTCATCAAGGGTTGGACCGAAGCCTTGCAGTTGATGAAAGTCGGCGACAAGTGGCGTCTCCACATTCCGTCTGATCTGGCTTACGGCGAGCGCGGTGCGGGCGGAGACATCGGCCCCCACCAAGTGCTGGTCTTCGACATCGAACTGCTGGAAGTTAAGGGCGGCGCAAAAGGCAGCAAGTAGAGCTGAGGAATAACCTCGCGTTTTGAGCCGCCATTCCGGCCACAGCAACAACAAGCCCCTGACGCATTGAGCAACCTCAAATGCGTCAGGGGCTTTTTCGTACTTGAACAATTCAACAAACGCTGTGCTACTGCAGCTTCTTGGCCCATTCCGTGTCGGCGTGGTCATCTAGCAAAGCACGCTTGGCTTGTTCGGCTCGGTCGGGTTGATCCACTTTGGGCCACAGCTGTGCGAGGTTGTAAAGCGCTTTGGCGTTGGCACTCTTCTCCTTCTCAAACAGCAGCGGCACGTGCAGGTAAGCCAGAATCGCTTCCTTCACTTTGTCCTGTGCCTGCAAGCAATCCCCCTGCAGGTTGTAAGCGTCCGCCATCACCGGGCCTTCTTCCGTGGAAGAAGCTTCGATGATGCTGTCAATCACTTTCATTGCATCGTCGTACTTCTGCTGAGCGACCAGCACTGATGCCTTACCCGTCAGGGCTTCGTTACGACGGAAGGCTTCAGCGGGGGATTCCCCCTTCATCGCCGCAACTTCCTCAAACTTGGTCAAAGCCCCGGCGTGATCGTTGTTCGCCAATGACGCCCGAGCGGAAGCGTTCTTCGCCGCCATCTTATAGTCCGGGAATGGCGCCGCATTCAGCTTCTGATACTGAGTCTCCGCGCCGGCGTAATCCTTCTTGGCGTTCAGCAGGTCGCCGAGCATGAAGATAGCCTCATAGAAGCGGTAGCTGTCCGCACGAGCCTTAACGAAAGCTTCCAACTTCTTGACGGCGTCATCCGCCTTGCTTGGATCTTCACTCATCGCCTGCTTGGCTGTCGTACGGGCAATGGCGAATTCAAGCTCGGCCAAGACGTTGCCCTTGGCCTTGGTGTCCTTCAACGCCTTGTTGTAGCTAGTCAAAGCGTCAGTAAACTTGCGTGCCTTCTCGGGACCACGTCCCAGCTTCATGTCTTCAGGCTCAGTGCCCCATTCGATATCGACGATGTCGTTCGAAGGAACTTCAGTGACCTTACCCACCCCGTCCTTCACCGTGATCTTGTCTTTGGTGACGGCCGTCACGTCGCCGTTCAACGCCTTCGCGTCGCTCTTCCGGGTGATCTTTTCCACAGCCCCCGCATTCAAAGCCGAAGCTACCAGCACCGCGAATGTTGTCGCGGCAATCACAACCTGTTTCATGACGTCACTCAATCGGTTTGAAGGTCTTTCGCAACGCTCGTTGCGAGGTGAATCATTCCTGATTTACTCAGTGTGAGGTCTCGCCGAACCTCTGGCTAGCTGGCGACACGTCAATCTCTCATTCCTGTCCCGACGACCGCTTGGATTTTCCGCTTCGCGGCCGCGAGGCAACAGCTTCTGCCGCAGGCTCCGCATCAGCGGACATTGCCAACGGTTTGCGGCGGCTCTTGTTCTTCATCACGAGCATGGCAGTCCCGCCGATACCAACCAGCGTGACGAGTCCGAAGATGATGAAGCCCATCGCCCCGCTGCTCTGCTTGGGCTTTTCAACCGGCGCAGTCTTAGCCTTCGCGACTTTGTTGTCAGCCGTGTCCTCTGACTTCACGGGCTTTGCAGTGGAAGCTTCCGATTTGGTTTCACCAGGCGATTCCGCCGCAATCGTGACGGCCTTAGGCTTCTCCAGCGGCTTAACGGGTTCGCCGAGCTTTCCGAGCACTTCCCGATACTTGGTGTCGAACTTCTTCCACCATTCGGGCTCAATGTCCTGACTGATCTCGACGAAAGCACGAATCGCCCCCTTCGCGTAACCCAGTTGCTTCTTGCGATCAATGCCCGAGAGGCTGAGCCCATACTCCAAATGACACACAGCCTGATTGTAGATCGCCTCGTTCAACTTGACCTCGTAACCCTTGCGATCGTCCCCCTGTCCCTGTGACAACAGTCGGTGAATGTTCTTCACCGTGGTAGCCCAGCCCCAACTCCCGATGCCCGGCTTCTTGCCACCAGACGCCCCCTTCGGGTCACCAGCCAGAGCTCTCTGGTAGTTCTGACTGGAGCCCTTCTCGCCTGTGCCGCCCCAATCCTGAAAGACGAAGTTCGCTTCAAACTGAGCGTCCAGATACGTCGCGTTCTCAGCGAGAATCGGACGCAGCAACTCCAACGCCTGATCGAACTGCTTCAACTTTCGTCGGCAGGCGGCCAACCGCAGTCGCACGGCGGTCACGCGATCAGCATCAAGGAACTTTGAGTTGTCCTTCGCGCGATCAATGATCTGTTCGTACGCCTCAGACGCGCTCTTGAAGTAGCTCAACGAGCGTTTCGAATCATCCGTGCTGGAAACCCCCAGGCCGTAGTAGGTTTCACCAATCCAGATCAGCGATCCCGAAGTCTGATCTTTGCGTTTAGACAGATCTCCGAGGAACGTCTCAAACGACCGACGCACGGCTTCCAGACGCTGAGTCTGGCCCAGGCCTTTCAGGCGATCGAGTTCCTTCTGCAGTTCGAGTCCGAGGTCTTTGTAGACTTCAGTAATGTGTTCGCCGCCACCACCGCCGACCAGTTCCAGTTGGAACATGGCAGACCGGGCCTCGTTCAGTTGCTGGGTACCGACGTAGCAACGCAGCAGTAGCTGATAGGCCAACGAGGCGAACTCAACGCTCTTGATGCCCGTCTTCGGCCGCTTGGTTTCATCTTGCACGGTCAGGTTGAAGATGACCGGATGCGGCTCTTGAGTCAGCAGCTTCACGCCTTCAGCGAACTCGCCCTTCGTCACGAGAATCTGCACCAACGCGACTTTTGCTGCGATCAAACTATCCGGTGCTGGATTAGCTGCGGGAGTGTCGCGTTCCGCCTTGTCGATGCCCTTGCGAAACGCGGTTTCGGCGACCGTGATCCACTCGTCGAGCTTGGCTTGTGGCGGCTTCTCGATGTCGGGCAACTGGGCCGCTTCGATGTAAGCCGACCACAGCACTTGCGCGGCTCTCTGTTGAGCGTCGATGTACTTGCCTGAGGATTCGGGAACTTGCTGCAACCATTCGGCGGCCTGATCATACTTCTTGAAGGTCGCATAGACGTTGCCCATCTGCAGTCGAGCATCCATCGCGCGATCGCTGCTCGGCCACTTGGAGGTCAGGAACTTCGCCATTCGCTCCATCCGAGCGATGTCGATTTCCTGATCCGCAACACGCCCGTTGCGCTCGTTCTCATTGAAAGCCTGCACATAGGCACCGACCGCCATGTAAGCCGCTTCCTGAGCCAATCCCACATTGTCCTTACCTGCATGCGTCGCCAGATGCTCAGAGATCACTGCGGTCTCGTAGCTGTTGCGGGACAGATAGTGCATGTAGGCGAGGTAGTGCCGCATGCGATCGAGATCCGCCTGCGGCGTGCTGTAATCCACGAGTCGCAACGCAGCGCGTACGGCTTTCAGGGACTGCGCGATGTGCGCCTTCAGGGCATCGTTCGCCTTCTGCAGATCGTCGGATCGCCCAGACCGCTTGGCCGCGTTGATCGCGTCCAAGACGTCCTTTGTCTTCTTGGTCACCAGTTCTTCCGCCAGACTGGACGCCGACACAAAGTCCTTGGGGCTGTCGACCGCGTTGTCACCCTGCAACACACGCAGCAGGTCACGTTCTTTCGACGAGGCCAGATCACGATACTGGCTGGGGAAACGACGTACCGTCTGCACGGTCTTCAAGGCAGCTCGATAGTGCGACACCTGCTCCGATCGCGGAATGCCTGGCTCTTCGCCAAGCTTTTCGTAGGCCCGCGCCTGCTCCCAGAGAATGCCCAGTCCCACCATGGATGACCGCCGACTGGCACTGCCACTGGCCTTGTTGTACCAGTCGTTCGCCTCATCAATGACAACCTGATAGTCCTTCTTCGTCGGATGATTGAGGCAGATCAACCGGAACTGCCGCACCAGATCCTTCAAACGAATCACGGCGGGACTGTCATCTGGCTGACTCAACAGGTCTCCGTAGATGCCCAGCGCCCGCACGACGTCATCAGATTCCTCAAAGCACTTGCCCTGCTTGGCACGCGCATGCCAACCGCCTAACTGACTTCGATAGCGGTCATGAATCTTCTGAAACTCATCGGCTGCATCATGCAGTCGCTTCTTGTATTGGGCATCGTCCTTGTCGTAAGTCTGAGCTTCTTCGTACGTGCTCTCCGCCAGATCGAGCTGTGCCTGAATGAATCGCACTTCAGCCAGACGACGCTGCTCAAACTGCTGGGGCTGCGCCTTCTGATCCAGATAAGGGGGGAAGCTCTTCCAGGTTTTCTCGTGCTGATCGCGAGCCATCTGAAAAATCTCGCGTGCGGCGCGGATCGAGTCGAACGCACGCCGCTGAAACTCGCCGCGATTACCTTCATTGCCGGGAGACCGCGCCTGCCAAGTTTCCAGTCGAGCCTTGCCAAGCAGAATGCGTCCGCGGTCGCTGTTGGCCTGCCCGGCTTTTTCGTGCTTCGGGCTGTCCTTGATGAACTGATCGAGCAACGCCAGAGCCTGGTCGTAATACTTGGTCGCCTGATCGGGATTTCCCGCCGATCCGTTCCGCGCCCATTCGATGTAAGTCGTTGCCTTTTCAAACGGAACGAGAGCTTTCTGAGCCGCAGTCGCTTTGGGACTCGCACTCATCTGGTCCAGATAGACGATGGCGTAGTCGTAGAAACCGCGCTCGCGCATCGCCTCCAGGAACTCCGTCGACGGTTCCCCGGCTGAGGCCACAACTGCTGAGGCACACAAACCAGCGAGCACAGCGGTCGTTCGAAGCATCCTCATGGCGATCAGATCCTGGGCATAAAGAGTCGCTACCCGCATCAGCAGGCGCAGCAGTCACGCTCCAGCAAGATATTGCGCGACCCACCCGTCAGCAACTTGCGCCCGGATTCTTCGCTGACCGACACAGCGACTCGAATCAACCAGCAATCCGCTTGATGCCCGCTTGTTCGGCAGCCGGCTCAGGATCTTCATAGGGCAGCGCCTTCAGGAACTCGACCAGATCCTCAAGCTGTCCATCCTTGAGATGGCTGGTTTTGCCATGCTGATCGTTCGGATTTTGAGACCTTAGTACATCCATCAACGTCGCTGCGGATGCGTCATGCAGATACGGAGCAGTACGATAGAGAGACAGCAATGTCGGCGTGTCATACTTCGTACCCATCTTCTCGGACTTGTCACCACGCCCCGTACCGATGTCATGCATCTGACTGGGTTTGCCGGACTGCGAGTCTGTGTAGAACGGTCCTGAGTGACACTTGGCACACCCGATGGTCTCGTTCAGGAACAGTTCCCTGCCGCGTTTCGCCGAGTCACTCAGTCCGTTCTTGGCGTAGGGGCTCATCGTGAATCGATGTGAGTTCGTGTAGGCCGCGAGGGCGTCGAGGGACTTCGAAAGCCCTTTGTTCGGCTTGCCCAACGAGTCATTCAGGCGACCTCTGATGAGTCCCGTCCCCTGCATCAAGGGACCGCGAATCGTGTGCTCAAAGTCTTGAGTCTCGTCGCGGTCAGCCGACCAGTGCTGCGGATGCGTGAAGGCCAAACCGCCCAGCGGCGGGGTCGCTCGCAAGCCATCCGGGTTATGCCAGGTGCGCCCGTCTGCCTGACCATCGGGATGGCAACTCGAGCAGGAGATCCAGCGTCGGCCGACCATCGGTTGCAGTGCCGTGTAGAACAGGACTTTGCCCAAGTGCACGTCTTCGCTGAGTGGATTGTCGCAGACGGTGACATCCTTAATCTGACTTAGAGATGCCACGTCGTACGCGACAACATTGAAGTCGAGCGCGTTGTAAACGTAGAACCTCGAACTATCCGGCGAGACTCGTACCGCGCGCGGGTTGTTTCCGAGCCGCATCAGCCGCAATGGAGTGATCTCGCGGTAATCGTCGTCCACTGTCTGACACGCGAACATGTCGTTCGTCCCCGCGAACACTACAAAGAAACGCTTGCCGTCCGGGGTAATCGCAACTTCCCACGGATTCGCAGTCACCAGAGCGCCGATGAAGGCATCCATGGGAATGCGTTTGCGGCGAGTTTCTTCTTTGTGATCCAGATCGACCGTCCCCACGTACGGGAAGATCGAACCCTCGCCCTGCGGGATGGTGACTCGCGCTCGAATATGGGGGATGTAGGCTTTCGGTCGCGACGGATGAATCACCACCTGCCGCGCGAGATTATCCGTCTCGCCGCCCGCCCATTCATCAACCTGCCTGCCACTCTGCACGTCAATCGAGAGGACCTTTGTGGTCAGGTACTCGCTGACGACCAGCCGATCATCCTTCGGCGTAATCGCGATGCCGCGAGGAAAACTGCCAGCCTCCATCTCGCGAATCACCGCGGCGCGTCCGGTGTCGATCTCGACCACCCGGCCAGGAAATTCCAGCGTGACGTACAGGCGACTGCCGGCGTTGTTCGAGACAACGCCGTACGGCTCGTCAAAGACATCGACTCGATGAGTCACCTCACCGGAATCCGCGTCCGCGAAGACAACGACATCATCGTCATAGACCGCCGTCGCCAGTCGGTGCGTCGAACCAATGAAGCTGACACCTTCGGGATGATGACCAACCTTGATCTCCCGCAGCTTCTTCAACGCGGGCAGTTCAACAATGGTCACCGTGCCGCTGTCACGATTGCTACAGGCCAAAAGTTTCCCGTCGGCTGAGATATCCATCAGGCTATTTGAAGATCCAGCTTCAGCCGGCAAGTTGGCAAAACTCACACAGCAGCCCAGCAACAACCATCGCAGCATTCGCATTTCGGACTCCCGAAAAGTGAAGAAAACGCATCGTGCGAGGGAAACTCATAACGGCCCGCACGGATTCAGCAACTCCACCACGGCGAGCACTCGCCATTGAGACTTGCCGCGGACCGCTGCCTCAGCACTTACTCCACCTGACGAAAGTCGCACCGGCCCGCACATCCAGATGCGAACAGGCCACGAATCGACGCTTACTTTCCAGCATCCAGAATGCGCATCTGCGTCGAGAGTTGATGAGATAAGCCGCCCGCGTCGTAGTCCAGCTCGGCAAAGAACACGACGCTTCCGGACGTCGGGACTGGCACCTCGCCGACGATCTTTCCCCCGGTAGTCAACGTCAGGTCCTTCCAACGTGACTGACGGAAGTCGCGGGTCGGAGCCGACGCAACCCACAAGCGAGCAGCCTTCGGGGCCGGCTCAGCATCAATCGTCAATCGCGCTGTGTTGCCTGCGTCATGGTGCTTCCAAGCCAGTTTCGGCATGGGGGTGTCCTCGATCACATGACGGGCAAACGCCGCGAGACTATGAACGGCTCGACGGCGATCCTTCGATCCGTCTTCGCCCCGTTGTTCGAGGTTGTGGCCCGCGTTCGGCACGTAGGTCACCCACTTCGGGCCTGACAAATCGTCCCAGTAGAGATTCATGGCATCCGTCGTCCAGTACGGATCGTTGGCGCCGTTGAGCAGCAGTTTCGGCATCTTCAGCCGCTCGCGATAGACCCACGGATCGACCATTGCCCACAGCCGTTTTGCGTCGGCGGTATCGGGCATCGGTACCAGTCCACGTTCGGTGTAGTCGTGAATCTGATCGCTGTATTTGCCGAACGACTTCAACTGGTACGGCGTCTGAGCCTTCATGTTGAGCGTATCGATCACCAGCGGTGCGATGGCCTTCACGCGAGGATCGGTCGCACCGGTCAGCCATGTGGTCCAACCGCGTTTTGAAGCTCCTGTGATCACGAAACTCTGCACCGGAACTTTCCATTCCTGCTCGCTGAATGCCTGCAGCGCATCCATCGTCTTGACGACGCTCTTCACCATCGGAAACAGCAAGGGCCAACTGGCGTCTTTGGTTTCGAGATAGCGCACGAACGTCTCGGCAATCAGGGCGTCCTCAACTTTATTCCCGAGCAGCGGCTGATTGGGCACGCCGTACAGAAAAGCCACCGGCGAACCGATCTTCTGAGCGAGATCCCAGCCAAACGCTGAACTGCCTTCGCTCGGCCGACCGCCTTGATTCCACACGAGCATCGTCTTCGCAGGCTTCGCGTTCGCGGGCTGGAAGACTTGAACGGCATGTTCCCAGACCATGCCTTGCCAGTTCTGCGAGATGAGATGCAGCTCATACACTACGCCCGCATCGCGATTCGTCTTGCTGCGCAGCTCCCATCGGTAAACCGACTCCGGGCGTTTCACGTACTGGCTCAAGCCGTCCGGAATCGCGACGGCGTCTTCAGCCCGAGCGACCGAAGTTGGCCACAGCAAAGCGGCGATCACCAAAATCAGACAGAAACTCACACGGTGACCAGCAAAACCAGGAACGCAATTCATTCTGCTCTCCTTCAGATTCCCATTCTGAAACGTGCATCAACGGCGCTGCGAGATCTGGAGTTCGGTCAAAACCTCAATTGCCTTCAGCCACGGCTTGCATCTTTTCGAGGCCGATCTTCGCCACTTCCAGAGCGTCACGTTCGTAGAGATCCTGTCGGAAGAGTTCGAGCGACAGCCAGCGTTTGTAGCCAATCTGAGCCAGCAAATCGCAGTACAGCTTGAGGTTGCAGATACCATCACCCGGCATCACACGATCGGGATCGCCCAGCAGATTCGCCGCTGGTTGAGCCGGAGAATCATTGAAGTGCGAAACGGCAATCTGATTCGGAGACAGCTTGGCGATCGATTCGAATGGCCCGCCGCCGCGATAGCAGTGGAACGGATCCAGCACGATCGTGGCATCCGGGTGATTTGCCCGTTGCAGCACGTCCAACGCAGCTTCGATGCTGTTGATGTCGTCCACGAATCCCAGATACTCGAACGCTGGACGCACACCAAACTGACGCCCGACTTCCAGGAGCTCCACGTAATTCCGAGCGCCGAGGCTGCGATCAGATTTCTTCTGCGGAGGTCCAGCAATCACATGTGGAGCCCCGACCGCGGCAGTTTGTTCCAGACGCCGTTTGATCTCGTCCAGTTCTTGAGCGTGTTCAGTTCCCGTCGTATCAAACCAGCCTTTGAGATAAATCGTCGTCGGAACCTGCAGGCCATAGTCGGTAACTGCCTTGCGAATATCGGCCAGCGAACCTCCCGCTTGCAGATGCAGGTCAATGTCGTCGTGCCAAAGTTCGATACCGGTGTATCCTGCCGCCGCAGCGATGCGAATTTTCTCGATGATCGGTGTAGGTTTGATCGTGCTTGAATTCAGGCAGTACTGGAACCGCGACATGATAGCCTCTCCTGGCTGGCACAGATGGAAGCGTGGTCGTCCAACTCGGGACGCGGCGGACGGTATCGACGTGCGCTTTCACTCGGCAATCTTGTGGCTGGTTCTCGCGCTGACAACCTCACTGACGGGCTGTGGAAAACAAGAGCCCAAAACCCCGGCCCCGCAGACGAAGTCGACGCCCACAGCCTCTCAACAAGAGCCTGCGAACGAACCCGTCAAACGCAGAAAGCCTGCACCGCAGCGCACCGCCCGCCAGGATTCTACCACTGATGAGCAAGCCTCTGATCCTGCGGATCCGCAAGACGACAAACGACCCGCACCGGCGGTCGCTCATCGGCGCACTTACCCGGTGCGTCAGTTGGACAGCGAGCAACTCGCCAAACGCGGGATCAAGATCGTTAGTGCCGAGCCGATACGACTCGTCACCGACGTTGATGAGGACAAGTACGCACCCGTGCTGCCGATCGTTAAACCACTGATGAAGGCACTCGAAGAATACTTCGGCGAACTCCCTCCTCCCGCCGAGTACGGATCGACATTCCATCTCACCGCGTTCCTGATGGCTGATCGCGACAACTTCGCGAAAACCAAACTACTTCCAGAAGGCGAGTTGTTTCAGTTCCACGGTCGCCAGATGGGTGCCGAGTTCTGGTTGAACAGCCAAACGTTGCCCTACTACCAGGCGCACCTGTTCGCCCACGAGGCTACACACGCCTTCATGATGCACTTGCCCGGCGCGAATGACGACCTGCCCGTGTGGTATCTGGAAGGCATGGCCGAGCTGTTTGGTACTCACGAACGTGACGCAGATCAGACGCTGCAATTCGGCGTGATGCCAACGAGCCCCGACCAACTCCGTGGCTGGGAACGCATCGCGCTGGTACGTCGAGACATCGCTGCGCGTGGTCTGCGATCCGTGACAGACATCATGAGCTTGAAGTCCGACGACTACACAACCGTCGAAGCGTATGCGTGGTCGTGGGCATTCTGCCGGTTTCTGGTTTCACATCCGAAATACCGCGAACGCTTCCAGAAGTTAGGACGCAACCTGACGGAGGGCGAGTTTGGGAAACGGTTCGTCTCAACCTTCGAGCCGGAGCTGAAGACGCTGAACTTCGAATGGAAACTCTTTGCCGCTCAACTCTGCTACGGCTTTGACATCGAGCGTTCGGCAATCGACTTCAAGCAAAAGTCGCCATTGACCGACGCCAATTCCAAACTTCAAGTCTCGGCATCCCGGGGCTGGCAAGATACCGGCATCCAGGTGGATGCTGGAACGACCTATCAAATCGTTTCCCAAGGGCAGGTAACGCTGGCGACTACATCTAAGCCGTGGCTGAGCGAAGCCAACGGGATCAGCATTCAATACGCCAACGGGCAGCCGCTGGGCCGACTGATCGCTGGCGTTCGCAGCGACGAAACCACCCCGGAACAGATGCGAGCCCCGGTCGTCGAATTCCCCTTGAGCAACTCAGCCAGCTTTGTTCCACAAGTCACCGGATCGCTCATGCTGCGGGTGAACGACGATTGGGCAAAGCTAGCGGACAACTCCGGCGAGTTCGTCGTTCAAGTCTCGACCGAATGAGAGTTTGAGAGCATATCAGGCCGAGAACGACGGTTCCCCAGAATCGGGGTTGGAACGATTGACGGACGTAACTAGGCTTCGCCGCGCAACGTCGAACCGCAAACTCAGCCACGCTGTGGGAGAAAGACCAAGGATGGTCTCCAGATCAGCACAGAACCGACACATGGAAGCTCGCTGCACCGGTGCGCGCGGCGTCAGGCTTCAGATCGCCTGCGAAGAGCGGCCTCTGCTCAGCGAAGCTCGGACGCTGTCGGATTCTGATTTGCTGAGCAAGCTCACAGCCTGTGGTATCACGATCGATTCGCCCCGCTTGGACAAACTTGCGCGGAATTTTCCGTCCGCCGAATCACTGGCGCGCTGGATCGTCAAAGAAGACAGAGCGAACTGCAGCGCGATTCCAAATGCCGAAGACTGGATCTGGCTGAGCCTGGCTTGTTTACGCGAGCGCTGGAGCCCTCAGCGTCCCAGCTTCGAGCAACTCGAAGACCTGATCGACTTCGGGTACGACCTGCTTTCCGTCGATGACGTGGAGAGCGCCTGCGGGGAGTGGACCCGCGCCTGGCAGTGCGTGCAGTTGCTACTAAAGGGCTTTCGGTTCGACTCACTCGACGACATGGATGACAGTTTCAACGGCGACCATCACATCGTCGACTGGTGCACGGACTTCGTTCTCGCGACTAAGACATTAGCCGACCACTCGTTGAACTGGGCTGCGACGCGGTTGATTATCTGCGAGCAAGCCCTGCCCCTGATCGAAGGCATCTCTCGCGCTAACGAACTCTTGCCGGCCGTTCGACTTGCTCTGGCGGAAGCCCACTTCCGAGTCGGCAACGGCAAAGCTGCCGATAAAGTGTTCAACGACTGTCTGCGGCTGACCCCAACTTATTGCACCGCCTGGGCGTCGTGGGCTGAGCACTATCTCACTCCTGGCCTGTTGCATCAGCCCGGACGGGCTGAAGTGATCGCTCGACGAGGACTCGAGCACGCCAGTCACTCGACTCAGCAACGGTTGTGGGACGTGATTGCCACAGTGTGTGCCGGAGCAGATCGCCCTGCAGAAGCCGAGGCCGCTCAAAAGGCCAAGCTCGCACTCGCTGCTGCTGAGAACACGCCAGCGGTCGCTGCCAAAGCTGCGTAATCCGGAGCAGCACAGACAGTCACGACCCCTGGTCTGTGTTTAGAACTCGCCGATGACTTCATTGCCGTTGCGGCTGCCGAGCGCCTGCCAGGTGGTGACCTCAATGTTCTCGCCCACAAACTGCACGCGGCCGTCACACAACAACGCATGAACCCCGCCGATATGGCGACTACGCGCCGCGACGTTCAACGACAGGCGGTCCCACAGGAAATTGGTGCGGATGCTGTGAGGGATACCACCACGGCAATCGATATCCGGATCGTTCGGACGGCGCATGTGGTTGTACATCGAATGCCCTGGGGCTCCGTACAACCAGCGACTCCCGCGAGTCTGCTGCAGCAACAGCCCGGAACCATGACACTGCGAGGCGTAGTTGGTTAGCTCAGGACCGGTTGTCGCGTTGTCATTGCCTTGAGTGAGCACGAAGCCATTCGTCGGGCTGACGCCGTCCCATGTGGATGGCCCTCCCTCCGCCTTGATGGTCTCACTGATGCAGACGGTATTGCTGGCGCCGTCAGTAATGTCGCGGAAACGGACTGACGAGTTTTCGTAGAAGATGCCTGTCACCGGAACGCCGCCAGGATTTCGCGGCGACAGCGGATAGGTCGTGCCGGTGCTCAGCGGATAGTTGTGAACCGCGCTGTCCACCACGACACCATTCACCGTGTTGGTCTGCAGCACCCGATAAGAATCAGTCGGACATAAGAAGTAGGGAATCGTGGAACTCAGCCCCGGGCCGTTCTTCGCCGGATCATCCGGGTCCGAATTGAAGTCGACTTGCTCAAAGAGCGGTACCGCGTCCAGAAAGGGCAGCAGGTGCGCATAAGCCGAGAAGCACCGCCCCTGTCCGTCGATCGAGTTTCGCATGCGTCCCGGCGGCAGCACGCCGTGCGTCTCAGCATAATTGGCCATCGAAATGCCAATCTGCTTGAGATGGTTTTTACACTGGGCTCGACGGGCTGCCTCACGAGCTTGTTGCATGGCGGGCAGTAATAATGCGACGAGGACTGCGATGATCGCAATCACGACCAGCAACTCGATCAGCGTAAAACCACGATGATTTTCGGGCCGGGGCATGCGGTACTTCCGGGGAGAAGGATCAGCGACTACCCGCCGAAAAGGCTGGTGAGAGACACGATTGTGTCATAGAAGACCAGAATCGTATCATTTGACGAGTGTTGTATTCCAGCGAGGCGAGCATGAATTCGGTTCGGCAGCGGCGATTGCAACGGGGGTGGTCTCAGGCGGAATTGGCTGAGCGCGCGGGGATTTCTCGAGCCGCTGTCAGCGCGATCGAGGTCGAACGTCTCGTTCCGGCCGTAACCGCCGCCTTGTCGCTGGCTCGTGTTTTCAGTTGCTCCGTGGAAGAACTGTTCGACGAACAGGCTGTCTCTCGGGATGCCCAGACGAGCTGGGCATTTCTTCCTCCAACCGAGCCGTGGCGCTTTTGGGAAGCAGAAGTGAGCGGACGCCGGTGGAGGTTTCCCGCCGAACGAACCGGTGAACTCAATGGCTTCCACGACGGAGTTTCAGGTTCACCCGACGTACCGAGCACACTGGCTCAGGAAACTCTGGTCGTCGCGGGATGCGATCCCGCAGCGGGGCTGCTCGCTCAGGAATACTACCGCCGCACCGGCTGGCGAATGCTGATTCTGCAGCGGAACAGCACTCAGAGTCTCGAACTGCTGAAGCAAGGGCTGGTGCATGTCGCGGGGCTGCACTTCTCGAACTCCGAACACGCATCGGATAACGAACGCACGGTGCGTGAGATGCTCGGCACAGGCTATCTGCTATTGCGCGCGGCCGAATGGCAAGAAGGCATCGCAGCCGGACGTCATGTGTCTGCGAAAACGGCCTCCGGAGCCGTGCGAGCCCAACTGCGTTGGGTAGGACGCGCTGCAGGATCCGCCGCCCGACGCTGTCAGGATGAATTGCTGTCGCCCAAGTACCGCATGCGCTACGTCGCTCCGGACCATCGCAGTGTGGCGGAGTCGATCCGTGCGGGCTGGGCCGATGCCGGTGTCTGCGTGCAACTGGTCTGCGAAGAAGCCGGTCTGCAATTCTTTCCGGTGCAACAGGAAGCCTATGACCTGTGCTTCGCTCAGAAACACGAACAGGACCCGCGAATTCGCGCTCTGATCGCTCTCATTCAGGCGGCGAACTATCGTAGCCTGCTCGGCGACCTGCCTGGCTATGCCACAGAGCGAGTCGGCGGATTGGAAACCGTCGGGAGCGAGTGAGCGGCAGGGAACAAGCGTTACGCAGGTCCGCGATCTTACGAAAGACAATCATGAAGCTTTTAGCCCTTTGGCTGCTCCTGCTGACCTGGAGCCTTGGTGCCGTCGGGTGTGGCGATTCGCAACCCAAACCCAAGCCGGTCGCGGAGCAGAATCCGACCTCGCAGAGCACAACAGCCGCGAACGATTCGACCGCATCAAACGCCACAACAACTCCGGCTGCGGAAAAAGCAAAAGCAAAGCCCGCGGAAAAAGCAAGGCCTGCGATGAAATCAGCAAAGCCCGCGACTGCCGCAGAGACAAGCTCGGCGAAACTGCAAATCGCGGCAGCGGGCGACCTGCGATTCGTGCTGGAGGAAATTCTCGTCGAGTTCCGTAAGCTGCATCCCGAAACCAGAGTCACCGCGACCTATGGATCGTCCGGCAACTTCTTCGCACTGCTGTCGAACGAAGCTCCCTTCGACGTGTTTCTGTCCGGCGACATGCAGTATCCGCAGAAGCTGATCGAACAGGATCAAGCGTTCGCGGATTCCGAATTCCTGTACGCGTTCGGTCACATCGTGCTGTGGGTACCGAAGGACTCGCCGCTGGAAGTTGAAAAGAACGGTGCTGAGTCTCTGCTGGACGAACGAGCCAAAAAGGTCGCCATCGCCAATCCAAAACTCGCACCCTATGGCCGTGCTGCCGTCGAGGCACTCAAGCACCTCAAGGTTCACGAGCAGATTGAGTCCCGACTGGTGCTGGGAGAAAACATCGCTCAGACCGCTCAGTTTCTGGAAACCGGAGCCGCAGACGTTGGAGTGATCGCATTGTCGCTCGCACTGGCGCCGGCCATGAAGGATAAAGGCCGATATTGGTTGATCCCCTCGGACGCGCATGCCCCGCTGAAGCAAGGGGGCGTGATCCTCAAACACACCAGTCAGGAAGCTACGGCGCGGGCATTAATCAAGTACCTGCAAGGCGAAGAGGCCCGCACAGTGATGAGGCGTTACGGTTTCGAGTTACCGGGAGAATGAAGTGGATTGGCTGGCGTTGTCCGTCACGATTCGACTCGCGTGTGCAACGACAGGCATTCTGTTTGTTCTCGGCTTGCCCCTCGCGTATTGGCTTTCACGCACCCGCTGGTCGGGCCGCTTCCTGGTGGAATCCGTCGTCGCGCTGCCGCTGGTGCTGCCGCCCACAGTGCTCGGATTCTATCTACTCGTCGCATTGGGCCCGCGCAGCCCGCTCGGCAGTTGGATTGTGTCGCTGACCGGACAACGACTGCCGTTCACGTTCGCCGGCATGCTGGTGGGTTCCGTGCTCGGGAATGTTCCGTTCGCGATTCGCCCGTTCGTGGCCGCTTTCTCCAACGTGGATCAAAGAATTGTCGAAGCGTCGTGGTGCCTCGGCGTGTCGCGCTGGGCAACCTTCTGGCGAGTGACCATTCCCCTCGCCAAACAAGGACTGCTGGCGGGCGTGATCCTGACGTTTGCTCATGCACTGGGTGAATTCGGAGTGGTGCTGATGCTCGGCGGCAACATCCCCGGTGTTACCCGCACACTCTCGATCTCCATCTACGACGATGTGCAGTCGCTCAACTACGAATCGGCGACACGCACATCCCTCTTGCTGCTGGTGGTGTCGTTCGTTGTGCTCTGTGTGACGCAAAGACTGACGCGGCGAGGATGGCCCGCATGAGTTCGTTCCTCACCGCGCAGTTTGAATTGCAATTCGCTGCCGGCGCGCTGGTGGCGCCCGGTTTCACCATTCCTGATGGCGGTTTCTCCATCACAGCCATCATCGGACCTTCAGGCTGCGGCAAGACGACATTACTTCGCTGCCTAGCTGGTCTGGAAAGGCCTCAGCACGGCTTGATCCAACTCGGAGATCAAAGCTGGTTTGACGCTGAGAAGCGGATCTGCCTGAGCCCGCAGGAACGCGATGTGGGCTTTCTGTTTCAGGATTACGCCCTGTTCCCACACCTGACCGTCGCGGCCAACATTGGATTTGGCCGCAGTGATTTACCGAAAGCGGCGCGCCAGTCTGAGGTGATCCAGTTGCTGGAGCGTTTTGAACTGAAGGGGCTGGCCAACCGGTATCCGCATCAGGTCTCAGGCGGACAGCAGCAGCGAGTGGCCCTCGCCCGCGCGTTGATTCGCCGTCCGCGCATTCTGCTGCTCGACGAACCGCTTGCCGCATTGGACACCTGGTTGCGCGCTGGCATCCGCATGGAGTTACGACGGTTGCTACAGACGTTCCAGATTCCCGTGCTGCTGGTCACTCATGACCCCGAAGACGCGCTGACGCTGGCAGATCACGTCGTAGTCATGAACGCAGGCCGCGTCATTCAGAACGGCGCGATCGCTGATGTGATGGCCAATCCCACCACCTTACTCGTCTCCGAATTCTTCGGACAGCGTGCAAAACCGAATACACCGCCACTCGCCCAACCGACGGCGAACTCCGCAGAATCAGTTCAGTGATTCTGAAATCCGCTGGTCAACATTCATCAGCATAGGCAGCTTGGTGAGATCCGCTCCCGCGTTGCCGCCATCGGTCGCGCCGCGCACGGCAGGATTCTCCTCGCCGGGCTCATCCTTCAACGCGAAATTCGATGCATTTGCGCCCGACAACTGAGTCGGCAATTCAGCGGCCCACAGGATGGGCATGTTGTTCGGACCAACCTCGTTGGCCGAGCCCCAATGATCGACCCAATCCTCAAACGCCAGCTTTTCGCTCGTTGACGCAATCGACCACATTGTGTCAGTGGCACCATAGAAGTTTCGCTCGCCCGCCCAACGCAGCACGCGGCGGGCGTCTTCCGGAGTAACCGCCGTTTCCATCTGAACCAACGCCGCCCGATTCGTCGCAACGAAGATGCTGTTGTGAGCCGTCGTGCGGACGGTGACTCGCTGATCGCCCTGCCCTGCTCCCATGAATCGCAGGAAGCTGCCGCGCATCATCGACGTCACATGATCCAGCCGCAGTTCGACGCGCAGATCACCGCTGGATTTCTCAGGCATGACCGAATTCAGGCTCGTGACCGTGATGGCATCGCGTCCGAGAGCGAGCACCGAGTCCCGCAGAGTGATTTGAGTTGGCCCCTGACAATCAACACTGGACAGGCCGCAGTTGCCGCGGATCATGGTCTCGCTCAGTTCAACCACTGCAGCGGCATCATCTCCGGATGCCATCAAGGGCATCCGGGGCATGTCGCTCGTCGAACGGCTGCGATCCGGCCCGAGACTCAGGACAGTCGTATTGAGATCACGCGGATTCGTAACAGTGATGAGGCAGTCCGTGAGCTGCAGATGGCTCGGCTGAGTTAATCCGAACAGAGCGTACTCTGGTGCGGTACCATCACTCGGAACCGCCAGTTCCAGTTGCACGTTCACGATGCTCAGTCGCCCGTTCTGCACTTGAATCATGCGGGATTCAGTCGGTGCGGACACGTTCGCCGTAGGAGCAAATCGCACGATGGGATCAAAGTTCCGCGCACCACGAATGGTGACATTCTTCTTGCTGATACGACACGGCTTCTCGTTTCGGCTGCCGCTGAACCGCAGCTCGATAACTCCGCCGTCTTCCACGGCTGAGCAGGCAGCCTCCAACGTGCGGTATTCCCGCAGCAGCACACCACCGGCCGTGTAAACCGTCACTACGTTCGACGTGTCGGTTAGAACTTCGGGCGCCGTCTTTGTCGGCGTCGAAGCTGTCTTGCTACTTGTTGTACCCGGAGTCGGTTCCACCGGTGTGCTGGCAGCGACGTTAGTTGTCGTGGTCCGCTCTGTTGGCCGCGACTCCGCAGCCGCCCCACTGGTCGCCAGCTCGGTTGCCGGAGATCCGGCTTCCAGTTTCTGAGTCGTCTTAGTCGCAGCGACTTGCCCCGTTACGGCTTCAGTCGGCGAAGCAGTCGACACCGGAGTGGACTTAGAACCTTGCTCGACGTCGGCACGCGCACCGTTCGCTTCGCGATCAGGTGACACGTTGCTGGGGTGAGCGCTGTTTGTCGCATCGATCGATGCGAACATGGCGTTGCCGCCAGCTAACCGCCGACTGATCTGCGGATAACGCTGCAGCAGTCCAACTGCTCCCAAAAGGACGACCGCCGTCGCGATCCATCCGACCTGACTCGTCCAGGTTCTCGGCCTCAATGCGCGCGACGTGAGCCACACCAATCCTTCCGGATGCAACCCGCGCAACCCCAGTTGAGCCGCAACCAGCGACAGATCGCGGATCAACTGATCCGGAGTCTGATAGCGCTTGTTGCGATCGCTGTTCATCATCTTCAGGACAATGCTGGCCAGTTCAGACGACACCGCCGGGTTCAACAACTGCGGATTGGGTGCCTCTTTGTTTTGATGGTCCAGCAGCTTCTGCAGCGCGGTACCTTCGGGATACGGCGGCTGTCCGGTCAGCATGTGGTACATCGTGCAGCCGAGCGAATAGATATCGCTGCGCACATCGACCGAGCGCGGATCTTTCGCTTGTTCCGGCGAGATGTAGTCGAACGTCCCCAGCGTGGTGCCAGTGACCGTCAGATCGGCCGATTCCGCGTGGTCCTTGCGAGCCAGCCCCAGATCGACCAGCTTCGCCCTGCCCTGCGGCGTGATGATGATGTTCGATGGCTTAACATCGCGGTGCACTACGCCCATCGCGGACGTGTGCTTCAGTGCATAAGAAATCTGCAGCGCGTAGTTCACCGTGTCGGTCGGCGACAGCTTGCCACTGCGCCGAATCAGATCGCGGACATTCAACCCGGTGACGTACTCGAACGCGATGAAGTTCAACCCCCGCTCTTCACCGATGAAGTACACGCGGGCAATGTTTTCGTGATCCAGCCGCGCCGCAGCACGGGCTTCATTCTCAAAACGCTTTACGGATGCCGAATCGTATGACTGCCCCGGCGCCAGCAGCTTCAACGCAACGTTACGTTGCAGGCGTAGGTCGAGGGCGCGAAACACCGCCCCCATGCCGCCCATGCCGATGCGTTCTTCGATACGGAAGTGGCCCAGCTCCAGACCGCTCGGGTCGAACTCAGGGGCCGATGAACCCAGCTCGCGAGTGGGAGGAAAGAGTCGAGCGACAACTTGACTCGAAGGTGACTCACCAGACACCGGCGGAGGTAATGCCAACCCCGCGCCGACGAGGCCGCCGGCATGAATGACCGTTTCCGAACTCACGGATGCCGGTCGCTGAATGGCAGAACCAAGCGGCAACACAGGCAAAGGCGCATTGACTGCAGATCCGGATCCCGGACGACGTCCCTGCCCAGAAGCGGTACTACCGTCTCTGCTGCTGGTGATCATAGTTTCGAGTCCTCAACTGTGAGTATCCGTCTTCACCCCTCGCGGTTGATTCAACCGCTACGCGTTCCGTGCAGGGTCAGGACCTTCGTCGCCGCAGGACATCAAGAATATCCTGCCAATCATGCCCGCGTCGACTCATTCGTCGCCGCCGGCAATCTGCAGCAAGCTGCGATCAATGGCGTTGAAGTACTGATTTGCCTTTTCAAAGAGTTCTTCCGAAAAAGACTGGCTCTCCAAAAGGGCGCTCACAGAGTTTCTAACGGTAATGTCTTCGATGTGTTGGCCCGAACGGGCAAAGGGAGACTCCGGCTGCACGAGTTCGTGCAATTCCTGAGTCCGTGGAATGAGATGACGTTCGAGATGATCGACGAGTTCGCGCGTGATGCGTTCAGCTTCCTTACACAGATCACGCAGCGGTACGTCTTCCAGCGATTCATTCATAGATGGGCTCGCTTCACGCTGGACAAGTCGCGGCTGGCCACGACCTGTGGCCAACCCACGCTGAATTTATACCGGACAGATTCAACAAGGCGACTATTCTCTTGCCCCGACGGAAGAATTTGTCGTACCTCGGAATTGGTTCACGCTATCTTGTCGCGCAACGGAAATTCTAAGCTCCGGGACAGGATACAACGCGATTCATCCTTACCTGTCGAATCCGAACATCCATGAGAATCTTGCTCGTCGCTGACATCCATTCAAACTGGCCAGCCCTGCAGGCCATTCAAGAGCCGTTTGATGCGTGTCTGGTACTCGGCGACATCGTGGATTACGCCACCGACCCGCGTCCCTGCATCGACTGGGTCCGCCAGTTCGGCACGGCAGGTATCCGTGGCAACCATGATCATGCGGTCGCCCAGCGGATTCAGACGCGTAAAAAAACAGGGCTCGGCAAACTGGCCACCGCCGCCCGGCCCTTGCACTGGGAGATTCTGACGACTGAAGAACTCGCCTTCCTCGGCCGCCTGCCAGCCGTCCGACGACTGGAACTCGACAGCAAAAAATTCTTCCTCGTCCACGCGACGCCACGCGACCCTTTCGACGAGTACCTCAAGCAGGATGAAACTGCCTGGGCAGCCCGAACGGAGGGGATCGATGCGGATTTCATCTGCGTGGGACATTCGCATCAGCCATTCGTCCTGCAGGTCGGCGACAAGACTGTGATCAATCCCGGCAGCGTCGGGCAGCCGCGCGACGGGAACCCGGAGTGCGCCTATTGCATCATTGAAGACGGCGAGGTCTCACTACGGAGAGTCCCCTACGACATCGACGCCACGCTGCAGCAGATGCAGCAGATGGGGGTTGCCCCGGACACCATCGATCTGGCCGGACACTTCTTGCGAACCGGCGGCCGTCTGCCTCCGAACGAGATCGGCGAAACAGCCGCGTGCTGACCAAGTCTGCCGCAGGGTTGTTTTCGAGCCGCTCATTCTGTTGAGTATCCGACATGAGCCGCTCAACTCTCACCGCCACACCATCCCGCCGCGCCGCCTCAACCAAGGCGGACGCTAAGACGATCTCCCCGCAACAACTTCAGGCTGAGTTCTTTCGTCAGATGGGCGGTCGTCAGCAGTTTCAGTTTCTGTTTGAAGACCTGCCGGGCGTGTCTTTTTTTGTGAAGGATCGGCAGAGCCGCATGATCTGCGCCAGCCGTGCATTCTGTGCGCATCTGGGTGCGCAGTCGGAAGCCGAGTTAATCGGCAAGACCGACTACGACTTCTTCCCGCCGTATGCTGCCGATCATTTTGTGCGCGACGATCAACAGGTCATTCAGACGGGGCAGCCGATGATCGGCCGCGTCGAGCTGTGGTACAACGAACAGCAGATTCTCGACTGGTTCGTGACGAACAAGCTCCCAGTCCGCAGTACGACAGGCGAAGTTATTGGTGTGATGGGCGCCGTCCGCAGCTACGAAGGCCAGCGTCGAGCCATGCAGCCGATGTCGCAGATCGATTCCACGGTCAACTACATCCGCCAGCACCACACGGAACGCATTACGGTCGATGAACTCGCCGAACGCGCCTGCCTTTCACCGCGTCAATTGCATCGGAAGTTCCGCGAGGTCTTTGGCCTCAGCGTGCAGGACTTCCTGATCAAGACCCGCATTCAAGCAGCCAGCGACGCCTTACTGCAGTCCGATCAGAACATCGCACAGATCGCGGCGAGATTCGGTTTCTGCGACCAGAGTGCCTTTACTCAACTCTTCCGTAAGCACACCGGGATGACGCCGCTCAAGTTTCGACGGCGCTACATGACCGCATCAGATGCGAAGTAGCGGCCGTATTGCGACACTGCAAACTATCTGCGGTGAAGCTCTGAACCTCGGCCGAGTTCGTTCCACACGACTAACAAAAAACTACAAGGATTACTCATGCGACGTCTGGCCTTTCTGTTCGCCGTTCTGGTAGCGACCGCAATGTCCGCACGCGCTGATGACAGCCAATACAAACTCGGTCCAGACTCCATGCGTCAGGAAGGCGTCACAAAGGGCGAAGTCACGAAGCACGAGTTCAAGAGCAAAGTCTTTGAGGGCACGATCCGCGAATACTGGGTCTACGTCCCCGAGCAGTACGACGGTTCGAAGCCCGCGTCAGTGATGGTGTTTCAGGACGGTCATGCTTACGTGGGTGAGACGGGGCAATTTCGCGTGCCCGTCGTGTTCGACAATCTGATCCACAAGGGCAAGATGCCAGTAACCGTTGGCATCTTCATTAACCCCGGCCACAAGGCCGATGCCGTCCCGAAAGAACCGTGGAAGTCCAACAACCGCAGCTTTGAATACGACACGCTGTCCGATCAGTACGCCCGATTCATCGTTGACGAAATGCTGCCGGAAGTCGGCAAGAGCTACAAACTGTCCGACAAGGCCAGTGATCGAGCCATCTGCGGAATCTCGTCTGGCGGTATCTGCGCGTTCACAGTTGCATGGCAGAAGCCCGAACACTTTCACAAGGTCCTCAGTCACGTCGGCAGCTTCACCAACATCCGCGGCGGTCACGTCTATCCGGCGTTGATCCGTAAGACCGAACGGAAGCCACTGCGAGTCTTCCTCCAAGACGGCAAGGAAGACGTCAACAACGAACACGGCAACTGGTGGCTGGCCAATCTGGAAATGGAATCGGCTCTCAAGTTCGCCAAGTACGACCACAAGTTCGCTGGCGGCGAGGGCGGTCACAACGGCATTCACGGCGGAGCGATCCTGCCTGAATCGCTCGAATGGCTCTGGCGCGCCGAGTAGTGGACTATCCGAACGGGAATCACAAACCAAGCCGGACAATCTTGTCCGGCTGTCGGACAGGATTGCCCCACCTACAAACTTGTCGCGTCGGCCGTGATGAACACAGACCACACCAACATTCGCTAAGCAGCGTTCTTCTTGGGAGTGGCCTTCGGCATCGGCTTGAAGCCCGGCTGCAAGACTGGAGGATCTTTCGGCACCGAGCCGCGATCGTCCGGGACTTTGTAGTGTTCCTGCAGGCGTTTGACCTCGGCAGTCAGTTCTTTGACGACATCCGCATAAGCCGGGTCGTCGTAGACGCTCTTCATCTCGCGCGGGTCCTTCTGCAGATCGAAAAGCTCCCACTCTTCCAGATTGTAGAAGTGAATCAGCTTGTAGCGTTCGGTGCGCACTCCATAGTGGCGACGGACCATATGCGGCGTGAACTGGTCGCCTAGAAACTCGTAGTAGTGGTAGTAGTGGCTCTTGCGCCAATCGCTTGGCACCGTACCACCAAACAGAGGCAGCAGGCTGACTCCCTGCATATCCGCAGGCGCTTTGATTCCCGCGATCTCGAGGAACGTCTCCGCGAAATCCAGATTAGAAACCAGCGCATCGCACGTTGATCCCGGCTTGATCTTGCCCGGCCAGCGCACCAGAAACGGCATCTTCAGCGTCTCTTCGTACATGAAACGCTTATCGAACCAGCCATGCTCGCCGAGGAAGAATCCCTGATCGGACGAGTACATCACTACTGTGTTCTTCGCCAAGCCGGTCTTTTCAAGATAGTCCAGTACCCGACCGACATTGTCATCCACCGCAGCCACGCATCGCAGGTAATCCTTGATGTAGCGCTGATACTTCCAGCGCACCAGATCCTTGCCCTTCAGGTTCGCCTTGCGGAACTCTTCGTTCTGAGGCTCATAGGCCGCCTTCCACGCCGCCAGTTGCTCGGGAGTCAAATTCTGCGGGGGAACCAGCTTGAGATCTAGCTGCGTGAGCGTTTTCTCGATCGTCATGTCCTGCTGCTTGGCGGCCTTGCTACGCCCCTCGTAGTCATCAAACAGGTTCTCCGGCTCCGGAATCTCTACGTCGTTGTACATTGAATAGTACTTCGGCCCCGGCTGCCATTCGCGGTGCGGAGCCTTGTGCTGAAACATCAGCATGAAGGGCTTCGACTTATCGCGAGACTCTTCCAGCCACTTGAGCGACAGGTCGGTGATGATCTCCGTCGTGTAGCCCGTGTGCTTGATGCGTTCGCCGTTCCGATTCATCGGCGGGTTGTAGTACGGCCCCTGGTCATACAGGGTTTCGTAGTAATCAAACCCCTGTGGTTCGCTGGTCAGATGCCACTTGCCCACGATGGCGGTCTGGTAGCCCGCCTTCTGCAGCAACTTGGGAAACGTCTGCTGCGAGCCATCGAAGTTGCCGCCGACATTCATGCGAAAGCCGTTGATGTGGCTGTGCTTCCCGGTGAGGATCACCGCCCGGCTCGGCCCACAGATCGCGTTCGTCACCAGACAGTTATTGAACCGCATGCCCTCTTTGGCGATGCGATCCAGATTCGGCGTCTGATTGATCTTCGAGCCATAACAGCTCATCGCATTGGCCGAGTGATCGTCGGTGAAGATGAACAGGATGTTCGGCGGAGCGTCCGCTGCGGACGCGCCAGCACCGAACAGTCCACTCACCAGGGCCAACACAAGCGACCAGAGGCAAAGTCGCATAGCTGTCACTCCGAAGGAGAGAGAAACAACAAGACTCGCCCCAATCAACGGGACGAGTCTCGCCATGATCCGTCAGTATTGATCGACTACTGATTGCTCTCTTTGAAGACCGTGTCGATGGCCAGACCTGCGGCCAGCAGCAAGGTGATGAACCCAGCTTGCACCTCGACGCCGTCATTCAAAGCGATCGCGTAATTATCGGCGGACGTGAACATCTCCTTCGCCAATCCGGCCCACTTCTTGGCGACCACACCAACTTCGCGGCCGCTGTTGTCCGAGACCTTGAAGTTCCAGCCCTTCCAATCGCCCTTGATCTCGGCAATCTGTTTGTCGCTGGGATCGAAGACCATGAAGCAGCCGCCGAGCGACAGCAACTTGCTCTTCAGGTAACCCACCGTGCGACCATCCGGCGTGATGATGTCTACTTTGGGACGCAGCAGCACCACTCCACGTTTGATCGAGAACTGCAAAGGACCGCGTTTCTCTTCTGTGCCCGCATAGACGTTGACAACTGTCGGCAGCAGCTTCTTGTTAACGAACAAGCGCACGACTTTCACGAGTCCCGAGATCTCTTCGCGAGCGATGCCCAACTGGTCGCCGCTCTCCCCGTCGTAGATGTCATAGGCATCCGTGAGCTTGAACAGACCAACTCGTTCCTTAATGGCGTACTTGCGGCGATCCAGCATGAGAAAGCTTTCTAACGATGTGATGTGAGAAGGGAGCGCTACAAAGTTGGCGAGCAGCTAAAGCGTCTCGCCGCATAACGTAAACGGAATCGTCCCGAAGATTCACGTCACGAGCCCGCCGCCGGAGTAGTCATGTCTCCATTGCGATCAACTGATCTTTTTGAGCTTTGAAATCCGGCCCGTGTTCACCCATTCCGCCACGAAGATGCTGCCGTCGTGACCGAAGCAGGCGTCGTGCGGATGAACGAACTTGCCGGATTGCCATTTGTTCTTGTCGTTGCGGATGCCACCACCGTCCTTACCGGTGATACGGCCCACGTCATCGCCCAGCCGAGCCACCACTTCGTTCTTCTCGTTCAGCAGCGTGATGCGCGCATGCAGTTCGGGCACGACCATCAGGTTCTTCCAGGTCTCAACATTGGCCGGCAAGCCATAGCCCTTGAGAGTTTCGATGTACTTGCCGTCCATCGTGAAGTACTGCAGCGTGTGGTGTGCCCGGTCGCAAACGACGATGGATGGAGTCCGGCCTTCGCGACGATCGATCCAGACGCCGTGAGGGGTGCTGAATGTTCCTTCCCCTTTGCCTGGTCCGCCAAAACAGGACACCCACTTGGCGTCCTTGTCGAAGCGGTGCACGACGAAAGCTCCGTAACCGTCGATCAGCAGGAAGCCGCCGTCATCGAGAAACGCGAAGTTGGTCGGCATGAAGCGGTTCTGGCCCCAGATCTTCTGCGGCTTCGTGTCTTCCTCAGGCGCATACTTGCCGGACTGCATCGGCGCGTACTGCTGCCAGACGGTTTCCCCCTTCAGGTCCATCTTCGCGAAGCTCTTCACCTGCTGGTAAGCACAGACATAGAGGAACTCCTGCCCGCCCTCTTCCCGAATCTCGATGCCGTGTCCACCGCCCTGGAACTGATTGCCAAACGCTCGAATGAACTTGCCCTCGGGGTCGAAGACGAAGATCGAGGGATGATCCTTGAGATTCTCACGCCCTTCGTGAATCACGTACACGCAGCCCGACTTGTCGACAGCCACGTTATGAGTCGTCTGCCAGGTATATTTGTCCGGCAACTGCGGCCAGTCGTGAACCACCTCAAACTTGTGTTCGCCCTCACCCACGATCAGCGGCTGCGTCGTCTCGCCGGCGATCACGTAGCTCTTGTATCCCGCCAGAGCGACCGTTCCGGCTGCGGCGGTAGTGAGAAACTGACGACGAGACAGGGATTGCGAACGAGGCTTCTTCATTTCAACTCCTCTGCGTGACGAGGTTAATAGTTACTTCCACTCAGGCGGTGGAGCATGCAGCCCGGACGAGCGAACGACAAGCTAACGGCGCATCCCGCCTCAGCACCTCACACCAGGATGTCATGTACGACGCGGCTGGATTCCACGCCCGTAAGCCGGAAGTCGAGCCCCTGAAAACGATGCGTGAAGCGTTCGTGGTCGATCCCCAACAGATGCAGCACGGTGGCATGCAGGTCGCGGACGTGAACTGGCTTTTCGACAACATTGTAACTGAACTCGTCGGTGGCGCCGTAGGTAAGGCCTGACTTCACGCCGCCGCCCGCCATCCACATCGTGAAGCAACGCGGATGATGATCTCGACCACCGTCAGGGCTGTTCCATTCGCCCTGTCCTGCGACTCCGCGGCCGAACTCGCCGCCCCACAGCACCAGAGTCTCATCCAGCAAGCCTCGCTGCTTGAGGTCCTTCACGAGCGCCGCGCTTGCCTGATCGGTATCTCGACAGCGCGCGATACACCACGACGTCAACCGACTGTGATGATCCCAGTCGGGATGAAACAACTGCACGAAGCGAACGCCGCGCTCGATCAGCCGCCGCGCCAGAATGCAGTTCGCCGCGTAACTTCCAGGACGTCGTGAATCGGGACCATACAGCTCAAAGACGGATTCAGGCTCGTCGCTCAAATCCGTCAGCTCCGGAATGCTCGTCTGCATCCGATACGCCATCTCGTATTGATTGATGCGCGTTGTAATTTCCGGGTCATGAGCCTGCTCAAACTTTTGCTGATTCAGTTCACGCAGACCATCAAGCATTCCGCGTCGGAGTTCACGGGGCAGGCCATCCGGATCGCGAAGATACAGCACCGGTTCCTTCGCGTTGCGCAACTTCACACCTTGAAACCGCGACGGCAGAAAGCCGCTGCCCCAGTAGTGGTCGTAGAGCGGCTGATCGCTCGGCCGCTTCATCTTGGAGATCAGCACCAGGTAATCGGGCAGGTTGCGATTCTCGCTGCCGAGTCCATAACTCACCCACGCGCCCATGCTGGGACGCCCCGCCAACTGATGCCCCGTGAGGAACTTGGTCATGGCGGGGGCGTGATTGATCTCGTCCGTGCGCATTGATTTGACGAAGCACAGTTCGTCGGCTGCTTCCTGAATGTGAGGCAGCCATTCGCTGACGGTCGCCCCACTGTTTCCGCAACGGGAGAACCGTGTCCGCGCCGGCATCACCAATTGCTTCTGCTTCGCAGTCATCGTCGTCAGCCGCTGTCCTTGCCGCACGCTCTCCGGAAGCTCCTTACCAGCCCAGTTCATCAAACCGGGCTTTTCGTCGTACAGCTCGATCTGCGACGGACCTCCAGACTGAGTCAGGAAGACAACTTGCTTCGCCTTCGGCGCGAAGTGCGGCAGTTCCGGTAGACCGCTGCGGGAAGCCGAACCCGCCGCACGGCCATTGGCTTGCTCCAGCAATCCGAGGCTCATCGCTCCCAGGCTGATGCCGGTGCAGCGACCGAGAAAATAGCGGCGTGTGACATCAAGTTCTGGATCGAAAGCAGCAGTCGTCATAATCAAATTCGCCACTCAGCAGTGATTCTCTCGCGACGCGTTCGCAAACACTCGTCGTTTAGCTTCGCAGAATATCCGTCACGACGTTGCCATGAACATCGGTGAGACGGAAGTCACGGCCGGCATAACGGTAGGTCAACTGCGTGTGATCAAAGCCGAGCAGATGCAGCAGAGTCGCATGCAGGTCATGCACATGCACGGGCTTTTCAACGGCGCGATAGCCGAATTCATCCGTCGCACCATGCACATACCCACCTTTGACGCCACCACCCGCCAGCCACACGGTGAAGCCCCAGTGGTTATGGTCGCGACCATTCGCGGGCTGCCCGTTTGACAATTCCACAGCGGGAGTACGACCAAACTCGCCGCCGCAAATCACCAGCGTCTCGTCAAACAGTCCGCGTTGCTTGAGATCCGTCAGCAGCGCGGCAATCGGACCGTCGATCTCCTGGCCCAGGCGTTTGTGATTCGCCGCGATGTTGTCATGACTATCCCACGGCTGAACATCACCGTGATAGCACTGCACGACTCGCACTCCGCGCTCGATCAACCGGCGGGCGGTCAGCAGTTGGCGACCATGCACTCCCGAGCCATACATCGCTTGCACATGCTGCGGCTCCTGACTGATATCAAAAGCGTCAGTCGCCGAGAGCTGCATGCGATAAGCCAGTTCAAACGACTGGATGCGCGCTTCCAGAGCCGCATCTTCCGCTCGCAGTTCCTGATGCTGCCGATTCAACTTCGCCAGCAGGTCCAGTTGCCGCCGTTGATCCGTCGGAGTCACCGCAGAGCTGCGAATGTTGTCGATCAGTTCATCGACCTTCGTCTTCCGCGTGTCGATGTGCGTACCCTGATAGATGCCAGGCAGGAACGCGGACCGCCAGTTGGAAACGTCAGCCACCGGCAGGCCGGGACACATCACGACAAACCCAGGCAAGTTGGCGTTCTCTGTGCCCATGCCGTAAGTCATCCAGGCGCCGTAGCTGGGCCGCGAAAGTCGCTCGTCGCCGCAGTTCATCAACCGCATCGACTGCTCGTGATTCGGCGTGTTGGCATGCATCGACCGGATGAAGGAAATGTCGTCCACATGCCGCGCCGTCTGGCTGAAGATCTCGCTGATCGAGATCCCGCTTTCCCCGTATTGCCGAAACTCAAACGGCGACGGCAACGCGTTACCTGTCGGTCTCTCAGTCGTGAGATTCCGTTGCGGCAACTTCTGCCCTGCGTACTTCTTCAGCAGAGGTTTTTCATCGAACGTGTCGATCTGCGATGCGCCACCATTCAAGTACACATGAACGATGTGCTTCACCTTCGCCGGAAAGTGCGTCGGCCTGATCTCCAGCGGCGACGTCGCAGCGCTCGCCATCCCAGCCAGACCGGAGTCTCCGAGCAATCCCGCCAGCCCCAACATGCCGACTCCGGTTCCCATTTGAGCCAGCAATTCGCGACGTGTCTTCTGCATAGCGATCTCATGTCAGGATGAGCGAAGCGATCAACATCCACACTGGTAGCAAGACGACCCGCCCAACTGCCCGGAGCGAGACAGACCAGACGATATCGTACTTCATCTTTGCGATCTTCGCGGCCTTCTGTCCAAGCCTGCCTCACCGCAACGTCGCATCCATCGCATCCGCGATCGCGCGCGAGTCTTCTCGATCTTGAGCCCGCAGAGCAGAGATCACGCGCTCACGACGTTCGGCAGGATGGTTCTGATTGAGCTTCCACTTGCCTTCCAGCCGGGTGATCTCAAGGCGAAATCCGACGATCTGAGCCAGCAGCTTGTCCACGAAATCTTGAGGGGCGTTCAGCTTCCAGGGCACTGGCTGCGAGCGTTCGTATCGATCAACCGATGCGTCGACGATCTCACGCAGCACCACCGCATCTTCGATCCAGGTCAAGCGACCGTAGGCGTGCACGGCGATGTAATTCCAGGTCGGAACAGCCAGCTCAACCTGATACCACGTCGGGGAGATGTAGGCGTGCGGGCCAGAAAAGATCGCCAGCGCCTCCGTGCCTTCGCCGTCTTTCCACTGAGGGTTTGCTCGAGCAACATGCCCAATCAGAGTGCCCTGCGGTCCCGCATTCCGATCCAGCAGAAACGGCAGATGAGAAGCCGTCGAACCCACAGTTCCCTGCGTCACCAACACCCCGAAGCTGTTGGCTTCCAGAAAGCCGTGCAGTGCGTTCTGGTCGTCCTGGACGAACGAAGAGGGTAGATACATCAGGGTTTCCGGGTCTGAGTTGGGGTGCGGATTACTGTCGCCAGAGACGCAATTGGAGTTCGTCAGGTTCGAGGCGGGGACCAGTTTCCTTCTGCTGAGTGCGTCAAAAACGCGAAGCCTGATGTGCTGAGGAACCTCAAAACAAGGTTCGGCCCACTCGCACATCAGGCTTCACTGCCAGATTCTTCGAGTCAACCGGAGTCACTGACTCCGGTTGACTTCGATCCGCAACATCACGATCCGTTGAGAGCACTCAGCACCGCGGCACTCAGTACGAAGGTTTCGTCGAGCACCTCAATGTTAATGGCAATGTCATTGCCACCGCCCTTGGCTCCCAGATCGGTACCGCCGTTGCCGTTGAGCTGGTCGTCACCCTGCTGGCCCAGCAGCGTGTCCTGCTCGGAACCGCCCAGCAGCGTATCGTTGCCGTCTCCGCCGATGATCAGATCGCGGCCAGCATCGCCGGAGACAAAGTCATTGCCGTCGCCAGCAGAGATCAGGTCGTCGCCATTACCGCCGAGGATGGTGTCGTCTCCATCGTCGCCCCGGATGGTATCGTTGCCGTCGCCACCGTTGATGAGATCATTGCCATGATCTCCGATCAGGCGATCGTTACCGGCGTTGCCGACGAGAATGTCGTCATTACGCCCGCCGTTCAGCGTGTCGTTGCCGGAACCGGCAATCAGCGTGTCGACGCCCAGGTTACCGAACATGGAATCGTTGCCGAGTCCGCCCAGCAGGCTGTCATCGTCGAACCCACCGTCCAGCGTGTCGTTGCCGTCTCCGCCGTCCAGTGAATCGTTCCCGAAGCCACCATTGAGCTGGTCGTCACCCACACCACCGTTCACGACGTCGACGCCGTCTCCGCCGGAAGCCTGGTCGTTACCCGCTCCGCCAGTGACGTTGTCGGCACCGTTGCCACCGTCAATGGTGTCGTTACCGGCGCGGCCGTCGAGGATGTCGCTGTCATCGCCGCCGTCCATGAACTCACCATTCGGACTGCCGACCAGAATGTCGTTACCAGCTCCGCCAAGCAGCGACACATACAAGCTCGCATAGCTGCCGTTCTGAGCGGAAATGATGTCGTTGCCGAAATCACCATTCACCGCCAGCAAGCCGAGCGAAACTGAATTGAGGTTCCCAATGGCGATGGAGTCGTCACCGCCGCCACCGTTCACGGACACTGAGGCCCCCGCTTCATCAACGGTCAGCGTCTGACCGCTCTCGGTTACTGTCAGCGCCCCGCCCGCAGTGGCTCCGATGGTCACGACATTGCCGATGCTGCCCAGCAGTACCTGCACGCTATCCTGGCCATTTCCACCGTTAACGGTGTCGTTGCCCTGGCCAGCGCCCTTCCAGACAAGAATGTCGTCGTCGTCGCCTCCGACTACGGAGTCGTTGCCACCTTGCCCGAGAATCACATCCTGGCCTTCTCCACCATCGATCGTGTCGTTGCCACCGCCGCCGTAGATGGAGTCGCTGCCGCCATTGCCCTGCAGAACGTCATCACCGAGATCCCCGGTAATGAGATCGTCTCCGGTAGCACCAATCACCGTATCGAAGCCGTCGCCGCCATTGAGTTCATCATCTGAATCGTCGAGCGTGAGCGCTGTGACATTCACGGTCACCGTCGCCGGAGCACTGACGCCGTTCGAGTTATCTGCGATTGTATACTGGAATGTATCAACTCCGGAGAACCCGACATTCGGAGTATACTGAATCAGTCCATTACCCAGGCTCACGGCGGTGCCGTTCACTGGCTGCGTTACGATATTGATGGTCGAGTAAACAATGCTGCCATCCGAGTCGGAGTCATTGGACACAACATCGATGAAAATTGGCGTTCCATTGATCGAGGTTCCGCTGGCAGTGTCGTTCGTAGCAGTCGGCACCACGTTCACCGCAATCGCGTTTGGCGCACCGTTACCAAAGATGGTGTGCGTCGTATAGATCGCCGAAGTACCGGGCAGAATATCGTAAACGTTGCGGACATTCAGAGTAACGTCATACTCGTTACCAGTATCGATAAACCCGTCGCCGTCCGCATCACCAACGATGACGTCCGTCATCGGCAACCCGCTGGGCACACCGGCGCTCATGGTACCGAAATCGTCAATACGATAACGACCTGTGGTGGGAATTGTTCCGCCCTTGCCTGTGATGCCCACGAACGTGGTCGCAGTAGCACCGCCGCCGCCACGGTCGGTTTCGAACAGCAGTTCGTCACCCTGGCTGGTCACGAGACGACCGCCACCATCGATCAATGTGCCGTCGAACTGAAGGTCACCGTCGTAGTAACGAACCAGTTCAAACTGCTCATTCGCAGCGCCGTTGTTGGTCATGCGATACGTCTGCGTGAGCAACGTACCCGTCAAAGCTCCACTGGCGTCGAACGTTGAACGCGTTGTCTGCGTCAGTGCGAACGTCAGATTGCCCACCGTGAATGTTGAATTGGCCTCTGTTGTTCCATTCAGACGAATGTTCGACGCATTCGTCGCAATGGTGCTCAGAGCCTGGCGAACACCCGCACCGCCGTTGAGTCCGTTGCGAATGTAGATGTCGTTACGGAACGTCGTATCGGCTGCCGCGACTGCTCCGATCGGGTCATACACCGTCGAGGTCAATCGGCCCGTAGAATCCGTTGACGCGTTCAGTCCACCGTCACCGGCACCGTTAATCAACGTGGCGAAGGTCGAGTTCGTCACAACACCCTGTCCACTATCGGTCGCGTCCGGAAACGCGGAACCACCCATGGTCGGAGTTGGTG
>JAKFWA010000055.1 GCA_021732995.1 Planctomycetaceae bacterium | reverse complement strand
GGGGCAGGGGGTGAGGGGCTATGTTTGTTTCCGCTCCGAAATCATTCTTACTCGCACTTCAACAGTCCTCCCGCTGCAGTTGCTCGATACATTCGCGCAGCCGCTTCATGACTCGACTGCGGGCGACATAAATTGCCCCGGCCGTCGTTCCCAAGTCACGAGCGACTTCCGCGATATCTCTGCGATCGATGCTCGTCCGCTGAAATGCCTGCCAGGTGTTATCGCTGACCTCGCTGCGCACCCGCGCCGCTGCCCATTGAAAGAACTGCCGCCGCTGCTCGATGTCGAAGAACTTTGACTCGTTGCAATCAGCCGCTGGTACTTCGCTGAGCCATCTGGCGAAATCGCTGTCACCCGACCCGCGCGGATGGCGCGATTGCCGGACCAGAAAATTCACGACAAGGTTTCGCGTAATGGTCGAAAGCCAGCCTCGGAACGACCCCTTCGCTGGATCAGCGTCCCAGTTCGGGATCGCTGCCACAACGGCGAGGAGTACGTCCTGTGTGACCTCGCGAGCATCCGCATCCTGCAGACCCCGGCAACGCACCAGACGCAGGATGAGCGGCTGATAGATCTCCAGAAATTCGGCCCAAGCCTGCTGGTTACGCCCGTCGCGTAAACGCAGGATCAAGCTATGCCGAGTTTCAGGAGCCGTCATCATCCGCATGTCCTCGGTGAGTAACACAACGCCGCGTTGAGAATCTTACAGAGATTTTCACGTGGCTGCGGATCTTCTCCTCTATCAGGCGGAATCGCCGTGCGATTGCCGCACAGAGCGGAGTTGGCATAGGGCTGGCGACCAGCCAGCGACTGGCTCGCGCGCTGGGCGGAGAAATCCTGGTGACAAGCAAGCTGGGCTGTGGCTCGCTGGCTACTTACTTGCCGCCAGCCTTCTGGACAGCGATCTGCCAGCCGCCGAATTGCTCGACCGTTGCGGGCAGAGTCAACTGTGCCCCCAGCTTCTCAAACGTCTGGCGAGTCGTCTGACTCTTGCCCCACTCTTCCTGCGACAGAGAACCGTTCTTGTCCAGATCCAGTCGGCCAAACATGTACTTCGCCATACGGCCTTCCTGGCTGTCGGCGTCGAACTTGGCCGGGGTCAGAGGTGCCCTCGGGCCACCGCTGGAAGACGATGAGGAAGAGGTCGTCGAAGAACTTGTTGACGGCTTGGCTGCAATCGTCGAACTACCCGGAGTTGTGGGCGCGGCTGCGACAGCGGATGCTGAGGCCGACGGCGCCTTCACCGGGGCGAGATTCTTAGCGGCGAGCAGTTCCGACGGGGTCAGGATGCCATCGAAGTTGCGATCGAGCTGCATGAAGTCGTTCAGGCGGGCGCGATCCCACTCGTACAGACCGACCTGACCGTCGTGATCGACGTCCAGAGCCTTGAAGTTGTCCGGTAGACTTGTCGTGACTTTGGGCTTGGGTGGCGGCGGAGTTCGTTTGCTCGACGACTTGCTTCGATCGTCTGAACTTGAACCACTAGAGGATCGCCCTGAGTCGCCCGACGAGCGGTTATCTGATCCGCGCCAATCGCCTCGGCTCTCGCCACCACCACCGCGAAAATCGCCGCCGCGACTTTCACCACCGCCGTCTCGACTGAAGCCGCCGAAGCCACCACCGCCAAATCCGCCGCCTCCGAAGCTACCGCCGCCAGGAGGACCGTAATACCGACCGCTGCCACCGCCGTCGGAGCGGCTGCTTTCCTCGCGTCGTCGTCGGAACTCTTCAGTGATACGTGGCATGACTTGCTCGAAATCTCGCAGCGAGATTCCGCGATCGGTGCGCATGCCTGACAAGGCGTCGCGAACATTCGGGGGAGCGTTTTCGATTTCCTGACGGTCGAGCATCCCGTCGCGATTGCGGTCGATGAAGCTGAAGAAACGCTCGGCAGAGGGACCTTCAGATTGAGCGGACGCGACCGTGCTGGTGCCCCATACGGAGCAGCCGACGACGAGGCCCAGTCCTACCGAAAACCAAGAATGAGGAATCCGAACTTTCATGACGCTGCCCACAGTGCTCAATGCGTATCTCTGAATCTGCAAACTGAATCGGCTCGGATGAACACCTCTGCCGACGTGATTCTCATACCACATGGCACCTTAACGCCACATGAGCTTCACGAGATCCAGATACCCTTCATCGCGAGCTTTTGTTTTGGTGGCCAGCGTTTCTGGATTGTCAGCAAAAATGCCCTGGCCGGTTTTCGCTCCTAAATGCCCTGTGGCAACGAGTTTCCGAATTCTGTCGGGCAACTCGCTGTCAGCTCGCAGGTCGGGAGCGAGATTGCCGTAAACCTTGCTCCAGATGTCGAGGCCGGCGAAATCGCAGACCTGCATCGGGCCGATGACCGCCAGTCGTAGCCCGATTGAGCTGCGAACGGCGAGGTCAATGTCCTCGGCGGATGCCACGCCGCGTTGCCAGAGGTCCCAGACCTCGCGCATCATGGCTGTTTGAATGCGATTGACGAGAAATCCGGGCAGTTCCTGATTGAGCCGAATGGGCAGCTTTCCGATGCGGCGCAGCAGATCGATTGCCGCTTGAGTTGTTGCTTCAGACGTCTTTGCTCCTGCGACAACCTCAACCAGCGGAACGATATGCGGCGGATTGAACCAATGTGTGTTCAGCGCCCGTTCGGGTCGGCGCATTCGCTCGCCAATCTGAGTCATCGGATACGACGAGGTGTTGCTGGCGAGGATGGCATCGGGGGCGACGTACTCTTCCAATCGCGCGAACAATGCCTGTTTTACCCCGAGGTCTTCTTTGACGGCTTCCGTCACAAACTGAGATTCCGTAACGGCAGACTGCTCGCTGTCGTGAACGTGCAAACGATTCAGGATCGACGGAATCTCGGCGGCCGCGACGAGTCCAGCCGCTGCGAACTCCGTCAGATTCGATTGAATCCGTTCACAGAGCGTTTCTCGCGCCGCAGGTACGTCGTCAAAACAATGGACCTGCAGGCCAGCGATCGCGAAAGTCTGAGCAATCCCGTGCCCCATCGTTCCGAGCCCCAACACTGCCACTTGCTCGATCGCCATGCTGCCCTCATGCTGTGGGTGAAACTGGATGTTCTGCAGAGCCGCGAGCCTACGACATCGCGACTTGTGTCAACAACTTACGCGAACTTCATTTCGCGGTGTTATGGATGCCGGGCCGCTGATGTAACCGAGTGAGGAACGCCCGAAAAACAGGCGTGTTGACCCTCATTCGGGCACCCAATAAAACCCCGCCGGCGAACGAACGAACCGCACCTGGCGAGGTTGCCGCGTGCATTTTTGATACGACTTTTTGAGGACCGGGCACGCATGGCTCGACTGACTCAGGCTGATCTGGCCAGCGTGAACGAAAAGCTGGAGCAGCGCACACCGCAGGAATTGCTGTTGTGGGCGAAAGAAGTGTTTGGCGACCGTGTGGCCGCGATCTCCGCGATGCAGGAAGCGGGCTGCGTCATCAGTCACATGCTGCACTCGACCGGTGTGAAAATCCCGGTGCTGTTCGTCGATACCGGCGTGAACTTTCAGGAGACGCTCGATACCCGAGATCGACTGGCCAGCGAATACGGGCTGGAGATCATCACCTTCCATCCGGAGCTGTCGATGGAAGAACAGACCGCGAAGTACGGCATCCTGTACCTGACTCCGGAAGGCCAGAAGCAATGCTGTCACATGCGCAAGGTCGATCCGCTGTTGAAGATCATCGGTACTTACGACGCGATGATCGGCAGCTTGCGTCGTGCCGAAGGCGGCAAACGCTCCATGGCGCCCATTCTGCAAATCGATGATGAGATGAAGGCGGTGCGCATCAACCCGCTGGCTCTGGTAACCGATGAGCAGCTTCACGGCTACATCGCTGAGCACAACGTCATTGTGAACCCGCTGCATCATCAGGGGTTCTCCACGATCGGCTGCAATCGCTGCACGACGCCAGTCATGCCAGGCGAACCGAAGCGCGCCGGCCGCTGGCGACACTTGGGGCCGTGGTCGGTCTACTGCGGTATCAATCCCTCTGATCGCGACCCGTCGAAAGCGCCGTACCTGGAGTTTCCTGACGAACTGGTGGATCGCATCCTGGGCCGCAAGTCCGACTTCATGATCTAACCGAGGCATCCGCCGTGACGACTCCCGCTTCTGAAACATCCACGTTGACCCTCACTGAGGTGCAGCGACTCATCGACCAGATGTACGGCTCCAAAGACGCCGCACGCGGCATTCCCGGCACGTTCATGTGGTTGATGGAAGAAGTGGGAGAACTCGCCACCGCCCTACGTGAAGAACCGCCCGGACAAGCTAAAGCTTCTGAAGCCCTCGCCAGCGAATTCGCAGACGTGCTCGCCTGGCTGGCGACGATTGCGAACGTGGCCAATGTCGATCTCGCCCAAGCCTTCTGCGAAAAATACGCCCAAGGCTGCCCCGGCTGCGGCCAACGCATCTGCACCTGCGCCTTGTCAGAGAAGCCGTAGTCTGGCTTGCCGAGCCGTCCGGTGGCGCTGTCGCTCAAGACTCGTCGGAGTCTTCCCATTCGAGGTCTGACATGGGCTCGGTGATCTTCCACACTCGCTGCAGGTAGGTGATGGCGAACTGCACCAGGTCGTCGATGGGGTAGCCTTCGGCGGGGAAGCTGAGTGTCACGCTCTTATTGGCAGCGAAGTTCTCAATGCGGGTGCTCGGTGCAATGAAGACTTTCAGTTGCTGCAGCTTCTGCTGAGGAGCATCGGCGAAGGGATAAGCGGCCTCGATGGATTTGGCGCTGATGCGAATCCAACCCTCGGGTTTTTGCGGGTGAGTGAACTCGACCCAGTAATCGTGGTCCTGATTGTCGCGCTGACCGGTGATGTAGGTGATCTGCTGGTGCAGGCGACTGCGCCCCCACAGGGCTGAAGGACGCTGCCACTTGAACGCCGGCAGCAGGATTGTGCCCGGTTGCTTTTCGTCCCACAGGACCTCGAAGCCTGCTTGCTTCGCGGCGTCGCAGACTTTGCGAGCGGCGGCGAGCGCCTTACTGGCGTTGCGCTCCAGATCTCCGCAATTCAGGGTGAGTCCGCGACCGGCGAGCGCGTTGCGCAGGGATTCCAGAGTGAAGAAGCAGTACCCGGCGACGTCGCGACGATCTTCCGGGGAGAAGTCTTGAAAGCCCTCAGTCATGTCTTGGAGAGCTTCGTCGGTAGATTCTCCGATGCACTCCACGGCCAGCAGGTCGGCGTTCGCTAGTTCTTCGAACAGGTCGCCGAGGCGCTCTCCATCAGTGGGTTCCTGCCAGCTCTTTTCATCGGCGCACTTGCGGTCGAACTCGGCAAACACTTCCGCGACGACAGCCTCTTCGTCGAGGTCTTCGTCGTCTTCGTACATCTCGAGCAGTTCGTCGATGATGTCTTCGCAGTTCTTGTAACCGGACCACACGAGCAGATGGATCTCGTCACGAACGTCTTCAGGCAGGCGAGCTTGGGGCATGTTAGATGTCTGGCAGAATGAACTCACGGGGGACCTTGCAGCCAAAGCTGCAAACGTCCGCAGTGTAGCGGTCAGCACCCGGCCCGACCCGTGTGATCTGACTACTTGCCTGAGCCCAATCGCTCGTAGTATTTCCGCACCAATTCGGAATAGCGATCCGGCACGGGATCACGGTCGATGGGCACCAGCGAATCTGGCGATTGCTGCCGGGAGATTTCCTCGGCGATGCGTTTCTCGACTTCGGTAAGTGGTTCCAGAATCTTGGTACGCACCAGATCCCATTCCGGGTCCTTCGAGTGCCGTTTGAACTCGGCACGCATGCTGCGCGCGGCTTCGCGGATGCGGGCCACGTCGCCCCGCAATTTTGGGTCGCTGACGGTTTCTTCGACTTCGCGCAAACGATCCGTCCATTCGTTGAAGCCGCGACCCGTCACCGGGTTTTCGATGGCGCCCGGGCCGTTGCCCATACCGCCACTTTGTTGGCCCGGTTGTTCATTTGGTCGAGCCTGATTCCCTGAGTCACGCAGACCAGGACGACGACCGCCACCAGCCTGCTGTCCTTGCTGGCCGGGCTGCTGACCTTGTTGTCCGGCTTGACCAGCTTGTTGCCCCTGCTGATTCTGTTGTCCGGGCTGTTGTCCTTGCTGCCCCGCTTGTTGGCCTGACTGTTGCCCCTGTTGGCCAGAGGGCTGTCCTTGCTGACCGGGCTGCTGTCCCTGTTGTTGTCCGGGTTGCTGGCCCGCCTGCTGTCCCTGTTGACCGGGCTGCTGACCTTGCTGGCCGCGTTGTCCGGACTGCTGTTGACCGCCTTGTTGTCCTTGTTGACCGGCTTGTTGCCCCGGTTCACGGCCTTGCTGACCAGCCTGCTGTCCGGGTTGCTGTCCAGGTTGCTGTCCAGCCTGATTCGGTTGCTGGCCTTGCCCCTGCTGATTCTGTTGGCCGGGCTGTTGGCCTTGTTGTCCCGCTTGCTGGCCCTGTTGCCCCTGCTGGTCACGCTGACCGGGTTGCTGTCCCTGCTGACCTCGTTGTCCGGGCTGCTGTTGATTGCCCTGTTGACCTTGCTGGCCAGCCTGACCTTCCTGCCCCGGACGGCGCTGCTGGCCGGGTTGATTCTCTGAGGACTGATTTTCTGACGGGTCTGTTCCATCAGGGTTCTGTCCGGAACGTGCGGCGTTGGGATCGTTCTGAGCGACCTCATTCGAGACGGCGCGGTTGAGCTGCCGCACCTGCTCGCGAGCCTGCTTCAAGGCTTCCAACTCATCGCCCAGCACCAGTTGGCTGGCGCGATCGATGCCTTGCTGCAGCTTGTCGAGACCATCGTTCGCAATCTTTTCCGCCTGCTGAGCCTGCTCGGGCATACCGCGACGCAGCAGCTCGCGAGTCACATCCAGTGCTTCCGCGGGCTTGTCCGACCAGGTCTTACGAACTGTCTCATAGAGTTCCTTCGAGAGCGTCGGTTCGGTGGCTTCAGCCTGTTCGATGACCTTCTTGGCATCATCAAGGACTCGGTCCAGCTTCTCACGCTGCTGACGGAATTCATCGGCCAGTTGCTGCCGATTGTCTGTGCTCTTCAACGAACGATTCGGCTGCGGCGGTGGGTCCTTGATCGCCTTCGCCAGTTCGTCCTGTTTCTGATTCAACTCGCGTGTTTCGTTGCGCAACTGACGCATCGATTCGCCGAACTGACCGGCCGCCTGCTTTCGTAAATCATCGCGCAGGTCTTCCAGTTCCCGTTCAGCGCGCGTGCCCGTACTGAGTGCTTGCGACAGCCGACCTTCTTCCAGAGCGTCGGATGTTTGACGAACTTTGGAGCGCGTGTCTTCCAACTGCTGACGCTGCTCGGCCATCTTCTGCTGATTCTCAGGCCGCTCCATGCGGTTCTTCAATTCATCGACGTCCTTCAGCAGATCACGTTGCTCGTCGCGTAATCGCTTGAGCTGCCGCTTCAGTTCTTCCTGTTCCTTTTCGGCTTGAGCTGCCTTAAGTTCGCGTTCGAGGTCTTTGAGTTTCTCATTCACGTCGCCCTGACGTTGAGCCAGTTCGCGCAGACGGTTCAGAACCTGCAGTTGTTCACGCTGCTCGGTCGCTCGCTGAGACTGCTCACCAGCTTTGCGTTCGGCTTCGTAGCGGTTCTCTTTCTGATTGAGTTCCAGCTGCGAAAGTTGTTGCTGAGATGGACTGGCCGCTCCACCACCTTGGCCGCCACCACTGCGGCTTTGCACAACCTGATGCTCGCGCGCTCGCAATTTCAACAACGCCTCATAAGCACCGCGTTCAGCGACCAGTGCCGGATCCAGCGGTTCGCGTTTCGGACCATCAACGGCTTCGTGCAGGGCATCCGAGGCGGACTGCATCGCCTTCTTCACGGCTTCGCCGAAACGCTTCGATTGGCCGTCTTCCAGATTCTCGGCGAGCTTGTCGAACTGGGTGATCAGCTTGTCTTGAGCGTTGGCCAGTTCCACCACGTCTTCCTTGAAGGTGGTGCTGAGGTTGGTCTGCGGACGCTCTTTGGTCACCGCGTTGTCGCTGTACTGAGCGGGGGCAAGTGTGGTTTTGGACGGCTCGCGGCGAATGATTTTCCAGGTCGCGTTGATGATCTGCTTTTGCTGATCGGCGAGTTGGCCAATCTGCTGAGTCTGTTGATTGCCTTGCTGTTGTTGCTGCTGCTGTTGTTGAGCACCTCCCGGCGGCTGCTGGCCTTGTCGGAAGATTTCCTCAAAGTGCCGGACCTCGGCGAAGAACATGTCCGACATCGTGCGGCGCACCGAACCGTCGGCGGCGATGTCATCGGCGAAGAAGTAGTACGAGACCAGTTGATCGGGCTGGGCCTCCAGCAGTTCCAGCGAGAGCACGTAATCGAGCGCATGCTTCGTCTTGGCAACTCCTTCTTGCCCCAGCGTGACGGTCTTCGGCTCGCGGTCGCCGAGTGAGAAGATCAACCCGTGCTCTTTCAAGCCGAAGTCGTCGTAGGCAGTCGCCTGCAGCTGCAGTTCTTCGATCGGCGAAACCTTCTGGTCCTTCGCCGGGAACTTGATCGCAATTTCGGCGGGTCGATTGGGCAACGAGATGATGCGGAACTCACCCGGTTCGCGATTGCTGCGTCCCTTTTCATCTTCCAGAACGAACTTCAGCCGCATCGATTTCGAGACGGGCACGTTCACCAGGTAGGTGAATTTCTCCGCTTCTTCCGAGGCATCGCCGGACTGCGCGGCATCAGCGGGTTGCTCAGGCGTTGTCTCAGGAGTCTTACGGAGCGACCGTGTTTTGGATGACGACATCGGGAACGCCGTCCCGTCTGAAGCGACGAGTCTCGCGGACTTCAGCGGCTTGTTGAGCGTGCAGCTCAAGCGTACCTGTGAGCCTTCGACCGCCGAGACCTGCCAGGTATCCTCAATAGTTTCGTCCTTGAGCCCGGCATACTTCGGATAGCTGATGGTCGCATCGATGCGTTCAACTCGCGGCAGTTCGAAGACAGTGACGTCGTACGTCGGCGACGTCTGACCATCGTATGTCACGGAGTAACGAAATGACTTTTCGACATTCCCCAGGCGTGCGCCGAAGATCGGATCGTCCAGACTTTTGCTCATCGCGACTTGAGCCGCCGCGCCTTCCGGGGTCTTGGCGTTGGCGAATTGCTGGTCGAGCGAAACCGTAGCTGGCAGCGGTCCCGCGAAGCGCGCGAGGATCAGCAAATTGCTGCCGCGTTCAACTTCTGCGTTGCCCGGTTCAATCTCGACCGTTGTTTTGACGGACGCGTCAACGGCCGGTTTGTCTTTCGAGGACGAGCTGATGGAGTTCGCTCCCACCGGCTTGATCGCCCACAGTTCGGCACTGGTCAACGCGACGACGATCAGTGCGATCCACGATGCCAGCTTCACCAGGCGCAGACGCCTCTGAGGTACGCAACGGCGCCAGTCATGAATGTCGGCGTGCGAATGAACTTCATGGGCTAACTGCTTCTGCAGAGCCGTAAAGCGGCCAGTGTCGCGATCGGGTGACTGTTCCAGCAGGGTGACCAGACGCTGGCTGAGGTCCGGGAAAGTTTCTTCTACATGTCTGGCTGAGTTCTGGAGTTCTGTCTGAGAAACTCGACGCGGAAGAAACAACAACATCGTAGCGGCGGCGGCAGTGCAGATGGCGACTGCGGACAGGTTCGCCCATGCCTGTACGGAACCCGGGTTGGCTGATAGCAGGCAGATCCCTGCAGCGATTGCTGCCAGCCCCCACACGATGCTGACTCGCTGCCAGCGGACAACGCGTCTCCAAAGTCGAACGACTTCTTCCAATCGCAGTCTGACACGATCGTGCATGCCGCACCTCGGGCAGTTGGGGTTCCGTCTTTGCGAGCGCCAGCTCGGGAAAAAGACTACTGCGCCGGTGACTCCTGCGACAGCTGAACTTCAATTTTCAGAGTTTCACCCGGTTTAACATCGATCCGCTGCGACGACTTCATCTGTCCGGCGGGATGCACGACATCCAGCCGGAAGTTTCCAGCCGGGACGTTTTCGAACCGGAATTTGCCAGCATTCTCTGTGACGGAGAAGAAGGGATTCTCGAAAACGTACACGAACGCCCGCATGTTGCCGTGATAGACGCAGCCCAGCGTGATCGGATCGATGACGCCGGTTGGTTTCTTGAACTGGTGTGAGTATTCGCCGCCAGCCGGCATGTTCTCGTTGAAGTTGGCCGTCGCATGACTGCTCCGCACGTTGTGGGTCGGGCCATCGTTGTTGAGGAACTTGACGGTATCCCCGGCGTGAATCGCCGTCGTCTCCGGGATGAACATGAAGTCCTTCTGATCGACCTCAACCATTTTAGGTTCGCGATTCGCGCTGGCCGCTCTCAGCTCCCGTCCCTGCAAGGCGACAACAGCTTCCGACAGCGCGTTGCTGCTGCGAGTCTTCAAGTAGAACCGTGAATAGCGCCAAGGCTTCTTCGGATCTGCCTTGAACGTGACGACGCCTTCCACAGTGCCGGTCGTTTGTGGCTTGGGCTCGGCAGCAGTGGCCCACCAGGTCATCACGGCGCCAGCGATGATCAGCGGCGTAACAATCTTTAACAGTCGCATGAACAAACCTCAGGCACGCACTGGGAGACGAATCGATACGATTCGCAGTCGCGAGCGACTCTAACGGCGCCGCTGGCATTCTGATATGAGCCCGCGACGGGTGCTTTCAATTCATTTCGTCTGGCCGAATTCTCCTATGACCTTACTCCCGCAAGTTCATCCGCAGTCGGTGACTGAGATCACGCATGAGATCAAGGAACTCATCGAAGCGAACCTCGATTCGGTCTGCGTGTGCGGCGAGGTTTCGAACTGCAAGGCCGCGAGTTCCGGACATGTTTACCTGACGCTCAAAGATGAGACTGCCCAACTGTCAGCCGTCATGTGGCGCACCGCGGCTGGCAAGCTGCCGTTTCGGTTGCAGGACGGCATGCAGGTCATCGCGATGGGTTCGATCGAGGTCTATCCGGCGCGCGGGTCTTATCAGCTCATCATCAGCCGCTTGTTCCCGCAGGGTGTCGGTGCGCTGGAACTCGCTTTGCGGCAACTGAAAGAGAAGCTGGCCGCCGAGGGGCTGTTCGCGCTTGAACGCAAACGCCCGATTCCTCGATTGCCCCGGCGTATTGCTCTCGTCACCAGCCCGCAGGGAGCGGCTGTGCGGGACATGCTGCAGATCATCACGCGCCGTTGGCCGAGCGCAAACATCGTGATTGTTCCGGTGGCAGTGCAGGGGCCGAACGCAGCTCCAGAGATCGCTGCTGCGCTGGGCTACGTGCACCTGATTCCGGAAGTAGACGTTGTCATCTGCGGTCGTGGCGGTGGCAGTCTGGAGGACCTGTGGGCCTTCAACGAAGAGCTTGTTGCTCGCGCGATCGTCGCGTGTCGAATCCCGGTCATCAGTGCCGTCGGTCACGAAATTGACGTCACGATTGCCGACCTTGTGGCGGACGTGCGGGCTCTGACGCCGAGCGAGGCCGCAGAACTCGTTGTTCCGAATCACGCTGATGTGCTGGCTGCTTTGGACGGCGCGCGAGGTCGGCTGGCTGAAGCCTTGAAACAGCGGGCGATCAGAGCGCGTTTGCGGCTGGATGCTCTGGCGTCGCGACCAGTTCTAAAAAATCCCGGCCAGCGCATTCGCCAGTTGATGGAGTCTGTCGATGATCTCGACGACCGCATGCAGCGAGCGATCCGTCAGCGGGTTGAACACGCCAAGCAGAACGTCACGGGAATCGCACATGCACTGGATGCCTTGAGCCCACTCGGCGTGCTCGCTCGCGGTTACTCAATGACGTTCCAGACGCCGGCAGCGGAGTTCTCCGCATCAACGCCGCAGGAGGGTCGCAAGCTGGTACGTCGCGCTGTCGATCTGCAGCCCGGAGATCGACTCCTCACCTATCTGCAGGAAGGCCTCGTGATCAGTCGAGTCGAACAAACTGCGGAGCGGGATGATCACCCGAAGTGATTCCGCTGGCACGGTGGCTGCCCTCTTTGCTCCTACTTCGCTACCGCTTGGTGACGCTGCAGTTGATGTTGCATTCGGCCATCAGTGCTTCCCAACGCTCGAAATGCTTCTGAGCAGAGAACTGCTCCGTGACTTGTCGCGCGTTGTGGCTGAGCCGTTGCCGCAGTGCGGCATTCTCCAGCAGGCATGACAGCGCATGGGTCAGCGCCGAAACATTCTCTGGCTCTACAAGTAACCCATTCAATTCGGGCTGTACGATCTCACGCGGTCCGCTGTCGCAATCCGCTGCGACAACCGCCAGCCCGCGAGCCATCGCTTCGAGCAGCGCGTTAGGGAACCCTTCGTAGCGGGAGGGCAGCACAAATACCTCTGCGCCCGCCAACAGCTCCCAAGGTCGTTCGCTCCAGCCGAGTAACCTGACTCGCGACTCCAGTTGCAGGTCCCTGATCTGAGTTTCCAAATTCGATCGTTCGGTCCCATCTCCGACGATGGCTACGTTCCAATCCGGGAACTGGGCGGACAACTTTGCAAAGGCGTGGATCAGCAGATCAAAGCCTTTCTCGACGCTCAGTCGCCCGACGCCGCAGATCCAGTGCGCAGACAAATCTAACTCGCCCCGCGCGCCTGCTGAGTCTGGACCTTCGACGCCGTTTTGCACGAAGTTCGGAATGCAAACCGCCGCAGCGCGCGAGATCAACTTCTCCAACGCGGCCTGCACCGCTGCAGTCTGCACAACGATGCGTTTCGCCCGCGGATAGGTCAAACGCCGCAGCGTGCTCCAGAGTCGACCGATCTGATGATGACGCACGTCAGTCCGCTCGCAGGCAAACACCGGCAACGTGGTGCTCTTGCAGGCCAACAGAGTCAGCACATTCATGCGATCAACCAGGCTGACCACGCAATCGGGCTGCAACATCAACAACTCTTGCCTGAGTCCTCGAACGCGCTGCCGGTTGTGGCGAATGGCTTGCGCGAGGGAACTCGATTCGCCAACGAGTCCCAAACCGATGCGTTGAACTTGAGAACTCAGCGCGATCGTATCAGTGCTGGTATCCGCGAGCGTGATGAGCGCGACTTCATTTCCGGTCGAGGCCCACCAGTCGGCCATGCTCGCCGCGACATGCTCGCTGCCGCCGCCGTGCAGCGCGTGAATGACTATCGCAATGCGCCGTCGATGAGGCTGACATTCATGCTGCGGCACAAGGATGCTCCCAAATTCGCAACGGCAACTACAATTCTGTATTAGACCGGTCAGTCAAGTTCGAAGTGTAACGTTTGCTTGCTGACGGAAGCGTTGAGCGACAATGTTGCGTCATAACCTCAGCACCGTTTTTGGACGCCTTCACGACCGTGGTTGAGCGTTCTGGCGAGAGATTGCACCCACAAGCTCTCGTTCGAGTTGCGCCAAACCGTTCATGAAACTGGCTTCGATGTCGACAGCCCAGACTGTAGGCGACTGCGCTGGAATTGTGAGGTCTTTCAGTTTCACGAGATCCTTCATGGTTGTGACGAGTGCCACTGCTCCGGTTTGTTGAGCATTCTCGACGAGCGACTCAAGATCTGCTTGCGAATAATGATGGTGGTCGGGAAACACGATGAACCTGGCGACGTTCACATGAGCAGCAGCCAGCGTCTGTTCGAAACCGCGTGGATTGCCGATGCCGCAAAACCCGAGCACGGGGCCGGCTAGATCCTGCCGGGTCTCTCCAGACAGAGTGCGAAACACGGTTGGTCGAAAGGCGACTTCGATCGTACTGGCGTGAGGCAGCCAGCGGCGGATCTGTTGCCAGATGCGCGAGCGTTCCTCAACTGTGACCTGATCCGCTCGCGTGAGGATGACCGCGTTGGTACGCCGCAATGACGCTTGCGGTTCTCGCAATAAACCGCGCGGCAGAATGAATGAATAACCCCACGGGTTTAGCGCATCAATGAGCACGACATCACAGCTCCGCGCCAGACGCCGATGTTGGAAGGCGTCATCGGCCACGATTACGTTCACCTGATGTTCGGTAATCAATCTCCTGGCGGCAGCGACACGGTCTCGATCTTGAATGTGCGGAATGCCGGGACAGCTCAAGGCGAGCACGCGTTTTTCATCGTTCTCGCCCTCGTGCAGCGAGCGGTAGCCTCGGCTGACAATTCCGGGACGATAGCCGCGCTGCGTCAGCCAATTGACCACAAAGGCGACCATCGGCGTTTTGCCCGTGCCGCCAGTCGTGAGGTTGCCGATCGCAATCACCGGCACACCGACATCGTGCACCGGCTTCAAACTGCAATCGAACAACGCGTTGCGGAATCGCGTGCCGAAGCCGTAGCCAACACTCAGCACCGACAAAAAGAAACGGAGCAGTCGCTGCTTCGCAGACGGCGACTGCTCCGAGATCAATTCCAGAAACTGTGCTTGATTCATCGTCGATGCGGAATTCCCGAGAGGAACGCTCCGAATCTAGATCTTCTTCAGCTTGGCACAAATCGCCGCAGCCATCTCTTGAGTACCGACGGCGGTCGGGTCGTTGCGATCGGGCTTCATGTCGTAGGTCACGTCCTTACCTTCGGCGATGACAGCGGCCACAGCGGCGTCCAACCGATTCGCGGCATCGTGCTCACCGATGTAGTCCAGCATCATCTTGCCGGACAGGATCAGAGCGGTCGGGTTCACCTTGTTCTGGCCCTTGTACTTCGGAGCGCTGCCGTGAGTCGCTTCGAAGATGGCAGCTTCAGTACCGATGTTCGAACCAGGAGCCACGCCCAGGCCGCCCACCAGACCGGCGCACAGGTCGCTCAAAATGTCGCCGTACAGGTTCGAGGTCACGATGACGTCATACAACTCGGGCTTCTGCACGAGCTGCATGCACATGTTGTCGATCAGACGTTCGGTATAGATGATGCCCGACGCATCGCCCGCTTTACCCGCCAGCGCTGGATCAGCAGTCACGCCCTGAGCGAGTTCCGGTTGCTCGAACTTGGCCTTGTAGGCCACAGCCACAGCGCGGGTCTCGTCGTACCACAGACCGTCCGTGAACTTCATGATATTGGCTTTGCAGACCGACGAAATCGTCGACCGCTTGTTGGCGATGGCATAGTCAAAGGCGTACTTCGCAATGTCTCGCGTACCTTCATAGGACATCGGCTTGATCGACACGCCGGTGGTTGCCAGGCCCGTGTTGATCTTCTTGCCCGTCGCAATGCCGTTGATGAAGTTGATCAGGTCGGCGGTCTTGGGCTCACCTGCTTTGAATTCCACACCGGCATAGAGGTCTTCGGTGTTCTCACGCACGAGGACCAGATCGACCTTGGAGTTCTCGTAGAAGGTCCGCACACCTTTGTATTGCTTGCAAGGACGCACGCACGCGTAGAGACCAAGTTCTTGTCGCAGGTGCACGTTGACCGAGCGGAAACCCTTACCGATCGGAGTGGTGATCGGGCCTTTGATGGCAACCTTGTTGGCCTTGATAGACTTGAAGACGCGATCTGGAATGCTGCCTTCGGCTTCGATGACTTCAATACCGCACTCCTGCACGTCCCAGTCGATTTTCACGCCGGTCGCGTCGATGCACTTGCGGGTGGCTTCAGCGATTTCAGGGCCGGTGCCGTCACCTGGGATCAACGTAACTTTGTAGGCCATAACTTCCTCGTGAATCAGTGAGTGCAATTCGCGAAACTGCACAGGGAACTAGTCGGATCGCTCCGTCAACGAACCGAGCTTCGACCAGCGAGTCAACAGTTGCCAATCATCGAACGCCGCCGAAAGTTAGACCGCCGCGCGTTGCCCAGCAAGTCGGTGGCGTCTCATCGACGGATGAATCGGTTGCCGGTGCGGCTGCGTCCACTTGGCGACATGGTAACCTCATTCAAAACCACTTCGCAGCCTGCTCAAAGGCATTTCTCCTCAGCCAGGCCGGCAACGCCTCTGCGTATGCCTGATCACAATCTCAGCCGCTGTGAACCACGCAAGATCCATGCAATCCGCACAGGTGGACCTACTAAATCCCTCCAATTGAGGTGTCCCCGCCATCTGCCTCGTTTCGGACAGAACCATCCGGAATGTCGAGAAAGGCGAACTAGGGTTATCTGCACTCTGAGACCAGTTACTCCAACGCCCTTCTGCCACCCCAAAACTCAATTCCGATGAAAGCCGCCGTCTCAATACCTTCTGGCTCTGATCTCGCCTCACGACGCAGATTTGTTTGCCTGCTGTTGCTGATACTCGGTTGGGGGGCAGCTTGCCTGGGGGGCATTCATCAGTTGTGGCGGTACAACTCAACCCCCAGTTCCGTGGGCAGTGTGCCTGCTCGTTGGCCGGAGAGTTCGGGTCTGGCTCGCCCGTCCCGATGGCCCACGCTGATCTTGTTCGCTCATCCGCACTGCACTTGCACGCAAGCGAGCCTTGAGGAATTCGCGCGACTTTTTACGCATCTCAACGAGCAAGTTGCCGCGACAGTCGTCATTGATGTTTCTGAAGTCAGCGTTGATGCCCCGGCCGCTTCTGAGACCTGGCAGCGCGCCAACCGCATCTCCGGAGCAAACGTCGTCACGGATTCCTCGGGGCGAGAAACCGCTGTCTTCGGAGTCCAGACGTCAGGACATGTCGTGCTGTACGGAGTCGATGGGGCGTTGTTGTTCTCAGGCGGCATCACCGCAAGTCGAGGACACCGCGGCACCAATCCGGCAACTCGCCAGGTCGAGGAACTAATTCGCAATCAAAACGCGCAGACCGGCGCCAGCTGGCCCGTGTTCGGCTGCTCGTTGTCGACCAATAAAAACTGCTGCCAATCATTAAAGGGCTCACGCTCATGAGCGCTCCGGAGAGTCGTAAATCACGATTGATGGCCGAAGAGCTGATGGGCACCCGCACGCAGACGGACCGCATCTTCGTCGCCCTCATGCTGCTGCAATGGGTTTGCGGCATAATTCTCGCGTTGGTGGTCTCGCCCTATTCCTGGGAAGGCTCGACACGCTCGGTTCACTTTCATGTATCGGTGGCGGTCATCCTCGGGGGCCTGATCAGTTCGTTGCCAGTCGCTCTGGCATTGTTCGCTCCCGGCACTTGCCTGACACGGTTGGTGCTCGCTGTTGGTCAGATGCTCTGGTCCGGCCTGCTGATTCATCTCACCGGCGGCCGCATTGAAACTCACTTTCACGTCTTCGGCTCGCTGGCGCTTCTGGCGTTCTACCTCGACTGGAAGGTGCTCACGTTGGCGTCCGCGGTAACGGCACTGGATCATGTCGTCCGCGGGATGATCTTTCCGGAATCCATCTACGGTTTGACTGACCCCGAGTGGTGGCGCAGTTGCGAGCATGCGGCCTGGGTGGTCTTCGAAGATATCTTCCTGCTGATCTCCATTCGGACCAGCTTGCGGCAAATCGAGAACGGAGTCGATGGGAGGGTTCGTGTCGAGGATCAGGTTCAACGCACTGAAGAACTCGTGCAGTTGCGAACTCAGGAGCTACGTCTGGCATCGGAACAACTCGCCGAACGCAATCGCACGCTGGAACAAAACGCTGAGGCCCTGCTGCAGGCCAGTCGCGCCAAGAGCGAGTTCCTCGCGAATATGAGCCATGAGATTCGCACTCCGATGACTGCGATCTTGGGATACACGGACCTGCTCGCCGATGGACATGCCGACGACCGCACGAAGTCGCTGGAAGCCGTCAACACCATCCGTCGCAACGGAACGCACTTGCTGACAATCATCAACGACATCCTCGACTTGTCCAAGATCGAAGCTGGTCGCGTAGAACTGGAGCAGATCGACTTCTCGCTGCAGGACCTGGTCAGCAACGTGGTGGATCTGATGAAGGTCCAAGCCGAAGCGAAAGCGCTCAAGCTCAGTCTTCAGCTTGCTCCGCACCTGCCGCGCACCCTCGTCGGCGACCCAACTCGCGTGAGGCAAGTGTTGATGAACCTGGTCGGTAACGCGATCAAGTTCACGGAACGCGGCTCGGTTGTTGTTCAGGTCACTTGCCGCGAAAGAGAAGCGGGGTTGTGGGTCGAGCTGCGAGTGCAGGACACCGGCCTGGGCATGGCCAGCGAGCAGTCCTCGAAAGCCTTCGAAGCGTTCACACAAGCCGATAACTCCATGACACGCCGCTTCGGTGGAACCGGATTAGGTCTGGCCATCTCACGACGCCTGGTGGAACTCATGCAAGGGACAATTCGCGTGGCAACAGCGTTGGGACAAGGCAGCACGTTCATCGTCAACTTCCCGACACGTCGCGGTGCAACGGTGACGGCTCCAGCGTCAATCGCGGCCCACAAACCCGCCGTGGCTGCGAGTGACAACGACCTCTTTCGCGGCGCACGGATCCTGATCGTCGAAGATGGTCCGGATAATCAGCAACTGCTGTCGTTCATGCTGAAGAAGCTGGGAGCGACGGTCACTCTGACCGCCAACGGTCAGGAAGGTGTGGATGCCGTCATGAGCTGTGACCCGCCGGGCTCAGACTTCGACGTCGTGCTGATGGACATGCAGATGCCCGTTCTGGACGGGTACTCGGCAACCGGTCGGTTGCGAGAGTTTGGTATCAAACTCCCCATCATTGCTGTCACTGCCCATGCCCTGGAGTCTGACCGCAGCCGCTGTCTCGACGCCGGCTGCTCCGACTACATCACCAAACCCCTTAAGAAGGATGAACTGCGCCGCGCTCTCACCCTGGCCCTCTGTGATTCACACTCATCTGAGCCGAGCTCGGCCAATGAGAGGAGCCTCGCGAACTCTGTCTAAGCGTTCTTACAAGAAGTACCTGCCTGGCTAGGAATGGGCATTTGCCCTGAACTTTACAGACTCACGATCTCAACGGTCGAGAGTCATGAGAGTTAGGTCTTGGGGATTTCGGACCTCGCGACGCTACCAGATAGGCGAAACCCCACACAAAGCTGATCGTGATGTCCGAATAATTAATTGCAAACCTGATGCGAGCTAGACTCAGACCTGCATACTCAGCTCTTTCGATCCTATCACTGTACATAGCCGAATTGTAATGCCAGATTCTATTCTCACCGCGCCCAAGCTTAAGGAGTCGCCTTGCTCGCCATACTTATGCTTTGCCGTTGCGGTTTGGGGAATGGCATCGATTGCAGGCATTCTGCAAGTCATAAGATACAAGTTCGCGCCCTGCGACTTTGGTATTACGGCTCCCATCTGGCCGAACCAGACATCACTGAAGCACGATGCGAGCAGACCATCATTGGTACTATTCACTCATCCCCATTGCGCCTGCACGCGGGCAAGTTTAGAAGAGTTCGCTCGTCTTGTTTCGCGCCACGCTACGGAGCTCTCAGCAACCGTCATTATTGACGTGTCTGACGCTGCGGTCGCGGATTTGTCCGAGTCTGATACTTGGAAGCAAGCCAGTCAAATCGTCGGAGTGCAGGTCATCGCTGATCGCAGCGGCCAGGAATCTCACGTCTTCGGCGTTAAGACTTCAGGACACACCTTGCTGTATTCCGCAGCTGGAAACTTGCTGTTTTCGGGCGGAATTACCGGCTCTCGCGGACACTCGGGCGACAATCTGGGGCGTTCTCGCCTGGAAGGCTAATTGCAATCCGAAAGTTCTACCTTACTCGCGAGACACGCCGTTTTCGGCTGTATGCTTTCTACACGAAACAGTTGCTGTCGAGGAGCTGGAGAAGCAATTCAATGACCAGATTCAAGAAACGCAAAGCCGAGATGCTGGATAATGAACTTGCGAGTATTCGAGCGCGAACCGACAGAATCTTTGCAGTATTAATGTGGCTGCAATGGATCGCCGGAATTGCGCTCGCGCTCTTTGTGACACCTTACTCGTGGGAAGGGGCGACTCAGTCCATCCATGTCCACGTAACGATCGCCGTCGTTCTGGGCGGCGTGATCAGTTTGTTGCCTCTGGCCCTCGCATATTTGTTGCCCGGACATTCCATGACGCGGCTTGCTCTCGCCGTTGCTCAAATGATGTGGTCCGGATTACTGATCCATCTCACCGGTGGTCGAATTGAAACTCACTTTCATGTGTTCGGTTCGCTTGCGCTGCTATCTTACTACCTCGATTGGAAGGTCATGTTGGCAGCCACCAGCGTGACTGTCGTAGATCACTTAATGCGCGGAGCATTCATGCCTGAGTCCATCTACGGACTCTCCAATCCAGAAGTGTGGCGCAGTCTGGAGCATGGTGGGTGGGTGATCTTTGAGGATTTCTTCTTACTGATTTCCATCCGTAGTAGTTTGAAGCAGATCGCCGATGGAGTTGAGGCTCGAGTTCACAACGACTATCAGATCACCAGAAACGAAGAAGTGGTCGAATTGCGGACATTGGAGCTTCGAGCAGCGTCAGCAGACCTGGCAGAACGCAACAAGATGCTCTCAGAGCACTCTGAGGCGTTGCAGCGAGCCAGCGAATTGAAGAGTGATTTCCTGGCCAATATGAGCCATCAGATTCGTACGCCTATGTCGGCGATCCTGGGGTACACGGACTTCTTGGCGGACGTTTGTCAAAGTGAGTCGAGCCAGATCACTAGTGCGATCTCCACGATTCAGAAGAACGGGGGCCATCTACTCACAATTGTCAGCGACATTCTCGACTTGGCGAAGGCTGAGGCGGGACGTATTGAGTTGCAGCAAGTTGACTATTCGCTTCGCGGATTGTTGAACGATGTCGCTGATCGTATGGCGGTTCGCGCTCGCTCGAAGTCACTGAAACTCTCCGTCAGTTGCGACAATGATATGCCTGAATTGCTCAACGGTGACCCGGCGCGACTGCGACAGATCTTGATGAACCTTGTTAGCAACGCCGTTAAATACACAGATCGAGGTTCCATCAGCGTGCAAGCCGTGAGTCGCGCGAACGCCAACGGAATGTGGGTTCAACTGAAAGTTCAAGACACCGGAAGCGGCCTGACTTCAGAACAAATTGCACAGTTGCAGCAACCGTGGACACAGTCCGATGATTCATCGACGCGTTGTCCAGGCATCGGATTAGTTATTGTGCGGCGCCTGGTGGATCTAATGCATGGCACGCTCCGCGTCGATTCTGAGTTGGGCGTCGGCAGCTCATTCTTCATTGATCTGCCGTGCCGGCCAGGCTCAGCGGTGTTGTCGCCGAACTCTTCGGCTCCAACTGCCACTAGGAACCGCGAATCGCTACCACCTCTGGACAGCATTCCGGAGGGACTTCGAGTGCTTGTCGTGGATGACTGCCAGGACAATCAACGACTGTTACAGTTCTTGCTCAGAAAGATGGGCGCGATAACCGCGGGGGCGATTAACGGGCTAGCAGGAATCGAAGCCATCGCTGATGCTGATTCATCCGGTGTTGGTTACGACATTGTGTTGATGGACATGCAGATGCCTGTCCTTGATGGCTACTCCGCAGCCACGCGACTGAGAGCGTCAGGCGTGACCCTGCCCATTATCGCGATTACTGCGTACGAAGGTGCTGTCGATCGTCGGCGCTGCCTGGAGTCCGGCTGCTCCCACTACATCGCCAAACCGATCCAGGTTGATGCATTTCGCGATGTCATTCTCCGTGCAGTGAGTGACCGGCAGGAAGAGTCCCGAAACATCGAAGCTTGCCTTGGCGCTTCCTGCTGAGAGCGGATCCTTTGTCTGTTCTGAAGGGGTAACAGGGAATGGCCATTAAGGAGCTGCGACAAGGCCACCGAATCATCGAAACATCAACTCCTTCAGCGTAGTCTAGTCGGGTTGGTACTTCGCTGATCCGGTTGCGGGACTTGTATCAGCATGAGTGGTCGGTCCCTAATTTTCGTGTTGCTGACTGCTCGTTACTCCCGCGCGACAATTCGTCGGTGAGTCGACGACGGAGTCCGCAGACGATGCCCACGATGAGCGACAGGATGAATAAGGTCGGAACCGCCAGCAGTCCGATCACGTAGCCGCCGAGGAACTCGCCTGCGACGCACTGCCACGCGATTTTGACCATCAGCGGAGCGAGGATGAGGACCAGAAAGACCAACAGCCGCGCGTTGGACATCGCCAGCGCCTTTGACTTCTTATGCCAGCAGCGGCGTCAGAATTCGAGCGTCGTAGACGTCAGTGAGCCGTTCGTCGCGGCCGTGCAGGTGATAGGTCACTCGTTTGTGATCGAGGCCCAGCAGATGCAGCATGGTCGCGTGCAGATCGGCGACCTGCACACGGTTTTCGACCGCGTGATAACCGAGTTCATCCGTCGCGCCGTACGCTTGCCCGCCCTTGATTCCGCCACCGGCCAGCCACATGGAAAAACCCTGCTTGTGATGATCCCGGCCATCCCCGGATTGACTGACGGGCGTGCGACCGAACTCACCACCCCAAACCAGCAAGGTGGAATCCAGTAAACCGCGTTGCTTGAGATCTCTTAACAGGGCCGCCACCGGTTGATCGGTTTGCTTGCAGCAATTGGTTGTGCTTTCGGCGTTCTTGGAATGAGTGTCCCAGATCTGGCCTTCAACAAAGATCTGCACATAGCGGACACCGCGTTCGACGAGACGCCGCGCAATCAGGCAGCGTTTGGCATAGCTGTCGGTCGGCGCTTGCCCGACGCCGTACTGCTGCAGCGTCTCAGCGGTTTCCTGACTGAGATCCAGAGCGGCAGACGCGGACAACTGCATGCGGGCGGCAAGTTCATAGCTGGCGATGCGGGCTTCGAGTTCTCCCGCAAGTCGCGGGTGCTCGGCCTGATGTTCGGCCTCCAGCTTGTTGAGCAGTTCGCGCCGCAACTTCTGTGTGTTGTCACTGATGGCGGATGTCGGCTTGAGGTAGAGGACTGGCGAGCCGTTGTGCCGGAAATGGACTCCCTGATAACGCGGTGGCAAGAATCCGCTCGACCAGTTCCGAGTGCCGTCCGTGGGCAGCGAGCCATCATTGCGCAGCACGACATACGCGGGCAGGTTCTCGTTGGCCGAACCTAACGCGTAGTTCACCCACGCGCCGATTGTCGGTCGGCCGGTGACGATGCGGCCCGTGTGGATCATCCACAGAGCCTGCTCGTGATTGTTGTGCTCCGTATGCATCGAACGGATCACGGCGATGTCGTCAGCGCAGGCTGCGGTGTGCGGCAACAACTCGGAGTAGCGAATGCCGCAATCTCCGGCTTCGCGAAAGCGGAAAGGCGACGCCAGCAGGTTGCCATGTGCCGAGATCTTCACGAGGTCCGTAAACGACTCGGGCATCTTCTGGTTGTGCCGCTTGGTGAGTTCCGGCTTTTCATCCAGCAGGTCCACTTGCGAGGGACCACCGTGTTGAAACAGTTGGATGACCGCTTTAGCACGCGGCGTGTAATGCGGTTCGCGCAGGTCAGACGCCACCGAGTCGCCATGAGCTTCCTGTTGCAGCATCGCGCCAAATGCCAGTCCGGCGAATCCGCCCGCGGTGGACGACAGCAACTCGCGGCGAGACACCAGTCCCGCGAGATGGTGAGCGAACCCGTGCGATGTGTTGTGAGGCGTCATGGCGAAATCTCTCATTGCAACCACGCTTGCGAACTTGAACTCTCACTGTCCTTGAATCGACTGCAACGACTTGTCTGGGTCAATGCAGATACAGGAACTCGCTCGTGTTAAGCAGAACCAGGGCGGCCTGTGTCCACGCGGCACGCAACGCAGCTTGCTTCTCCGCGTCGGTGGCAGATGGCTTTGCGGCCAACGGTTCTGCCTGAGCACTCGTCAGAAAATCGGCAATCGCTTGCCGCTCGGTAGCGCTGGCCGGACGGGACAGCAGACCGCGATAGGCCAGATCGATCCGATCAGCATCGTTACTGGCGTCTCTGAGTAGCCGATCCGCCAACGCTGTCGCGCTGCGTTCGGCAAATGGGCCATTCAACATCGCCAGCGCCTGCAGCGGAACAATGGAGACTTTGCGCTCAGTGCAATTCGTCTCCATCATCGGCGTGTCAAAGAGATCGAACAGCGTCAGGTGCTGACTGCGACGCACGATGAGATAGATGCTGCGGCGATTGCCCGTCGTGTCGTCAGCAGTAATGACCGAACCATCTCCCTGCAGAGCGACCGGAGAGGGAGAACCAAACATCGGGATGTGCAGCTTGTCCGCGATGGCCAGTGTTGAATCACGTAAGACTTCACCTTCAACGCGACGCGGCGGCCACGATCCCAGTAGCGTGTTCTCGGGATCGAGTTGTGACTTGGCAGCGTTCTGTTCCGAGGACTGCCGATAGGCCGTGGAAATCACGATCAGCCGCTGCAGAGCTTTCTGGCTCCACCCGCTGCGAATGAACTCGGTCGCCAGCCAGTCCAGTAGCTCCGGATGAGTCGGCTTCACGCCCGACCGTCCGAAGTTCGCCAACGTCGGCACAATGCCCTTACCGAAATGATGAGCCCAGACGCGATTGGCGTGCACACGAGCCGTCAGCGGGTTGGATGGATCGACCAGCCACTTGGCAAAGGCTGTTCGACGTCCGGTCGTTTTGTAGCCAGAAGCCGGCGCGAATGAGGTTGAAACTGGAGCGAGCACTTCCGGAACAGACGGGCCAACTTCGTTGCCCAGCTTGGAATAGTCGCCGCGCCGAAAGATGTGCGTCATCGCCGGCTTGTCGTCGAGATCTGCCAGGCCGCGCAGCTTGACGATGTTCTTCTTCAATGCCGCTTCTGCAGCAGCGGCCGCTTTGAGTTTGCCACCGTCCTCTTTGAACTCGGGGTAACGTGCTTCGAGATCCACATCGGCCAATGACTCCTGCACGCCGTGCTTCATGGCCAGCATCTTCTGAGTCGCGTTGCGCTTGTCGGGGACGATTGCGAGCACGTCCGCCAATTGCGTTTGCTCTTCAGCGGGTATCGCAGTCAGTCGATCACCCAGTAGTTCACGCAGCCGCTTCAAGCGTGTCGCTTTCTGTAGCTCTGCGTACTGCTTGAGCAGTTCGGCGATGCGTGTATCGGCTTTCTGGTTCGATTCCGTGATGCGCGACTGCTGAGCCTCGGATGCCAATGCGATGCCGCGCACCTCGGAAGGTTGCCAGCGAGCCGGATCCAGTGACGGCGTGAACATGGCCAGCATGCCGTAGTAGTCACGCTGCGACACGGGATCGAACTTATGCGCGTGACAGCGGGCACAATGCACAGTCAGCCCCATCAAGGATGTGCCCACAATCTGCATGGTGTCCGCAAGCACTTGATGGATCTCATTCGGCTCGGTGTAACCCGGATAGGTCGGATCCAGTGCCGTTCGCAGGAAACCCGTGGCGACCAGACCGTCAATCATCTCGGGCGTCAGTTCCGAGGCTCGTCGCCAATCGGTGATTTCATCTCCCGCAACCTGCTCGGTGAGAAAGCGGTCATAGGGCAGATCCGCATTCAGCGACCGGATGACATAGTCTCGATAGCGCCACGCTTCAGGACGTAGCCGGTCGGCGGCGAGATACCCATCCGAGTCCGCGTAGCCCGCCACATCCAGCCAGTGGCGCCCCCATCGCTCCCCGTAAGCCGGCGAGGCCAACAACCGATCAACTAGCTGCTCGTAAGCATCGTCCGAGTTGTCTGCGAGGAACTCATCGAGCTGTTGAATCGTCGGTGGCAGCCCGAGCAGATCAACACAGAGCCGCCGAATCAGTACCTGTTTGTCAGCGTCGCGGTTGAAGCTGAACTTTGTGGTGGGTGATAGAGCTTCCAGCTTTGCGAGCAAGAACGCATCAATCGGCGTGCGGACTCGATCGGTGTTTTGGACAACCGGCACCGGCGGTCGAACCGGAGTCTGGAACGACCAGAACTTGCGGTCTTCAGGCGTGACGCGGCTGGCAACTTCGGCATCCTCGAGCGGTGCTTCCTTCTCAGCAGCAGTCTTTGCTCCCGCCGCAATCCAGCGTTTGAGTACAGCGATCTGCTGCTCGTTGAGGCGCTCCGGCTTGTCTGGTGGCATCTCGCCCGACGTGATGCGTTGCAGCAGCAAACTGTCATCCGGCTTGCCGGGCACAATCGCCGCACCTGAGTCACCGCCTTTGGCGATCAGGAACCGCCGCCGCACATCGAGCCCGCCTTCCAGTTTGCCGCCACCGTGGCACTTCGCGCAGCGAGCGGTCAGCAACGGTGCAACATCCCCCTCAAAGCTAGGGGCTGGAGCCGTATCATCGGCCATAGCGCCGCGCACCGCTCCAACGAACAGCAGACTCGCCAGCACAGCAGGGAAACAGCGATTCGGCATACGCGATTCCTTGGTTCAACCTGACCGAGCACCAACCAGGGTCAACAGTATAATTCCTGCGAAACCGGCAAGCCCTGTGGACTTCCTCAAACGTTACACAATCTCACGCATCAGTTTTCCTTCGACGAACGTCAGCCGCTCGTCGCGACCGAGATGCGGGTAGGTCAGCTTGTGCTGATCGAGTCCCAGTTGATGCAGAATCGTGGTGTGGACGTCCCGGAAGTGATAGGGCTTCTCGATCGCCCGCAGGCCGATGTCGTCGGTCGCTCCGATTACCTGGCCGCCCTTCACGCCGCCGCCGGCCATCCACATTGTGAAGCCGAGATTGTGGTGGTCGCGCCCCTTGCCGGATTGAGCTTCGGGGGAACGTCCGAACTCGCCGCCCCACAGGACGAGGGTCGTATCTAACAAACCGCGCCGCTTGAGGTCCGTCAGCAATGCGGCCACTGGCTGATCGGTTTCGGCCGCCTTGCGGAGATGGTTCTCTTCAATATCGCCGTGTGCGTCCCACTGCATGTTGCCTGGACCACCTCCAGAAACAACGCAAACGAAACGCACGCCGCTCTCAACCAGCTTGCGAGCCATCAGGCAGCGGCGTCCGTAATCGTGAGTCGGCTCTTTGCCGATGCCGTAAAGCTCCTGCGTCTCTTTAGATTCACGCGACAGATCCAGCAGTTCGGGGGCGTCTGTCTGCATGCGAAAGGCAACGTCGTAGGCGTTGACGCGCGCGTTGAATTCTTCGTCCCCAAGCGACATCGAAGATTCGTTCAAGTCTCGAATGAGCTGCAATGTGCGACGTCGCTGCTGAGCCGTGACGTGGCTGGGGAGATCCAGATTCAGCACCGGACGATCGCCGGGGCGGAACATGGTGGGCTGATAGATCGCGGGCAGAAAGCCGTGATTGTACATCGGCTGCCCGGCTTCGAGTGCACCTTTCGGATCTGGCATCACCACGTACGAAGGCAGTGATTGGCTCTCTGACCCCAATCCGTACAACAGCCACGAACCGAGGCTAGGGAAGCCGGGGACAGTGCGACCGGAAAACAGCTCATACTGCGCGGCCGAGTGCACCACCATGTCGCCGTAGCACGACCGCAGCACGGCGATGTCATCCACGCAGCGTGCTGTATGTGGGAACAAGTCGCTGACCGAGGTCCCGCATTCACCGTATCGTTGAAACGTCCGTCGCGACCCCAGCAGCCGGGCGGTGTTCTCAACAAATTGGTATTTCACTTCGCCGAAAGACTCAGGTCGCTTCTGACCATCCAGTTTGCGGAGCAGCGGCTTATCGTCGTACGAGTCCACATGACTCGGGCCACCGGCCATAAACAGAAAGATGACCGCTCGAGCCTTGGGTTGATGATGCGTCCGCTTTGCGGCCAATGGGCTGCCAGTCGCCGCATGAACCTGTTCGTCATGCAGCAACGAGGTCAAAGCCAGTCCGCCAAACCCGCAGCATCCGTCACGGAAGAACTCACGCCGGGATTGTGGTCCACATGAGTTTCGTGACGCAGGACTGCGGGGTCGAGGCAGCTCCATAATCAACGCTCTGTTAGTGGTTGAACAAGAATGCCGGGCTGTTGATCAGGGCCCAGGCGAGGTCTTGAGCCGCCGTCAGACGCTTCGAGGCCAGTTGCTTCGTACTGAAATCCGCATCCTTCTTGAGTTGCACCAGCTTCGGATCTTCCGGAACCGGTTGGCTGACCGACGCCAAAATGCCCTTGCGCTGTGTGACGCCCGGATCTTCCGGCAGCGGAGCACGAGCGGCGGCCAGAGCCTTCTGCTTGTTGGCATAAGTCGCGTCCGTCTTCTGGAAGAAGGCGAGCACCGTCTTGTTCTGAGCTTCGGTGCGCTCGGCTTCTGGAACTGCTGCGATGGCCTTGAACGATTCTGGCAGGCTCAACGGGATCGGCAATGCTTGAGCCGTGGCACTGATACGGAACCGTCCGAGCAAGTGGGCCTTGGCCGCATGCTGTTGAGTAATAACCACCTTCAGCACCGAACCTTCTTCGAAACCTGCAGGTTGCTTAGTCTCGAACGTCGCCCAATGCACGATGGCCGGAATCGCATTCGCGACAGCCCAACCTTGCGCTGCATTGGGGTTGCCATCGATCGCCTGGGCAATGTTGAAGCTTTCCTGGTTGAAAGAGGCTTTGGCGTTTTGCAAATCCACTTTCTTGAACTCAGTCGGCTTCGACATCGGAGCTGCGAAGACTTCAAACTCGGTCACCACAAAGTTGCCGTTCTCCGGCAAGCCGGGACCGCCGCCCTTGATGGACTCATCTGGAATGGCTTCCAGACGCAGACCGGTGATGTTCTTCAACGTGGTATTGAAGGTCAGGGTGTAGTTGCCTTTTTCAGCCGTGCCCTTCGCGAGAATGGACTTGTCTGACTGAGCTTCCAGTGTCACGTCCTTGGTCGCTGAAACCGACGCGGCTTCCAGCAACTGCCAGTCGATCGGCTGGTTGTTGTTCGCCAGATACTTGGTTGCATGAACGGCGAGTTCGGCTTCGTAGGCTTTCACATCCGCGTCCGCCTTGACCGCGTCTTCGTCCTTCTTCTTTTGAGCTTCAGCGATTCGCGGTGCGATCTCCTTCGAGAACGCGTCGAGATCCGCTTGAGCCTTCGCGATCGCGTCGACTCGCTGTTGTTCAAGCTTCGGCTTTTCTTCCTTCCAGAAGGCTTCACGGTCGCCCATTTCCTTCATCACGACCGCATGATCGCCGTCAATCGCGTTGATGGCGTTGATCGTGGCGGTAATTTCGGATTCCGAAGCGGGTCGGTTGAGGACTTTCAGGAACAGTTCGTTGATCAGAGCCTTGTCGTCCGCCTGAGCGGCGACCATCTTGGCCAAGTCGTTGTTCGGATCGGAGATCGCGTTACCGACCGTCGGTCCGGAAACGAGAGCCATGACCGGTCCCAAGGCGACACCCGATGATCGCTCACATTCGCAAGAGCTTTCGCGGGCGGGCTTGCCAAAGTTCTCCAGGAAGCCGTCGGCCAGCCTGATACCCGCATCGGGCAACTGGGAGGCTCGCGTACCAGCGGGAACGCCCGGGATCTGCGGCGTTGAACCGGTCACTTTGTGAATGGCATCAAACAGCGCCTCCGCCGTCAGGCGTTTGGGGACCGCATGCGAGAAGTTGATCTTGTCGTCAGCGTTCCACTGATTGGACTTGAGCGACAGGTTGTAAGTCCGTGACTTCACGACCGCGCGCATCAGTTCGCGGGTATTGAAGCCGCCTTCGATGAACTTCTTCGTGAGGTCATCCAGCAGTTCGGGGTTCGACGGTGGATTGCCCGCGCGGATGTCATCCAGCGGCTCAATCAGGCCGACGCCCATCAGGTAACCCCAGATGCGATTGACGTAGCTCTTGGCAAAGTACTGGTTGTCAGCCGAAGTGACCCAGCGAGCGAACTGCTCACGGCGGGAAGACTTGGGATCGGCTTCGAACTTGGCTTCAAAGGGGAACTTCGGCGGAGTGACTTCGCCCGTACGGTCGTGCTTCAGTTCACCGCCCGCCTGATCGAAGACAACTTCATAGAGCGGCTTGGCACCTTCAACGGCCGTACCGCCGATGGTGGCTCCCTTGCTCTCCGGGTCACCCTTCAGACCGAACTGGGCCAGGAAGGCTCCGGTTTCGTAGTAGTTGTCCTGAGTCCACTTTTCGAATGGGTGGTCGTGGCACTTGTTGCAGTTGAACCGCACGGCCATGAACAGGTGAGTGCTGTTTTCGAGCGTCTCTTGAGGCACGCGGGTGATCTTCCAGTAGGACGCGGCGGGGTTCTCGCGGTTTGATCCCGACGCTGTCAGCACCTTGTAGGCGAACTGGTTGTGCGGCGTGTTGTTCGCGACTTCATTGCGGATCCAGTCACGGAACGACTTCGCTCCGGGCTCACCGAGGAACTTACGGTTGACCTGCAACAAATCCGCCCACTTGTTCGTCCAATGATCGATGAACTCGGGCGAGCCAATCAGCTTGTCGATGAGTTCATACCGCTTGACCTGCGTTTCGCGCGCATCAGTCACGAAGGCCTGCACCTCGGCCACCGACGGCGGCAGACCGGTCAGGTCCAGATAGATACGTCGGACGAATTCATAGTCGTCGCACAAGTCTGACGGCGCGATCTTCATGCGCTGCAGCTTGCGGGCGACGTGATCGTCAATCGCATTCCACTTCTGCGGATCAGCCCAGACGAAGCCAGTACGATCGCCCATCACCGTCACCGTCGTCGCCGCGTAACGACCTTCAAAGCGGGCGAGAATGGCCGCTTCACCTCGACGCAGCGTGCTGACCAGACCAGTTCCGTCCGTCTTGGCGACGTCGGTATTGCTGCTCTCGATGAAGGCTTCCGCCGTCACATCGCGAGTCGTGCCATTGGCGTAGCTAGCAATGATGCGGATCTGTTGCTTGTTGCCGATGCGCTGCACGACGGCGTTCTTCGGTTCGACGTCGATGGAAACCACGCGCGGTGTGTTGAGATCCAGCTTCGCGCCGCTGCCAATCCAGCGACGGATGACTTCAAAGTAAGGATGCCCAGGCTGAGTGAGCTGACCGCCCACGTGCGGCACGGCACCAGTCGCCTTCAGCAGCATGAGGCTGTTTTCCGGCGAGGCTACGTTCGCCCGGCGGGAAGCCAGATCGTCCGTGAACGCTCGCGTGTCGTAGATCGGGTCATAGCCGCGGAGCGACAGCTTGAACCCGTTCTTGCCGTCTTTAGCTCCGTGACACGTCCCCTGATTGCAACCCAGCTTCGATAGCACAGGATTCACGTCGCGGACGAAATCGGCCGAAGCCGCAGTGCCGGTAACCTTTACCGGCACCTTGATCGTTTGATCGCCGATGGTGGCGGTCAGTTCGCAATCGCCCGCAGCGACCACGCTCACCAGACCGTTGGCTGCAACCTTCACCACGCCTTCTTTGGAAACACCAAACTTGACCATGCGGGTCACGTCGCTGGTATCACCGTTCGCCAGTTTGCCGGTAATCAGCAGTTGGGCCTTCTCGAAAGCACCCGCCAGTTCGACCGCCTTCGGAGAAACTTCCAGCGCAGCAACCTTGTCGTCCTTGTGCAGCGTTTCAACCGGCGTTGGAGCAGCGACGCTCGGTCCAGCCGCCATCGCCACTTGATTCGCGGTTGCTGACGGTTGGCTCAACGGCACCGCGAGAAACTCACGGATCGGTTTGCCGCCTTCGGTTTCAAAGACGCGAATCTTGCCATCAGAGCAACCCGCCGCGACTTGCTTTCCATCCGGCGAGAACCGCACGGAATAGATACCCGCGTTGTCGAGCTTAATCTGAGCCAGCACAGGCAGAGACTTGTTCTGGTACTCGGCCAGCTTCTTCTTTTCGCCGTCGTTCTGCTGCTGCACCCGCTTCTTCATGATGGCTTTGATGTCATCAGGAGCGGTGGTGTCGACGTCTGTGTCGTAAACAAACACGTCGCCCTTATCGTCCAGACTGCTGCCTGCGACGACGCGACGTCCGTCCTGGCTGTAGTCCACTCCAAACACGCGACCGCGCATCGGGCTGAGTTCACGAATCAGATTGGCATTGTCGCCAATCACGCGAGCCGTGATACGGAAGATGCGGAACAGCTTCGGAGCACCATCAGCACCGCCCACAACGATTTCATCGCGGGAGGGATGCGTATCAACCGCCGCGATACCACCCTTCAGTGCACCGGGGGTGATCGACGTGATGTTGTCGATGAAACGGTTCGTCGCGACCTCGGTCAGCTTGGCCGTGCGGTCACGACCGACGGAAATAATGTGATCGCCGCTCGGATTCCAGACGGTATCCAGGACCCAATCGTCATGGGCTCCCTGAAACACGACCTGCTCGCCGGTTTCCGCATTGATGGCTCGCAGAGTCTTGTCCGAGCAGCCAAAAGCCACGCGAGTACTGTCCGGCGACCAGCTCACGCCGTACACGGTGTCATAGGTAATGGAGTGCGAGAGCAGCAGTTCTTTCTTCTCGACATCCCAGATCTGCACTTCGCCCATGCGGGCCGGCTTGCCGCCTGACACCGCCAGGCGCTTGCCATCGGGAGAGAACCGCACCTGCTGAATACGTTCCGCGACACCGACCAGGCGAGCCACGATGCCTGAACCGTCGGCTTTATGAATCAGGACTTCGTGATAACCCGAGACCGCCACCAGGCTGCCATCCGGAGAGTAGTCCAGCGACGTGATCGCTGGCGGCAGGACGTAAACCGGCGGGTGAGCCGCGTCATACTGCAGGTCGGCGTTGGCGGGGGTGTCGTCCGTCGCCCCTTCAGCGATCCACTTGCGGATCGTCTCGATTTCCTGAGCATGGATCGGCGACTTACCGCGCGGCATCTCGGCCTTGCCATCCTTCGGAGTGATCAGCTTCACCAGATAGCTGCCATCCGGCTTGCCGGTGACGATGGCCTTTTCGCCGCTTTCACCTTGGCCCAGCAACTGCTTGAAGTCCGTCATCACATACTTGCCGCCAGCTTTCGCTGGCTGATGACAGCCTTGGCAGTTCGCCTGAAAAATCGGCCGAACTTGTTTGTAGTAGCTGACTTTGCCGTTGCCGTCTGCGGGCTTCTCTTGAGCCACTGCCGTCGCAACGGAGAGAAAACACGAAACCCAAGCCGCTAAGTGCATTGCGCGGAAATACATAACCTGTCACCGTGAGCTTTGAGGCGAAGGATGGAAGTCGTGAGGATTCAAAGGCGGGAATCTGCGATCAAAAAGTGATCATCAACGTATCGACGAGCGTTGCTGCGAGCAAGGAGGGAGCCGGCTTCAACTGTCAGCGAGAGCCCAAATCGATCACGACGACTGGCACGACGGAGCGATCGTCCGCGACCTGACCACCGCCATTCGTGGGGAATTGGGGGCGGATGCTTCCGCTCAACCCCTGCCGGTCGATCAAATGCGCGGGACGAACGAGTACGTCAGCAGACCGCCGCAGCCGAAGCAATCAGAAAACGGACGTGGCCGGCGCGTTGACGGCAAGAGGCCATTGTCCCCAGCCAGCGTGATTTGATGAGTGCGACCGAGATTCAAGTGTTCCATGTCACTCCCGAAGACCACCGCAAGATGGTGAGTCAGGCATTGCATGACTGGATTGGCTCGTCATGGCATCAAGCCCGCAAGCTGGTGCTGACGCGTCGTGTGCAGATCAACGGCAATCTGGTGGATGACGAACGCAAACGCCTCAATCCGGGCGACGTTGTGCGAGTGCTTCCTCACCCGCAGGCCCCGCCGCCGAAGGCGGAAGACGTGCGACTGCAGTTTCTCGACGAGTACGTGGTCGTCGTCGAGAAGCCCGCAGGTTTCACGAGCGTTCGTGAGCATTCCGATGGCCCCAAGCGTGATCGCTTGCAGACCATCGACGAGATTCTGCCCGAGTTAATTGGCGGCAGACTCGGCCTGCCGCGCGAGCGGCGTATCAAGCTGCCAAAGGTGATTCCGGTGCATCGGCTGGATCGCGACACCAGCGGCCTGATGGTCTTTGCCCGCACCGCGTCCGCCGAGCAGGTGCTGTCGCAACAGTTTCGCAAGCATACGATTCGCCGCCGTTACATCGCGGTTGTGCACGGCGACTTAGCCGAACCGACGACCTACGAGTCTCGCTTCATCGAAGATCGCGGCGATGGCCTGCGTGGCAGCACGACTGCCCCGGAAGGCGGCGACAAAGCCATCACCCACGTGAAGCCGATCGAACGACTGGGTGAATTCACCGTCGTTGAATGTCGCCTGGAAACCGGTCGCACGCATCAGATTCGCATCCACTTGTCCGAGGCAGGACATTTCCTGTGTGGTGACAAGCTCTACTGCAAGCCGCGCGGTCTGGCCCCGCTGCCGGACAACAGCGGGGCTCCGCGACTCGCCCTGCATGCCGCAAGCTTGGGTTTCACCCACCCAAATGACCGCGAACCGCTCGATTTCGAAATGCAGCCCCCGCAGGACCTGTTGGAGTTCTTGCAGCGTCTCGGCACAAAGCTGTTCAAGAAGGAAACGCGAGAACCAAAACAACGGCGTAAGTAGTGACCTCTCGTGAACGGTCGCGAATCCAACGAGACCACCGCGAGTTTGTCCGAGCGCTGCCAGCTTCAGTGCAGGAACTGCGGACGCTAGTCAGCTTGTTTTGTCAGCGGTTTCTCTTCGCTCTGTACCAGACCAAGTACCGCCCAGGCGGCGCCGGCGCCTGTGATCGGCACCAGATTGCCTGTGCCTTCGCCTCCGGGCTTGGTCGGTCGCGATGTCATCGGCCACGAACCGTCCTCACGCTGGGTCTTGATGAGAAAGTGGTGCGCGCGGGAGATTGCATCATGAGTCGACTTCAACCCCGCGTGCCTCAGCGCATAGAGCGCTTGCCCGGTGGCCCAGGCGTCGCTGGCCATTTCAGTGGCCTGACTCCAGCCGCCGTCGTCTCGCTGGCGAGCGAGGATCTCACGAGTCAGTTGCTCGATTTCGGCTTGAGGCCGGCCAACTCGGGTCCACAAAACCAGCCGGATTGCCGTTGATTGCGGGTCGTTGTCCGATTTCGTCTCGGCCAGCCACTTCACGCCGCGATCACGCGTTTGTCGACTGGCATCGTCGTCCTTGGCGGCTGGCAGCAAAGCTAACGTCGCCAACGCCGTCATGCTGTCGTCCGAGTTGCCGAAGAACGGCGGTCGGGTATTAGGCCACGACGCCCACGAGCCGTTCTCGAGTTGGTCTTCACGCACCGTTTGCATCATCAGTTTCATGCCCTTGATGGCTGCTTCGTCGGGCTGACGCACCGCACCGAGTCCCAGCCCCAACCAGACAGGCTTGGCATTGAGTGCTTGCGGGATGCCTTCCGGCCGGGGAACGCCCGTCTTGCCGCTGCCCGATTCTGCGACCCAGCGAGTCAGCTCTGTCATCAGCGGAACGTCCACGGCCAGGCCGCGATCATGCGACTCGTGCATTGCCCAGATCACCAGTCCCGCATGATGGCAGGAGACACATTTGTATTCGGTCCGCCATGCGACCGCGTCGCGAGCGAGAAAACTCAAACCCCGTTCGGCAGCCCGCCGGGTTTGAGCTTTCGTGTCCGCCTCGTCGGCAGTGCTCGACGATGTCAAAAACGCGAGCACCGCGACAAAGGCGAGTGTCGCCTGGTTGATCCAGCGAGATATTCGTCGGACGTTGAGTGGTCGTTGCATTTGTCCCCCTTCAGGATTGGGATGACATTCTTCGTTGGCCGCGTCGCAGTATAACCGGATTGCTGTCACAGTACGCAGGTAGGACTGCACCCACGCGTCATTCGAGGGATGACCATGATTGCCCAAGCCGCTCGCCTGTTGCTGACTCTGGTGCTGATACTTGTTCACGCAACGTCGTCGTATGGCGATGATCTCCGCAAGTTTTTTCACACCGACGGACCGTTGGCCGGAACTTTGAAGAGCGACCAGCCGCTTCCGCTTTACGATGCCGATCCTCAGCATCTCTGGAATCGTCTGTTCGCGGCCTTCTACATCCGCCCCAGACACTTTCCTGCTCGCGATGGTCAACCTGCGGTCACTCAGTATGAAGGTGGAGACGTCATTGAATTCCTGGCTTGGGGCAAGACACAGTATTGGTCGAAGCCCGATGTCTTCGAGAAAGTAAATCCGTTACTTGATGAGTTTCTGCATCGCGGCGGGGAAACATTGCTGCGAGATCCGTTGAAGCGAGTCGTCTTGCAGCACGATTTGTGGGCGGTCTATGACCATCTCATCGACCAGAACATCAAACGAACCGCCGACCAGGCGACCCGTGCACGACGCAATGTGCTGTGTGCCAAGTTGGCGGATTGCCTGAAGAGGTTGGCACTGTCTCCAAAGGAAATTATTCAGTTACCAGATACCTATACATTGGCGGTGCGATCAGGAGCGTTCGAGCCGAGCCATGAATTTGTCGCTGAGCGAAATTACTTGCCGAGTGGTTTGTTGACAGAGCCGGAGACGTGGGTCGAAGTCGATTTCTATCAGCCAGATATCCATGAAGATATTTCCGACCGCTTTGTGACGTTGCATACACAGTCGCTGCAGGGGAGATCGTACTACCGCATTTTCTACCGTTTTCCGGGAGGGCGTGAGCAGATCGTTGAGTATCTGAAGAAGTTGAATGAACGCGGCATCGACTGGAAGCAAGCCGCGAATCAGGGATTCGTCCGGCTCACCAAAGATGCGCCACCCATCCCGGTTGGTACCGAACTCGTGCTACTGCAGCTTCTGATGACTATGAACGACCAATTGCAACCTGTGCCCACAACGATTGTCGAGTCATTTCAGTTCCGCGTTTTCCGCAACATCGATGGCACGAGTGAACCACCCACGAACACAGGCGCCGGTATCAACATTCTCGATTATCGACTGAAGCGGCACTTGCTGTTTGATAATCAGCGCGCCGGCGGACTCGAGCGCGAGCCGGAGGGCATGCCGCAATACCGCGTGGCGATCGACGGGCTGAAGGCAACCGCTCCCGATTGGGGCTTCGCGGATAAGTCTGTGCTTTTTCAGCAGTGTGTTGATTGTCATATGTCACGCCGTCTGGAACGTCTCGGAGCCGCGAGTATTCCGTCGATGATCCACTCGGGCGGCTTCGATGCGGGCGCTCAAATGGGCGTTGTCCGTCCGCTCAAACCCAGCGAGTCTGGCACTTCCGGCCAGCGGGTGGCCAAGTATAAGACTCGCCACGAAAGTTTTCGGCGGCTGCTGGAACATCTGGGAGAGTGACTGTGTTGAAGTTGTTACCTCGTGTTGAACACCGCAGTGAGTTCCAATGTGAAACCGATTCCCATCCCGGCCGCTAATGATCTGCCCACTGAACTTCATACAACACGGCTGAAGCTTCGCCGGTGGCGGGCCGAAGACTTGGAATCATACGCGCGGATGAACGCAGACCCGGCGGTCATGGAGTTTTTCCCGAATCTGCTGACGCGTGAAGAAAGTGACGCCAGTGCCGCGCGGAGTATGCGGTATTTCGAAGAGCACGGCTTCGGTCCCTGGGTCGTCGAGATTCCGAACGAAGCGTTGTTTGCGGGCTTCATCGGAATATGGTCGCCGCGTTTCGAAGCACATTTCACGCCCTGTATCGAGATCGGTTGGCGACTGGCCCGGCCGTTCTGGGGACGCGGGCTGGCGACGGAAGGGGCGCGTGCGGCACTGAACTTCGCTTTTGAGACACTGCATCTGGATGAGGTTGTGTCTATGACCGCATGTATTAACTCACGTTCGCGGCGAGTCATGGAGAAGCTCGGCATGACTCGTTCGCCGGACGATGACTTTCAGCATCCCCTGGTCCCCGCCGGGCATATCCTTTGTCCCCATGTGCTTTACCGCATCCGCCGCAGTCCATCACGCTAATTCACCGTGAGTGGCCTCGTGCTACCGGAGTTCGCGGATGTTGGCGTTTCGTACTCGTGCGTGCCGACGTTCAGGACTCTCGAGGTTTCTGCCGGCTCGACAATCAGGCTTCAACACTGAATGTTCTCTGCCTACTCTCCACGAGGTAGCACGCTTGAATGATTCATGTTCTGTACAAGGTTACGGCCGATGTCGAAGTCATCAAGAATCGTTCGAACTTTAGGTCTTGCCTTTCTGGGCGGTGCGGGAATGGCGGCTGGTACCACAATGAACTCCGCATTCGCTGATGACGCGAAGGTGTCGATCACATTCTCAGGCGGCCACGACATTGATCAGAAAGATCATGGGCGCCCCGTCGTGCTGATTGCCGCGGCTTTGGGAGTGAAGCCTGAAGTCTTCCGCGAAGCCTTCAGCGGTGTCACTCCGGCGCGCAATGGCAAGCCCACCGGTGAAGAAGCTCGCCGCAACAAAGATGCCCTGATGAAAGTGTTGAAGCCGCACGGGATCACCAACGACCGGCTGGACGAGGTGTCGGACTATTACCGATACCAGCCTCAAAAAGGTGATCTCTGGAAGAACACCCCGGCGAAAGCGCACGCCGTTGTTGTTGATGGGAAGATCAAGGAGATCGTCGTCACCGAACCCGGTTCAGGTTACAGCACACCTCCCACAGCGATCGTTAAAGGGATGGAGAAAATACCTCTCAAGGTCTCCCTGAAGTTCGGTAAAGACCTGAAGAAAAATGGATCCATCGGGACTATTGAGGTCGCGAAACCGGAACCAGCGAAGGCAGCCAAGTAGCTCAAGCAGTGTCACTGGCTACGACGAAGAACTGAAGATGTCCACAATGTTCGTTGCGGGGACCAATGTGCCGCCGACGAGGTACGCGGGCTTATTGCCGACCTGCTGTGTTGTGGACTGCACCTGGCCAGTGACGTCCTTGCCGCTGGCGTCTTTAGCTCGCACCGTTTTCCCGACGAAGGAATCGTAGCTGTAGAGCGAGTTCACCGAGTCCAGCGGAATGATGGCGGACTCAACCAGCCTGCCCCGGTCCTCGGGCTTGTCCGAGGCTTTCGACAGAGTCAGATAAATCTCCCCGTCCTGCTGACCAACTTCAGTCACGACGCCAAAGGTGTCTCGGCTGACACCGTCCACGGTCGTCTTACCGCCGACAATGCGATTCACGAGCGTCTCTGGCGGCTGCACTGATCTGATGCTGCTGACCGCCACTTCCTTGCCGTTGACCACAACATACGACTGCCCGTCTTTCATCAGCGCCTGCGTCGCAATGCCAAAGCCATCGTCGTTGAGTGACACCGGATTGCCGATGAACGAAGCCGCGACGGACAAGCCTTGTCCTGCGATGGAGTTGTTCGCCGACAGCGTCGTGTTCAACGACTTCAGCGTGTCGCCCACTTCGATGTTCGATTGCAGGCTGCGGATCGTGGAAATCTGGTTTAGGAGATCTTCGTTGCTGGTCGGCGCTGAAGGATCCTGATTCTGCAACTGCGCGATGAGCAGCTTGAAGAAGTCGTCCGCGGTCAGGCCGTTGAAGCCCGTCTTGCTGGCGTCGGTGGTCTTCGGTTGAGTAGTGGTGGATGAACCGGTGGATGTAACGGCCATGTTGCCTTCCTTGGCATTCTCGGCGGACGACAGACGGGCAACTGACCCTGCCTCGAATCACTGCGATCGCATCAGCTGATGTGATGCTGCGGTGACGAGTGCGAGCGAACGCTCGCGCCGATCAGGCTGCCAGATTTTCGTCAGCCTCCTCTTCAGTTTGCTGTGATTGTTCCTGTCGTCGGTCCTGACGTTGCTGAGCACCGTCTCGCGCTTGTTCGTCACGACCTCGACCTGGTTGTTGATTGGTGTCCTGAGACTGAATTTCGATGCGATCGACCTTGATGCCCTGCTGAGCCAGCGTCTGCTGCAGATCTGGCAGGTTCTGCAACGCGACCTGCTGAGCAGCCGGATTACTGAATTCGAGTCGTGCCACGATGCCGTTCTCGGTACGAGACACATCGACGATGAGTGAACCAAGCGACGGCGGGGTCAACTGGATGCGCAGATGCGAGCCTTCATCCGCAGCCTTCTGAATCGCAGTGAGCACCTGATGCCCCAACTGGGTTGGGTGCGACTCACGCGCTTCGGCATGAAATTGAGTTGTGTTAGCCGTTGTTGAACTCCCAGCCGGTGCGCTGACGAAGTTCGTCGTGACCGCATCGGCGATGGGTTCGACGGTTCTCGAAGCCGCATCAGGCTTGGTTGCATCAACGGACTTCGAACCGATGGCTGCGATTGTCTGCGACTGGCTCTTGGAAGGAGCCGATGTGCGATCGGATGCTTGTAACGCCGCAACTTGAGGAGCTGCGTGAACTGGTGGAGTCAGCGTTCGAGCTGAACCATCACCAAGTAGCTGATCTCTAAGGCGATCGTCGGGCTCAGCATCAGGTGACGAGGCATCAGCAGCTTGATTCTGCGTCGCTGGCGCAACGGTCGCTTGTGCAATTACTGCCGCCTGTTGTGTCACAGGAGCGGTCTGAGACACCAGCGGTTGTTTCGCCGACGGCTGAGTGAATGAAACGGGGACAGGTTGCGCACCCAGCTTGCTCTTCACGAGCGAATGGTTCCCGCTCACCGACTGTTGAGGCTGATCCTTCGCGTCAACTTCCGGCTCTGCGGATGCCTTTGCGGTCAGATGCCGCGGTTGGGCAAGTACCTTCGCTGCCGGAGTGACGCTGTCTTCACCTGAGTTGGCTGCAACCGTGCGATTCACCTCAGAGCCAGCGGAAGCAGTGGACTCGTCAACGGTGGTTGCATTTGCCTGAGTGTCAGCTTCCTGGTCTGCAGGTGTCGTCACAGCAGCAGTTTGTTTCTTCGCTTTCGCGGCTGGCAGCGCCGTGGTCGGCGCGATGTTGGAAGTTACCGAATCGCTTCCTGTCACGGGTGTCGTTGGTTTGTTCTGCAGGTCGTCTGTGGCCAGTGCTCCAGCGACCGTCGGCAGGCTTTGGGTTGGTTGAGCAGGCGCGGACGACGCCTTCGTTGTCGCCCCTCCCAAACTCTTTGTGGTCCCCTGGAGCGCTACGTCGTCTGACGATGCCGCGACATCAGGCAGCAGTTCAGCGGTAGCTACGTTGGCAGTGAGAACCTGCGCGTCATTCGCAGCTGTCAATGGTGTTGCATAAGCATCAGTTATCGCGGTAGGCAGATCCTGCAGCGACGGCAGCACCGCCTGGGCGATGTCGAACGTCGACAGCCGCAGATCTACGGGCGCGTTCGCGGTGGGCGCAGTCGGAGCGACTTGAGATGTCGCATCGGTGTCGGCTGAAGAATCAACGACAACCGCCGCGAGTTGCGTGTCCTCAACTGTGGGCTCATTCAACGAGGGCAACTGCAGAGGGATGTTTGTCGACACGGCGATCAGGAATGTCGCCGCAGATTGTGGCACGGTCTCTGCAGCGTCTCTCAAACTGTCAAGAACCAGCGGCAGTTGCTGGCCAGCGGCACTGGCTGAAGCTTGTTCCGCGAAGGCGGACAACGAACTCGCGGCATCCGCCTGGTGACTGTTATCGAAACGAATGAGCTTGCCAGAAGCCGACGCGAAAAACTTCGCGGTCGTCGTCTCCGAAAGACTCGCTAACTCTGCAGAGATATTGGTCGTCACGGCGTCAGCCGCTGGAGTGCCGTAGTCCGTCGCGGTTTGACCCGCCGTCTGCGGCAATGCTTGAACCGCGGTTGCTGTGTTCGCGCCGTCTGCGTCACCAGCATCGTCGATGGCAGGGCTATTCAGTGAGTTCGCAAAGGCCTGCGCACCGGGAGCGTTCGCCGGAGCGGTTCCCGAATTTGGAGCCGCAGTCGTCGTTGTAGTCGGAAGCAACGATTTCAGATCAGGCAGCATTCACGCTCTCCCGGAGCAGTCAAACGAAAGTTTCCATTGAAATCCGTGAACTCGTTCTCGAACGCTTGAGAACACTCCCAACGCTGTCAGGGGTTGTTTTTGGCGGCCGCGTCAGCCGCCGCCTGAGACCCACTAGCCTGTCCTTGCGCAATGGACTGAAAGATCTCCTGCCCGCGTTTCGCCGCCTTCTGATCTCCAGAAGAGAACGCCTGCAAGAGTTCTGCAATCTTCTTTTCCGGCATGCCTTTCACGAGCGTGATGCTGTCGTCGAGCGGCATCTTCATCAGGTGTTCGAGCATGATCGGAGTGTCGGTTTTCAGCAGGACGTTGCGGGCTTGTTCCACCGCCGCGGACTTCTCGCGTTCGGCCACTGTGCGGCGTTCGTCCTCGTAGTCCTTCCTCAGCTTAGTCGCGACCTCGCGGTCTTTGGCCACGATGCTGCGTGCATCAACCACATACCCCTTGAGGAGCTGTTGCTCCCGTTCGCGCTGCTCAATCTGCAGGATGCGCAGTGCCCGTGCTTTGACGACGTCGTCTGTTGTGACGGCCACCGTAGTGGACTTCTCTTGAGTCTTGTCGGTCGTCACTGCCAACGTTGACGGGTCGCGCAGGATGTCGCGGATTTCCTGCACCGCTTCGGGCGTGAGTCTTCCTTTGGCGAAGAGCACGCCGACGACCAGCCCTTCCGCGAAGAGCGTCGCCAGTGCGATCGTCGAAAGTAGTGCGAAGATCTTGGAACCCATCGTCGATTTCGTCCTTGAAGCCGGTCAGGCCAAGTGTGTTTTGTGTTCTCTTCAGTAGTTGTTCTTGTTGAGGAATCAGATTCGTCGTGGTGTCAGCGGTTAGCAGTGACACCGAACTCACCCCAGTGAGCTGCCTGCCACTGTTCGGCTAGGGCAAGTTCCGCTTGCTTGTTCGCGTTGAATTGCTGCTCGGCCACGAAATTCTCCTGCAGCCGTTCCAGCGCTTTCACTTCCTGGTCCGCATAAATCAGTTCCTGCCGACAGGCCTCAACCGCTTGTCGAGCCCTCTCGATATATTGAGCTACCAGTCGCAGTTCGATGTCCAACTGACTGGCGAAGTACCAGCGTCGAGCCGTTGCCGCGACGTCCATTGTCTGGTCTTGCGAGAGTTGACTCAGTTCCGCAATCTGCCGTTCGCGGTCCTGCGTCACTCGCGTTTGTCGATCAACGTAACTGCGTTCCTGAGCCATCGCGGCTGCAAGCGCATTGCGACGGTCCAGCCGCAGGTGGCGGCGGTACTCAAGAACTTTCTGCAGTGGAAACGGCTTAGCCATGTGTGCTGATCAGACGCGAAAGGAAGAGAAGTATTGAACGGTTCTGGGAACCGGTCCTACTTCAGTTGTTTGTTGCTGGGATGTTGCTGAATAAAAGCCTTGATGCTGTTGCTCAGCAGGACGAGCTGCTGGATGTTGGCGTCGTAAGCGGGACCGTCTTCGCGAGCTTGTTGCAGGAACGACCGCAGGGGCTCGGCGAGTTTCAGGGCCGCGTCGACCAGCGGGTTGGTGCCGGGCCGATACGCGCCAATCGAAATCAGGTCTTGCGATTCGCGGTGCGCCGCGAGAACTCGACGGACGGTACGAGCTGCGTCCTGGTGTTCGGGAGTCGTGATGTCGGGCATCAACCGGCTGATGCTGCTGAGCGAATCAATCGCCGGCCAATGGTTCTCATGAGCGAGTTTGCGGGACAGCACCAGGTGGCCGTCCAGAATTCCGCGAACGGTGTCCGCGATCGGTTCGTTGGTGTCATCGCCCTCCACGAGCACGGTATAGAGTCCGGTAATACTGCCGTTCTCGGTTAACCCGCTGCGTTCCAATAACTTGGGAAGCAAAGAAAACACACTTGGAGGATAACCCCTCGTCGCGGGAGGTTCTCCTGCCGCCAAACCGATCTCACGCTGGGCCATCGCGAAGCGCGTGACCGAGTCCATCATGAGGAGTACGTTCGAGCCGGTCTCGCGGAAATAGTCGGCAACCGCTGAGCCTAACCATGCGGCTCGCAGCCGCATCAATGCCGGTTCGTCGCTGGTTGCCACGACCACCACGCTACGCTTGCGACCCTCTTCACCGAGTGAGTTCTCAATGAACTCACGAACTTCGCGACCTCGTTCACCGACCAGCACGACGACGTTCACATCGGCGGAACTTCCGCGCGCCATCTGGCCGAGCAACACGCTTTTGCCAACACCGCTACCAGCGAAGATGCCGAGTCGTTGACCGAGGCCACAGCTCATTAACCCGTCGATCGTGCGAATGCCGGTGCCGAGCGGTTTTCGGATGCGAGGTCGATTCAGCGGGGCCGTAGGCTGACCAAACAGACTGATGCGATGGGGGAGTACGACCGGCGGCAGGCCATCCAGAAAACGCCCGCGCGCGTCGATGACTCGACCAAGAAGTTCTTTCCCAACGTGTGCTGTCGGGACTGATGACGTCAGTTCGACCTGAGTTCCTCGCCGCACACCGCGCAGGTCGCCGAATGGCAGAACCAGGGTTTCTTCACCAGCAAAGCCCACGACTTCGCCGTCGAGTGGATCTGTGCCATCACGATGGATGCGGCAGCGCGCTCCCAGCGGGGCAGGAAAGTCCGACACTGCCGCCGCCAGTCCGACACTGCGAGTCGTTGTGCCGATGATCCTCGGAGCCTGAATCTGACGGACGAGTTGAGCACGTGTGAGCATCAGCCGTCCCCCAGAATCTCGTCGCGGATGCGCGCCAGCATCGTTTCAATCTGAGCGTCAATGCGGCCGTGTTCTGTCGCCACCACGCAGCCACCGCTGCTGACAGAATCTGAAGCCGTCACCGCGACCGCGACGCCGTGATTGGCGTCGCGCAAGATCGCATCCAGTCGGTCGCCGAGGACGGCCAGGTCTTCGGCGTTCATCAGCACGCTGAAGTTGGGCTTACCAATGACCAGCCGCAGAGCGTGACTGATGATCTCGCGAATGCGTTCCGGTCGGATCGTCAGTTCCACACGGATGATCTTCTCCGCAATCGCCAGTGCGAGGTTGATGACTTCCGCTTCCACCTCCGCCTGACGTCGCGCGTGCTCGGTCGCAATCTGATTGAGGAGTGCTGACATGGCGGGCAGCACCGGCTGCATCCGGGCTTCAATCAGTTGCTCGGCAATCTGCGTGGCCTTCTGCTGAATCTCATGCTCGGCCTGAGACAACCCGTGCCGATAACCCTCAGCATGACCTTCCGCCTGTGCTTTCGCTCGAATCCGTTCCGCGTCCTCGTGGGCTTTCAGGATCTCCTGCCGACACTCTTCTTTGATCTGCGATTTGTAGTCGGCCAGCCGCTGCTCCATGTCGTCAAAATTGAACGCCACGGAACCAGGGTCGGTACCGACGCCAAACCGTTTCATGATGCGAGTGGACGACATGAGGTTTCAGATCCAAAGTTCCGTTGATGGTCGGCTGCGAGTTGATTGAGTTGATGTTTCATGGCTAAGTAAGTTGCCGGGTTGGATGGAGATGTCTCAGGACACCAGTCGTTCGGTGTCCCCGTTCGACACTTCGATGAGCCCGGCATTTTCGAGGCGACGCACGACGTCGACGATGGCCTGCTGCTTGGCTTCGACTTCGCTGAACTTCACCTTGCCCAGCATCGACATTTCTTCCTTCAGGTTTTCAGCACCGCGCTGCGACAGGTTCTCGAAGATCTTCTGACGCAGTTCTTCGGAGGCGGCTTTGAGTGCCAGGGCCCATTGTGGAATGTCGATTTCTTTGTTGAGTGCCTGAATGGCTTTCTTGTCGAGCTTGACGATGTCGTCGAAGACGAACATCAGCCGTTGGATGTCAGTCGCGAGATCGTTGGATTCCTGTCCGAGCGCATCCAGAATCCCCTTGCTGGTCTCGCGGTTCGAGACGTTCAGGATCTGTGCGACCAGCGGCACTCCACCGGTCCGTTCTGAATCCTGACTGAACAGCGCCGTCATGCGCGCTTTCAAGCTGCCTTCGATGTCACGTACGATTTCCGGATTGGTCTGTTCCATGTTGGCGATGCGTCGCACCACATCAAGCTGCTTCTCGGTATTCAGTTGCCCGAGCACATCGGCCGCGAGACTGGTCGGCAGATAAGAGAGAATCAGCGCGATCGTCTGCGGATGCTCGTCGCTCAGGAAGTTGAAGAGATCATCACCGCTGACTCGGTGCAGGAAGCCGAACGGCACCGACTCCAGTGACTTCTTGACGTTATCCACAATCGTCGAAGCCGCATCCTTGCCGAGGGACTGCGTCAGCAGTTCGTTGGCGAGGTCCAGGCTGCCGCGCTCGATCTGTGTGCGTTTGCCGAGGCTGGTGAGGAAATCGTGAATCGAACCGTCCTGCTCTTCTGTCGAGACGTCGTTCGTCTTGGCGATCTCCATCGTCAGCTTCTCGACCATGTCGCGCGACAGCAGATTCAGGACCTTCGCCGACAGCGACTTGTCCATGCTGAGCATCACGATCGCGGCTTTACGAATGTTGCTATCCATGACAGGGCTTCACGTATCGTTTCGGGCGGGGTTCTCAGGTCTTGGCAAGCCACTTGGTGAGGATGGCAGCCGCAGCGGCCGGGTCTTCCTGAATGGTGGCTTCCAGCATTTCGCGATTGGTCTTGGGAATCGGTTCAGGCTCAGGTTCAGGAGCTGCCACCGGTGGCGGCGGCGGTTCCGGAATCATGGACTTCACCAGTGATTCAATACTGCTGCTCGGGCCTGCGGACTGCGTAGGCATGGTTTTCCTCAGCATCAACAGTGCCCAGATGGCGAAGGCGGCGAGAGCCACTGTGCTGCCCCAGTTCGCAGCGACTTGGGTCAGTGTGGCCGTGAGCGGCACTTCCAGCTTCGGCAGCTCTTCCGGGATGGTCGTGTGCGACGTGACGCTGACCGCTTCCGGCGGGGAGTTGGTTGGCATCAGGGTGGCAATCTGACTTTTGACCTTCGCAGTCTCGCGCGTGCGGACTGCATCAACAGCCTTGCGAAATTCAGCCTTCTCGGCATCGGTTTCACCCACCTTGGTGCCGCTGCCCAAGACGATCTTCTCGAAGTAGTCCTCAGGCACCGAAACAGCAACTTTCACCGCCTTGGGAGCGGAGGCGAGGTATTCATTCTCGGTCACCGTCACTGATGCCGCCGACTGGGTCGAAGTTTCCGAATCTTTTTCGGTGGACTGCTTGGATGGCTGAGAAGTCGTAATGTCGCGTGGTTGATTGGACGTTGTTCCGGCGACGCCGCCGGTCTGCGGTTCGACGTTGGTGGCGGAGCGAGTTTTGGTGGTCGTCGCCATTTCGACCGTCTTCGGGTCGATCTGCTGTTTGCGTTCGCGCGACGCCTTGAGGTTGTCGAACTCGACATTCACCGAGACGACGACATCCGGAATGAAGGACAGCGCACTGCTGATGCGCGTCTGATAGTCGTGAATCACACCTTCTTTGTACTCGCGCACCTTTGAGTCGAACGGATCGTTCGCGTCGCTGGCCTTAAACGCCCGGCCGGTTCGAAGGTCGATGACGGTGACGTGCTCTTTCTTCAAGTCCGGAACCATGCCGACGACTGCTTCACGCAGGCTGTTGGCCAGTTCCTTGTTGAAGTCACGCCCCGATTTGGGAGTCACATGGATGGTGGCCATCACCGACGGGGTACCTGACAGACCAATTCGCCTCTTTGACTCGGCCCAATTCACATTAACAGTTTGAACTCCGTCCATCTTGCTGAGCGTGGAGTCGATTTCCTGCTTGAGATGATACTTGCTCTGCTTATCAGAATAATCTTTGGGGGTAAAAGGTGTGGAAGCAGCGCCGAGTCCCTTTTCATACTCAGATTTGGGTTGAGCCACGCCAGCTCCGCTTGAGTACAGAGCTGCGTTGTACTCCTGGACTTTCGATTTCGGGGCCATGATTCGTGAGCCGAGGGTTTTGAATTCCGTGAAGCCACGGTTCATCAACGCCTCTTCGGCCTTCATCAACGATTCACGGTCGTAGGACAGTCCGAATTGCAGCGGCTCGTACTCGGACTCGCTTTTGCCGAACGACAAGTACAGGAACGGTGCCAGCACGACGATGCCCAACACCACGAGCGTCACCTTCTGATGAAACGCCATCGCGTTCATCAAAGCGCCGAACTTGTCGCGAATGTCTGTGAGTTGCTTGAGCATCGGATCGACGGGTTATGTTGTTTTGGTTTCAGGGGTGTGGAGTGCGGATCGTTCTGCGGTGAGCCTTAGAACTGCATCTGTTTGATCTCGTTGTAGGCTTCGAGCATTTTGTTGCGGACCTGCATCATCAGGTTGAATGATAGGTCCGCTTCGCGAGTCGCCACGACCATTTCGGCCATCGTCACGTCGCCACCCGCCAGCCCTTGAGCGACCATGCTCTGGGCTCTGCCATCCGCCGCGGATGTCTGATGCAACGCCTGCATCAGCATGTCCGCGAACGACGTCCCGTTCGCGGCAGGAGCGGCAGACGTTGCTCCGAGCGACGGGAAGTTGAATGAAGGACTGGCACTAGTGATGGGTGTCATGACGGCCTCGACGGGAACAGGTCAGCGAGCGTTATTTCTGCAGCAGCCTCAAGGCCTGCTCCGCCATCTGCCGAGTCGCCTGCAGGGCATTGACGTTGGCTTCGTAAGCACGATTGGCGACGGTCGCGTTGACCATTTCGTCCATCATGTTGATGTCCGGGTATTCGACGTACCCGTCCGGTCCCGCGTGCGGATGAAACGGATCATGCACCTTGCGGATTCCGGATTCAGCAAGCTGAATCTTCGCCTGCGGACTGACACGTTGACTGCCATCGTTCGCCGGCTGAGTCGTGATCATCACCACGCGGCGCTGAAAAGCATCGACTTTGCCGTCCTGCTTGGTGGTCTGCGCGTTCGCCAGGTTGCTTGCGGATGCGTCCATACGCAGCCGCTGAGCGGCCATGCCGGCAGCCAGCGTGTTCATTGCACCGATCATTCGAAGGCCTCCATGCCGGGGAATGAGATGTTTGTGGCGAGCGACAAATTGTGAGTTGAGTTGCTGAGTTCAGAAGTTTCAGACGCGTTCGCTGATCGCGGTCTGCAGCATGCTGTATTGAGCCTGCATCAGTTGAATGGCGTAGTTCTGCTGCAAGACCGTTTTCTGCAGTTCAACGATCTCATTTTCGATGCTGCGGTTGTTGCCATCGTTGAACGTGATGTTCGACGGCGGCGCGGTTTGAATCTGAAAAAGCTGGGGTTGGAAAAGGTCTTCAAGGCTGGCCTTGGCGGTCGCTTGAGAACTCGGAACGGCGTCAGGGAAGGGCAGTGGGAAGTGTGAGAACGGGTTAGCTGAGGGGGCTTGCGGAGGATTGGAAAGGCTTTGGACGGCCTGCTGCATGGCCTGTTGAAAGGCCTCTTGAGGTAGGTCGCGGGTCTTGTAACCCGGTGTTTCAATGTTGGCAATATTGCTTGCGATTGCGTCTTGCCGGCGTTCGTGAAACCGGGCGGCCTGTTGCAGCAATGGCAGCGTCGGTGTTCGCAACAGCGATGAGTTCATAATGACTTCCTTGTGCTTCAGAACCGCGATCGAGCGACATCACGCTGACAACTAGCCAAAACTGTTCAGAGCATGACCGCCACGCTCATTCGTCCGGCTGTAGGCCGCGAAGTCGCTAAGGTCTCGCAGTTCTCTTTGAGCGGCGTTGCGACGCTCAATCAGCAGATCCGTGCTGGTTCGTTCAATCGCCAACGCTTCCGCCAGCAAAGCTTCTGCCGCGTTGATGGCATCCTCGCAGGCGGTCCGCAGGCTGGGTTGCAGCCCCTCACGAATGCGACGCCAGTAGCCCGCCACGTTGCCAAACGGCTGCGAGACCTCGTGCATCAGCTCAATCACCCGCTGCTTCTGCGACAACACCTGCAGCAGGTCGGGATACTCGTTGCCGCGAATGAGTTCGTCCTGGTGCCTGGCAAGCTCCACCAGACTCCGACAGTACTCGCGACGAGTTTTGAGGGCGGTCAGGAATTCATCGTGCATAGTGAATGATCTGCTGCAAAGAGGTCGCGATTTCGAAGTGTTCTCTGGCGGTACGGGTTTCGTCTGGGGTGGGAATCACAAAGGCCGCTCCCGAACTTTGGATGCCCAGTCCAGCCACGCGGTCCACTCGTTCCGATCAAGGCCGCTGTTGGACGGACGAAAGGCGTCGTCTGGAATGCGGTTCAGCGTCAGCTTGGCTTGCTCCAGTTGTTCAAGTGCATCTTTAGGTTTGCCCAGTCGTTCCAGGCACCGAGCCATCTGCACGTAGGCCGTCAGAGCCATCGGATGATCCGGAAAGCGATTGGTCACGGTGCGATAAAAGTCCACCGCGTCTTCAAACAGCTCCTGCTCGAAGAGCACGTCAGGAATCGACACGAATGTGTCGCGATAGATCTGCTGGCCGACGTCGTCCAGACGGCCCGAGGTCTGCAGCAACTGCAAGTCATCCTGCAGCGTTCGCAGTTCGGTGAGGGCCCGGGTGAGATACCGCGCAATCTCTTTGTGAAGTTGTGCTCGCGCTGATGCTGGCAACGTCGCCAGCAATTGTTCGCGCGGCTCAGCGGCAGCAGCCCTCAAAGCGCGAACCAGTAGTTCACGAGCCTGAAAGCGGTCTTCGCCTTGCGGATACCGTCGGACGTATTCATCCAGATGTCGAATAGCTTCGGTGATGTAGAAATACGACTGAGTTCGAGCCGCCTGCTGAGCTTCCGTCGGCGGATTGTCGTCGCGCGGCTGCGCCTTCGTGCGTTCGTTGGCTGCGAGTTCCACCAGCAGTTGGCTGAGAGCGAACTTGGCCAGTCGCCATTCCTTAGCGGTGGGGTCCAGTTCCGCGGAACTCAACAACGTGCGCCAGGCCTTTACTGCTTCAGCAGGCTTATCCTGTTCGAGTTTCGCGTAACCCGCCCAGAGCTGAGCTTCAAACACGGCCGGGTCGGTTGGATAGAACTTGCTGACGAATTCCAGATCGTCCAGAGCCGCCTTGCGCTGATCGAGGTGCATCAACATCTGACCGCGATGCACGTGAGCACGTGGCACGCCTTGCTTAGGGCCTGCTGCCAAATACTCATCAGTGAGCTGCATCGACTTTTCGAACTGATGCCCCTTGGCATAGCACTCCGTGCCTTGCCACAAGGTGGTCTCGTAACGGTTCGTGAACCGCACGATATGCGCCAGCTCTTCGTAAGCCTTGCCGCATTCCGCCCAGCGTTGCCGCAGTTCATCAACAACGCCCTTGCGCTTGTCGACCGTCAAAGAGTCATGATCGGCCTGCAGCCGATCGACCCACTTCTGCCGAGTCGTGCACACCAGTTCGCGGGATCGCAGGTGGTCGAAAACGGGAGCCATGCGTTCGGCAATCGCCAACGCTTCCTGGAACTTGGACTGCGACATCCACTCGTTCCAGGCGTCCATAATCACCCGCTGAAACTCCTGGCGGCTGATCCAGCGATTGCAGAATTCTTCTGGTCGAGAGATCGCCTTCAGAGCTGCCTGATAGTTGCTCAACGCTTCTTCGGTACGCCCCTGCTTGCGGAACACAGTCGCCAGTTCGACCGTCGCGGCATGACCTTCGTGGCTGCGTTCAAATTTGCGTTGAGTCTGCTCGTAGAAATCAATCGCCTGCTCAGTGTTGCCCGCTCGCAGCGCACACCGTGCTGACAGGAACATGGCTCGCGCAACAACACTGTCGGGAACGAGTGGCTTGAAGAGCGTCGCCAACGCAGTGCGGGCTTCGTTGTAGCGAGCCTCAGCGCGCTTGCGGTCTTGCTGACGCAGCAACAGGTCGGCTTCAGCCATCATCGATCGTGCACGAACAATCGTCGCCTCGTGAGTCACTCCCGTTGGAGACGAGCTGGCAGACAAGAGTTGCTCAGCTTCTTCGGAGCGTCCTAACTGCTGCAGGGCCTGAGCCCGCTGAATCGTGATTTGCTCTTTCTGCTCGTCGCTCAAGTCTTCGAGCTTCTTGAGTTCCTCGCTGAGTTGCAGGGCCTTCTCGAGCGTTTCCGGAGTCTGCTCTTCCAGATAGTTCGCGAGGAGCAACAACCCGGCTTCTTTGCGTCCCGGTTCATAGCTTCGGAACGCCTCTTCCAGCTCGGGGCGAGCCTGCGTCCGCAAGCCCACCATCTGCAGTGACACGCCCAGCACGTACGTCAGTTGATCGACATACTCGAACTTCATCGGCCGTAGCTTGACGTCTTCAAACTTGGCGATGGCTTTCAGAAACTTCGGCTGCTGATCATCGCCGATCAGTTCCCGGGCTTCGTAATAGTGCAGCATACCGTCGACGAACGAACCCACCGCCGGAAAGTCTGGATCGACGTACTTGACCTTTTCGATGTCCGCCAGCAGGGCGCGAATCCGCATGCGGGCGTCGTTTGATGTTTCCGCTTCGTCCAGGAGCTCCAGTGCTTTGGCGATCTTCTCGGACGGCAGTTCTCCACCACCGCGCAGCAGGAAGGCCGCGACTCCACCGAGCAACACCAACACGCCGACCGCACCCAAGATGACAGTTTTCTTCTTGGACTTAGGCTTGGCGTTCGGAACCGCATTCGGGTCCGCGCCTTCTGGAGAGGGAGCTTTTTCGGCCACGATGAAAGGAACTGAAATGGGCCGCAGAGGGGAAAAAGCGGCAGGAAGTGCGAGGAAGGGAGCCGAGTCATACCTGTGCCCGAAAAATTCAGTCAACACGGCTTCGGAGAGGCAGATTGGCTAAAGTCGCTGTTTGCTCCGCAAACAGAACGCTTCAGGGACAGCCGCGAGCGAACGCTGAATCGGTCCCGGTGTCCAAATGAGGCGAGAAAACTGCCTCTGCTGACGCAAACGGCTCGCAGCCTTACACTCCGCCGCCCGGACACTTCGGGCGCGTGCTCGCTCCGCTTGTCAGTAAGCCGTCACCGGCATCATAAGTACCTTGAACGCAGGGATTTGCGCGTCATGCAGACCAACGAACTCCGTGAAAAGTATCTGGCATTCTTTGAATCCAAGGGCTGCGTTCGTCGGCCCAGCGACGTGCTCATTCCGAAAGATGATCCGACGGTGCTGTTCACGCCCGCTGGCATGAACCAGTTCAAGAACCAGTTCCTCGGCATCGGACCGCTGGAATTCACGAAGGCCACCACGTCTCAGAAGTGCCTGCGAACGGGTGACATCGGCAACGTCGGCGTGACGGCGTATCACCACACGTTCTTCGAGATGCTGGGTAACTTTTCGTTTGGTGACTACTTCAAGCGCGAAGCCATTCACTGGGCGTGGGAGTTCCTGACCACCAAGCAGTGGCTGGGCCTCGATCCAGAGCGGCTGACGATCACCGTCTATTTGGATGACGACGAAGCCTTCGGCATTTGGAATAACGAAGTCAAAGTTCCGGCTTCGCGCATCACTCGCTGCGACGAGTCAGAGAATTTTTGGCCCGCGTCGTCACCCTCGCAAGGACCGGACGGCGTCTGCGGACCTTGTTCCGAGATCTACTACCTCGCGCCAGGGGCCACGAAGTCCGTTGAGATCTGGAATCTGGTGTTTACGCAGTTTAACCGTGTGGGCAATCCGCCCAACAACCTGCACCCTTTGCCGAAGAAGAACATTGATACGGGCATGGGACTCGAGCGGACGGCGTCATGTCTGCAAGGCGTCTTGAGCAATTTTGAGATTGACATTCTCAAGCCCATGTGTCTAGCGGCGGGCGATTCGCTCGGCCTGAAGTACGAGTATGCAGCAGCTCATGGCCGAGCTTGCCGCCGTATTGCAGATCACGTCCGCGCCTGCACCTTCGCCATTCACGAAGGCGCGATCCCTGGTCCGGACAAAGCCAACTACATCGTCCGCCTGCTGCTGCGTCGCGCGGCGATGGAAGGTTACTTGCTTGGCAGGAAGACACCGTTCCTGCACGGCCTGGTGCCAGCCATCGTCGAGGGCATGAAGGCTCAGTATCCGGAAATCACGCAGACGATGAAGTCGGTGTCGGACGTCATCAAGGCCGAAGAAGAGCAGTTCCTGGACGTCGTCGATCGCGGTCTGCCGCGCTTTGAGAAGCTCGCACAACGCGCAAAGTCGAATGGCGTTATCTCCGGCGAAGACGCGTTTGATCTGCACCAGTCCTACGGCTTCCTGATCGAACTGACGCAAACTCTGGCGGAACAGGCCGGCCTCAGCATTGATCGCGACGGCTACGAGAAAGCCAAGAAGCGACACGAACTCGTCAGCGGCAGCGGCGCGTTTGCGGACTCCGTGATGAGCGCGGGTCCGATCGACTCACTCAAGCAAAAGGGCGGCACAAAGTTCCTCGGCTATGACTCGCTGTCCTCAGCCAGCAAGGTTGTGGGCATTATCTCGAATAAGGAACTCGTCTCTGAGTTCTCAGCGGTCGGGCACGACGCACCGATTGGCGTCGCGCTGGATCAGACTCCGTTCTACGGCGAATCCGGCGGCCAAGTCGGCGATACCGGCAGCCTGATCGGCAACGGTGTTGAGTTCACTGTCATCGACACTCAGAAGGACGGGGAGCTGTGGATCCATGTTGGCCACTTGAAAAAGGGCAAGCTGAGCGTTGGCCAGTCAGTCACAGCGAGCGTCGATGCGGATCGCCGATCGGGCATTCGCCGCGCTCACTCGGCCACGCACATGCTGCATCATGCGCTGCGCACTCATCTGGATGAGAACGCGACGCAACGCGGTTCGAAGGTCGATCAGGATCAGATGCGGTTCGACTTCAGTTGGCCGACTTCGCTGACTTCGGAGCAGCTCACGCGGATTGAAGATACGATCAATGAGAAGATCGCGAGTGGCTCGACGATTACGACCGAGTTGTTGAACATCGAAGACGCACGTGCCAAAGGCGCGATGGCGCTCTTCGGCGAGAAGTATCCCGACCGAGTCCGCGTGGTGAGCATGGGCGACTTCAGCATCGAATTGTGCGGTGGCACGCACTTGTCGAACTCAGGGCAAGTCGGCCTCTGCAAAGTGCTCTCCGACGAACCCGTCGCGAAGGGCATTCGCCGCATCAGTTGCCTCACCGGTCCGAAGGCCCTGCAACGTCTCCGCGACACCGAGAGTTTGCTCAAGGAAGTCGCTCAAGCCGTCAAGGTTCCCAACGCGGAAGACATCGTTCGCCGAGTCAACCAATTGCAGGACGAACTGCGCGATGCCAAGAAGGAACTCGCCAAGCACGCCTCCGCGAACATCGCTGGCCTGGTAGATGACCTCGTCGCGAAAGCGGAAGACATCAACGGCGCGAAGATCATCACGCATCTGGCTGAAGGCCTTGACCGCGATGCCCTGCGAGAATTCGCCGACAAGCTGCGCGGCAAAGCGAAGAGCGCCGCCGTGCTGCTGGGCGCCGTCGTTGACGGTAAGCCCTGCCTGTTGGCGGCTGTCACGAAAGACCTGAACGACAAAGGCGTCAAAGCCGGTGACTGCGTCCGCGACGCGGCAAAGGTCATCGGCGGCGGCGGCGGCGGCCGCCCCGACCTAGCCGAAGCCGGCGGCAAAGACGCCACCAAACTCCCCGACGCCCTCACCACCGGAGCCGCCGTCTACCGCAAAGCGTTGGCGAAGTGAGTTTGCGGTTACGACCGACGGACCTAATAAACCAGGAAGACTTATCGCAGCGGGATCAATGACCCAGTTATCCTCAGCTCTCTGCTGAAACGAAGCTGATGGTGAAAGGTGGACGTGATGATCGAACTGACGATCGAGCAACATGCACTCGCGACGGCTGATCAGGAAACGCCCAAGCGAGTGCTGGATCCCGTTTCGAAGGAAGTCTTTGTGCTTTTGCCAGAGAAAACCTACGAAAGGATCTGTCGGCAGGCTCTGGCCGAGTCTGGTGAAGACGTCGACGTGGGCGCGCTGATCGACGACGCGATGAGCGAATACGATTCCGATGACCCTCTGCTCGATTCCTACCAAGGTATGAGGAGCTGAAGATGGTCCACCGCGGTGACGTGGTGATACTCAACTTTCCATTCACAAATGGAAAGCAGAGCAAAGTCAGGCCAGCATTGGTTATTCAAAACGATACGGACAATCAACGCCTGCCGAAGACCATCGTTGCGATGATCACCGGTAACATCCGGAGATCGCATGAGCCAACGCATCTGCTCGTTGACCCAACTACCAAGGATGGTGCAAGTAGTGGTTTGATTGGGCCATCGTTGGCCGTGTTCGTGAATCTCTTCACTGTCGATCAATCGGCGATCCTGCGAACGCTCGGGAAACTGAGCGTCTCGCAGATGTGCCAAGCAGACTCTTGCTTACAGGTGGCCCTGAGTCTCAAGACTTCTTAGTGAGCTATTCAGACTACGGAAAGCTGGTGGCATTCCGTGATGCTGGGCGGCTCAACGCGTTCGCACAAGCTGAGAATTACTTTGTCAGGTACGGGCTCGGGTCGGCGCTTGTTCTGAGCAAGCACTATCGCGAGTGGAGGTTCGCAGTACACGATCTCCGCACGAGCCTGATAGTCATGAGCCAGATCGATCCAACGCTGCCGCAGTTGCTTTGAGACATTCGTTGCGTTGAAGGAGAAGTCTCGGCCCGCTCGTAGATGAATACGGCATTGCTCGCGCGCGGCTTGAATGACCTCGCCCTGCTTGTCCGTGGGGTCGATCTCCAAGCCGTCGCGGATTTCGTCCAGCGAAACAACCGGCAGGCCCGGTCGGGTTCTGGCCAGCCAAGTGTCTTTACCTGCTCCAGGCAAGCCGGACATGAGAGTCATCGTGCAGCGATAACTCTCATGCGGTGCATACGTCGGGTGGCTCAGCTGCTGGCGGAAGAACAAGAACCGCGCGTGGTCGTTCGCAAACGGGTACGGCTGGTCGAAGCAGGTTTGCTCTTCGCACGCCAGCTTCCACATGTGCAGCGTGTCTTCGGAACGCGACATCTCGCGTGCCAACCGACCGCGCGTGTCGGCCAGGGCGAACAAGTAGAGCAATCGATTCTCAACCATCCACGACAAGCGAATGACTTCGAGTTCCGGACTCGATTTCTCCAGCAGGTATGGCGGGCGTCCGTGGTACGCGACGAGATTGCAGATCGCTTCTCGCGTTGCGAAGTCACAGTCCAGTTCCCTCAGCACTCGCCGAGCAACCGCTACACCGACAGCAGCATGCCCGTGAGATCGCGTGCGTCCGGTTTCAGGATCGATGCACGTCGTTGCCGGTTTTCCGGAGTCATGAAACAGCGCTGTGAAGAACAGCTTGAGCTGCTGCGGCCGATCCAGGTCAGACCACTCGGCCAGCCGTTCCAGCTCGCCGCAGACGAGTTTTGTGTGAGTCCACACATCGCCTTCCGCATGCCAGATCGCGTCTTGCTGGCAGGCAGCCATCTCTTGAACCCAGGATTGGTTGGCGGCCCAGTCGAGGATCTCGCCGAATGACTGAGCAGTAAGTTTCTGCCACTTGGTCATGACCAGATCTCCGCACCGTCTTTGAGTTGGTTCGGCACCAGTGCCCGATGCTGCCAGTGCTCACTTTGTTTGACTCGTTCGGTGAACTCGGAGCGCACGAATTTAGCCCGTCCAGTCACCACTCCATTCGCTTCCGTTCGCAGATAAAGCCCTTCCATCAACGTGTCGATGCGGTTTGTCACCGGGTTGTCGAACCGGGCTCCAAAGGCTGACTCCCCAATCAAAGCGCGGAGTTGCTCAACCGTCGCAGCACCACGGTGAATGACCGGCACCGTTTCGATGCCGTTGCCTGCCAACATCTCCTGCCGAGTTGCCAGATCGAGAAAGCATCCCACGTTCTTGTCAAAGATGTCGAACTCAAAGAAGTAGTGCGGCAGGGCGAGGTAATGCACCGAATGCCGCGCATAGAGCCATTCACCGTAGAGGATGAATCGGTCTTCCAACATCAATTCGAAAACCGGTCGCTTTACGGACACCCATTGCTTGAACAGGTCGTACTGCGGATGCATGCCCTCGGTGATCTCGTGACCTCGGCACTGCAGCACAAGTTGTCCGCTCACTTTGAAGTGAATACCGACATTCGTGCCGTCGAGCTTCTCTTCAACGATCAGCGAGTCGTCAGCCAGAAAGCGCGCCGAGTCAGCCGCACCCAAATGCTTGTCGTCGCTCGTGCCTGTCGAGCCGACGAGATGAGGTGTGCGGGGATACTTAAAGAAGTCGTCGTGACTGGTGCCCATGATCGTCTCGCGAGCGTGGTCGCAGGCGACCGAGTCAACGGACTCTACACGCGAGCGAATGGACGGAACTCAAGATGCAGTGCCCGCAGACACAGCAAGTGCCAACAGGTATCGCGAGAATCTCTTGAGCCCACGAACTTCTACGACCTTCCGGCTCGCGCGGCGTCCATTTCGTCGAAGCGGGTGTGGGTCAGCCATTCCATGAAGGCTTCGGCTTCGGGTTCGTAGCCGACGTCTTGCAGTTCGTCGCGGCGGTCGGATTGGAGCCAGTTCAGGAAGTCGGAGTTGATGGCGTCTACCGGCGGAGCTTCCGTCGGCGGGACGATCAGGGCGAGGGTTTCGGCCAGCACAGACGCGGCACGGAAGCGGTCCTGTTTGCTCTTGGCCAGCAACTGGTCGACGATACCCACAACGGCGTTGCCGACATCCGGGATGAAAGTGGTCAGCGGCTTCGGGGTTTCGTTCGAGTGTCGCAGCATCTGTCGAACGGGGTTCTTGTCCGGGAACGGCACCTGCCCGGTGAGACAGTGGTAGAAGGTGCAGCCGAGGCTGTAGAGGTCACTCGACACATCGGCGTCGTGAGGATTCGCCGCCTGTTCGGCGGACATATAGTCGTAGTGGCCGATGATGCTTTCCTGATTGTCGCTGATCGTCAGGGCGCCTTCGTTTTCGTCGTCGCCGAGAGAATCCAGGTACGACAGCGCATCGATCGCGGCGCCGAATTCCATGATCTTGACCACGCCGTTCGAGCCAACCCACAGGTTGTTGGGACGGATATCGCGGTGAATCACACCTTCGTGATGCAGATAGTCCAGACCCAGCGCAGCCTGGCGGATGATGTCGCAGGCCTCTTCGATGCCCAGACGACCGACACGAGCCAGGCGCTGACCGAGCGTTTCGCCGTCGAGCGGCTCCATGGCGATGAACGGTACGGTGCCCACTTTGCCGACCTGCAAGGTCCGCACAACATTCGGATGGCTGACCTCTGCACTGACGCGTGCTTCGCGGCCAAGGCGCAGCATCAATTCGGTGTTCTGATTCAGTGAAGGCGGAAAGACTTTCAGGCTGACCGGCTGGTGAAACTCAGCGTGCTCGGCGTGGAACAGGTCACCGAGGTTGCCAACCGAGATCCGCGCAGAAACTCGATAAGGTCCAAGCGCATACGGTCCGGGAATACCTGCAAGGATGCCTTGAGCTTGAAAGCCGGTGAGTAGTCGCTGATCTACCAGTGACCAGACAAAGGCGCTGGTGTCGTCGTTGGATGAACCTGATCGCTGGAACGCCGACAACTGGGCGTCGCATTCCGCGGCACTCAACAAGCCACCCTTCTTCAGCATCGCAATGACGTCTTCAATCTTCATGCCACACGCTCCCCTTGGATTGCTTTCACGGACGCGAAGTCTGCTGAAGTGACGCGCCGTGCGCCTGGTCGTCACTGCTGCTGTGCAGTCGTAATGTAATGACCGTTCCCCGCAAGACGAGTCTCTTGTGAGGGGTTCTCCGCAGATACGAGGCTTCGTCGCTTGGAGCGATTACTGCGGTAGCGCTGCGGCTCGCTGATTGGTGAAGATGACGGACTCCACCATCTCGCGATCGCGACCAGCCAGTTTCTCCACGAGGCGTGACTCGACGGAAAATGCGAACGCCAACTGACGACCGTCCGGTGCGGTGCAGAGGTAGTACAGCCAGTGCATTGGAATGTCGCGTGATGTTCCCGTGGCGACGACTCGCTGCAGGATCAGGCCGTCTTCGGTCTTCGTCTGTTCGGCTTTGACGATTTCCTGCAGTCCGGCGCCCAAAGACGTTCGGATATCGGCCTGAAACTGATCTGACGTGGTCTGTTGCCCCGCAACAACGCTGGGAACTTTTGACACATTGCATTGTGCGAGCAGCGAACCTGCCTCGACGAGTCGCAACACCGCGACTTCATCCTTCTGATGGAAGACGGACCAGTTGCGATCAAAAGCGAACCGCACGCCCCACGGAGCGTTGAACCACAAAGCCAGTTGTTGCTGCGTCGGGCTGATGGCCACCGCGTTCAGCACGTTGTCCGTCAACGGGCCGGAAATTCCGGAAGGCGACCGATCGATATACAGCGTCGCCGTGACCTGCATCCCCGGACTGACCGCACCCACGCTGCGTTCTTCCGTTTGAGTCATCACGACCTGCCGGATGTTCTTCTTCTGCAGGTCATACGCGAGTTGGCCTTTGATGCCGATCTTGGTCAAAGCTCCCTGTATCGCGCCGGAGACTTTGCCTTCAAAGCTGATAACGGCATATCGCTCATCCAGCTTGTCGACCTTGCAGCTCACCTCACTCTTTTCGACAGCCTCGACGGTCGCCAGCGCTGGTAGTACCCAATCATCCGGCTTCCAGGTGCTACCCGCCTGCACTTCTCCGGCGGGCAGCAGGCCGATCAGTATCAAGTTGTCGCCCGGTGTGCGGAGCAGTTCCACACCATCCGGAGTCATCGAAGCATCATGAGAGTAAACGCGTACGCCGTCGCGGCGGCCCTCGGCTACAATCACTTTTTGAGAGCCGTCCAGCCGGTTCACGGTCTTGCGATCCGCAACGGTGATATCCGCCTCGGCCAGTTCGTAGTAGCGAATGGACCGCAGCGCGTCGGCATCGCGACCGCCAGCGGGCAGGCGCCGCTCCAGAAAGCTCAGCTTGCCATCCACGACCGTCTTGAGGCTGCTGGTTTTCCCGTCAGCGCCGGCGGTTTGAATGGTGCCCTCAACCTTGAGTCGCGTGCGTACGGCGAAGGTCCGCGTATCGTCGGCGGACTCGGTCAGCGTCACGCCAGCAGCGGTAGCGGACGATTCAAATCCGAGTGCGGTCAGGCAGCTCAGCAAGAGAAAGCAGCGGCGAAAGTACAGCATCTCCGTATCTCCCATTCGCGGCTCAGCCGCAAAGTTGGCGTTCATCGGGCGAATTCCGACGAACTCGCGGACGCGCCAAGTGGGGAGGTACTCACTGCCTGCCAAGTTAGACAAGACCATTTCGAGCGGCGGTGCTCAAAACAGGCACCGTCCGCCCGAGATCAGGATCTGCGAGAGCCGCCGCATTCGGGCCGCTTCATCGCCTGATTCATGCGCGCCGTCGCATTACGAATCCGCTGACACATCGCCATTCGAAGCAACCACCGCGACATCCGTCGTCAATCCAGTCACTCCAGGAATTTGCATCACAGCGGTCTGCGCCAGTTGTCGCAGGTAATACCGGGAGAGTTGACCGGCGATCGCCACGCGACCGTGATCAACGTCTACTCGCAACTGCTGCAACTGGGGGTAGCCGAGGTTCGAAAACCTCTGGCGAATTGTGGCCTCAATACTGGCATCCTGGTTACGTCGGGGTTCCGCGACAAAATCCGCAGATAATGAGCTTTCCCGACGTCCCTTCTCTTGGGTCGAATCGACGATCAGCATCAGGTGGGCTCCTGTGAATGAAGACAAAGTTGTGTATCGAAGTCGTTTACCGACATCGTCGCCGATCTCGGTGAACAAGAAATGAAAGACTCAAGAAAACACATCGAGCGTCGAGCTTAAGTGGCACCGCCCGACATAGCCGGAGAGATGCGTATAGAGCGCAGCGGTCAACCGTCTTCCTGCCAGTGGTGCGCTGGTTCGTGATAGATCGGTTACCGGCGTCCCGTGAAAGGTTCGCGGTGAGTAGGCAACTGCTATGCCAGTCACGCACCTCGCACTAAGCCGCAAGACATTCGAAAAATTTGGCGCGAGTTTTGAACAGACAGTTCTGGGAAGCGACAGCGGGGAGCTATTCCCCTAATTCCTTGGCCCACATGAGGTACGGACATGCTTTCTCGGTTTCGCCACATTTTTGTTCCGGTTGATATCAGCGATAAGAATCTTCCGGTGCTCGACGTCGCGTTCGAATTAGCGGTGCAAAATCGCTCTTCGGTGACATTGCTGCACGTAATCGAGGCAATTCGCAGCAACGACGACGAGTTCGACACACTCGACGAGCCCGTGCAGCGACTGGCCGAAACCGAGCTGGAAACGCTGACTCAGCGTTTCGTGGACGCCGGAGTGCCCGTCGAATGGAAAACCCGGCAGGGCGAGCGGGTACCTGAAATCGTGCGATTCGCCTCAGAACGCAACGTCGATCTGGTGGTGCTCGGGACACATCGCGCGGGTGAAGAGTGCCTCGAAGAAGAGACCGAGACCCTGAATCAGCAGATCTCAGATGGATGTCGATGTCCAATTCTGCTGGTCAAGTAACGTCCTGACTGCCGTGCTCTCTGGTCGCTAACTAACATGCGCGTCGCAGCGAACTCATTGTGGCTGCGTTCTTTCCGCGCAATCGAGGATCGGGAAGCATGTCCCGCGCGACCGGATTTGTTGAGCAACTGCGCTGCACGTACCTCGTAACAACGAGCCGCCCTTGGCTGGCCATCATCCTGTGCGGAATGTTCCTGGCCGCTACCGGTAGTCCTCATCAGGCGAATGCTGCCGAGCCCGTGCGGTTCGCTCGCGACATCGCGCCGATTCTGGAGCAACGCTGTATCCGCTGCCATTCGCACGGGAAGCCGAAGGGTGGATTGTCGTTCTCCTCTAAAGCTGAATTTCTGCGCGGTGGTGACAGTGGTCCGGTGTTAGTTCGTGACCAGCGCGGTCAAAGCCTGCTCCTGGAAATGATTTCAGGTTCAGAACCGCAAATGCCTGCCGAAGGCGTTCCATTAACGTCCGCCGAGATCAATAAGTTTCGTCAGTGGATTGCCGAGGGAGCCGACTGGCCAGACGCATTGAAGCTACAGGAACGAGCCGCAGGAGGCCGTGACTGGTGGTCCTTTCAGCCAGTGTCGCACGCGATGCCCCCGACGGTGCAGGAACTTCGCTGGGCTCAGAATCCGATTGACCGGTTCATCTTCGCGAAACTCGCCGATCGAGGACTGACGCCTTCTCCAGAAGCGGACCCGCGGACGCTTATCCGCCGACTGTCGTTCGATCTGTTAGGACTGCCGCCAAAATTGGAAGAGGTCGAAGCGTTCGTTGGTGAGTTTGAGGCAGAACGTGCCTCAAGCTCTGCTGCGACCGTCAGTCGCGCCTACGAACGTCTCGTTGATCGCTTCCTGAAGTCTCCGCACTATGGCGAGCGGTGGGCGCGGCACTGGCTCGATATCGCCCACTATGCCGATACGCACGGCTTCGAGCGCGACCAACGGCGCGACAATGCCTGGCCGTATCGCGACTATGTCATCCGGTCCCTGAACGCGGACAAACGCTATGACGACTTCCTGCGCGAGCAGATTGCGGGCGACGTGCTCAAGCCAGACGACGCTGATGCCGTCATCGCCACCGGCTTCCTCGCGGCTGGCCCATGGGACTTCGTCGGGCAAGTCGAAACACGTTCCGATGTCCTAAGACGAGCCGCGCGTGCCGACGATCTGGACGACATGGTGACGCAAGTCATGACGGCGGCCTGTGGGCTCACCGTGAACTGTGCTCGCTGTCATGACCATAAGCTGGATCCCATCACCCAGCATGAGTACTACCAGTTGTGGGCCGTCTTCGCGGGCGTGAAACGCGGCGAACGAGATAGCCATCCCGCAGACATACAACGCGTCGAAGGCGAACGGGCGAAACTGAACGCCGAGTTGCAGACCGTGCGTGCGCGAATCCTGAAGTTGAAGGGCGACTCCCGGAATCTCGCAGACATCGTCGGGGGTGGAAATGGCGACAACACCGGTAAGCTCGGTGCGGGAATTGATCCCGTGACCGGCAAGGTCCAAACCGTGCCACGCGGCTTCGTCAGCGCTGCGCGGGCCAACACGTTCGCGAAGTCCGAAGTGAAGTTCGTCGATGGCGTCGTCATTCCAGATGCCAGCGACGAGGGAACTCAGATCTCATCGACCGGGCTCCGCGTACAAAAAGTTCCGAAGACCTCTGGTCAAGTGTGGGACGCGGTTCGGTTCGGGCCCATCAACTCGCAATTCTCAACCAAGCTGGGCGACATCGACTTCGCCGCGAACGGTCACTCGCTGCTGTCTCTGCATGCCAATGCCGCGATTACATTTGATCTCAACACCATCCGCGCTGCGGGTCTGCCCGGCGATTTGAAGTTCACGACAACCGCAGGCTACTTCGGTCAGACGCCGAAAGCCGGAGCGAGTTTCTTCATCTATCTTGATGGTGAGCTGAAGACTGAGCGGGTCGCGATCGGCCGCGATGATGGCCCTCAATCGCTGGAACTGCCAATTCCAGTCAGTTCGCGGTTTCTAACGTTGATGGCGACCGACAATGGGAACGGCATCGGTCATGACCAGATCTGCTTTGCAGATGCGATTCTTTCACCGCTGCAGCCAACGACTCTTTCTGAGCCCGAACGCGCTGAGTTGGCCAAGCTCGAAGAACGTGGCAAAGACATTGACCGTTTGATCGGAGCCTTGCCCAAGTCAGCCAAAGTTTATGCCGTTGTCAGCGAAGCACCGCCTGCCATTCGCACCCTGCATCGCGGTGATCCTGAGCAGCCGCGCGAGGAAGCCGCTCCGGGGTCAATCGGCTGCCTGACGGGTTTGAATGGTGAATTGAAGCTGGCCGCGTCAGACGAGGGTGCACGGCGTCTCGCGCTGGCCAACTGGATTGTCGATCCCGCGAACCCGCTGACGCGCCGAGTGCTCGTCAACCGCCTGTGGCATCATCATTTTGGCGTTGGTCTGGTCGATACACCCAGTGACTTCGGATTCGGTGGTGGTAAGCCGTCGCATCCTGAATTGCTCGACTGGCTCGCCGATGAGTTCGCACGCGGCGGCTGGTCCATGAAGCACATGCACCGACTGATCTGCCTGAGCGCCGCCTACCGTCAGATTTCGAAGTTCGACAGCACGGACTCTGGCTCGCCGAAGAGTCCGCAGGCCGTGGACAGCTCTAACCGTCTGCTCTGGCGTATGAACCCACGCCGCCTGGATGCCGAATCCCTGCGTGATGCGGTGCTGGCGACCAGCGGCAAGTTGAACCTCACGATGTATGGGGCAGGCTACCGCGACTTCGATTACGTCGAAGCTTACGCCCCGATCTACAACTACATCACGCCGGATCAATCCGACTTGTGGAGGCGCTCGATCTATCGCTTCGTCGTCCGCACGACGGCTCATCAGTTCCTGACGACGCTCGACTGCCCCAACCCGGCCAACCTGACGCCCAGCCGCAACGTCACCACAACCGCGCTGCAGTCATTGGCACTGCTCAACAACGATTTCATGCTGCGGCAGTCAGTGCACTTTGCCGACCGAGTGCAACGCGAAGCCGGCGACAACGTCGAAGCTCAGATCCGTCGCGCGTTCGTGGTCGCGTTCGCTCGGCAGCCGTCAGCGAATGAACTCGATGCCGCCAAGCGTTTCTTGAAAGACAACAAGCTGCCGCAGCTTTGCCGCATGCTGCTGAACGCCAATGAATTCGTTTACATCGACTGAGGCTACAACCGTCTCACTTTGACATCGCGGCCGCTGAATCCATGAAGCCCAAGTGTCGCGCGCTGTAGAGGTGACATAGCGCCACCGCAAAGGCGTCGGCCACGTCGTTGGGTTCGAGGACTGTCTTCAGTCCCAGTTCCAGACGAATCGCGTTCTGTACCTGCTCTTTCGAAGCTCGACCGCTGCCGGTAAGCAGGCGTTTGATTTGCGTCGGCGTGTAATGCTGGATGGGCAGTTTCTTTTCGGCTGCGGACAGCAGGATCACGCCGCGCGCGTGAGCCATCAGAATCGCCGTTTTGGGATTCTGCACGTGAGAGAAGACTTGCTCAATCGCCATCACCGCGGGCTGGTACTCGGCGATCAGTTCTCTCAGTCCGGTAGCGATCTCGCAGACGCGATCGGCCAGCACCTGCTTGCGGTTCGTCTGGATGATGCCGCCTTCGCGCACCACCGGGCCACGATCGGATTGTTCCAGGATCGCGTAGCCGGTGCGGTTGAGTCCGGGATCGACGCCCAGAACTCGCAACGGCGCCTTTTGACCGCCTGGGGTCGAACTGGAAATACTGAGATTGAAAGGTGGCATGTCGCGTAGCAGAACCGAAGACACTGCCCGACGCCAAGAGCAAGACTGTCACGAGGCGCCGGATTGCCAGTTCGATTCAAGCGGCGCAAGCTCGAAAGACTGGGCGGAGAATTGACTCTCAGTGGCGGCAGGCGTAGCGTCGTCACTTCAGCGTAGACCGATGCGAGTCACAAATCGGTCTACTGCAAGCAGAATCATCGCTGGCGACCGTCCAATCGGTTGCTGCCGAGACCTACCCACAAGCCTCAACTGCTGACCCACCTATGAAACGAATCTCTCTCGCAGGTTGCGTTCTCACTCTGCTGCTGCTGCTGCTGGCTGCTTCAGGATTGTCGGCTCAAGAAACTGCGCCGAAGCCGGGACCATCGCAGGGTTCGATCGTCGAAGACCGTGCCGCGCGAAAGCTGCTCGAAGCCGGTGATTCACGCTACGAAGGCGATGAAGTCTCGAAGGCCGTTGAGATCTGGCAGTCGGTCATTGAACGCTATCCGCGCAGCAAGGTGCGTTACGAAGCTCACATGCGGTTGGGGAACTTTTTCCTCGATCGCGATCGCGCGTATGACAAAGCTCGCGTGCAGTTCGAAGCCGTTTCTGCGGAAGACAACCGCGATGAAGATCAGCGTGCGGAAGCCACTCTGAAGATGGGCGTGTGCTTCTACGAAGCCCGCAACTTCGGCAAGTGCTTCCAGGTGATGCGCGACGTCATCGAGAAGTTTCCAGTCAGCCGGCAGGTGAATCAGGCCTACTACTACATCGGACTGGGCCACTTTCAGCTCGGCCACTACAGCCGCGCGATCGAAGCGCTGGAGAAGGTTGGTACTTCGCTTGGCGAAGGTGATACCAAGACCGAGCGTCTGGAAGCAGGCAAGCGTCTGTTCGTGAAGATTGAAGACGCGGACCTCGCGGCACTCGACAGCGGCGAAGCGGTCATCGTGCAGGCCGAAGCCACCAGTGGTGACGTCGAAGACGTGAAGTGCTATCCCGTCGGTCGCAACGTGCGCATTGTGCTCGGCAGCGTCACCACCAGGCTCGGCAAGCCGGTGAAAGGCAACGGCGTTCTGGAATTGAAGGGCGACGACAAGATCGTCGTTTCCTACAACGACGCGCAGACCTCAGACAAACAGTTCAATCGCAAGCGATTGAAGGATATTCCTGTCGTCGGCAACGCGATTGTGCAGGTCACCGATGGTGCGTACTCGGAATCACTGCAAGGTGTCGTGCTCGGCAAGCCTGTCAACATTCAGACTAACGACGCTGACCGCGATCTGACCGATCAGGCCGATCAGGTTCCCGCGTTGGTGCAGCTCTTCCGGCCGAAGACTGATGAAGAACTCGAAGTTGAAACCGTTGAGGCGTTGAAGAAGCTCGACGCTTCAGAGCAGAAAGATGCCAAGCCCGAGATCGATCGCTTCAAGAAGGTTGATGAAATCAATGTGACGCTGGTTGAAGTGCCAGCGACGGTCAAGGATGTGCTCGAAGGCAAGGTGGAAGACACCTCTGCCAAGCCAACTGCTGCAGCCAAGCCGGGCGACAAAGCAAGTTCCGCCGAAGAGGCTGTCAGCAAGGCTGCCGCGAAAGTCGAGAAGCCAGCCGCCGAAACCAAGCCGGAACCAGCGGCAGCAGTTGCAGATGGCAGCGTGCACTCAGGCATCTTCCGCGCCGCCATCGGGCTGGAGAAAGCGGATCAGGTCGTCGCAGGGGACGGTGTGCTGCAGGCTCTGCCCGGTGACGTGATTCGCATCACCTACAAAGATGATCGCAACACGGCCGACGAGGCCCGTGAAGTTCGCGCGCAGGTGAAGTGCATTGAAGGTAACCTCGGCGGAGTGCGTGTCACACGCACGCAGATTTCGGATGCCGAGTTACGAGTTAAGACAAAGCTCAAGACCGCTGCCGCGCTGACGAACATCGCCAACCGCTACAAGGAATTCGGCCTGAAGAAGAACGCCGATGCCAAGTACGCGAACGCGCTGACCATGTGCGAAGAGATCATGGCCGAAGTGCAGAAGCTGGGCGGTCGGTTGCTCGAAGAAACCTACGTTCAGCTCGGCACGATCTACTTTGAAATGGACAAGCTCGAACTGGCGGCCGCGATGGCCGAACGCCTGCAGCGTGAGTTCCCCAACAGCGCATTCATTGATGACGCGTTACTGAAACTCGCTGAAGTCGCTCGCAAGCAGGGCAACCTGAATCGTGCGATCGGCGTCTACACGCGGCTGGTCAACATGCCGACCAGCCAACTGCGCGGCGAGGCTCAATTCGGTATCGCTGAATGCTATGACGCTCAAGCTGAACAGGCGCAGGGCGTGCAACAGTCGCAGCTCTATGACCGTGCCTTCCAGGAATATAAGAAGGTTTTCGACCAGTTCCCGGAAAGCGGTCGAGTCGGTGAGGCCGTCGCTCGCATGGCCAACTACTACTACCGCCAGAAGGACTTTGCACGGGCGATCGACACATTCGAAACGGTGCTGGCGAATCATCCCGATGCCAAGTTCCTGGACGTGATTCTGTTCAACTACGGACGCTGCCTCTACCGCATGAACCGTCGCTCAGAAGCCCGTCAGAAGTTTGATCAACTGATTGGTGACTACCCGGAAAGCCCACTGGCCGCCGATGCCAAGAAGATCTCCGAGGCGTTGGCCAAGGCGGGGACCTGAACGCTTCATCAACGTTCGTTGAGAATCAGATCGGTGACTCGCTCGGTCGCGTCGCAGGCGGCGAGCGAGCGCATGGCGCGCGACATTTCTGTCAGTCGCGCGGGGTTCTCGCTGAGCTGCCTGAGTGCTGAAGTCAACGCGGTGGCTGTTGCCGCGTTGTCTCGTTCATGCACGACTTCCGCGGCTCCGGCGTTCGCGAAAATGCGAGCGTTCTCGGTCTGATGCTGCTCGGCCGAAAACGGAAACGGCATCAGCACCGCGGGCACGCCGGCTAATGCCAATTCCGTCAGCGTCGTGGCACCCGAGCGTGAGACAACCAGACTCGCATCGCGATAGAGCGCCGCGATGTCGGTGAAGAATGGCTCGACGCGAGCGCCGATGCCCTTCGCCGCATACGCCGTTCGAACTGCATCGCACTCAGCTTCGCCCGTCTGATGAATGATCTGCCAGTCGCTGAGTTGTGGCCGCAGAGCACTCACGGCGGACAGCACCGCGCGGTTGACGCCCGCAGAGCCTTGACTGCCTCCTAAAATCGCCAACGTGCGAGGCGCGACGCTCGCACCTTCGCACTGTGTGTTTTTAAGTCGCTCGCGCAGGTCGCGCCGGGCGGGATTGCCGGTCACAAAGACTCGAGCACGCACAGGCAGTGACAACGCTGATGCGGCGAACGTGATGCAGATCGGAAACCAATGCGATAGCCAGCGGTTCGCTCGCCCCGGCAAGGCGTTCTGTTCCAGCAACCACACCGGAATACCGTTAGTGCCGCCTGACACAACCAAAGGTACCGAGGCATAACCTCCCAGTCCGATGATGCGGTCCGGCTGTAATTTGCGAATTAACTGCCGCGCATCGCGCAGAGCGCGCAGCGTTGACTGCACGAACTGATAAGGCTTCGTCTGCAATGCTCGCAGCGGCTGAGCAGACAGCTTGCGGTATTCAAAACCGGTGCCTTGCAGCATGCGCTCTTCAATAGGACGACCGGCGCCGACGAACATGATGCGGCAGCTGGGATCTCGCACACGCAGCTCTTCAGCAACAGCAATGCCCGGCGCGAGATGTCCGCCGGTTCCACCGCCTGCGAAGAGATAAGCCGTCACGGTTATTTGAACTCGTAAACCGTTCCCGGTTGCCCGATCTGCAACTGCGGCAACTTCAGCGCTGCCAGCTCTGTCAGAATCTGAGGCTCAAACGCGGGCTTGATGTGAATGGCAATAACCGGCGCTCCCGGCTTTAACTTTCCAAGTTCGGCGGCGAACAGACGCGGGCAGAGGTGCTTGGCCTTCTCAGCCAGCCACTCCATGTTGTTCGGGAAGCTGCATTCCAGGAACACGGCCTTCAAGTTCGGCTGCTGATTGATGAGTTCCCAGATACGCGTCGTCGGGCTGGTGTCGGACACGAACGCCACTGAGGACGTGCCATCCGAAACAATAAAGCCCACCGTCGGAACCACATGGTCAATATCGATCGGTAGCACGGTGATATCGCCGACAGTGATCGCGGTTTCGCTCTTGAGTTCTTCCAGCTTGAGGAAGGGAGACTCTTCAGCAGACAGCCGAATCATGTCCGGCCAGATGCGGTCATTGAAGATGTCTGTCTTCAACGCGGTGATCGTCGGTGCGTTGGCATAGACCGTGGGGCACTTGGGGCCATGCACGTAGATGTTGTCGATAAAGATCGGTACCGAGGCGATGTGGTCCAGATGCGAATGCGACAGGAACACGTGCTCAATCCGCTTTTGCACCTCCAGCGGCGTTGCAAAGCCCACGCAACCACCATCAATCGAGATCACATCGTTGATGATGTAAGAAGCCAGGATCTGCTGGTTCTTGCCTGAGCCGACAGAGGATTCAAGAAGAGTGACTTTCACGTGACTCGACCGATCGGAGAGAAAAGAGGACCCGAAATAGGGCCTGAAACAGTATCGACTGAAAACGACAAGGCACTCAACGTCGTAACTATTTAGACGTCATTTGGATAATGCCATCCCAACCTGAAGGAGGCTCGTAATTGTTTGTGGCGATATAAATCAAGAGGAAGTCTTTCGTACGGTCATCCACAGGCAGCTTATTGAGCAGCTCCATCGAACGCTGCCATTCACCTTCAATCAACGAGTCCACCGCTTCTTCGTAAATCCGGATATGGTCGTCCGTGACGCGACCATCCACCTCCACCGGCGGCAGCAATTCGTACAGCATCATCCCCGTCTGCATGCCCACAGGCCGGAACTTGCCGAGCTTTCGACAGCGCATTTCGGCTGGATTGGGGTGCTTTCTTAAGAATTCACCGGTGAACTCATCAATGAGTATAGAAGTTCTCAACTGTTTGGTGAGCCCTTCCAGCCGAGACCCCATATTAACAACGGGTCCGAACGCCCCGACCTTGATCTGTTCGGTGGTGCCGATCTTGCCCGCGATGGCCCGTCCGTGAGCGACACCAATACCGACCTTAAATCCCGCTAAAGGGCTGTTCTCATCAGTAGTTGCGCGCCAGAACGCGTCTTGGATACTCAGGGCGGAGCGGCAGGCAGAGAGGGGGCCGTCCTCAGGAGCACTCGGCCAGCCCCAGAAGCCTAGAGCGGCGTCGCCCTGGAAGTCCGCAATCACGCCGTCGTACTTCAGAATTCCGGCTGTCATGACGCCCAAAGCGGAACTCACGCGGTCGAGCAAGACCTTCAGGTTTTCCTGAGCAGCTTCCGCCTTTTTCGAAAAGCCGCGCACGTCGCAAAACAGGACGGTGATGTCCGTTTCTCGCGGCTCCAGCACCTTGTCGGAGTTCGCTTTGCGAACGGCTTCGATGACCGCGGGGGAGAAGAACTGGGCCATACCGGCCTGATGCTTCTCGAGCGTACGCACAGCTCGAATCGATGCGATGAAGTCGCAGACCAGCTCCGTGAATCGCAGGTCACCCTTGATGTCGTTCTCGCTGATCGACGTTGCGCCGGGGGCACCGAACGTCCCGGCGACATAGACGGCCCAGCCTTTGGATTCTTCGCTACGGAACGGCAGGCAGAAGGCCCAGTCGAGGTTCCCGCTGACGGTGAATGCCGGATTTGAGTCCTCGGTGTCTTGCCAGATGTGCAAGACACCTTCACCGCGATTGATCGCCGATGTCATCAGCCGACGGCTCGGGGCGAAGCGACCGACTTCTTCTGATTGGGTGTCCCACCGCATCATCAGCGGCTTGTCTTCGACCTTCGGATTGGGGCCATACTGCACGCAGGCGGCCGCCGTCGCGTGCGGCATCGCCTTCAGCAGAATCTTGATCGCTTCGTTGGCGAGTTCTTCGTCATTTCGCGTGCGGGCAATCGCGTCCGGCAACTTCGTAAGAATCTCAAGGCGCTGCTCGGCATTGTGAAACCGAAATCGCTTGAGCATCTCAGGTGCGAAAGATTGCTCTTCGATGCGCGAACCTGACTGGCCGTCTGACAGCTCCATAGTGACGAGCTGAAAGATCGTCTGGCCGATGCGAAAACTCTGACCTGCCGAGATTGTGAATTCGCGCGAGTCCACTTCCTGAAAGTAGATTGGATTTCGGGCGGCTTCCAGGCGTTTGACCAGCAGTGACGTACCAGCCAGTTGAAGTTCACAGTGCTCGCGCGAAATCAGCAAATCCCAAGGGACTTGCCAACCGTTGCGCGGCGCGCGTCCGAGCCGGATCACTTCACCTTCCGGTAGCTCTCGACGCTGCTGCTGTGCGGCTTCAGGGCCAGTGATCAACAACTCATACATCCAGAACGCATCTCCCGATCAGCCTGTCTAATCGTCTTAAGGTATTACCGGCACTTGCAATTTGAACTGCGACTCCCAACTCTGGCAACCGAAACAATCGGCCCTTTTGACTGAAACACCAGTCGAATCAGGCCGGGTTCGTTGCCGCCGCAGACCGCTTCACGCAGAATCGAGCTCGGTGCCGAGCAGGCATCCAGCCAACTGTCAGCCCGGACGGATCCGCTTTCAGAGGATGAATGACTCATGCCCGAGTTTCAGAAGAATGGTTGCAGATGGCCGCTCTTGTGGACACTCATCTTTGCCGCATCACTGCTCGTTAGCCCATTTTCACATTCCCAAGCTGATGATGCGATCACGCCTCAGCGACCAAACGTTCTCCTGATCATTACGGACGATCAAGGCTATGGCGACCTCAGCCTGCACGGAAATCCGACGCTGAAGACGCCTCGACTGGATGCACTGGCAACACAAGGCATCCGCTTTGACCGCTTTCTGGTGAATCCGTTGTGCGCACCAACGCGAGCCGCGCTGCTCACCGGTCGCTACTCAATTCGCACCGGAGCGATCGGGGTTCAGGGTGGTCAAGAAACCATGCGGGCTGAAGAAGCAACGCTCGGCGAAGTCTTCAAGCACGATGGTTACTCAACGGGTTACTTTGGCAAGTGGCACAACGGCGAGCACTACCGCTACTCACCGCTGGGGCAAGGCTTCGATGAGTTTCTTGGATTTCAACTTGGTCACTGGAACAACTATTTCGACACGAAGCTGAAGCACAACGAAGATTGGGTGCAGTCCAAAGGCTTCATCGCGGACGTCTTCACGGATGCAGCGCTGGAGTTCATTCGCAACAATCGGTCGCAATCGTGGTTTTGCTACCTCGCCTACAACACCCCGCACTGGCCGGCCCAGTGTCCGGATTCCTATTTCGATCGCTACAAGCAGCAGGGCTTGAACGACGAAGACGCGGCGGCGTACGGCTTGGTCAGCAATCTCGATGACAACATTGGCCGCGTGCTCGATGAACTGGATCGTGCCCATCAGGCGCAGAACACGATCGTCATCTTCCTGACGGACAACGGGCCCAACGGGAACCGCTTCAACGGTGGATTGAAGGCTCGCAAAGGTTCTTACTACGAGGGCGGCATTCATGTACCGTGCTTCATTCGCTGGCCAGCAAAGTTTCCTCGTCCGATGCAGGTCAAAGAGACCGTCGCGCACATCGACCTGTTTCCGACTCTCGTTGAGTTGTGCGAACTGAAGCACAAAGTGTCAGCAGACCGGCCGCTGGACGGCCAGTCTGCGGTAGCCTTGCTGAATGGTGACACTGACACGGCCCAGGACTGGGCGGAACGCAAGGTGTTCATCAAGAACGAACCTCGCCCCGTGCAGTTGGACCCGAAGATGGGAGCCAAGGGCGGCTTGAAAGCGACAGGTTCCATTCATTGGAGCAACTGGCACGCGGTCAACGCAGGCAAAGGCTGGGAGTTGTACGATCTGAAGCTGGACCCAGGCGAAAAGCAGGATGTCGCGAAGCTGCATCCGCAGACCATGCAGCGTGCTCAAGCGGACTTCGATGCGTGGTGGCGCGATGTATCGCGTGAATGCCGCTCGACCCGCCCACCGATTCCTGTAGACCGCCCCGCTGGCCGCGCGGTGGAACTGCCGGTCCCACAAGCCGAGTTACTCGGCGGCGTCAAATTCAATGGTCGGCATCCGAACAACGCTTGGGCTGTTGAGTTCACCAGTCCGAAATCTGAACTGCGCTGGGACTTGGACGTCGAAGCGGCGGGCACGTACGCGGTGTCGGTGGAGTATCTCTGCACCGATCCCGCTGAGGCTGTGTTGGAGATTCAGAGTGGTGATCGGACCGTGGCCACCATCATCAGCAAAACTGAGCGCGAGATGGTGCCTTCGCCAGATCGGTTTCTGCGGACAGAAGTCTACGAGCTGCGATGGTCAACAAGTGACGTCGGCAAGCTGCAACTCGAAGCGGGCGAACGTTCCCTCAGCTTGAAGCTGACGATGCCAAATCCCAGCTTCGAACTGAAAAGCGTGACGCTGAAGCGTCTCGCCGCCAGCGGCTGATCAATTCACACGCCGATAAAGTCTGTCAGTCATGACAGCCGGTTGCGACAGGCGGGTGCGGCCTGTCAGGTTTGACGGCAGGCAGCAATCAGGCCCGCTGCGAACGAGCGTCGCCGCGAAGGAAATCCGTTCGAGACTCACGAGCAAGCGATATCCTTTCCGCTGGACTATTGGTGGAGGTGCGCCCTGTGCGCACGATGTGTGGAGAGTTCGATGTCGCTGGGCGCAATCAACGATTCGACGTCGTCGGGAGAATTCGTTCTCGCCGACCCGGATCGCGTTGCGGAGATCGAGCGCCGTCAACAGCTGATTGCCGACTTTCTCAATACCCAGCAACTGCAGGCTCTGCTGCTGAACCGACCAGCGAACTTCGCCTGGTTCTCGGTCGGCGGAGACAACACCTACGGCTTCACGGGCGAACGCATCGCGTCGCTGTTCATCAACCCGGACGCCCGTGTCCTGCTGACTCGCAGCCCCGATTCGCAGCGCCTGTTTGATTGGGAAGTTTCTAACCTCGGCTTTCAGATGAAAGAGCGGCCCTGGCTGGAAGATCATTCGTTACTAATGGCCGATCTCTGCCGCGGTCGCAACACGGGTGCCGACATCCCCTTTGAGCGTTGCCGGGACGTTTCCGACTACCTGACCACACTACGTTTGCCGCTCTCACTTTATGAAACGCAGCAGCTACGGGAGCTGGGGCGAGCTGTCGTACACGCGGTGGAAGCTACCGCCCGCACGTTTCAGCGTGGCGAGACAGAATCTGAAGTGGCGGGGCAGGTGGCTCACCGCCTGATGCGGCTCAATGTGCAGCCGGTGCGGATTCAAGTCGCGGCGGAAGGACGAACCAAATGGCATCGGCACGCAGCCTATGGCGATGCTCAAGTACAAAGAACCTGCACGATCTCGGCGGTCGGACGACGGCGTGGCCTGCATCTGGGAGTGTCCCGCACTGTCTGTTTCGGAACACCGCCAAAGGACGCTCGGGAAGCTCACCTGGCCTGCCTGATGGTGCAGTCAGCAGGCATGTACTTCTCTCAGAATGGGCTCAAACTGGGTGATGCCTGGAGGCGGGTACAGCGCATCTACGAAAAGTTCGGGCATAGCGAAGAGTGGTATCTGTCCGACCAGGGGCACGTTACGGGCTACGAAGCCGTCGAGGCTCCCATCGTCCCTGATAGCACATTTTTACTGGCATCTGGCATGCCTGTGCAGTGGCGGTCGTCAATCGGAGTCGGAGTGGCTGAGGACACGATTCTGGTGCAGGACTCGGGGTTTGAGCTGCTCACACCGGTCGAGAATTGGCCGCAAACGGCGGTGGACATCAAGCAGGTCAAAGTGCCGCGCCCGGACATCCTGGTGCGTCCGCTGTAGTCGGTCTGTCCCTGAAATCGGAAATTTGACTAGATTCCCGTCTGGACCGCTGAGCGGCATCGCGCGCGGCGCCGCAACTCGGCCGGTCTCCTTGCGACAAGGATGCCAGCAAGCTTTGCCAGGAGCACACGGAAGTGGCTGACGACGACTTGATGAATAGTAGTGACATCCAGAAGCTGCTGGCGCAGGCTCAGGCTGGCTTGCCGCGCGGACCGGGTGCCGCGCCCAAACCGGAACCCCCGTCGCCGCCGCCAGCGGCTGGCGGCAACAATCTGATTAACACGAACGAACTGGAAGCGCTGCTCAACAGCAGTGCCTCCCCGGCGCCGAAGGCCAACGACAATCTGCTGGACGCGAATGATCTGGAAGCGCTGCTGAATGGGTCTGGAGCGCCTGCTGCAGCTCCCCCGGCTGCCAAGCCAAAACCCACCGCGGACAAGCGACCGAGCCGTCGCACCGAGCAGATGCTGGATCGCGTGGAGTCGGGCATCGAAGCCATGCTGCGGGAAGATCGTCACGGGCGTTCCAATGTCTCGCACGACGCGGCTGGAGCGAAACCGTTTGAACTGGCTGAGTTCTCTGATGGAGGCTCGGGAGCCGGCCGTGCCTACCAACTGGGTACTCTCGACGACGTTGAGCTAGACCTGCATATTGAACTCGGCCGCGCCGAACTGCTGATCGACGAAGTGCTGTCGCTCAAGGAAGGCGCGGTCGTTCCGCTCGACAAGATGGCGGGTGACCCGGTGGACATCGTGGTCAATGGCCGCCTGCTCGCTCGGGGCGAGGTGCTGGTGCTCAACGACAACTTCTGCGTTCGCGTGGCCGAAATCGTAACACCAGACTTTTGAGGAACTCATGCGATGGATCGCTTGAGACTGCTGGTCACTCTGTGTTGTCTGGGGATTGCCTCTTGCGCGTCGCAAGCGCGAGCTGGCGATACGCGTCCTCGCGCTCAGTTCGGCGCGAAGTCGCTGGTCGTCGAACCCGCAGAAGCGGGCAACGAAGAGACACCCGAATGGCCGCCGATACACGACAACTCGTTGTCACCAGTTCGGCAGTCAGCCGCGCCGATTCCCTTGGTACGCAATTCGTCATCGCGTTCATCCGAAGCAGGTGGTCAGAACACGAACACCCCTCGCGGTTCCGGTGCTGGCCTCGGAACGCTGTTGGGCTCATTGGCCTGCGTCGTGGTGGTGCTGTTGGGAGTTGCCAAGCTCGTCATGCGCAAGAACCCGTTTGCAGTGCCGGGCCTGCCTCGCGATGCGGTTGAGATTCTCGGACGCCGAACTGTTGATCCCCGCAACTCGGTCTATCTGGTCAAGGTCGGCGGGAAGGTGCTGCTCCTGGGAGCGTCCTCGAATGGACTCTCCCCACTCGGTGAGATCTCAGACCCCATCGAAGTCGCGACGCTCGTCAACGTGTCGCGCGCGAGAGAACCTCATGACGGGGGTGTCGGCGACTGGTTGAATCGGCTCACTGGTCGCAAGCCCGAGACCGATCAGCGGTCCTTCGGCGAGCGACTTGGAGAACAGCTCTTTCAGGAAGCCGAGAAGAACGGAAATCGGCTGTCGAGCATCTCGGTCCGATCACCCTCGGAGGGTCGACATGGATCGTAAGCCGACAGAGCGGACTGTCCGACGCTGGGTGATGATCTTTATTGCCGTCATCGCCGGATTGCTGACATCAGGTACCTCAACGGCGCACGCGCAGGCCATTCAAAAACCTGCGCGGCAGGCTGTTGAACCGCAGCTCAATGCTCCCGCCAACGCCGCTAATCAGCCGATTGCGGCGCGCAATAACGATGACGGTTTGAAGTTCGATCAGATGCTTGCACCCTCTGGGCTCAGCCAGAGCGTGAAGATCATGATCCTGCTCACGCTGCTGAGCCTGGTGCCGTCCATCCTGATGATGACGACGTGCTTCATCCGGTTCATCATCGTCTTCGGGTTATTGCGTCAGGCGCTGGGCACTCAGAACCTGCCGCCGAATCAAGTGGTTTCAGCGCTGGCGTTGTTTCTCACCATGTTCGTCATGACGCCGATCTGGCAGGAGTGCTATCGCGAGGGCATTGAGCCTTACGTCAACAATCAGCCGATCCCCAATCTGGTTGCTGGCGAAGAACCGTTGAAGCGTGTCTTCCTCAACGCGTTCCAGCCGATGCAGCGTTTCATGAGCGAGCAGATTCACAACGCGGGCGGCGAAGATGTGGTCTTCATGCTGGTCGACTACCGCCGCCCGGCTCCGGGTTCATTGGCTGCTGGCGAATGGCGTGAACCTGAAACCTTCGACGAGATCGAGCCGTCGATCATCGTCACCGCGTACATGTTGAGCGAACTTAAATCTGCGTTCGTGATCGGCTTTCAGATCTTCCTGCCGTTCCTGGTCATCGACATGGTTGTGTCCATGCTGCTGACTGCGATGGGTATGATGATGCTGCCGCCGTCGCTCGTGTCCTTGCCATTCAAACTGATGCTGTTCGTTCTAATCGATGGCTGGACCCTGACCGTCCAGATGCTGCTGCACAGCGTCACCGGGTCCGGATAATGCAGTCCTTCAAGGTCGCCTTTCGTGGGTCGAAAGATGCGATTCATCATGCGAAGAGACTCAGGACAGAAAACAAAATCTCAGATACGGCCCGGAGCGAAAACGCGGCATGACACCCGACTTTGCTACCGAACTCACTCGCCAGGCGGTGATGCTGACATTGATGGTCAGCGCACCGGTGCTGGCAATCGCCGTCGTGGTCGGCCTCGGCGTCAGCGTCGCGCAGGCGGTGACTCAGATTCAGGATCAGACCGTCAGCATCGTGCCCAAGCTGGTCATCATGCTGCTCACGATCCTGTTCATCATGCCTTGGGCGCTGGCTCAGATGTCGCAGTACTCGATTGATCTTTTCACCGGCATTCCGAATTCACTGAACTAGGCTGGAATCGGTAGGCCGGACAATCTTGTCCGGCGGCGGACAGGATTGTCCGCCCTACAATTGCCCCTCTCCCCATTATCAGGGCGAGGGGAGCTGTTTTCATTTCATGGATGACTTCTTCAACTTCAACGGATTGATGAACGTGGGCACGCGGTGGCTGCTGGATGCCGCGCTGCACCATGCATACGTCTTCTTGATGATCCTGTTTCGGTTGAGCGGCCTGATGACGACGGGCCCGATCTTCAGTCAGTCGGTCGTCCCGGCGCGGGCGAGGGTCTGCCTGATCCTCGCGTTAAGCTGCCTGCTGGCGCCGCAGATGCAGGACAGCTTTCAACAGATGCTGGCCAGCTACGACCGCAATCAGGATGGGCGACTTACCGCAGCCGAGGCTCCGCAGCACATGCAGCAACGCGTGCTGAATGTGGCCGCCGATTTGAACGTCGACCCCGAACGAGGTGTCCCCCTTCAGCAACTGGCGGCAGCTCCTGTCATGCAGCATTCCAATTCTGATCTGCTGCAATCCGCGGCGTCGGAATTCGGCCTCGGCTTCATCATGGGGCTGGGCGTGATGATCGTCCTGTCCGGACTGCAGTTGGCGGGACAGATCATCGATCAGCAGATTGGCATCGACGCCGCGTCCGTACTGAACCCCGACCTCGGTGGCGCGGCGCTCACCAGCCAGACGTTCTTCATGCTGGGCGGTGTGGCCATTCTGCTGATGCAGCCGCTGGGCGGTCATCTGATGCTGCTGGGCGCGTTGATGGAGACCTTCGACACGATCCCCGTCGGCCACATCGCTGACTTCAGCAACATTCATGTGCTGCTGACCGAACTTATCCACAAGTCACTGGTGTTGAGTGTCCAGGTCTGCAGCCCGCTGCTGGCCACGATGTCACTCATTACGCTCAGCATGGGCTATCTCGGCCACAGTGTGCCGCAGTTCAACCAGTTGGTGATCGGTATGCCGATTCGATCGCTGGTGGGAGTCTTTGTGCTCGCGCTGACGCTGTCGGGATCAACTCGCGCCGTGATCGATGTGATCCCGGATGCCATCCGTCACGTACAGGAAGTTCTGCAGGACGAAGGACAGCGGACCGTCGCTCGATCTCAGGTGGCGCAGTAGTTTGGTCGCCACGTTGCCGCTACGAGTACAACTGCCGGATGTATTCGCGCACTGAGCTCTCCCAGAGGAATCGAGCGGCGAAGGCGTGCTGGCGAATTCCATCAAACGACGCGGGATCACGTTGCTTGATGCGGATTGCCTTGAGGGTCTGATTCACAAACTCATTCCCCAAGGCTTCGGGCGTTGCGCCTGCGAACGTGAAGCCCGTCTCTTCGTTCTTCACCGTGTCTTTCAGTCCGCCAATCGCGTGCACGATGCACGGCTGGCCTGACCTCATGGCGAGCATCTGAGAGATGCCACATGGTTCAAACGCGCTGGGCATCAGGAACAAGTCGCCTTCAACGTACAGCGGATCCGCACTCAGCTTGCAGTAGCCGTTGAGGAAAATGAAGTTGTTGTGCAGCGGTGCCAGCTCCGCGAAGAACCTTTCGTAGTCGGCGTCTCCGCTACCGGCCAGAATGTAGATCGCTTCACCGTCCGTCCGCGCTAGCACGCGTTCGATGGGTGACGGGCCTTCGGGATAGCGCATCAGCCGGACCTTCTGATCCACCACGCGCGTGATGCTGGTCATCACAACGGATGGCCGAGGCTGATTCTGCAGAGCTCTCAATCTTTGCAGTGCCAATTCATGACGTGCGTTCGGATTGGCCTTCTGCCAGCCATCGACTTCAGAAATCAGAGTCTTCAGCAAACCTTGCCACGAGGCTTGATCTCGCACCGGCAATGGACCGCTGGATGAGTATTCACAGCCGTTGAGGATGCCAGTCAAACGTCCTGCTTCGCGAGCAGATCGCAGGTCGCCTTCCAGACCTTCGCCGCCGAAGAACACGCAATCGAGGGCGTTGCGTTTCGGCCGACTGGGCTCACAAATCTCAAGCGCATAGCTCGGCGCGACGGTGTGCACGCGGTGCGAGAACCGAATGCCAGCCGCCATCGGATTGACACAGCCTTTGTACTCGGGGTCTTCAATCAGTTTTGGATCGTATCGCAGGTGCGGAAACCACGTTTCAAACGATGAGGCATCATCTCGTAAGGGACGAATACCCTGCAGGGCGAGGTTGTGGATCGTGAAGGCCGTGCGCATCGAACGCAGTGACGCGTAGCGATCATCGAAGTGCCGCAGGGCAGGCAGCAGGCCGGTGTGCCAGTCGTGCAGGTGCAGCACGTTGACCACTCCAAAGGCACCTTGATGCAGGCCTTCGAGCACGGCGGCAGCGAACATCGCGAAGCGGGTGGCGTCGGTTGCGAACGGCGCATCGTTCGCGTCGTTCACGTAGACCCGCTTCACTCCGGTTTGCGGATGAGCACTTTCAAAACGCGGATGATGCAGTACCAGTTGACGCACTCCACGACGGGGGCGGGTGCCTTCAACTTCAAACAATTCGGCGGTGTGATCCCGGCCTTCGAACTTGAACGTGATCAATGCGACTTGTCTGAGTGCGGGCAGGTGCAGAAAGCCATACGAAGGCACTACGACGGACACTGTGCCGGAGAATTCCGGCAGGGCCACGAGAGCCGGTGGCACGTCGCGCACGACGTCGGCGACGCCGCCCACTTTGCCGCCCTTCAACGCATCGTTCTCGGAAGCCACCATCAACACGTGCATGACTCAGTCCTAACGCGGCATCAGCCGCTCTGAATATCCTGTCCAGTCGGTCATAGACTGTAGCAGTTCAGCCGTTCAACTCGACGCATCGAGCACGCTCTTTCAGTGCATCGCCGCGCCGAACAGTTCAATCATCGGGGGGCACGTGCGATCTTCTGATCGGTGAGTTATACCTCTGCCCCGCTCACCCTGCGGAACGCGTGCATGGTGGCTTCTCGCTTTCCCAAACTGACGGGAACATTCGCATGAATCGATTCACGAAGTTGACGCCGGCGCTTCATTTCTGCTTCGGCTTATTAATGGTTTCACTCAACATGATGTCGCACAGTCATGCAGCAGACGCTCCGAATGCACGGCAGCTTGAACTGCTGAAGACGTTCAACTCGGAATTTGTGGCGATCACTCCAGGGGCCAAGGAGTTTCCGAAGTCGTTTCGCATGGGCACGGATGACGGCCCGGCCAGCGAGCGACCCGCCCGCGAAGTAACCTTGGGCTATTCATTCGCGATGGCCAAGTACGAGATGCCCCAGAATCTTTACGAGGCAGTGATGGGTCAGAACCCCAGCAAATGGAAGGGGCCTCGCAATTCCGTCGAGATGTTCACGTTCAAGGACGCTGTTGAATTCTGTAAGCGAGCGACCGATTTGATGCGTGCTGGCAAGCTGATCGCCGAAGACGAAGAGATCCGTTTGCCCACCGAAGCGGAGTGGGAATACTGCTGCCGAGCGGGCACCAAAACGCGTTACAGCTTCGGCGATGAGGCTCGCAAACCGGGTGACGAGGGCAATGTGGCGAAGGTTTTGAACGAGTACGGCTGGCACACGGGCAACGCCGCTGGCAACGATCCTCCAGTTGGCGCCTTGAAGCCCAATGCTTTCGGGCTGTATGACATGCACGGTTATCTCTGGGAATTCGTCGCCGACGACTGGCGCGATACCTACGCGGAAGCTTCCGCGGACGGTCGCGTCTACGAACGTAAGGGAGACGGACCCGCTGCCAAAGTCATTCGTGGCGGTTCCTGGAAAGTGCGATTTGATGCTCTCACATCAACCGCACGACGTTCGGTTCCCGTGGATTTTCCAAGTGATGATCTTGGCTTTCGGTGCGTGAAAGCCAAGGTGAAGAAGTAGCTCGGTGCATCTGCAGTGAAAGTCGTTGTCTCACGTTGTGAGCGGGCTCTTCACTCCACCGGCAATCAGAAGACCTCTTTAGTAGTGCTGCAGGACAGTCAGGATTGGATTCATGAGTTCCGACCCCCAGTTGAATGAAGCAACATCTCCCGCCCCCGATCAACCCGTAGTTGCAACTCCTGAGGCTGCAGCTCCCGTGGCTGTGCCGGAAACCAACGCTCCCAGCGAACTGGCTCAGCAACTGCGCCAGAATCTGAAGCGTGCGGGCGAGTCCGTCGAAGCGACCTTGACGGAAGAAGAGATGAAGATGGCGGCTCAGGGAATCACTCCCAAGTCCCAGCAGAAGGGGCCGGTGGATATTCCTGACGCGCCCGAGTTAGGCGACCTGGAGGCGCAGCTCAGCGACGCGATGAAGGGCACTTTGCAGGAGAATGCCCCCGTCTCCGAAACCGCTGCCAAGCCAGAGATGCCAACTGAAGGTGTCAAGATTCAGGGCACCGTCCAGTCCATTCATGGCGACGATGTGTTCCTGGATCTCGGTTTCCGTCTGCCCGGCGTGTTGCAACTGCGCCAGTTCGAAGGCACCGAACCACCGCAGGTTGGCGCTCAGGTGCTGGTGACCGTTCGCAAGGTGGATGAAAACGAAGGCCTGATTTCGGTCAACCTGCCGCGCGGCAAGCATAAGGTCAGCGGCAACTGGGATGCGGTCGAAGCTGGTCAGATTGTCGATTGCACGGTGACGAAGACCAACAAGGGCGGCCTCGAAGTGCAGGTCGGCTCACTGCGTGGCTTCATGCCGGCCGGTCAGGTGGATCTGGGCTTCATCGAGAATCTCGACCAGTATGTTGGTCAGAAGTTCCAGGCTCGCATTATCGAAGCCAACAAGTCGAAGCGCAACCTGGTGCTCAGCCGCAAGCAACTGCTGGTGGAAGCGCGCAAAGATGCCGAAGAAGACTTCTGGAAGAACCTGACCGAGAATCAGGAGTACCAGGGCACCGTCAAGACCATCAAGGACTACGGCGCCTTCATTGACCTCGGCGGTGCTGATGGCTTCCTGCACGTGGGCGAGATCTCCTGGAACCACATTCGCCATCCGAACGAAGTGCTCAAGGAAGGTCAGTCGGTCAACGTGAAGGTGCTGAAGCTGGATCGCGAAAAGAACCGCATCAGCCTGGGCATGAAGCAGTTGACTCAGAACCCGTGGATGGCCGCTGCGGACCGCTATCCCGCCGATTCGACGGTGCACGGCAAAGTGACGCGAACCACCGAGTTCGGCGCGTTCGTGCAACTGGAACCGGGGATCGAAGGCATGATCCACATCAGCGAACTGGAACATCGCCGCGTCAAGCGTGTGATCGACGTGGTGAACGTTGGCCAGGAAATTGATGTCAAGGTGCTGGAGTTCGATGTCGACAAGAAGCGTATTGCCCTGTCGCTCAAGGCGCTGAAGGCTGCTCCCGTCGAAGAACAACATGCGGAAGACTCAAAGGCGGCTCCACCACCACCGCGTCGCCCGCGCGGCGATCTGAAGGGCGGACTCGGAGGCAAAGCCTCGGGCGGTCTGTTCGGTAACTCCGCTGACTACTCACGCTAGTTTGCAACGTTGATTGCTTCTGCAGAGGCAGCCGTTTCGAATTCTGGTTGGGGCGGTGCGAGCTTTGTTTAATTCAAAGCTCGCATCTCTCCGAGTTGCAGAATAGAAATGACTGCCTCTGCGGCTTTGTCGTCCGCGAGATTTCGGCAGTCCCGTTCCGCCACTCATGCCTGGGGCATGCAGGAAGCCGGACTATGTGGTTCTATTTCTTAATCTACGGCCCGCTGTTATTTCTTTGCGTGCTTCTGGCCGGGGGAGCAGTTTGCTTTCTTTTGATGGGGGCCGGAGTTCGCACCATCGCCGAAACGGACTCCGAACTGGCCACCTTGAAGTGCTTTCACTGCGGCCGGGAAACACTCGTGGGCTTGAAGCACTGTCAACATTGCGGGCAGGAACTGCAGTCTTAGTCGCTGCCACAAGAGCCCGTTGGCATCACTTCCCGTTGGAGTATTGGAACTGCAACGGTTGCGGTTGAAAGGTGCTGCACCAGCACCCGGAAGCTGGAACTGCTTGGGTAGGGAGTGCTGCGAACTCAGGGACTCGTCTCGAGTCACCCGCTGAACGCCGAGCCTCGCTCGTTGACTGACATTTGAGCGATGATCTGTCACGATCCGTTGCACTGTCAGACAAACTCCAGCCGCTCAATTCTCCATACTTTGGGTATCAGAAGAGGGTTCTCATGCGCATCGCCAGCGGGGGAGTTCAGCACGAAACGAATACATTCACCGCCACTCCGACATGCCTGAGCGATTTCATCCGCGACAGCAACTGCGGACCTGACTTGAGCGGCGGCTCAATGATTTTTGAGCGGTTTCGCGGCACCGGAGCGATTCATGGCGGTTACATCGCAGGTGCCGAGGCCGTCGGAGCTGAACTGGTTCCCTTGCTGTGTGCCCGCGCTCAACCTTCTGGCGTCGTTGAACAGAAGACGTTCGACACAATGCTCGGCTGGTTTCTGGAACGGCTGCGAGCGGCCGGGCCGGTCGATGGCATTCTGCTTGATCTGCACGGTGCGATGGTCACGGAAAAGTATGAGGATGCCGAAGGAGCATTCATCGCTGCTGTGCGTGAAGCGGTCGGACCGCTGATGCCGATCGTCGTGACGCTGGACCTGCATGCAAACATCACCGCACGCATGGCGGAACTGGCAGATGTCATCATTGGCTTTGATACTTACCCGCATGTGGATATGCACGAACGCGGGTACGAAGCGGCGGTCTTGCTGTCGCGGATGATTCGGGGCGAGGTTCGGCCGGTGATGGAGTTCCGGCAACTGCCGCTGCTCACCATGCCGCCGATGCAGTGCACTCTGCGTGAACCGATGCAGTCGCTGATGCAACGTGTTTTCCAGATGGAAGCCGAACCGGGCGTGCTGACTGCGACTGTAGCGATGGGCTTTCCGTTTGCTGACATCGCCGACGCGGGCGTGTCCATTTTGGTTACGGTCGATGGTGATCGGGAACTCGCCAAACGCAAGGCCGACGAACTTGCTGGTTGGCTTTGGGACTTGCGTGACGACCTGCAGCCGAAGCTGACGACGATCGAAGAAGTGATCCGGATCGCGAACGCGGAGCCTCAAGGGGGGCTTATTCTGTTTGCTGACGGCTCGGACAATCCGGGAGGCGGGGCTCCGTGCGATGGCACTGTGGCGTTGCGGGCGCTGCTCGATGCCAACTTTCAAGGCGCGGTTGCCGGTGTGCTATACGACCCGGAAACGGCGACCCTGGCACATCGAGCAGGTGTCGGTGCCACGATCGACGCCTGCATCGGCGGCAAAACAGACAAACTGCACGGCGCTCCGGTAAAAGTCAGGGCATACGTTCGCAATTTGAGCGACGGCCGGTTCACCTACCGTGGTGCGATGATGCGCGGCGTCGAAGATCAGTTGGGGCCGACAGCGACGCTGGTGATCGGTGGAGTTGAAGTTGTCGTCTCATCAATCCGTCGGCAGTTGCTCGATGCGGAGATGCTGCGTATCGCCGGCATCAACCCGGCGGCGCGACGGCTGATTGTGCTGAAGAGCGCTGTGCACTTCCGCGCGGACTTCGGGCCCATTGCGAAGCAGATCTTTGATGCCGACACTCCCGGAATACATCGACCGGATTTCGCGGCGTTTCGGTACGAAAAGCTGCGACGTCCAGTTTATCCGCTCGACACCGTGTCGCGGTGAGTTCGTGTTCGTATGAAGGGTTGGCATGGTTCGGCTGTTGTTGATTGTGTTGAGGTTCGCGCTCAGTGCCTGGGTGGGGGCGGCGACACTATTTGTCGTCACGGGCGTGCGCGAGGTCACTTCGCCGCTGTTCGACGCGAGCACCAAGAATCAGTTGGCCGCGCTGCGATTCCCCGCGTTCTATGCGTTTGGTTTCACTCTGGTATTGGTGGGCCTGGCCAGCAGCGTGTTCCTGTGGTTGCTACAAACTGACCGCCGCCTCGCGCTGGGTGTCATCGGTGTCTTATGTGTTATGGCACTGGCGACTATGGCTTTTGACTACCTGCATGTTTACTTGCCGCTCGACGACCTGATGGCGAAACCCGACGCGCGTGAACTGCCTGAGTTTCAAGAACTTCATGAGTGGTCGAAGTACGTCAACTTTGCCAGCCTGCTGCTGATCCTGATTGCTTCGGGAATCGCCAATCTGGAGCCCAAACGGTCAGTGCTCTCTGATGGCAATCGCGCTTGAGTTCAACCTCTAATACGGATTCCAGAAATTAACTGCGCGCCACTTTTGGCACGAGATTTGCGCAGCCGAATGCCTGATTGAACTGACAGTCAACATGGCAGGAGGCTGATCGTGAAGGTGGTAGAGCATCATTCGGCGGACCAGTTACAGATGCTGTTTCGGCGGGAGCCAGAGGCTCGGGTCGCCAAGCGGATCTGGATTGTTTGGCAGGCTCGTTTGGGGAAGAGCGAACCGGAGATCACGGCTAGCATCGGCCTGTCGCGGCGCACGGTGCAGACCTGGGTCGAGCGGTATAACGCCGAGGGCCTGGCCGGATTGCAGAGTCGCCCGGGGCGAGGTCGCAAGCCGATTCTGTCCCTGACGGAACGGCAGCAGTTGATTCAGCGGGTCGAGGCAGGATCCCAAGAGGGTGATGCCTGTTCCTTGCGAGGCGTCGACTTTCAGAAGTTTATTGAAGGTCAATTTGGTAAAGTAATGTCGCTTTCGGCGGTGTATGAATTACTTCATGAACTGGGCTACGAGTGGCTGGTACCGCGTCCGCGACATCGCAAGTCGGACCCTGATGCAATGGCCGCGTTTAAAAAAAAGTCCCGGTAGAACTGGCTCAGATTCAGGCCCGCCATCCCGACCGGAAGATCGTCGTCTTCTTTCAGGATGAATGCCGATTCGGTCAGCAGGGAACGCTTACTCGCGTGTGGGCTCAACGCGGATCAAGACCGCTGGCAGTGCGGCAGACGGAGTATAATTACCTGTGGGTGATCGCCGCGGCGAGTCCTCAAACCGGCCAGGCCGAAGCCATTCTTTCGCCGGTGCTCGACACCGCCATGATCAACCAATTTTTGAACCAGTTCTCGCGTGCCCTGGCTCCCGACACTCACGCGGTGCTGATCTGGGACGGCGCGGGCTTCCATCGTTCCGCGAAGCTGAAAGTCCCCGCCAACGTGACGCTGATCTCGCTGCCGCCGTACTCACCCGAGTGCAACGGCATCGAAAACCTCTGGCACTACTTCCGCAGCCACTGCTGGTCCAACCGGACATACCAGAACTATGACGAACTGCTTGAAGTCGCCACGGCAACCTGGCGACAACATGCCCTCAACCCCGAACTCATCAAGTCCGTCTGTGCCAAATCCTACATCACAACGCGCAGTTGATTTCTGGGATCCGTATAAGTCTCCTTTCACCGTCTTTGGTCTTAGCTGAGGGTACTATCCCTTCCGAAGCCGGTCTTCTGCCCAGGGAACCAGCTTCTCACGGAAGATCTTGACGTTGTGCCGAATATCTACCGGCAATGAAGGATGAACCAGCACGGTGTCGATTGCTTGCGTGAGCGGATTGGCTCGAGCAAGTTCCAGGAGTTCTTGCTTGAGCTGAAACTCTTCCGGTGCCGTCTCCGGGAAGGCACCCGCTTCCGGTTCGACGACGATCACGGGGCGTTGTGGTGATGCGCCGAGTCCCACCAGCGCCGAGCGGAAGATTTGCGGGTGCTGATTGAAGATCGCTTCGCAGGGGATCGTGAACATCGGCCCGGTGGCCGCCTTGACGATGTGCGCCTTACGGCCGCAGAACCACAGGCGACCGCGATCGTCGAGATAACCTACGTCTCCCATGCGATGCCAGAATCCGCCTGCATCGTCGGCGATCTTGGCATTGGCCGTCGCTTCGGGCAGACGGAAGTATTCGCGCGTGGTTGAGGGTGCCTGCACCAGTACCTCGCCAATCTCTCCGGTTGGCAGTTCGCGTGCGGCCTGCAGATGAGTGATCGGTCCCTCCGTGATGGCGATGATCTTCACTCGCACCTGAGGGAAGAGTTTCCCCACGCAGGTTCCCTTCCCGACACGCCACTGCGCGGCAGTTTCAGTCAGGACTTCGCGGCCGGAGATGGACGCAATCGGCAAGGACTCGGTTGCGCCGTAAGGCGTGTGGATGTCGGCGTCGGGACGTTCGAAGGCGCGCGTCATGCGTTCGATGACATGCACCGGCACTGGCGCTCCCGCTGACAGCACGCGGCGCAACGTGCCGAGTTTGACTCCGTGCTGTTCGCAGAACCGGCCCACTCGATTCCAGATCGCGGGCGAACCGAAGGCTTGAGTGACTCCGTGATCCTGAATGGCTTCGAGAATCCGCAGCGGATTCACCTGCGCGGGCTTCGTCGGGTCCATGTCCGGAATGACCGTGGTCACACCCATCGCGGAGTTGAAGAGCGCAAACAACGGGAAGCCGGGCAGATCAATCTCGCCCGGCTGGATCCCGTAGAAGTCGCGCAGCAGGTCCACTTGAGCGTTGAACATACCGTGCTCGTACGAAACACCCTTCGGAGGTCCCGTGCTGCCGCTGGTGAAGATGATCGCTGCGGGATCGGCAGCACGCGTTTTCACGGTGGGAAACGAAGTCCACGGACCACCGAGCAGGTCTGAATATGTCATCCCGCCCCAAAACCAGCGGCTGCCGTTCACGGTGACGTTGAGCCGAGCGCGTGGGAACTTGGAACTCAGCAAAGTGCGAATGGCATGCACAATCGGCAGTGCGATGAAGCCTTGAGGTTCGACCGAGGCCAGGCAGCGAAAGATGTTCGTGCGACCCATGCCCGGATCGATGAGCACCACCACCGCGCCAGTCTTGAACAACGCAAAGGTCAGCGCGATGAATTCCAGGCTGGGCCGCACCATCAAGACCAGCCGCATGCCGGGAACGACTCCCGCCGCGTAAAGTCCGCGCGCCAGCCGATCGCTCTCGTGGTCGAGCTGTTGAAACGTGAGATGCGTGTAAGCCACGCGACCCTGCGCATCTCGCCCTGACGGGTACACCACGGCTCGTTGATGAGGATAGAGGCGCGCCGACTCCCTCAATCGCTCCGCGATATTGATGAACTCACCCAAGCCCCTGACTCACTTTCTGCAGCCCGCAAGCCTCATGCAGCCTGTTCCGTCGCACTCTGCGTCGTCATGAAAACGGTCACTTCTCAACCCGACGCCGAGTTGCGGAACGTTGGTTGATTGGATTGCCGACCGCAAGCGGTTTGAGGGATTCGCCGCGTCGCGCGAATGCAGGTCAGACCGCCTCACGATCATTCCCGGCGGATTGTTTCGCTCAGCTGCGATGAAAGCGTTGAATTTGGCGCAGCGGGCTGATAATCGAGTGGCTCTGCCCTCTCATATGGCCATAACTGTGAGGCTCCAGTGTCCGTGCCTGAAGACAACGATCATGACTCCGCGGCGCCACATGCGGGCAACAGCCAGGTCGTGATCGAGCGCTTTGAGTCCGCATGGCGGTCCGGGCAGAGGCCGAACATCGCCGACTTCGCCACGGACGATCCTGAATCCAGCGGGTCGCTGCTCATCGAGTTGATTCAGATTGACCGGGACTACCGGCTGAAGACTCAAGAGTCCGCGTCTGAGGACGAATACCGGTCGCGCTTTCCGTCACTCTTCGAGCGTTTACCCGCGTTGTGGCTCAAGCTGTCTCGCGGCGGCCGCACACTGGGGCACGATACTGGTGGTGCGGTTTCGACCTGCGATTTCCGGGGTGAAGTGGTTCCAGCCGGGTCGCTCAAAATTCGTTGCCCGCAGTGCCGTAAGCCGGTGGCACTGAGCCGCACCGACACGACGATCGACATGCTCTGCCCTTCGTGCGGCAGCAATTTCAATCTCGCACGCGATCTGGCGAAGGACAAGGGGAAGGAATCCGCTCGCAAGGTCGGGCACTTCCGACTGCTGAAATGTCTCGGACAAGGTGCCTTCGGCGCCGTCTGGAAGGCAGAGGACACCGAACTGGATCGTAGTGTCGCGATCAAGATTCCGCGCAAGGAAACCTTCACGGAAGCCGATGCTGAGCAGTTCTTGCGTGAAGCTCGAGCGGCAGCGCAGGTGCGGCATCCCAACATCATCTCGGTGTATGAAGTCGGGCGTGAGGATGGTTCGATCTACATCGCCAGCGACTTCATTGACGGGTCGAATCTCGACGATTGGCTGCAGGTCCATCCGCCAACGGTGGAAGAGGCATGTACTCTGTGCGCGAAAGTGGCCGAGGCTCTGCATCATGCTCACGACGCCGGTGTCGTACACCGCGACCTGAAGCCGCAGAACATTCTGGTAGACACTTCCGGTGAGCCGCATGTCGCGGACTTCGGCCTGGCGAAGCGAGACGTCGGCGAGATCACTGTGACGCTGGAAGGGACAATTCTCGGCACTCCGGCGTACATGCCGCCCGAACAGGCGCGCGGCGAGGCCCATCACGCCGATCGCCGCAGTGACGTCTATTCGCTGGGCGTGATCCTGTTCCGCCTGTTGACGGGAGAGCTGCCGTTTCGAGGTCAGCGGGAAATGTTGATCCTGCAGATTCTGGACGAAGAGCCGCCCGCGCCGCGTAAGCTGGATGCCCGCATTCCGCGCGACGTAGAAACCATCTGCCTGAAGTGCCTCGAGAAGGATCCTGCTCACCGCTACCAGTCCGCCGCTGATCTGGCCGCTGATTTGAGGAGCTGGCTGACCGGTCATCCGATCGCGGCACGTCCGGTCAGTCGTGTGGAGCGAGCCTGGCGCTGGTGCCGTCGCAACTCGACGGTCGCTCTACTTTCAGCGACCGCGATTTTACTACTGTCCGTGATCGCCGTGGTCTCGACGGTTGCATGGTTCGAAACCAATCGTCTGGCGGGTGAAGAAAAGATTGCTCGCCAGAAAGCCGATGCCAGTGCCACCAATGCTCTGCAGCAAACGCGGTTGGCCGAGCAGCGTCTCTATGTCGCTCACATGAATCTCGCGCAGAGTGCCTGGGACGACGGACGAACGGATCGAGTCCTGCAGTTGCTACAACAATACGGACCGCAGACGGAGCTGAGTAACTTCCGGGGCTTTGAATGGTATTACTGGGACTATGTCTGCAACGTGCACGCGCATGAGATCCGTATCAAGAAGAACTCGGGTGCAACGTGTTTCACGACCAACAACCAGAAGGGGTTGATGGCGGCGGGTTCGGCAGACGGAACCGTGCACCTCTGGAACATGGAGACGCTGGCCGAAATCTGGAGTACCAAGAAACACTCAGGGCCGGTGCGGTCCATTTGCATTTCGCCGGATGGCACTACGGTCGCATCGGCGGGAGATGACCGGTCAGTGCAGATCTGGAACGCTCGGCATGGCCGCGTCATCGCCACGATTGCGGCCCACGAAGGCGAAGTAACGAGTGTGGCTTACAACTCCACGGGCACCCAATTGCTGACGGCAGGCAACGATCGTGCGGTCAAGGTCTGGGACGTCGCAACCCGCAAAGAGACGGCGACGCTTAAAGAGTTCATTGGCACCTCAGGGCGAGCCGTGTTCAGCCCCGACGATCAGCAGATCGCCACGATCTGCGAAGACCGCTCGATCCGCGTCTGGACTCCGGATCTGAAGCGACAGCTACTTGTGCTTAAGGGGCACAAGAAGCAGATCTTCGGTCTGGCATACAGCCCTGATGGCCAGCAACTCGTTTCTGGCGGGGCCGACCACTACGTAAAAGTCTGGGACGTTAAAGCCGGTCGTGAAGTCGCCACGTTCACCGGACATACGGCACCGGTGTGGTCCGTGACGTTCGCCCCTGACGGCGGCAAGGTCGCCTCGGCCTCAGCCGATCTGGTGGGGAAGGTCTGGGATCTCAAGACCAAAGCAAATCTGGCGACCCTGCGTGGTCATACCGATGGCGTGGTGCAGACGGCGTTTCATCCGAATGGCACTCAACTGATCACCGCCAGCTACGACAGCGCGATCAAGCTGTGGGACTCTCAAGCCAGTTCCGTCGGCAAGCACAAACTCTCGGGCCATGGAATGGGCGTCACCGCCGTTGCCAGCAGCCCGGACAGCAAGTTCGTTGCTTCTGCCGGCGGCGATAGCCTCGTTAAGTTGTGGGATGTGGGAACGGGTGAAGAGCTCTTCGCCTTGAAAGATCACAAAGGCGGCGTGGCGAGCGTCGCGTTCAGCCCAGATTCGTCCCGGCTGGTTTCCGGCGCGGGAGACGGGAAGTTGAGAATCTGGGACGCGAAGTCTGGCGAGTTGATCAAGTCACAGCCTGCTCATGCCAAGGCAATCATGTGCGTGTCGTACAGCCCGGATGGCGGGCGAATTGTCTCCGGCGGTGCCGATCACAAGGTGCGCAGCTGGAATTCGGAAACCTTCGAGGCGCTGCACACTCTGGAAGGCCACACCGACGAAGTTTGGGGCGTCGCCTACGACATCTCTGGCGGCAAAATTGCGACTGCGGGTTGTGACAAGACGATCCGGCTGTGGAACGCGGAGTCCGGCACGGAACTCAAAGTCATTACCAGCCACAAGGACCGAGTGACGTCCGTCGCATTCAGTCCGACGGGCAAGTGGCTGGCATCGGCCAGTTGGGACAAGAGCGTCCGCATCTGGGACGCGGAGACCGGCGCGGAAGTGAAGAAGCTGAGCGGCCACACTCATTATGTCTGGGGCGTCTGCTTCAGCAGCGACGGCAACCGTCTGGCGAGTGTCAGTTCGGATCAGACGGTCAAGGTGTGGGACCTGCTGACCGGGCAGGAAACGATTCGCCTCAAGGACCACAACCATGTGGTCAGAAGCGTCGCCTTCGCTGCCGACGACAGCTTTCTGGTCTCAGGCAGCTGGGACGCAACAGTCAGGCTCTGGAAGACATCACTCCTGAACCCCAAAGGCGAGCCACAGCGATAACTAATACGGATTCCAGAAATTAACTGCGCGTTCTAAGTGCAGTCGCGGAGAGTCATGGGGCTTGACGGATCCGCAGGGTGCGTTCGGGAGGGCGAGGCTCCTGCCGAGCCGCAGCAGCCACTTGAGACGGCTCGGCAGGAGCCTCGCCCTCCCCAATCGCGTTGCCGCGCCGTGCAGTTACAGCATCGACACAAAGAACAAGGCCGCAGCACTGTGCATGCTGTGGCCTTGTCATCTTCAAACTTCAACCGAGTCTTCAGCTACGGAGTTTCGTAGCACGAACGGGCGGTCTTGGTGCAATCGACGCCGTTGCAGAAACCTTGATCAGGGCCGTAGATCCGCTGGGTTTGGCCGCACCAGAAGTTGCCGTCGCCGACGGTTCGTTCTTCCGGCTTCAGCCCGGCGTTGATGTACATACCCTTGGAGAGCAGGTGACGACAACGCTCGCCGCGAACGACTTCAAGTTCGTATGGCATGGCTCTCTCTTTCTTAGATAAGCGGCCCACCGTGGAACAGTCGGCCGATGTAGATGCAGAACAAATCGATCATCACATCGTTGCAGGGTGGGTCTCGTTACCTCGACCCACCCTACGGAGAGCAACGACTGTTAAACCAACTCGGGATCCAACTGATCGACGGCACGCAACAAAGCTCGCTTGACCGCGGCGCGGGTCATTTGAACTTTGTAGTCGTTCATCGATAGCGGGGTCGCTCGTGAGACCGCGATGTCAGCCACGTGCGACACTGTGTCTTCCGTGACCTTATGACCGACGAGAGCACGAGCCGCTTCGTGGGCGATCCACGGAGTCGGGGCGACGTGACCCAGCACGATCCGTGCTTCGCGAACGATATCGCTCTGCACGTTCAAGCAGACCGAAGCCGCAGCTTGCGGGCGATCGAGGCCGTTCGATTCGAGCACTTCATATGCAGCACTCTTCATCGTTGGCTTCGCGATCGGCAGCCACACGTGCGTAACCAATTGCCCCGGCTTCAGGATCGTGACGCCCTGAGTGTTCGTCTTCGGTGTGGCGAAGAAGTACTCCAGCGGCACGAACTCTTCCTGAGTGGGCTGTGGTCCGATGACTCGGACCTTGGCCTCCCAGGCGATGAAGCCAGGAGCGAACCGCGAAGCGGAGACGAACTTGGCGGGACCGCTGTTGCCGAAGATCGCGTGATAGCGATTGTCACCTTGCTCAACGAGCGAGGCTCCATCTTTCAGAGCCAGCAGGCCGTAGCCGTTACGGAAGTACCAGCAACTCGGCATCTGGCAGAGATCGCCTACCAGCGTGCCCATGCCCTGCATTTGAATCGAACGATGGCCGTCGATCACCTGCAGGAGAGACTGATACTCCACCAGCTCGTGAGCGGCCAGAGCCTGATCCAGCGTCACATTGGCGCCGATCAGAACTCCGTCATCCACGCGCTGGATGCCGTTCATGGAACTGACGTGCTTGATGTCGACGACGCGTTGCGGTTGCACCACGTCGCGCTTCAGCAAGTTCATCAGATCTGTACCGCCGGACAAGACTGCTGTCTGTCCGCCGTGATCATTCAGAAAATCAATCGCCTCGGCTTCAGTCGTCGGGCGAGCGTACTCAAAAGGATTCATGCGCGGGCTCCTTTCAACGCGTCCAGAACGCGCTTCGGGGTCATCGGCAGGACAGGAACTCGCACGCCGGTCGCGTTGGCTACGGCGTTGGCGATGGCCGCAGCCGTCGGAATGACCGGCGGTTCGCCCAGACCAACTACGCCGCGGTTGTACTCGCTGTCCGGCTGCCACAGGTCGATAACGATCTCGCCGATGTCACCAATACGCGGCAGCCTGTAGGTGTCCAGGTCGGCGTTGATGTAGCGGCCCGTCGTGTTGTCCATGATGCGTTCTTCGGACAGCGCGGAAGCGATGCCCATAATCACGCCACCATAGATCTGACTCTTGGCCGTCATCTCGTTGATGATCGTGCCGCAGTCTTGCACCGCGACCATCTTGTGGATGCGAATGATGCCGGTGTCGGTGTCGACAGACACGTCCGCCATCTGACAACCACCCACGAGCACGCTGGTCAGACCGTCCTTGACCGGGCTTTCGCCCATCACTTCGAGGGCTCTGTTATCCAGCAGCCGGCAAGCCTCTTGCCACGTGCATACAGCTTTGCCACCGGACCACAGCTTGCCGTCACCGGCTTCAATGGAGTCCGCAGCGACCTTGTACTTCTCAGCGACGAGATCGCTGATCTTCCACAAAGCCTCCGAGGCGGCTCGACGAGTCGAACCCGTCACGCTGCCCACGGTGATCGAACCGCCGGAAGGATTCGCCGCCGGATAGGCGTTGCTGCCGAGGTTCACCTTCACCTTATTAAGTGCCAGGCCGAAGGTTTCAGCCAGCACTTGAGCAATCACGGTGCGGGTGCCGGTTCCCAGATCCTGGCTGCCGAGGAAGACCTCAGCGCCGCCATCCGGGTGCACCTTGACCATGCAGGTGCCCTTCACCGCGCCGCCGCCCCAGCGATTAATCGCCAGACCGAGGCCGCGTTTGACGGAGCCCTTGCCGCCTTCGCCGTGTGGATGCCACTTGGCCTTCCAGTCCATCAGCTCAGCCGCGCGGTTGATCTCAGCGACGTACAGATCGCTGTTCTGAGCCGCGACTTTATCCAGCTGTTTGATGTTCTTCAGGAAGACTTCCTTCGAATCCATCTTCAGCTTCGCGGCCAGATCGTCGATCGCGCAGTCAGTCACCACGCAGAGTTGCGGATGGTGCGGAGCACGCCAGGCGCGGTTCGGACCGCAGTCCGTCTTGATGCCTGTGCTCTTCACGACCTTGTTCTCGAAGTCGAACACGTACGGCATCTGATTGCCGTCGATCGTGCCGCCTTGAGGACCGTCCGTGCCCCAGTGATGGCTCTTCCAGACGGTGATCGTGCCGTCCTTCTTGGCACCGATCGTCACCTTGGCATAGCCGGAAGGTCGCGTGCCGGGAGTTTTAAGTTCCGTCGCACGGTCCAGCATCAGACGTACGGGACGACCAGTTTCCTTTGCCAGTTGAGCAGCCGCCCAACCCCATTCGTCCGCGGCGAACTTGGAACCGAAGCCACCACCGATGTAGTTGCAGATGATCCGCACATCGGCTGCATCGAGCCCAAACTTCGTTGCAAATTGTCCGCCGGTACCGGAGACGTTCTGCGTCGAGTGATGCACAACCAGCTTCGGCCCTTCGCCCGTCTGCCAGTGTGCGTGAGAACCGTGCGGTTCGAGGCACATGTGGCTGATCGTGTTGATGCCGTAGTAGCCTTCATGGACGACTTCAGCAGCCTTCAGGGCAGCATCCGGGTCGCCCACCGTGCGATCAACGAGATCTTTCGCGCGGCTGACTTCTTCCTTCTTGCCGTCCGTTTCAACGGTCTCTTTGAAGGCCGTCGCTGCAGCCAAATCGTCTTCATCGACGAAGTGCTTCAGTTCTTCGAAGACGACTTCAATAGCTCGCACGCCGTCTTGAGCCACCTGGCTCCTTTCGGCTGCGACGGCGGCGACAATGTCGCCATCCCAGTTGCAGGTATCGCCCTCATTCTTAAAGAGGTAGACACCATGCACGCCGGGCACCTTCTTGGCGGCTTCAACATTCAACTTCTTGATGCGGGCCTTGCCGTGTTTGCAAACCAGCAGTTTGCAGAACAGCGTGCCCGGCGGGTTGATGTCGTTGGTGTACTTGGCGAAGCCTGACGCTTTCTCAACGCCGTCGATGCGTTGAATGCTCTTGCCGATCAGCGTGTGCTTGTCACGTGGACCCCAGGTAACTTTGCGTTCTGCCATTACGCACCTCCCTTCTGCGCGATTTCCATGGCGCAGGCGGTAATGCCCGCGTAGGTCCCGCAACGGCAGATGTTGCCGCCGAGTCCCTTACGGATCTCTTCCAGCGAGGCGTTCGGCTTCTGATTGAGGAACGCGCGAGTGGCGACCACAAAGCCCGGAGTGCAGAAACCGCACTGCATGGCGTCATGCTTGCAGAAGCCGGTGATGACGGGATCAACGGTGTCACCGTTGCGGAGCGATTCAACGGTCTTGATGTCTTTGCCTTCGCATTCGATGGCCAGACGCGAGCAGGCGTAAACCGCCTTGCCGTCGATCATCACCGTGCAGGCGCCGCAGTTGGTGGTGTCGCAGACTTCCTTGCAACCAGTCAGTTGCAGATCGTCGCGCAACACGTCCAGCAACGTGACGCGGTTCTCGACTTTGGCAGTGACTTCCTTGCCATTGACCTTCAGCTTGATGTCCTGAGCCTTCCCCGCCGCAACGACGCCTTTCTTGACGTCTTGTGCGGCTAGACCTTCGTGAGCTCCATTGACCAGAGCCGTCGCAGCCACCGCCGCGCCGGAACCCCTGAGGAAATCACGTCGGTTGAAGCCTGGACCGCGAGATTCTTCTTCGTGGTCGTGCATTCGCAGTGCTCCTTCCGTCAGATGTAAAGAGGCCATCGATATGATGACGGACAGGATTCTGCGCGGCGGTTTTCCACATCACAATCTACTGATGTGATATTTAGTTGCTACGTTCGTATCACGAGTTGCTAGTGCGATAATTCAAGACTCTCGATGGGCTCGATCGAGTGGTAACTGGACGCGTGACGAAGGCGGTGAGCTCGATACGAGCCCACTCTGTGCGCAGCGACGGCGCGGGCCTACTCGCTTCTGAAAACGTCCATAGTCTGCTGCTAGAGGATCGTCTCAAGGCTCAAGCAACGCGATTGCTTCTGATAAGAACTAGCCCCTGCGGTGACCTCCTTACTTACCGGGAATGAGAAACCAGTCTCGTCACAAAGTCATTCCTGAGAAACCTCATGCCGCGTCATCGATACAAAAGTTCGCTTCCCAAAAAAGCGATAGATTACTTGTACGCACTCGCTGAATTCGGCTTTGGCCTGCTCAACGGTGCTGCAGCGCTGGCTGTTTGGAATGCTTCGAGCCACCTCGGAGAGCATCATGGGTCAGAACGAAGACGCTCGATTCGACCAGGTTGATCGAACTCTGGCGGTGGTTTTGGCCGTGGTTGTCATCGGTTCGATGGCCACGCTGCTGGTGGGGTGGCAGAAGCCCGTTCGCTCGGAGATGCAGTCAACTCAAGGCAGAAATCAATCACCCGTGACTTCGCCGGCATCATCTTATCAGCCGCGACAAGAGCCACCCAAGCCAGCTCCCCGTCCGTTGACTGAGGCCGAGATCAAACGAGCGGTGGAGTATGGGCAGACGAATCCACCTGGCAGTATTAGGGGGCGTATCGTGTTTGAAGGGGATGTCCCTCGACTGCCGCCGCTGGTCGCGCAAGGGATGTCGAAGGTCGACGCCAGTGTTTGCGCGAAGGACGGTGATATCCCCGACGAGCATCTGATTATTCATCCGGAAAATCGCGGCGTTGCAAACGCGGTGGTGTATTTCGCCAAGTGCCCGCTCGGTGCATCGAATGAATATGCACATCCGGGAGAGATCGAAGTCGACATCGTGGGTTGTCAGATGGCTCCGCATGTAGTGTTTGGCAGAACCGGTGATCTCTTCTCGGTCCGCAATCGAGATCCCGTTCCACACAACTTGGCGTTTAACCCGATGAAGAACGACAACGCCGTCGATTGCGGTCCCATCAGAGATTTCTTCCAACTGAAATTCAAGGTACCAGAGCCTATGCCATTTCAAGTCAAGTGTGCTGTTCACCCTTGGATTGGCGGGTATTGGCTGGTTCTCGATCATCCCTATGCCGCGGTAACCGATATGGACGGTCGATTTGAGATCTCAAGTATCCCACCCGGCAAGCACAAACTACTGTTCTGGCACGAAGGCTGTTTCAAGCCCACCCCCGTCGAGTTCACCCTTGATCCGAGTGGGATGCTCGACCTCGGTGAAGTGCCTTTGTCCACGGCCGGCTTTGGCCGACCATCCAAAGCACGATGAGTCCACGAAACCTTTCGCGGGTCGTTGACAACAGTCTGTGACTGAGATGCCAGCAAGCACGAATACTTTCACGGTTTCCCTGTCGCCCGGGTTCCAGGCGGTTCTTGACGAGCGCAGTGCGATCAAGGGCCAGATGGATGGAACACAATTGGTGATTGCGGCGCTGTGTGTGCTGCTGGCCGTCCGCGTGCGCCGCCCCATCGTGGCGAGCCTTGTGGTCACTGCGCTCTGTGTCATATCTCCCATCGCTGCGGGAGCTCATCTCGATCGCTGGTGGCAAAGCCTCAACCGAATTGCGACGCTGGATGCAGACCATGCCTGGCTGGCAGATCACGACGGCGGAATGATGATCCTCAACGGTCTGGCCCTGCTCGGCAAGGCGGGAATCACATGGCTGCTGTCGTTGGTCTTGATCGTCGCCGTAAGAAGACGCCGGAAAACGGAAGGCATTCACGCGCCGGGTGTCTCCGATTGACTGTTCACCGCCTATCGAGGACCCATCGAGGTTCATGCTCAATCGTCGCTCGAAAAGATATCTTTGGCGCGATGCAGCTCGCGGATTACGGGTTTGACGGACATATTGGCGAGGAGATCAGACTCGGGTGCGAGCACGACTAACTCGCCTTGCTTGAGGCCTTCGAGCACCTCGACTCGTTCGTCGTTGAAGATGCCGGTTTTGATCGTCTGCACGATCAGCTCGTTATCTCGAATGGCATAGACCTGCCAGTCTCCGGTCATGCTGCGGAAGACGGCGGAACGCGGCACCTGCAGAGCGTCTTCGTTGCTGGCGGTGAAGACTCGCACACGGACACGGTACTCGGCTCCGAACGCACGGCCCTTGATCAGCCGCTGCAGTTCTGACGCGTTGAAGTGCACGATGACCTTCACTCGCTGCTGCTCCACGCCCAGCGAACTGATCTTCGTGAAGCCGGACGGATAGATGCGTGCCACTTTGCCCATCGCGGGTTGCCGACCGATCGACGGGCCAGAGATCTCAACGGGGTCATTCGGTACGATCGCGACCACTTCCTGGCTGAGGATGTCGGCTTCGACTTCGAGGTCTTCGAGACGGCCCACGGTCAGCAGCACGGTGCCGCCCATGACTCGCTTCTCATCGCTGATCAGACGCTCGAGCACCACGCCGGTTACCGGGCTGAGCAGCACGCCGCGTACAGAGTCGGTCTCGGCCTGAGTCAGCTTGACCTGAGCTTCCTGCATCTGCTTTTCCAGCACCGAATGCGTGAGATCCTTACGGGCGATGTTCTGTTCGATGGTCCGGGGTGACAGCGCGGTCGCGGCCTGATTGGCTTCCAGCGATCTCAGTTGCAGCAGGTCTTGCTGATACTGCAGCGCGGCATCTACATGAGCGAGCTGCGCGTTCTCGAACTCTTCGTCTGTCTTGACGTTGTTCTTCCGCAGGCTGCTCATGCGGTCCAGCGTGCGCTTGGCCATATCGAGTTTGGCCTTCGCGGCCTCGGTGCGCGTGCGAGCCGCTTCCACAGTGCGTTTGGTGGATTCCACCTGGTTGCGAGCCTGCTCCAGCGACGTCTCTTCGACCGTGACGTCGTCATTCTCGCGGATCATCGCTTCGAGGCGTTCCACGGCGGATTTGGCCGCCAGCACCGCCAGTTCGCGGTCGGCGGGAATGATCTGAGCCAGCACCTGTCCCTGAGATACCGGGGTGCCTTCGATGATCTCAATGGCCGCGATGCGGGCATCGTACGGCATCGTCACCTGGAAGACCTGAGGCAGTCGGGTCTTGCCGCGCTCTTCGACGAATTCACGGATCGGACCGCGTTCGACGGCCACCGCATCGACCGGCTTGCCGCCGTTGATGATCGAGGCCACTGCAAACACCACCACACCGACAATCACCACTGCGGCAACAATGAATTTGGTTTTCATAAATCCACGAACCTGCGACGGCCCATCCGTCATCCAGCCGCTCGCCCGGCGGACTGGTGTTACTCACGACATCTTGTTTTTGTTTCGCATCAACCAGACAGCGGTTTCGCGTGAACGGTTCTCGGCGACGCGCGGTTGCTGTTCCAGTCTTTGATGTTTCTCAACATCTGTATCTGTTTTCGTAGTCGAATCCGCACTGTAAAGCGTCGGCCACCCCCATCACATCCTGCGCCGGACGGCACTCCGGCAGGATTACTGATGTTGAGACGATCGGTTCCCAGTCCGGGAAGTCAGGCAAAGGGTTGCGCTAACACTGAGTTGATGGCGCTTGGGGAGATTCACAAACTCGCAACATGGCCTGCAACGGTTCCGGATCGGCCAGTCGGTGGTCCTTGCCCGTCTCAATCAAGGCCGTTGGAGGCAGATTGCTGTTTTGGACAAGGGCTTCCGAATCAGTAAACGGGATCACGTCGTCGGCCCGGCTGTGTAGGATTACCGTTCCTGGTCGAACCGTCTTCACTGTGCCCCAGTTTTTCCATGCCGGGCAAAGGAGTACAAGTCGGGCCGATTGGCTGTTGATGTTCATGGCAAGCGCCCCTCCCCTGGAACTACCGACGACAACTTCCGGCCGATGTTTGTCGAACTCTGCCTGAGCCGTGGCCAGGGCTGCCGAAAAATCGTCGTCGTCGAGAGCTGGGTTGATCACGCTGTGGCCGTGATCCTGGAGGTAAGTCGGTTTGACGCCGCCGGGAACAGAATGCCACCCATGCAGGAAGAGAATTCGCACGTTGCTGGCTCCAGATGCATCGCACTGATGATCAATTAGGTCGCATAAATCATTCGCTGGATTGTGGTTCTAGTGGCGGGAGCAGTTGCTTGTCTGCTTCCAGGCACGTTGTTAACCCCGGCGGATTTTCGCGGATCAGAGGAGGGCGGGTGATCTTCTCTCGTGCTTGGTTGCGTGCCTCGCGGAGTCGCGCTACCGTCCCGCCGCTTGTTCCTTCCTTTTTGCTGGATTTGTCTGCAATGAGTGAGTCGAAGATTCGCATCAACATCGGTCACAGCCCCGATCCCGACGACGCGTTCATGTTCCACGCGCTGGCCAACGACAAGTTGCCTGTCGGTAATTACCAGTTCACGCACACGCTGCAGGACATTGAAACACTGAACCAGCGAGCCTTACGCGGTGAACTGGAACTAACGGCCGTCAGCCTGCACGGCTACGCCTACATCACCGACACGTATGCGTTGTGTGCTTGCGGCGCCAGCATTGGTGATAACTATGGGCCAATGGTGGTGGCTCGCGAACCGGGACCGATTGAGTCGCTGTACGGCAAGAAGATCGCTGTGCCGGGCACGCTGACCACCGCCTTCCTGGCGCTAAAGCTGTTGCTGGGCGACAAGTTCTCGTATGAGGTTCATCCGTTTGATGAAATCCTGAACCTCGTAGCGGCAGGCAAAGTCGATGCCGGCCTCATTATTCATGAGGGCCAGTTGACCTACGCCAATCAGGGCTTGAGCCTGATCGTCGATCTCGGCAAGTGGTGGTACGAAGACACCGGCGGCTTACCGTTGCCTCTGGGTGGCAACGCGATTCGTCGCGATCTGGGCCGCGAGGTGATGGAAGACGTCACCCGGTATCTGAAGCAGAGCATCCAATATGGTCTCGAGCATCGGCAGGAAGCGTTGAAGCACGCCCTGCAGTACGGCCGGGATCTCGATACCGCGAAGGCGGATAAGTTCGTCGGCATGTATGTGAATGACTGGACGCTCGACTTCGGCGACAAAGGCCGCCGCGCGGTTGAGCTGTTGCTGAAGCGCGGTTTCGAGCAGGGAGTGATCCCGAAGCCGGTGCAGTTGGAATTCATTGGCTAGTACTTTGTGCTGGCTTGCTGTTTGGGCGCGGTGCAGGAACTGGACACTGGCAGAGCCAGTGGCACCCCGGCGGACTGACATGGCAAAGTAGCAGGCACATTCCATGTGCCGTGGCCTGAAAAACCAGCATGCCTGGCTGGGCGGACGGCACATGGAATGTGCCCGCTACTGATCAGGGCGAACGCGTAATTAGGATCTGCAATCCATCTTAATGGCTAATCCTCAATCGGAACCTCATACCATGAGTCAGACATCTGCCACGTATCTGCAACGTCTCTTCGGACTCAATGGCCTGACCGCCGTTGTCATCGGTGGCACCGGTGTTCTCGGCGGCGCGATGTGCGAAGCTCTGGCGGGAGCTGGGGCTCACGTGGTGGTCGTGGGACGTACGCTCAAGACCGATGAAGCGACTGGCAAGTCGATTCTGGACCGCATCAAGGACGCGGGCGGCTCGGCTGAGTTCTGTGCGGCGGACAGCACTCAGCGGAAAGACCTGGAAGCGATTGTCGCGCATCTGAAGGCGAACAATCGGCAGTGCAACGTGTTGGTGAATGGTGCGGGGGTGAACTCGGCGACGCCATTCTTCGACATTGCTGATGAAGAGTTCGAGCGCATCGTGAACACCAATCTGCGAGCGGTTCAGATTGCCTGCCAGATCTTCGGCAAGGACATGGTCGAACGTGGCACGAAGGGTTCGATCATCAATGTCGCGTCGCTCAGCGGGATCATCGCCCTGTCCCGCGTCTTCACATACTCAGTGACAAAGGCGGGTGTGCTGAATCTGACTCAGAACCTGGCGCGTGAGTTCGCTCAATACGGCATTCGCGTGAACGCACTGTCGCCGGGATTCTTCCCGGCCGAGCAAAACCGCAAGATTCTGTCGCCCGAGCGAGTGGCCAACATCAAGCGACATACGCCGACGTCGCGACCGCTGGGTGATGATCCACAGAGCCCGTTCGGTGTGCCCGAAGAATTGGCCGGAGCGGTCGTGCTGATGGCCGCACCGAACGGCGGCAGCTTCATCACCGGCACCAACATTGTCGTGGACGGTGGTTTCACGGCGATGACCATCTGAGATCGCTTCCGCAGCGTTCGAGGTGCCTCTTCACGGGCATTACGTTCTTGTGCGGATCATCTCGGGCTGTTCTGGCGAGTGCTGGCGGTTTCAATAGACTGCGGCGACATCCTGAACTCTCAGCCAGAAACGCTTTCATGTTCTCGCCGCCCATCGCCATTGAAGCCAGCCACCTGTCGAAGCACTACCGCGTGTTTCGCAAACGCGAAGGATTGATGGCGTCGATCAAGGGGCTCTTCAAGCGCGAGTACAAAACTGTCGAAGCAGTGCGCGACGTCAGCTTTCGCGTCTATCAGGGTGAGATGGTCGCGTTCCTCGGGCCGAACGGTGCCGGCAAGACAACGACGCTGAAGCTGCTGTCCGGGCTGATCTATCCCACATCGGGTTCGGCGTCGGTGCTTGGCTACACACCGTGGAAACGTGAGAACGCTTATCGCCGCCGGTTCTCGCTGGTGATGGGCCAGAAGAACCAACTGTGGTGGGACCTGCCCGCACAGGAATCGTTCCGGCTGCACAAAGAGATCTACCGCATTGACTCGCGCGAGTTCGATGCGCGACTGGATGAACTGACCGAACTGCTGGCGGTGAAGAAACTCATCGGCCAACCGGTGCGGGAGCTGTCGCTCGGCGAACGCATGCGCATGGAACTGATCGCCGCGCTGCTGCATCGTCCTGAAGTGCTGTTCCTGGATGAGCCTACCATCGGCCTGGATGTGGTCTCGCAACGTAACGTGCAGGAGTTCCTCAAACGTTATCAGCGAGAGCAGGGCATCACGGTCATCCTCACGAGCCATTACATGAAGGACGTGCAAGCGCTGTGTCAGCGAGCCGTCATCATCAATCAGGGTGAACTGAAGCACGACGGACCTCTGGCCGAGATCATCGACCGCTTCAGCCATCACAAGGTAATTGAGTTGCAGTTCGCCAGCAGCGAAGTCCCGGAAGACCTCGGCAATTATGGAACGGTGTTCGATGTCGTTCCGCCGCGTGCGAAGCTCAGCGTCGCGAAGGCAGAAGTTCCGAAAGTGCTGTCGTCGCTGCTGTCGCGCTATGCGATTGACGACGTCGCCGTTCAAGACCGCCCGCTGGAAGAAGTCATCGCCGAGTTCTTTACCAGCCACGAAGTTGCTGGCGACACCTGACGCGCGTTCCCGCGATTCGCTGCTGTGTCGGTGAATCGTGCGGAAGGGACAACTACAACTTGCCGGCATGTGGTCGATGAACTGATCTGCGAAACTGGCATCCCGCACTCGAAGAGAACTCAGCCGTGCGTACTGTTCCGAAGATTCGTGTGCAGGATCTCAACGAGGCAGCAGTGCGTGAAGACGGGGAGTACGTGCTCTATTGGATGGTGGCCAACCGGCGCGTGCGTTGGAATTTTTCGCTGCAGCATACGATTGATTGTGCTGAGTACCTCAAGAAGCCGCTGGTGATTCTGGAAGCGCTCCGGGCCGGTTACGAATGGGCCAGCGACCGGCTGCATCGTTTCGTCATTCAAGGCATGGCGGACAACGCAGAGCGACTCAAAGACAAGTCTGCGACTTATCTGCCCTATCTGGAGCCTAAGCCCGGCGATGGTAAGGGGCTGCTGGAAGAACTGGCTGCGAATGCCTGCATCGTCGTGACCGACGATTTTCCGTGCTTCTTCCTCCCGCATATGCAACAGGCCGTCGCGCGGCGGTTGCCGGTCCGAATGGTCGCGGTCGATTCCAACGGGCTGCTGCCGTTGCGAGCGGCCACGCAGGTTTATCCGACGGCATACGCCTTTCGCCGTTTCCTGCAGAAAGAGTTGCAGGCTCATCTCATCAATCTTCCCGCGCCCGATCCATTCGCTCGTCGCAAACTGCCTGCGCTGACGTTCTCTCTCAAGAGCGTCCCTCGCCGCTGGCCGATGGTTGCGCCGGACGCTCTTCAGCAGGCGGACGTGTCGTCGTTCCCCATCGATCACAAAGTCGGCAAGGCGGCCTTTGACGGTGGCAGCCGCGCTGCGGAAGCGGCATTGAATGCGTTCTTGAAGCACAAGCTCGTCCGCTACGGCGAAGACCGCAACGAGCCTGATGAGCAAGTTACCAGCGGGCTGTCGCCTTATCTGCATTTTGGACACATCAGCGCACACGAGGTTTTCTCGAAAGTCGTTCAGCAGGAAGACTGGAAGCCTGAGGTGCTGCCCCCGAAAGGCAATGGGTCGCGCGAGGGCTGGTGGGGTTTAAGTCCATCCGCCGAGGGATTTCTGGATCAGGTCGTGACGTGGCGCGAACTAGGCTACAACTTCTGCTGGCAGCGCGACGACTACGACCGCTACGAATCGCTGCCGGATTGGGCTCAGGCCACCCTGAAGAAGCATGCGAAGGACTCGCGTCCGACGGTGTACGAACTCGACGAGTTCGAAGCAGCCAAGACTCACGATGAATTGTGGAACGCCGCGCAACGCCAACTGGTGCGTGAAGGCCAGATGCACAACTACCTGCGCATGCTGTGGGGCAAGAAAATTCTGGAATGGTCGCCGTCACCGCAGGAAGCGCTGCAGACGATGATTCACCTCAACAACAAGTACGCGGTGGATGGACGCAACCCGAATTCGTACTCGGGCATCTTCTGGACGCTCGGACGCTATGACCGAGCCTGGGGGCCAGAGCGGCCTATTTTCGGCACCATCCGCTACATGAGTTCCGACAACACGGCTCGCAAGCTGAACGTCAAAGGCTACCTGGCTCGATATGGAGTGCCGAGCCGTCGCGAGCAACGACTTTTCGAGGACGACTGAACGATGTCAACCAACGAAAAGAGCGGTGTTCCGTCAGGGACACCGCTCTTTTCCAGTACCAATTGATCGCAGCGGATCGAGCTACTTCAGCACGACTTCACGGGCGAAGTTGCGGGCGGCTTTGAAGGCATGCCGCAACACATAGATTCGCGTCTCGACCTGCTCCTCAGTGAAGTACTTGCCGGGCTCACTGGCAGGCAATCCGGCTAAGGCCAGCGTCAACGGCATCAGGTCCAGTAGTTCGCGATATCGACGTTGTTGCTCTTGAGGGTCGGACATGAAAGGCTCCTTCGGGGTCTAACGGCGCTGCATCATCTGCTTCAGCACTTCTGCTGCGGGGTTCGGTGGTGGTGGCTTGGGAGCTTCGCCCGGCTTCTGCGCCTGAGCGACCGGTGGCTTGTAACCCGTCTCTTCCGGTGGCGGGAGTTGCACAGGTAGAGAATCGGCCACTTTCTGTGCGGCGGTTTCCTCTACGGCTTCGGGTTGAGCCATCTGGGGAGCGGCCATTCCCGGCATCATCTGTTGAGGGTAGCCATAGGCCTGTTGGGGATAACCCTGCTGAGGATACTGCATCCCATACGGCATCTGTGGCATATAGCCCGGTTGCTGCGGCATGCCATAACCTGGCGGATAAGCCTGTGGTTGAGGCATGCCGTAGGGATAGCCCATCTGCGGCTGCATCGGCATGCCATAGCCGGGGTAAGCCTGTGGCTGGCCATAAGGGTACGCACCCATCGCTGCGGCTTGAGCCGCCTGCATCGCTGCTAAGTCGTAGCCGGTTGGCATCTGCTGCTGCTGAGCCGCGACCATCGGGTCATAGGCCGGCATCTGGGCGGGGGCGGCTTCTTGGGTGGGAACTGGCTGGCTGTCTGCGGGAGGCAGCGTCGTCGTGTCAGGTTCGCCGAGCGGGTCTGATGTGGATGCCAGTTCGCCGGTTGCTGCGGCGGCATTACCTGGCAAGTCCGACCGCGACATCACCACTGTGTCGGACTTCGAGAACATCGCCGTTTCTTCCACCGGAGCAACATCGGGCAGGGCGAAGTCGGCGATGGAAAACTCGGAACCGGTGCTGGTGGGCGCCGCAGGGACGGCTGCGACGGTTGGTGCTCCCTTGCGGGCCACGATTTCAAATTCGAGGCTGCCGATGCGGAGGCGGTCGCCGTTGTTGGCTTCGCGCAAACCGACCAGCCGGATGTTATTGAGGAAAGTGCCGTTGGAACTGCCCAGATCGCGGACATGCACGGTAAAGTCGTCAACGGTGATGACGCAGTGGTGGCGACTGACCGAATCGCTGTTGGGGCGGAGATGACAATCCTGCTCGCGACCAATCAAGAATTTCTTCGTTGCAAGCGGAATCAGTTTTCCGTCTTGCTTGCCCCCCAGCACTTTTAACGCAGCATTGAGCATTGAAGCGGACTTTCCCAAAAAGACTCTGCCCTCAGCGCAGATTATCCGCCGCGTGAGGCGGAGTGAATCTCGCTCACCAATCAATTGGCCGCAATCGACTTTTCGAAACACATTCTGAAAACTCGCCGCAGAAGGGATGCGTGGGGTGCGGCCAAAAAGACGTGACTGACACCTCGGAAAGGTGTTATCGCTACGCTATCACTGACAAAATAGGCTGTCAACGAGCAAGAAAAACGTATTGCGGACCTACGTCGCAGGTGGAATGCTCACCAGCCTCCAGCTTCCTGAGTTTCTCAAAGACCCCACCATGAACACTTCTAATGAGTCCCACAGCCCGTACGCCGGCCGACCCCCACGGCACGTGCCACCCCTTGTCCTGCTCGCAGGCGCCGTGATGCTCGGATTCGCGGCGCTGGTGGGTGTCATCACAGTGCTGGCGAGAATCGAGCCGCCCGCTCCATTATTCAATCTGCCGACGCTGGCGCAGGTCACAATGCCGGATGGTTCGATTCTGGCCGTGCACGCCGTTCGCGAGGGAACGTCAACGCACGAATTGCACGTCGATCTGCCCGCTGGAGGCGGATTCTTTGGCATGGGATCGCGTCGGGAAGTTGCCCACTACCACGCGCACTCCACTCGCGTTTCTGTCTGGATGACTCGTCGCAACGCCAAGACAGGAAAGTCACTCGATTTCGACTGGTGGAAACGGAGCGCCATTGTCGATCAGCACGGCAACGAACTGCGGGACTGGGATCCACAGCGACAGATTTACTCCGGGTATTCCCACAGCTCGCATAGCGGAGGTCGACCGTTTGCTCTGGACACTTCCGTCGATCATTCGGGCGCGCCACGACTCATTCTCGTCGCGAGCGGCTTCAAGGCGTTTCGATCCGGGAAGACTTTCAAGCTGCGCGTGTATAACACTGCGGACGAGATGGTCGGTGAGCTCGATCTGCCCAACCCGCTGACCACCCCACCGCCTTCATGGACGCCTGAGTCTCTGCCGGCCTCGAAGTCAGACGGGGACCTGGCGATTACGCTGAAGAAGGTCAGAATTCACGAGCACAAGTACAACAGCGGCGAGGGTGAGCAAGTCAATTGGAACGTTATGCCCGAGGTCTCCTACGAGCAGGGGGGAAAGCCCACGACGTTGTGGTATGCGAACACGCAACTTCTCGACGCTCTCGGTAACCACAACAACTGGCAGGGCAACCTGTCCGCTGAAGAGCCTGCCTGGAAGCTGATTCTTACCTGCTATCGCCACGATACCGCCGAATTCGGACCTAACGAAGTGACTGAGTCGGACTGGATCGACCTACCGGGCAAGGATCAAACCACGTCGTTAAATATGACCGTCAAGAACTCGGTTCATAATCTGGAAATTGTGCGCGCCATCGGACCTGGTGAGGCCAGTATCACAGAGGACGTGGGTGCGAACATGGGAGGTTACTCGTCCAACGGGCAACTCGAAGACAACAAGCAGTATCACATCGAAATCAAGTCGTTGGGCGGGAACATCGCATCAATGAATCTGAAGTCCGAGTGGCCCTGTTTGCTCGTACGAGGTATCAAGTATCAGGAGAACCAGAACGTTACGCACGAAGTTCAGGATGAAGCTGGCAAGCCTGTGAAGACGTCACACGCCAGCTACTTTGCGAACTATCAGATCCTGTTCATCAAGCCCGCGCCGGAACTCAAACGCGTGAAGCTGAAGACGCGGTACCAGCAGGCTCGAATTGTCGAATTCCTGATTGCGCCTGACCAGGTGGAATTCACCGGACGCAAGTAGCCATTTCGATTGGCCCACAGTCACCGTCCAATAGAATACCGAGAGCGACGAACCGCTGTTGCTGTTTCGCTCACTCATGCAATCTGCGGTCTGTTGGCTTAGCCCCGAGACTCGATGGTGGCTTGAGCCCAAACGGCCGCGCCCTTGGCGGCGGCGTCATCTCCGAGCGTCGCCACGACGACCTTGAATGAGTCGTGATAGGCAGGCATCGAGAAGTCTTCGGCAGCCTTGCGGACTTCTTCGCTGTAGAGCTTCGGCAGCGCTTCAACCAATCCACCGCCCAGCAGGATGACATCGGGACACAGCAAGTTGATCAGGCCGCCTGCTGCGACGCCCAAATGCTTGGCGGCGTTGCGGACGATCTTTTCGACCATCTTGTCGCCCTTCTCGATCGCTTCGGCCAGCACGCCGCTACGGATGTTCGACAGGTCGGTACCCGCAAGTTCCAGCAGGTTCGGAGCCTGACCTCGATAAGCCGCCTTTGCGACCTCAGAAGAGATCGCGAGTCGACTGGCGATGGTCTCCAGACAACCGCGACGACCGCAGCCACAGAAGTCGCCTTCAGGGACGACGCGCATGTGGCCGACTTCAAAGCACGACAGCTTTGGTCCTCGCAGGATCTGCCCGTTGTAGACGCATCCGCCGCCGATCCCCGTGCCGGGGAACAGGCCGACGACGCATTGAGCCTTCTGAGCTGCTCCGAGTCGGTACTCGCCATACACGCCCGCGTCCACGTCGTTCACAAGAACTGTCGGGATACCGAATTCTTTCTCCAGCAGCTCGCAGATCGGAACATTTTTCCAACCGAGATTCGGAGTCTGCAGCACAACCCCTTCATTCAGATCCAGCGGACCAGGGCAGCCGATGCCGATGCCGGCCACTCGATCAAGCGACACGCCCGCTTCTTCGACGACCTTCTCGATGGTGTTCTTCACACGCTCGATACCGGCTTCTGCGCCTTCGTGGCCTTTGGTGCTCTTGCGCTTGCGTGCGATGACTTCCATGCGCTCATCGCACAGCGCGGCCAGCATCTTGGTGCCGCCCAGATCAAAGCCGATCCACAAGTCGCGCGCGGGCATATCTGAACCCAGTTGCTGTGGCAGCGAATCCAGTAGGTAGGCGTCAGACATGTCGCTCCTTCCGCAAGAACGTGCTGATGAAAGATCCCGCGAGCGGCATTTCGACGAATGAGACCTTGGTGAGCTTCGAATTACAAGCCGCGACACCGCAATCTCATTCCAGGGAAATGATCGATGCCGAACACTCTCAAACTTTAGCTTCAGATTCTGTAGCGACTGTGGCGGAAAACCGGGCGCTACAACAGATAGTTCAGCGTTTTCATGGAATCGTGCATGATATCCAGCCTTGGATTTCGCCTGCTCTGGCGGGCATGAAGATGAATTTCCAGAGAAGGTCCTCAAATGCGGTTTACCCCGCACCGAGATCCCCGCATGTTCAATTCCGACGACGTTCCAATTGCGACTCCACCTGCGACGTCCGTTGCGCTCACAGACTCGGCGTTGGAGCAACCGGCCGAGACTCGAACCGCGCGCCTATTGTTTGCCGCAGGCCACATTGACGATGGCGGACGACGCGAGGCGTTGCAGTGGTTGCTGGGACCGCTCGGCTGGTGGCAATGGATCGAACGCGCGCTGCTGTTCCTCGGTCTGTTGCTGATGCGAGCGGGCGTGGTGTGCTTCGTCGCGTGGAACTGGGCGGATATGCCGCCACTGCTCAAGCTGGGACTGATTGAGGTTGCGATTCTCGGAGCGTGCGGGTTCGCCTTATGGAAGGGGCTGGACACGTTGCTGGGCAAAGCCGGCCAAACGGCCGCCGCAGCGCTTGTCGGAGCCTTCCTGGCGGTTTACGGACAGGTCTATCAGACCGGGGCCGACGCATACGAACTGTTTGTCGGCTGGGCAGTGCTCATTCTTCCCTGGGTGATCCTCGCTCGCTTCGATGCTCTTTGGGCGTTGTGGATCGGGCTCGTCAACGTCGCGATCGGTCTGGCGTGGAAGCAGAGCGGTGCGCCGCACGACATGCAGACCTTGGGTATGGCCATCTCGCTCGGCGTCTTCAATGGAGTCGCCGCGCAGTTGCGTGAACTCGGCCATCAGCGCGGCTACGTGTGGTTGAAGAACAACTGGCTGCGCTGGCTGCTGGTTCCGGCTACTTTGGTTCCGCTGCTGGCGCCCGTGTTGATGTTCATCTTCGACGGTTTCGACCGTTGGGATTTCGCGCTGGGAAGCGTTGTCTTCGCAGTGGCCAGCGCTTTGATGTATCGCTTTCATCGCTATCAGACTCGTGATCTGTTCGCCCTGACGGTGATCGTTGGCTGTGTCTGCGTGTTGGTGAACTCGATCCTCGGTGAAGTGCTATTCGATAGCGGGTTTCCCGATGAACTGGGCGTCTTCGTGGTGGGATCCTCGGTGATCGGCTGTGTCGGCATGGCGGCGGTGTGGCTGCGACGCGTTGGTCTGGAGTTTCGTCGTGATCGAGTACATTCCGGCGCGGCTCAACTCTTCGCCCCGGAAGAAACCTCTGAACGTACTACTCGCGAGATGCTGCAGCATCTCGTCAGCACGGGGCACCTGACGACGGACCATCTGCCGACGATCGAAAAATCACTCGAAGCCGATGCCGCCGACCGTGCGCCGTGGTTCATTCAAGCACTGGTCGCGTTTGGTGCGTGGGTGTCGTGCATCTTCTTTCTGATCTGCGCCGGCATCATGGAGATCTACGACAGCTCGGTCTCGACGATGATGCTGGGCACTATGCTGTGCGTCGGCTCGATCGTGATTCAACGCGTGTCTCAGCAGCCATTCCTCAGGCATCTGAGTCTCGCACTGGCCTTCACAGGTTACGGCGCCCTGCTGATTGGAGTCGCTCAGATTGGCCGAGCGGGGACGGGACTGTGGGTAATCGCTCTGGCGTCTACCGTCTTCAGCCTGGTTCTCTATCCATTGTTTCCCAGCAGCGTTTGCCGTTTCATGTTGGCTGCCGCGCCGCAGATCTGGATTGTGGCCGCCTTTCTGGATTCGCGCGTACCCGATGGGGTGCACGGTCTGGTTCTAGCTCAGACGCTGGGTATCGGAGCAATCTTTGCCTGGCGACCGCTCCGGATATTGTGGCCGCTGGGTTACGCACTGGTACTGGGCCTGTTTGGCGTGCTCATCATCCCGTTGCTGCCGCATGTGAACGTGGTGGCCTGGCCGTCGTCGATGGTGCAGGTCGTCGCGGAGATCTGGTTATCCGTCTGGTTGCTGTCATCGGGCCATCACAGGAACTGGCGGCTGACGATCGCCATCGCGGTAGCTGCCGCGCTGCTGGGCGTCATGTCCGTGCCGGGTGTGTTGGCCGCATTGGGTGTGATCGTCTTGGGGCATCTGGAACGCGACGGTGCGTTGCGAGCGTTGGGCATCGCCTTCCTGCCGCTGTACCTGATCGCGTTCTACTACAGCCTGGATACGTCGCTGTTGTTCAAGTCGGGCACGCTCATTGCCAGTGGAGCCATCCTCTGGACGTCGCGTTTCTTTATCCGTCGTCAGGTACTGTTGCTGGAGTCACCAGCCAACGCCGTGGCTTGAAGTTTGAAGAGGCAGTTCGCCTCGGGAGGTTGATATGAAGTCTGCATTCCTCGTCACTAGCGCGCTGGTGCTGGCCGCTCTGAATGGGATCGTCATTCAGAAAGAACAGTTCATTCAATCACACGACAGTCTGTATCTGGAACTGGCACCGGCGGACCCGCGTTCGCTGATGCAGGGTGACTACATGGCGTTGAACTACTCTGTCTCCAACGAAGCTCGCAGCAACGCCTGGAACAAGGAAACCGAGAACGGCTACTTCGTGGTAGCTCTGGACGATCGTCGGATTGGCCGATTCCGCCGCATCGATGCCGGTCAACCGCTGGCGAACAACGAACAACGCATCCGCTATCGAGTTCGCAACTGGCGCGTGCGCATCGGCGCGGAATCGTTCTTCTTCCAGGAGGGGCACGGCCCGGCTTACGCAAAAGCGAAATATGGCGAACTGAAGGTTTCACCCGACGGCGAATGCCTGCTGGTCGGCCTGCGCGACGCGGATCTGAAGCCGATCAAACCTGAGTGACAATTGCAATCAGCCCGGACGATGTTGTCCGGCAGTCGGACAAAATTGTCCGACCCACAATAGACGTGCCATCTCAACCTTGATGCATCCCTAAGAACGCAGCAGTTCGTTGATGGGTTCGCCGAAGGGCAGGATTGGCATCGGACGTCCGCGGCGATCCAGGAACGAATCCGTGTAATCGATGCCCAAATGGCGATAGACCGTGGCCCACAGATCGTTCGGCGTGAGTGGTCGATCAGCGGGGTGCTCACCCTTCGAGTTTGTCGAACCGACGACCTGGCCGGTACGCATGCCGCCGCCAGCCAGGATCATGGACATCGCCTGCGGCCAGTGATCGCGACCGGGTTGCATCACTCCTGTCTGTGAACCGACAGAGTTCTCAATGCGCGGCGTGCGACCGAACTCGCCAGTAACGACGATCAGAGTCTTCTCATCCAGACCACGTTGGTAGACGTCGTCAATCAATGCCATGACGGCTTGGTCGTAGATTGGCAGGCGGACGTTGAGGTCGTCCCAGATGTGGCAGTTCACCGCGTGCGAGTCCCAGTTGTAGACGCCTTGCTTCAGGAACGGCACGTTGGACTGGTAGGGGTTTTCCATGACGACGGTCACGAAGCTGACGCCGGCCTCCACCAGACGGCGAGCCATCAAGGCTCGTTGGCCCCAGCAGTGACGGCCGTAGCGGTCGCGGACGACTTCTGGTTCCAGTGTCAGATCGAACGCCTTCTTGGCGCGGTCGCTCAACAGCATACTGACCGCGCGCTGCTGATAGCGGTCGATGGACCTCATCACTCCCGCAGCGTCCATCTGGCGTTCAATGCGGTCGAGATTGGTCAGCAGCGACATGCGGTCGCTGACTCGGTCTTGAGAGGTTCCGGTCGGCGCGATGTTCGGCACCGAAAACCTCGGCGACATGGGGTCGCCTTCAACGTTAAACGGCAGGTAAGACTGTCCGAGGTAGGCGGCGCCCTGCGCGAACACATCGTTGGTACGTCCACCCGGATTCATCGATATGTAGTTCGGAATGCCACGATCGATCCATTCGCGGCACTTGGCGACGACCGATCCCGTGGCGGGCGCGTCGTTCACGGTGTCGACCGGCGTATTGGGAATGCGGCCGGTCATCAGGCGTTTGTGGCCGCCGCCGTGATCGGCAAAGTTGTGAGCGACGGAACGGACGACCGAATACTTATGAGCCAGTTGGGCGTGATGCGGCATCAGCTCGCAGACGTCCAGGCCTGGCACCGTCGTGGGAATCGGGGTAAACACGCCGCGATAGTCCGACGAAGCCTTGGGCTTCATGTCGTACATGTCCATGTGTGGTGGACCACCGGGCAACCAGATGAAAATCACCGAAGTGTCCGGATCAACTCGCCGTCCGGCTTCAGCGGCCTGAGCCTGCATCCGGAACAGGTCGGGCAGAGCCAGACCGCCCAGACCAAGCGCGCCCGCGGCCAGGCATTCGCGACGCGTGACAGGGCCAGAACACAGCGATTTCCCGAAGTTCATTGATCAAGCCTCATGGCGAGTCAGTAGTTGTTACGTAACCAAAGTCTGCAACCGGAAATGCTATTGGCAAGACGCATTGGATGCTACGGGCTCAGTTTGGGCACGTAACCGATCGCGATCCTGACGATCTGACTATCGGAATTTGGCAGGCTTCATCTTCGGTCCGTCTATTCAAGCTCGATATCGCCCGCGTTCTTCACCCGCTGCGACGACTGTCCTCAGGGCCCTCCATGTGATTCTCGTGGTCGCCAAAACGAAGATCCTTCGCGACATCAGCCTTGATCTCGCGAAGGACCTTGCAGGTAATTCTTTAATCAGCGTTCCCCCGAGACTGGTCAGAAGTCACAGCCACGGAAGAACAGCAGGATCAGGACGATGGGCAGTGGCAGGCCAATCAGCCAGCCAGCCAACGCATATTTCACTTTTCCAGCGCGATGATGCATTTCGGCATTCATTGTCTTAAGAGACCTCATGATTGCTCCTCTTGTTTCCATGATGAATTCACTCTGCATGTCGAATGCATGTCAGTCAGTGAGCATGCCGGCGTTGAGTTCGCGAATCGTGTGCCGCTGCTCGCGACTTTTGCCGTGACCAGAAAAACGGAGCTGATCCATCGCCGTGGATAGATCGTGTCCGGGTCAGAGGGTGATCAGCGCATGCAATGACCGCGCGCCCGTCAGACTTTTCACGCGAACGAGGATTTGCCCGCGTACACAGCACGACGGCGCGCTTGTTGTAGGAGAGAGATTGAACACAGGGGACGCCGCTTATTGACGTCGCCTGCTGATACCGACCAGAGCTGATCTCGACAGCGCGAACAGGACGACTCGATCCGAGGAAAGGCATTTGATCATGCGCTATCACGCGTTGGCCTGTGACTACGATGGCACTCTGGCGCACGATGGACGAGTCGATGCTCCGACTCTCGCCGCACTCGAACGATTGCTGGCGACCGGACGCAAGCTGATCCTCGTTACCGGCAGAGAACTGGATGAACTAATCGAGATTTTTCCGGAGATTCATCTCTTCGAACGCGTCGTGGCGGAGAACGGAGCGTTGCTCTATCACCCTTCGACGCGCGAAGAAAAACTGCTGGGCGATCCTGCTGGTGACGATTTCGTGCGCGCGCTGAAGCATCGCGGCGTCGGACCACTGTCTGTGGGACGCGTGATCGTCGCGACCTGGCACCCGCATGAGACTGTCGTGCTCCAGACGATCCGCGACCTCGGTCTCGAACTGCAGGTCATTTTCAACAAGGGCGCGGTCATGGTCCTGCCCACCAGTATCAACAAAGCGACCGGACTTCTGGCCGCTTTGAAGGATCTGGGGTTGTCGGCTCATGAGACAGTCGGAGTCGGAGATGCCGAGAACGATCACGCGTTTCTCAACATCTGCGAATGTGGCGTCGCCGTCGCGAACGCACTGCCGGTTGTTAAGGAGCGAGTCGATCTGGTGACTGCAGGGGATCATGGCCGAGGCGTCGCGGAACTGATTGACAACATGGTGGACCACGACCTGCAGGGTGTTGATGACCGCCTGCACCGTCACCACCTGCTGTTGGGGCTGCGCGATAACGGCGAGGAAGTTTGCCTGTCCCCGTACGGGCCCAACGTGTTGATTGCGGGACCATCCGGCAGTGGCAAGTCGACCGTCGCCACCAGTCTCATGGAGCGTTTGACGGAGCTGCGCTACCAGTTCTGTATCATCGATCCCGAAGGTGATTATGAATCACTGGAAGGAATTATCTCGCAAGGGAATCCGCAACACGGCCCGGCAGTCGAGGAAGTCCTGCAATTGCTTAATGATCCCAAGCATTGCACAGGGATTAACCTGGTTGGCATGTCCATCAACGATCGACCGCCGTTCTTCATGAGCTTGTTGCCGCGGTTGAGCGAGATGAAAGGTCGCACCGGGCGTCCGCATTGGATGATTGTGGATGAAGCGCACCATCTGCTGCCCGCATCGTGGGAACCCGGTACCGTTCCCGCCGATATGAGAAACAGTGTTTTTATTACTGTGCATCCCGAGCAGGTCGCGCCGCCGGTGCTGGCATCGGTCGGGACCGTATTGGCTGTTGGTGCTTCGCCCGAACAGACGATTAACGAATTCTGCAAGGTGCTGGGCGAGGCGCCTCCAGAGATTCCGCAGATCACGCTTGGACCGGGCGAGGTGCTGCTGTGGTCACGGCACAGTGGCGAAGCTCCGTATCGCGTGCGGATTTCACCCTGCCGAACGGAACGTCGCCGACACATCCGCAAGTACGCCGAGGGCGAACTTCCGCCAGATCGGAGTTTCTACTTTCGCGGCCGGAAGGGGAATCTCAACCTGCGGGCACAAAACCTCTTCCTGTTCCTGCAACTTGCAGATGGCGTGGACGAGGACACGTGGCTGTATCACCTGAAGCAGGGCGACTATTCGCTGTGGTTTCGGGAACGGATCAAGAACGATTCCCTGGCCGACGAAGCTCAGACTGTTGAACGACGCACGGGAATCTCGGCGGACGAAAGCCGGTCGCTCATTCGCAAGGCGATCGAGCGGCAATACACGCTGCCCGCATCGGCCCCGTTACCGATGCCCGGCACCGATGCGGCACAGGCGATTAACACGAGGTAACCTCGTCGGCCTCGACGATTGAATGCCCGGCTTCGTGAGTGGAGCCGAGGAAGTGGCAACCAGCGACGCGCTGAGAACCACCAGCTAAGCTGCGTGTTTGAACCGGGCGGTTGTTGTCGCTGCGGTTGAAGTGTGTTCTGCGTCGGGATGTTGTTGTTGTGAACTACGACCCTGCTGGTATCCGCTACTTGCTGGCGCTGGAGTCTTCCTGTGATGAAACCGCCGCTGCGGTGATTGATCGCGAACGCCATGTGCTTTCAAGCGTTGTCGCTTCTCAGTTTGAACTGCATCGTGACTTCGGGGGCGTGGTGCCGGAAATTGCATCGCGGGCTCATGTGCGAAGGATCATTCCCGTCATCGACGAAGCCCTCCAGCAGGCTGGCGTGACACTCGATGACATCGGAGCCATCGCAGTAGCAACCCAACCGGGTCTGGTAGGCTCGCTGTTGGTTGGTCTGACCGCCGCGAAGACACTGGCTTTGGTGCTGGATGTGCCACTGGTGGCGGTCAATCACATCGAAGCCCACATCTACGCCTGCCGCATGGCGGCCGGAAGAGATATCTTCCCGACGATTGGTTTCGTCGTCAGCGGTGGCCACACCAACCTGTATGACTGCCGCAGTCCGACTGAGTTTGAGCTGATCGGCTCCACGATTGACGACGCGGCGGGTGAGGCCTTCGACAAGGTCTCTCAGATTTTGGGTATTGGTTTTCCCGGTGGACCCGCGATTCAGCGGCATGCGGAACACGGTAATCCTAAAGCCGTGGCTTTTCCTCGCCCGTTTTTGCACAACGACCGTCTCGAGTTCAGCTTCAGCGGCCTGAAGACAGCCGTGCTCTACGCTTTCCAGGGGATTCCCGGATCGTCCGCTGCGCCCGAGCCGCAGACCGAACAACGGATCGCTGACATCTCGGCCAGCTTTCAGGCGGCCGTGGTCGATGTGCTTGTGTCCAAGTGCCGTAAAGCCTTGCAGCAGCGCGATCGCAAGTCACTGTGCGTGGGGGGAGGCGTCGCTGCCAACAAGCTTTTGCGAGCACAGCTTGAGCAAATGACACAACGCGCCCGAGTTGACCTGCACATCGCTCCGTTCGCGCTCTGCACCGACAACGCCGCGATGGCCGCGATTGCCTGGGAACAGCTTGACCAGGGCAAAGTCGCGGCGCTCGATGTGGACGTGACTCCAGGCCTCGTTCGATTGGGCCGGCCGCAGCCAACCGCCACCGAAGTCGCAGGATAGTCCTACTTCGTCTCTTTCGCCTTGATCGACTTTGCGCAGACGGGCGCCTCATCCGCGTTCACCGTGAGCATGTTATCCACGACTGTGACATCGATTCGCCGTGCTGTCGCAGGGATCGGACCGGAATCGTTGCCATCAATGACAACGCGCTCTTTCTCGATCTGCACCTTGACTGCACCAATGGTCACGACGGCTGAATCGCCCTCTTGCTTGAGTTCGCCAGGGACGTCGAGGAACGAGTTCACCATTCGATCGCCCACCATCACGGTGCTTTGCTTGGGACCGCTGGTTGGCCCGCCTCCGCAACCAGCCAGGCAGCAAGCAAGAAATCCGATCGCGGCCAATTGAAAAATGCGTAGTGACATGGAGATTTACCTTCTTCAAGTCGCCCCTGCGGGCGATGTCGTCCCATGACAAGAACACTGCCGATCAGGTGCGGCCAGCTTACCCTGATGCGACATCACGGCTGGCAAGCGACTACATCCGAAGTAGCATGCCTGATCAAAAACAACTTGCCGAGTTGCGACGTAAGCTTACGTCGCAACTCGGCAATTAAATCATGGCACCGGGCGTGAGCCAATGCCGTTACTCGTCGCCGAGCGTAGTGGCTTCTTCTCCATCTCGACTGGCGGCTCCCAGCAGGATTGCCATGCTGATATTTTCGCTCACGAACTTCACAACGCCGTCTCCCATTAGCGCCTGGGTTCCACCCACGTGGTTGCTGCCCAAGCTGATGTCGTTGAAGTTGCTGGAGCCGTTGTATCCTGTCGAGTTAATTGGATACGTGATGTTCTTCGTGCCTCCAGACGCGGTTCCCTCTGCGCCGCGCAGCCAGATTCGATAGCCGACCATGTCGGCTCCAGCCAGTGTTTTGGAGTTGGAAATCTCGCCCACAAAGATGGTGTTGGACATTCCATCCGTGACGTCGCGATCGCTGACTTTGGAAATCCGACTTAACACACCCTTGGTCGCGTAGCCGCCGTGGTTTGCCAGTGTTCCAGGCAGCATGACACAGTCGGCTGCGTACGCCGTCGGTGGGGTATACGTGGCGGGACCGGTTAGCGAATGGCACTGGTAAACCGTGCTAAGCTTTGGACCCTGAATGCCATAGTAGTGGGTGGTCCAGTTCACAGTGCCGCCATTTTCATACTCCTTTGTAGAACTCGGACACGTGTAAGCAGGAACCCTGACGGCACCCAAGTTAAAATACGGTGCTGTGGTCGTGATCCAGTTCCCTGCGCTGCCGCCACCGTCCAGATTGAAGTCGATGCGATCGTAGAGCGACTGTTGGTCGACAAACGGCAGAATAAAGACGTGCCAACTGAAGTCGTTGCCGTTCACCATACCGCCCATCGGCAGCACGCGGTGAGTGCCCATGTAGTCGTGCAGAGCGATGCCGATCTGCTTGAGGTTATTCTTGCACTGTGAACGACGAGCGGACTCTCGGGCTTGCTGAACTGCGGGGAGAAGAAGAGCCACCAGAACGGCGATGATCGCAATCACCACCAGCAGTTCGATCAGTGTGAATCCGCGTTTCTTAACGGATAATTTTGACATTCTTTGTCCTCTGCTTACTGATTTGATCTCTCATGCCGGGTTCGGGAGCAAGAAGTGCCGCGAAGGAAGATGCCCGGCGGGCTAAAACGCTAGTGTCACTCGTGTCAGGAAAGGTCGCAACCAACAGTTCGAGACCGCATTCGCGGGACTAGTTCCATCCGAGTCCGGGCGCATCGGGAATCCAATGCAGGACGGACGTCGCTTAAAACCACCCAAGCACTCGCACCAGTGGTGTCTGGATTCGGCCGCATCGATTCGGGGAAGTTAGGATTGGCTGGTTGCCGAAACATCACGCAAACAAGTCAACTGCATCCAAAAGCACGTATCGAGTCCGGCCTGATGATTTCGCTCACCGAGCGACTGCGGTGACCCGCAGTTCCCGCGCGATCCTTCGCTCTACTCAGGGCTCGAACTCTTCGAACGCAACATCAGAATCTCAAGCACCTTAAGTTGCACTTAAGGGATGCAAATCGATGACGGAAGAAGGATGCGGAGAGGCTAGCGCTGGTGCCAGCCAAGACTGGACTCGTCGTGTCCGCACGAGTCGCTCCCGCTTGCACTAATGCGTAGGATTCGAACTCCCCATCCGTTGGGCGGCGATGCCCCTGAAGTATTCATGGAGAGAGCTGATCGTGAACGAACTCTTCCCGGACCTGATGGAACGAGCCATGCGGATTGCGGCGATCTCGCACCGGGATCAGCAGCGCAAGGCATCGCCGGTGCCGTACCTCGCTCACCCCGCGAGTGTCGCGCTCGTGCTTTCTCAAGCCGGGTACTTTGAGCCTGAAATACTCGCGGCTGCATTGCTGCACGATGTGATTGAGGACACCAGCTACACAATCGAAAGCTGTCGGGCGGAGTTCCCCGCCGCCGTGGTGGAACTGGTGCTCGCGACCAGCGAAGTCAAAGCCAGCAACAACGGCGAAAAGCTGCCGTGGAACGCCCGGAAGCGGGAGCATCTGGCGCGACTGCAGACCGCTCCGCCCGGTGCCAAAGCGATCGTGCTGGCCGACAAGTATCACAATCTCACGTCGATGCTGGTGGACCTCGCTGACGGTTCGGAGTTGTGGTCGCGGTTCAACGCCAGCAAGGACGACATCAACTGGTACTACAACGAATCGCTGAAGCTGGCCGACAATGCTTCCGACCCGCGTCTGCAGCGTCTCGCCGCCGCCTGCCGGCATCGCATCGACGCACTGTGGCCGTAGAACTGCCTTGGGAGGGCGAGGCTCCTGCCGAGCCGCCTCGGCTGTGAAGCAGGTCGGACATCTTGTCCGGCGGCGGACAGGATTGTCCGCCCTACAACGAACCTAACCGACCAATTCCCGAATCGGCTGGCCGCTGGCGATGGCGCTGACGGGGCGGTTCTGGCGGTCGGGAAGCATGTGATGCGGGTCGATGCCGAGCACATGATAGATCGTCGCCAGTAGATCGCCGGGACCCATTGCTCGATCGGCGGGTTCGCCGCCGTCTTTCGTGGTCGAGCCGATGATCTGCCCAGTCTTGATGCCCGCGCCGCTGAGAACCGCATGCATCGCTCGCGGCCAGTGACCGCGACCGGCGTGTTGGTCGACTCGCGGAGCGCGACCAAATTCTCCAAACGCGCCGATCAGCACTCGATCGTTCAGACCGCGCGAATAGATGTCTTCAATCAGCGCGGCCAAGGCCTGATCGTATTGTGGCAATCGCTTCCGCAGGTTCTTCTCGATAGTGTAGTGGTCGTCCCACCAATCCACATCTTTCTCGTAGAGATTGATGGTGACATAGGTCACTCCCGCCTCAACCAGTCGACGCGCCAGCAGCGCTGACTGACCGGAGGCATGACGGCCGTAGCGATCTCTTAACGCCGCTGGTTCGCGCGTGAGGTCAAACGCGTCGCGCGCCTTCGATCCGCACACCAACTCAAACGCCTGACGTTGCACAGAGTCCATTTCGACGACGGGTCGCTCAGCATTGACGCTGCGATAGAGGCTATCCATCTGCCCCAGCAAATCGCGGCGGTTCTCGACTCGCGGCAGGGTGAGTTCCTTCGGCGGCAGAAAGTCCGGCAGGCGATAGTTGCCCAGTGTTGGATCGCCTCCGGCATCCACCGCGTTGTGGCGAGAACTCAAGAACGCCGCATGCTCATAGAAACCCGCGTGCCGCCGGTAGTCCTCAGGGATGCAGGCATAGGCTGGCATACCCTGAGCATTCGAGCCTCGCACATACGACACCACCGATCCCTGGCTGGGATTCTGCTGGCCGCGTTGCCGGGCATTGAGCAACGGATAACCGGTCTGCACCCAATGCGTCGCGTCGTCGTGCACCGACAGGTCATGAGTGATGGAACGAATCACGGCCAGCTTGTCCGCGATGGTTGCGTGCTGCGGCATCAAGTCGCAGACATCCAAGCCGGGCAGAGTCGTTCCAATGCTGCCGAACGGACCGCGGATCTCGGCGGGCTGATCCGGCTTCATGTCATACGTATCAATATGCGAAGGACCGCCAGCCATGAAGAACATGATGGCCGACGTCTTCGGCGGAGTGTCAGCGGCATGTGCCGAACGAGTCGACAGCGCGTGTCCCAGGCTGATGCCCAAGGGGGCCAGCGTCCCGAGCGACAGAAAGCCGCGACGGCTGAGAGGACTCGAAACGTCCAGCAAATTGCCTCGAAGTTTCAACATGACGGGCTCTCGCTCAAGGGAGGCTCAACGCATGAAGTTCGTAGCGCTGGAGTAGGGTATCGACAGATTGCCTTGCTCTGCACGTCCGAGTTTCAATTCAGGCACCAGCGAATGATCGCGAGCTGAGGTGAATCATTTGATGGGCGCTACTACGCCCCTAGGGATCAAACTGGATCCCGTAGCCTTGCTCGGCACAGACTCGCAAAAACGCCCGCGCTGAAGCAACGTGCCAATGCTCTGTCTCAGGTAGTGTCGTGAGATCAGGCCACTGAATTGAATTGTTGAGCTCGCGAGTTCTTTCGACGTCCCACACTGCCTGACGATTTGTTTCACCAGAGAGTCGGGCTAGCACCTCTACGCAGGATGAAACGTCGAGTCCACCATGAACCAGGAAACTATCGACACCACCTGCCAACGCCACTGCTTCATCTGATGCTGCGTAGAACGCTCTCGCGGCACTCGGATCCTGCTCCGGGTCAACGTAGTCAAACGGCCTACCGCCATAGACAGCATCTGCGTCCCAACCCATCGCAAACCGGCCTCTCTACAAGGCGACTTCAGACGCGATAAACCAGCGATGCGTCATTCGTTTGTCCCCATTCGTCTGACATTACAACGGCTCGGAGTTGCAACTTGTCAGTGAGACAAACGAATGGGATCAGGCGAATGGCAGACCAATCATCTTTCCATGTACTTCGTTACACGGCTTCAAAGATCGTCGCGACGCCTTGGCCTTGGCCGACGCACAAAGACGCGAGTCCGTACTTTGCTCCGGTGTCACGCATGCGATGCAGCAACGTCACGGCGACGCGTGCTCCGCTGGCGCCCAGCGGGTGACCGAGTGCTACGGCGCCCCCGCGCGTGTTGACCTTCTCTTCGTTAATGCCGAGCAGCTTCAACACCGACAGCACCTGCACGGCGAACGCTTCATTGATCTCGATGCAGTCCATGTCCTTCAAAGAGAGTCCGGCGCGCTTCATCACTTTGTGAATTGCAGGCACCGGGCCAATGCCCATTTCTTCGGGAGCGACACCGGTGACTGCCATCGCTCGAATACGAGCCAGCGGCTTGAAGCCAAGTTCCTTCGCCTTCTCTTCAGACATCACCAGCAACGCCGCGGCTCCAACACTGAGCTGCGAGCTGTTACCAGCCGTGACCGAACCGCCCGCCGGATTGAACGCGGGCGGCAGCTTCGCGAGGGCCTCGGCCGTTGTGTCCGCTCGAATACCTTGATCGACGCTCACTAACGACTTCTGACCGGCCTCGTTGCGGCCCCATGTCGGAGCGATCTCCTTCGCGAACGCTCCTTGAGCAGTTGCCGCCGCCGCAAGCTGATGGCTGCGGGCGGCAAATTCATCCTGCTTCTGACGCGGAACCTGATACTTCATCGCGAGGTATTCCGCCGTCAGGCCCATGTTCATGATGGCTTCGCTGTGCTTGCGAAACAGGCTCGGCGACGGGTCGTAATCCTTCAACGCGGGGATGTGATCCATGTGCTCGACACCGCCCGCGATCTGAATGTCTTCACAACCGGCAGCAATGCTCATCGCGCAGTCGCAGATCGCCGTCAGGCCTGACGCACAGTTGCGGTTGATGGTTACTCCGCCGACTTCAATCGGCAGATCCGCGATCAGCGACGCGATACGAGCGACGTCATAACCCTGCTCGCCCTGCTGCTGTACGCAGCCCCAGCGAATGTCTTCGATGAGCTGAGGATCAATGCCGGTGCGTTCCACCAGTGCCCGCATGATGCCCGCTGAGAGTTCGTCCGCTCGGACGTCGCGAAAGTAACCCGTCTCGGGAGAAGCCTTCGCGATCGGCGTTCGCACGGCGTCCACAACCACGGCGTATCGCATCATCACTCCCTTTCAACGCGGCAACGCCGCAAGATTTCCTGGTAGGGCGGACAATCCTGTCCGCCGGAACGCTGGCGGACAGGATCGTCCGCCCTACAACAACTGCACTCCTCGCCCCTACTTCGCGGGCTTCAGCTTCTTCAGCAGGTCGGGCACGTCGGTTTCGTTGAGTGATCGATAGCCCACGCTGAAGTCCGCTACCTTGCCGCTCATGCTGATAGCGGTCAGGTGCGCATCGGAGTTGATGCCCCAGGTGTTCGGGCCGTTCTTGTCTTTCTCGTAGACACCCAGCGTCGTTTGCTTGAACTTCAAGGACTGGTCGGCCTTCGGCAGGTATTCCTTCGACTTGTTGGCATCGTCCGTCAGCCAGATCGCCACGACTCGCAGGTCAGGCCGCTTCTCCGACAGTTCCGTATCCAGCGTCTTCAAGTAGCGAGCCATCGGACGGTCCCATTTGTCTGCCGGGATAAAGACCAGGATTTGCGGCTTGTCTTTGCGTTGTTCAACCAGATCGACTTCCTTGCCGGCGTCATCGCCCGTAGCGATCGCCACCTTGAACGCTTCTGGTTTGGAACCGGCGGTTGGTCCGGAGACCACATCGGCCAGGGCGACCGATGACACGGCGCACAGCAGCGCGGTCAAACTCCAGAAACATCGAGCGCGAAATGAGAACATGCGAATGGCCTCCTGGCAAAAGGACGTGGAACTCCGCTGCAAACGACGCACGCATTGGAAATGATGGGCACCGAATCACAACTCATCAAACGGAAGTTCTGCGGATTGTCGCGAGGCGATGCCCGCTTTGAAATGCTGGCGGCAGACGGACAGATAGCGTTCATTGCCGCCAATTTTGATCTGCTCACCATCGCGAACCGGCCTGCCTTTGTCATCCAGCCGCAGCACCATCGTCGCTTTGCGGCCGCAATGGCAGATTGTTTTGATCTCCTCCAGATTGTCCGCCCAGGCCAGCAGCCACTGGCTGCCCTCAAACAGGTTGCCCTGAAAGTCTGTCCGCAGCCCGTAGGCCAGCACGGGGATGTCGAGCCGATCGACCACGTCGGTCAGTTGCTGCACCTGCACGCGAGTGAGAAATTGAGCCTCGTCGACCAGCACGCAATGCAGCGTTCGCTCACGTAACTGACGTTCCACGATCTCGGCCACGTTCTGTGCCTGGTCGAACGTGATGGCATCAGAGGCGAGGCCAATTCGCGAAGTCACCTTTCCGATGCCAAAGCGGTGATCGAGCAGCGGAGTCAGGATGAGCGTATTCATGCCGCGCTCCTGATAGTTGTAGCTCGACTGCAGGAGCGTCGTGGATTTCCCGGCGTTCATTGTCGAGTAGTAAAAATACAGCTTCGCCATAGAGAGTTTGTCTTCAATCTCTGTGCACTCAAAACACGTCAGACTTCGATGCTACAGGTTCGAAGATTGTCCCACGAGTTCATGGTCTCGATGGCTTTGGCATCGCGGTGGATGCTCGACTTCGTGCGCGAAGTTGAACAACACGGCCGCTTGATCAAAGGCTCGAGCCGGAAATTCTGACGGGCGACTTCTGTGGCATGACATTCTCAGTGCGGTGCCGATTCGGTTCTGCCTATGACCATTCAGGTCCGTTATGTTTCGGATTGGGTGCGTCACGGTGATCGCCGGCGCCAGTCGATTCACGATCCATGTGACATCGTGGTGAGCGGCCTCATTTTTCAAGGAGTGCTGCCTCCATGATCAGCGTCACCACAGTGTCCAAACCGGACATTCAGTTTCATTACGACCTGTCGACTCTGTTCTATCGCCTGCTCTGGGGCCGCCACATTCATCATGGGTTATGGAAAGCTGATGAGGCTCCCGACGTCGCTCAACTGAATTTGACCGATACGCTGGCCGAACTGGCTGGCATCCAACCGGGAGATCGAGTGATTGACGTTGGTTGCGGCATGGGCGGTTCGTCGATTCGCCTCGCAAAGCAGTTTGGTGCAGAAGTCATGGGAATCACACTCAGTCCGGTGCAGCGATTATGGGCGTCCGTGGCCGCTCGGCTGGATGGTGTTTCTCAGCACACAACATTCAAACGGCTCGACGCAGAGGTGGCTCAGTTTCAACCTGAGTCAGTCGACGTGGTCTGGAGCATTGAATGCACAGAGCATCTCTTCGACAAAGCCGCCTTCTTCCACCGGGCTGCCAAATGGTTGCGTCCAGGGGGTCGCATGGCGATCTGCGCGTGGCTGGCTGGACCTCGTGCGACGGAGCCCGGCGGGGCGGAGCAGGTCCGCAAAGTCTGCGAGGGCTTTTTATGTCCGTCGTTGGGAAACGCTCAGGACTATGTGGAGTGGATGAACTCCGCAGGCCTCGAGGTCGAGCCAGTCCAGGATTGGACACCTCAAGTGGCAGAAACCTGGAGCATCTGCCGACGTCGCGTCGAACAAACGCGCGTCCGCTGGTTGGCCAGACTGATTGATCGACAGACCACCCGGTTCCTCGATGATTTCTCGACGATTCTGGAAGCTTATCGCTCGGGCGCGATGAGCTACGGTTGCTTTATTGGTCGGCGGCCATGACGGTAGGTCTCCGCAGTTTTTTAGTGACACAACGCCACAGCTCTGATCGATTCCATGCTCGATTTCCTCGCTACGCGCCGGCGCGAGCCGGAACTGATGGACCAGCCCGGCCTTGATGAACATCAGCATCGACAGGCTCTCAAGGGGCTCGCGCGTATCAACCGCTGGAGTCGCAGCGCGGCCATCTTCTGGCCCAGTTTGCGGCGAGCGGCACTCAAGGCTCAATCTTCCGGAAGCGAGCTGCGAGTTCTGGATCTGGCCTGCGGGGGTGGCGATGTTACGGTCGCTCTCGGCCTCCGCGCGCAACGCAGCGGATTGCCTGTGAAGTTAACGGGAGCGGACATCAGTTCGACCGCGCTGGATGTCGCCAGAGAGCAAGCCGTTCGAATTGGGGCGAGTGTTGAGTTCATGCAGCTCAACATTCTGGATGAACCCCTGCCGCAGGATTTCGACGCCGTCATCTGCTCGCTGTTCCTGCATCATCTCGACGACGTCGATGCCGTTCAGGTGATGAAAAAAATGGCTGCGGCAACTCGCCAACTGGTACTGATTAATGACCTGATCCGCAGTCGCGTGGGTTACGCTGCTGCGATGTTCGGTACCCAACTGCTTACTCGTTCGCACGTCGTGCATGTCGATGGCCCCTTGTCTGTTGCTGGCGCTTTCACTGTGAGCGAAGCCAAAGCAATGGCCGACGCTGCCGGTCTGCAGGGAGCCCGCATCGAGACACACTGGCCGTGGCGTTTCCTGCTCTCATGGAGCCGATCATGATCGGACCGCTCGCAGACGGCCATGAGCACCAAACACGCGACGTTGTGGTGATCGGAGCTGGCGTCACTGGATCGATCGTCGCGCGCGAGTTGGCGCGGGCTGGTTGTGACGTGTTGCTGGTCGAACGCAAAGCGTTTCCACGACGCAAGGTATGTGGCTGCTGCCTCAGCGCGCGTGCCATTCGAGGGCTTGAAACCGCTGGTCTGGCGGACGTTGTCCGCGACCTGCATCCAATCGAACTCGATCGACTTTCGTTACGAGCCGCTCGCCGCAGCGTTGAACTTCCCATGCCTGCTGGCTGGGCGGTATCGCGATCCGCGCTGGATCTCACCTTGTTGCAGGCGGCAGAGTCCGCCGGTGTGGAAGTCTGGACAGAAGTTGCCGCGACCGTCGGCGAGTGCGCTGATGACCGCCGGATGGTTTCGCTGGTATGGGAAGACCCGGCCGCGCCTGTCGTTCACTCAGAACGCGTCGCCGCGAGGCTTGTGGTTGCAGCCGACGGTTTAGGGCATCCTTCGACCAGGCACGTGATCGCGTTGAGCAGTAATCATCCAGAGGGAGAAGTATCTGCTCATTCGCGACTCGGAGGTGGCTGTGAGGTTTCACAAGTCCCGGCATCGTTCGTGGGTGGAGCGATCCACATGCTCGTTGGTCGCGATGGCTATGTCGGGTTGACTCAACTGGAATCCGGAACCTGGAATGTTGCCGCCGCGTTTGATCGGACTGCGATCAAGCAGCGTGGAGGTCTCGGTCAGACTGCCGCAAACGTCGTACTTGAAGCAACCGGCGAGTCGTTCGATTTCCTGATCGACGCGGATTGGTCGGGTACACCGCTGCTGACACAAGCTCCCGCACAGGTCGCCCTCGAAAGACTGTTCCTTGCGGGAGATGCCGCAGGCTACGTCGAACCCTTCACCGGCGAGGGCATGGCCGGTGCGATCGAGTCCGCATTGGTTGTCAGCCGTCTGGCGATCAACGCCGTGAACGATTGGCGCAGCGAGTGGATTGAGAGCTGGACCGGGCTGCATCGCCGATTGATTCGGCAGCGCGCATGGCTCTGCCGGGGACTGGCACAGTTGCTGCGAAGGCCGTGGGCGGTGAGCGCTTCGATTGATCTGCTGCGGCACTGGCCTGGACTCGCGGCGCCGTTGCTGAGATCGCTCAACGCTTCCTCTGACCTGCTGAACGTTCCTGCGATGGCACTGGCAACACATCCCGATGCACTGACTCAGCGAGTCACCACTACCGACGTGCGAACATCCGCGCGGCGCTCCGAAGGGCGGATTCGATGTCAGTAAGTTTGACCGGAATTGGCACCGCAGTACCCGCCGTCGGGATCGCACAAAGCGCTGCCGCTGAACTCATCGCGACGTTCAATGCGCAGTCGGAAAGCGAAGGCCGAGTGCTCCGGGAACTCTATCGGCGTTCCGGCGTGAAGAACCGCTACAGCGTGATCCTGAAGGCTCAGGAAGGCGATCTCACCGCGCGGCAGTCGTTTTACTTTGAGCCAGATGCCGAACATCCGCATGGACCGTCCACCGCCGCACGCATGGCGTGCTATGCCCAGCATGCCGGGAAGCTGGGCACCGAAGCCGCTGAGCGTGCGCTGCAGGCTGCGGGGTGTCTGGCTCGTGAGATTACGCATCTCGTGACAATCTCCTGCACGGGATTTTCTTCACCGGGGTTCGATGTCGAGATTCTGCAGCGCTTGTCTCTGCGGCCATCGACTACCCGCACACATCTGGGCTTCATGGGCTGTCACGGCGCGATGAACGGCTTGCGAGTTGCCAATGCGTTCGCGCAGTCAGATTCCCAGGCGCGCGTGCTGATGGTGGCATCTGAGCTCTGCAGCTTGCATCACCAGTATGGCTGGTCGCCCGATCGCATTGTGTCGAATTCACTCTTCGCGGATGGTGCGGCGGCGGTGGTGGTGAGTTCGCAAGGCGGTGGCAGAGTCCAGTATCGAGGCTCGGGCTCGGTCGTCTTACCGAACACACTGGAAGAGATGACGTGGCGGATCGGGGATCACGGGTATGCGATGACGCTGTCCGCGAAAGTGCCCGAACTGATTCGCAGTCATTTGAGTGGCTGGATGTCTGAATGGCTGGCTGCTTTCGACCTGACGATCCGCGACGTCGGGGGTTGGGCGATCCATCCGGGTGGACCGCGTATTTTGAGCGCCTGTGGCGAGTCGCTTGGACTGAATCATTCGCAGTGGGTGGCCTCCGAAACTGTTCTCGCCGAGTTCGGAAACATGTCCTCACCGACGGTGCTTTTTGTCCTGAATCGCCTGCTGGAAGCCGGCACTCAAGGTCCGGTCGTCATGCTCGCCTTCGGGCCGGGGCTGACGATCGAGGCGGCGTTGCTGGAGGCCTCTCCGCGCAGCGACGCGATCTGACCGCAGTAACTGCTTCGAGGGTGTCGCCTGGCAGAAACACACGCGGACCTTTCCGCACAGCAGAGGACGGCAATGCCGGGGCGGTGCGGAATTCAAGGCCGCTTTGTGGCGCACAAATCACGCCCGAACTCTACTATTCCGGGGCGTCCTGCCTGCGTTCTCTGTCTGCTCCCACCTCCGTCGTCTTGAGGAGTTTCACAATGCCATTGCGTGCCTGGGCCTTCGTTGCTGTCTGTCTGCTCGCCAATTCATTTGCCGCTGCTGCTGATCATAAATTGGAACCTGTCAAGGGCCTGCCGGACGCGCTGGCTCCCGACGTCGCGAAGTTGATTTCTCCGCAAGGACATCAGATCGCCGGGCCGAAGGGTGCGATCGTGGAAGTCTGGTTTGTGGACAACGTCGCCGTGAAAGAAGGCTTCAAGCCCAGCCTGTCGCAGATGTATCCGTTCCAGGCGGGACAACTCGTCGGGGCGATTCGAGTCGCCAAGGGCGCGGACTTCACCGACTTCCGTAATCAGCAGATCAAGCCCGGTGTCTATACCCTGCGTTTCGGTCTGCAGCCCTCTGATGGGAATCATGTCGGCACCAGTGAAACTGCCGACTTCCTGCTCGCTCTGCCCGCTGCAGCCGACACCAAAACCGACAACATCGCCAACTTCAACGCGCTGGCCAAGTCGAGTGCCAAGGCATCTGGAGCGACTCACCCCGCGATCTTTTCGCTCGTTGATCCCAAGAAGGCCGCTGATACCGCCAAGCTGGAGAAGCAAGGCGATGACCATTGGGTTTTGAACGCGGTGCTGAACGGCAAAGCCAAGGAGCAAGCTGTGCCCGTTAAACTGCGACTGATCGTGATTGGCCATTCGGAAGGCTAATGGACCGTGCGAACTGGCATGACAAGTAGGCCGGACAATCTTGTCCGGCAGTCGGACAGGATGTCCGACCTACAGACTTTTCGTTTCCGTCCCGATGAATAGCCAAGTCTTCGCCGACGCGACTTCACTGATCCCCTTCTGATGACCTCAATCACAGATTCTTCACTTCGGGCAAGGTGCTTTTGATGACGCAACAAAAGGACGGGAAGTTCGGGCAATACATGGCTCTCACAGCCGCCTTGCTGGGCTGGCTGTTTGACGGCTTTGAAATCGGGCTGTTTCCCATGACCGGTAAGCCCGCATTGAAAGAACTGCTGGGCAACGCGGCGGCGGGCGTCGGTCAGGTGGTGAGTTCCGAGCAAGCTGCCGCAATCGCGGCCGATGCCGACAAGTGGTTCGGAGTCATCATTGCCGTCTTCCTCGTTGGAGCTGCAACCGGTGGTGTTCTCTTCGGCTGGCTGGGTGATCGCATTGGTCGCGTCCGAGCGATGTCGCTGAGCATTCTGGCGTACGCCCTCTTTACAGGCATGTGCGGTCTCGCCGAGCAGCCTTGGCACATTGCCGTTCTACGCTTCATGGCCTCGCTGGGTATGGGCGGCGAGTGGTCGCTCGGTGTTGCCCTCGTCAATGAAATCTGGCCAGGTAAGTCGCGGGCCTTCATCGCGGGTTTGATCGGAGCCGCGGCCAATGTTGGCTTCGCACTGGTGGGGTTCATGGGCTTGTGGTTGAGCACGGTCGTTGGAACTTTGCGCTCGACCTTTGAATCGCTTGGAATGTCGCCCGAATTCTCCGCGTCACTGTTTGCGAACGATGGTTGGCGATTCTTGATGATGAGCGGTGCTCTTCCCGCACTGCTGGTCTTCTTCGTACGCGTCTTTGTGCCTGAGTCACACAAGTGGGAAGAGGGCAAAGAGAAGGGCACGACGAGCTTCTGGTCGAATACCGACTTGATTGGCGTCTTCATCGGCTGCCTGGGCGCGGTGCTCATCATTTATGTGTGGACACCCAATAATGTGCAAAACTTGCCGCTGCGTCTGATCGCGACTGCGTTCGGCTTTGTCGTCGCACTGCTTGGCTACTTGTTTCCCGTCCGGCAGTTCATCGCCCGATCCAATGCATCCGGGTCACTCCATCAAGAGGACACCGGCAAGGTCATTCGGACCATGATGTTTGGTGCGGGATTGGCCGGAGTGGCGCTGCTCGGCACGTGGGGCTCGGTGCAGCGAGCTCCCACATGGGCTGGCGAGCTCGGCAAGGCTGCCGGCATTACCACCGGCACTGCATGGACTCAGATCTGGCTATCAGCAGGAGCGATCGTCGGCACGATCGTGGCCGCGGTCGCGGCGGACTATCTCGGACGGCGGTTGACCTACGCGTTGATCTGCATTCTGTCGATGCTGTCCTGCGTGGCGATGTTTCAACTCAATGAGTCCTTTGACGCGAAGTTTCAGTTCTACGCGTTTCTGATGGGCGGAACGACGGCCGCGATGTATGGCTTCTTCCCGCTGTACTTTCCCGAATTGTTCCCGACGTCGATGCGAGCCACTGGGCAAGGTTTCTGTTTCAACTTTGGCCGCGTGATTGCAGCCGTGGGCGGTTTGCAGACGGCAACCTTGATCTCTGCGTTTGGCGGTAGCTTTCCTAAAGCTGGAACCGTGATGAGCGCGATCTATCTCATTGGTGCCGTGCTGATCTGGTTTGGTCCGGAAACTAAAGGCAAACCACTGCCCGAGTAGCAATCTAATCCGCGTTGGCCGCAGGATGCGGTGTTTCGAAATTCGATCCGCAAGTACGCGATGAGGAGTTGAGTCAATGTCGTTCGCGATGGCTGTGACGTTGCTGGTCTTGGTGGGTCTCATCCTGGCTCTCATGCAGGAGACCATTCCGGCAGAGATCGTCATGTTCGTCGCTCTGCTGATCCTCGTGTGCTGCAAGGTGATTACGTTCGAGGACGCCGCCAAGGGGTTTTCGAACCCGGCGATGTTGACCATCGGCGCCTTGTTCGTCGTGGGTACTGGTCTGCAGACGACTGGTGCGATCGACTTTCTCAGCCGTGTGCTGCTTGGACGCCCTAAGGAGGGCACGCCGCTCCTGCGGTTGATTGGCCCCGTCGCGGGTTTGTCCGCCTTCATGAATAACACCGTACTGGTGGCCTTCTTTCTGCCGATCTTCGTGCATGTGGCCAAGAAGTTGCGGATCTCTCCTTCCAAGCTACTGATTCCGCTGTCTTACGCGGCGGTGCTGGGTGGCACCTGCACGTTGATCGGCACCAGCACCAACTTCGTGATTGACGGTGCTCTGCGCAATGCCGGGTTGTCCGGAATGGGCATGTGGGAACTCAGCTGGGTCGGCATCCCAGTGACCTTCGTAGGTCTGTTGTTCATGGTGACAGTCGGCCAAAAGCTGCTGCCCGACCGCACCGACTTGCTGGAGTATGCTGAAGCCCACCCGCGCGAATACACGGTCGAATTGATCGTCCGGCCGGCATGCGCACTCGTCGGCAAGAACATTCGACAATCGGGTCTGCGCGATCTGCCGGGCTTGTATGTCTACGCCCTGGAACGCCTCGGCAAGCGAGCCTCGCCGGTCTCTCCCGACGAAGTCCTGCGAGTCGACGACATCCTCTGCTTCTCGGGCATGGTCTCTACGATTATCGATGCTCAGAAGATTCGCGGCCTCGATCCTATCGAGCACCACACCATTGACTCGGTCATGGATTCCTATGAAGGCGTGCCAGCAACAGTCGCTGCGCCACGTTCTGGCCGTACGTTGTGCGAAGTCGTGATCGCTCCGGCGTCGCCGCTGGTCAGCATGACGGTCAAGGAAGCGGACTTCCGGTCGCGCTACCAGGCTTCGATCATCGCCGTACATCGCAGCGGTGAGAAACTCGAACAGAAGATCGGTCAGATCGTTCTGCAACCCGGCGATACATTGCTGATCGACGCGTCAGATGACTTCGCTCGCCGCTGGCGCAACTCACGCGACTTCATTCTTGTTTCCGGCCTCGAAGACAGCGCGCCGGTGGAACATCGTCGAGCTTGGTTGTCGCTGGCGATCTTCCTCAGCGTCGTCATGGGCATGAGCTTCTACAACGATCAGGCCACGCTGATCGCAATGATGGGAGCCGCCGCCACAATTCTCACCGGTTGCGTCTCGGCCCGCGAAGCTCACCGCAGCATTGATTTGTCGGTGATGCTGCTGATCGCCTCGGCGCTGGGAGTCAGCAAGGCACTCGACAGCAGCGGCGCCGCGGAGCTGATTGCGTCCCAGCTACTCGCTTTTGCAGCCCCTTTTGGCAAAGTCGGCGTGCTGGCTGCAATCGTGTTTTTGACCGGGTTGCTGACAGAACTTCTCAGCAACAACGCGTGCGCCGCGCTGATGGGTGTGCTGGCTCTGGCAACAGCCAAGCAGTTGAACATGGACCCGCGACCGCTGCTGCTGGCTGTGGCGGTGACGTCGTCTTATGGCTTCGCGACACCGATCGGTTATCAGACCAACCTGATGGTGCTGGGCCCCGGCGGCTACAAGTTCGCGGACTACCTGAAGGTCGGCATCCCACTGGACATCATCTGCTGGACGATGACCATCATCATCATTCCGCTGGTCTGGACGCTGTAAGCCGATGACCGCACCGGAACCACCAGTCGCCGCCCCCAGTCACAACATCTCGTTCCGAGAAGCATTCCTGTTCTGGTTGAAGCTGGGCTTCATCAGTTTTGGCGGCCCGGCCGGCCAGATCGCGATCATGCATCAGGAACTGGTAGAGCGCCGCCACTGGATCTCCGAACGACGCTTCCTGCACGCGCTCAACTACTGCATGGTGCTGCCGGGGCCGGAAGCTCAGCAACTGGCGACGTACATTGGCTGGCTGTTGCACGGCACTCGCGGCGGTATTGTGGCTGGCGGACTGTTCGTGCTGCCGAGCTTGTTCATTCTGATGGGACTCAGTGCGATCTATGTGGCATTCGGAGACGTCCCGGCAGTCAACGCAGTGCTGTACGGCATCAAACCTGCCGTGGTGGCGATCGTCGTGCAGGCGGTCCTGCGGATCGGCAGCCGAGCCATAAAGAACTGGGTGACGTTCGCTTTTGCGGTGGCGGCATTCGTCTCGCTCGCCGTGTTTCATGTCCCATTCCCCCTGATCATTCTGACTGCGGGTCTATTGGGATTCGCCGGTTCGCGGCTCTGGCCCGACAAGTTCAAAACCGGCGGAGGACATGGTTCAAAGACAACCGCAGTCACCGCGGCGCCGGCGGTAATTGACGACCACCATGCACCGCCTCCGCATACTCGTCCCAGTTGGTTGAAGTTCGCCCTGCAGGTCATCGTCGGACTACTGCTGTGGGCGGTTCCGATCGCAGTCCTGGTGAGTTGGCAGGGTTGGCAAGGAACTCATGCGCGGATGGGTTGGTTCTTTACCACGTCGGCACTGGTGACCTTCGGAGGTGCGTACGCGGTGCTGCCATTCGTGGCTCAGCAGGCTGTGGATGGCTTCGGCTGGCTGAAGCCCGGTCAGATGGTCGATGGTCTGGCCCTGGGTGAAACAACACCCGGGCCGCTCATCATGGTAGTGGCCTTCGTAGGCTTCGTCGGCGGCTGGCAAGCCTCGGATCTCGGCTGGCTCGGAGCGATCCTCGGCTGCGTGGTCTCGACCTACTTCACGTTCCTGCCGTCGTTCCTCTTTATCCTGATCGGTGGCCCCTTCATCGAGCAGATGCGCGAGGAACTGCGACTCACCGCGGCATTAACCGGCATCACGGCGGCGGTGGTCGGAGTCATCCTGAACCTGGCTTTGTTCTTTGGTCACACCGTGTTCTTCCCGACTCTTTCAACTGCCGACGCCGAGTGGGCAATCACTGACATTGTGCAGCGCATTGATTTCATCTCGGTAGGCATCGCAGTGGCCGCATTCTTCGCACTGCAACGCTTCAAGTTGGGCCTTGGCTGGGTGATTGCCGGGTGTGCCGCAATCGGTTTGCTCAAGCTGATCATGACTTAAGTTCGCAAGTGCTTGCGACCGTCCTCACCGGACCTTTCATTCCTTACTTGCTCGGCTTCTCGGCTGGTGGGGTACTCCACACGCTTTGCAAGATGGCGAAGAACTCCGGGTCGTGCTTCTCAAGTTCCTCGCGCGTGAACGGGAAGAAGTCATTCTTGGTGAAGAACGCTTCGCTGCCTTCGGCGAAGTATTCCATCTGGTTGGTCATGGCGTAGGCCTTGTCCTGACGAACTCGACCCTCCGAGTCTTTGCGATCGACTTTGTCGTACTTGCCGCTGGCTTTGGCCTTTTCGAAGGCGGCTTTGATCTCAGCATGCTCGAAGTTCAGCACGCGGTCGTGATAGGCATGAGACAACTCGTGCAGCGCGAAATTCGGCATGCGACGTGTCTCAGCTTCGAAAATGCGGACGTTGGTAAACTCGACGCCTTTCGCCATCTGCGGGTCGCGTCCGTTGTCCTTCAGCCAACCCGCGCCGGGGTGGTACTCCGCACGTGGAGCGACCTTCGGGTACTCGGGAGAAATCCAGAGCGGCACCTTCTGCAATTCCGCCAGTGCCTGCTGCGGAACGACCGTCACAATCTCGTCCAACTGAGCCGTGAGCAGTTCCAGGGCTTTCGCGGTCTTGTCGCTTTGCTCATCAAGCAACCGACGACTCACATGCACGGTCCAGCCGGAGATCTTGCGCACGTCGTGCGTATCGCCCGTAGCCGATCGCGCTTTGGCCTGGCGGTGAATCTCTTCCTTGGCCGCCTTCAGCCGTTCTGGCCATACAAACCTCGGAGCCTTCGTCGGATCGTAGCCCGCCAAATGATCCGTCAACCGAGTCGCCGGTTTGGTGTAAGCGAGCTTTGTTTCTCCAAAGACTTCTTTGCAGAGAGCAGCCAGACCTGAATCGTACTCCAGCAACTCCGCACGCGTGTTGACGTGATTATGGTCGTGATCGTTCTCACGATTGTTATCGAACCACGATTGCACGCCCTCAGCAAAGTACTCGTGATGATTCACCGATGCGTACTTGCCCTTCCACAAGCCTTGTTCTTTGGCCTGCTCATAAGCCTTCTTCACTCGCCCATCGAATGTGGGATCAACGCGCACCATGCCGCGCAAATGAATGTTGTGAGCAAACTCATGAATCAGAATGCACTCGGTCTCGTAAGGATCGCCTGGGTAACCCAGCAGGTTCTCCTCACCGCACGAACAAAACGGATCACGTTCACTGCCACCAGTACCTCGAGCTCGAGCGTCCCAGTAGTCCTTGGCTGACAGACTTCCGTATCCGCGAGGCAGACCCAACTTCGCGAACTCGGGCAGATCCGTCGTGAACTCATCATGAGCCAGAATGCACATGCGGGATCCACTGGCGATCATCGCGTCGCGAACATCCGGCCGATGAGCCATCATCTGGTTGATGAGATACGCAGCTTCTTTCAACGCATAGTCGTTGACATGATCCGAGGCCGAGATCGGATAGCCGTTCGCGCTGATGAACTTCGTATAGAAGGCGGGTACCTTCGCCTCGGCAGGCGGAGCAATGACTTCATACTTCGGAGCATCCGCAGCCGAAACCTGCGCTGCGAGAGTCACACAAACCAGGAGGCAAAGAAGTGTCTGTCGCATAGGCTGGATTCCAGTTTGAAGATCAGACGAATGGAGACAAACGAATGACGGAGATAAGGGCTACATTTTCATCTCATTCGCTTGTCTCCATTCGTTTGATTGTTTGGATTGTTCGAAAACTCACTTGGTTATTGTTCAGATTCATCCATTGAATTCCGCGCATTCCGGTCGCACTCAACAGCCGGGTCAAGTGGTCTTCATAGGCACTGGCGTTCTCGGTCATTGCTGTCACAACAAAGCACGCCCCTTCGTCGTGACACTGCAAGCGATGAGTTCCTAGTTCATGACCAGCGCGTTTCACAGGAACTCGCCGAAGACATCTTTCTTCGCCACCACAAAAATGAATCAGCGCCTCGTTGAACAATCGAAAGTCCAAGAAAGCGCCCCAGTCATGTAGCAGGTTCTGACAATGTGACTTCAATTGGACGCACAGATTCGACAACGGATGCCAGTTCGTCTCATCGAGCTGAAGGCAATGTCGGCGTTCCTGGGATAGCGCGTTGAATCGCAGCTTTCCTTGAACGCGCGATGAGCGGAAGTTCAACAACTTGCCGTGTCCGACGCCAAGCAGCATGGCGTAGTGCAGAACTTGCGAGTCGTGTTCGCCCAACAGCGCTCTGACGGTTTTCAACTCATAGAGTGCATGATCGACAACAAGATCCAGCCGGTAGATCTTTTCAAAGGTCCCATGATTTACGGTTACAGGCACTTGAGTATGGACATTTTGCCAACCAGCTAATCGCAGACGCAGGGCCAGGTCGTTTTCATAAACCTGCTCATCGCAAAGTCGTCCAAGTGCATTCTGAGTAGCGTAAGCGCAACCCATGACGACCTGATCACGCTCATCAAACTCAGCCCGGCTGAGATCTCGAACTTCGATCGGGTAGGAGATTGGCATCGTGAGTTGCATCCGTTGATTCAGACCGAATGAATCAAACGAATGGAGACAATCGAATAATCAGTTGTCAATTCCTTTTTATTATTCGTTTGTCTCCATTCGTTTGATAATCCCGCATCATCTCAGCACTACATTGGTTGGATCAATGACGGCGTGCTTCACTCGTTGGCGCTTCCAGGTGTAAGTCGCATGCACCAGTCCGTCGCGGGTTTGAATGATGGCCGGGTAGCTGTATTCGCCGGGCTCTGACTCAAACACCAGAGCAGGTTGCCATTCCTTACCGTCCTTCGACAGCGCGAGATTCAACGGCGACCGGCCCTTCTCTGTGTGGTTGTAAATCAGAAGATGTCGGCCGTCGCGCAGCGTTACGGCATCCGTTCCCGAATTCGGATTGGGCAGCGAGGTCAGGGTCATCTCACCCCAGGTCTTGCCGGAATCACTGGAAGCGATTTGAAAAACTCGCTTCTGTTGAGTTCGTCCCAACGCCAGCAATTTGCCTTCTCCGACGAACAGAACACTCGGCTGAATGGCGCCGATTTGCTTGCCGTCGTTGACGGCGTCGGTCTTGGTCCAGGTCTTGCCGAGGTCGCTGCTGCGTTCGAAGTGGACTCGCCAGCCATCATGTTCCGTGCTGGTCGAGCAAAGGATGTCGCCATTCGATAACTGCACCGGTTTGTTCTTCACCGGTCCCAGGAAGCCATCTGGTAGACGCCGAGCATCGCTCCATGTCTTGCCGTTGTCGGTACTCGTACGCAGCTCGCCCCACCAGGTACTTGGTGACGGGCCGACTTTGTAGAACAGCATCAGCGCCGGCTTGCCGCCTTCCATGAGCGGTTGAAACAGAACCGGGTTCCAGCACGGATGTCGCTTTCCATCCGCCTGCACGCCGTTGGCGACCTCAACGGGCGACGTCCACTTGCCATCCATCAGTCGCGAGATCCAGATGCCTACATCGGGATTTTTCTCAGCAGTCCCGCCGAACCAGCCCGCCACCAAATGGCCGTCCGTCGTCTCGGCAACCGTCGAAGCATGACAACTCGGAAACGGAGCGGTCTCGTAGATGAATTCAGACTTGATCAATCCGGGAGACTCCGCAGCGGCATTGCCCGCGCAAAGAGAGAGCAGCACCAGAGCAAACGCAGACCGGAGAGAGCGCATCAGTCGTTCCTTTGGTCATCGGAAAGGTGATTCAAGACCAGCAGTTGGTTCTTCAGGTCTTATTCGGCTGACCCCATTCGGTTGATGATCAGACGCATGGGGACAAACGAATAAGGGTCAGGGCGAACGCGGATTCTTGAGGAAATAGAACCGGCCGTCTTCTGCTCCGCCCAGGAAATCAGGAATACCGTTGCCGTCGAAATCGACGGTCGTCGGACTGACATCGTGGCCTTCGATGTTCTGTTGGGCGAGCGTGCCAGCATGTTGAAACTGCCACTTGCCATCCTTTTGGCCGAGACCTCGATAGAGATCCGCATTGGCTGAATTGAGCAGGATGTCCTGCTGGCCGTCTCCGTCCCAGTCCACAACGCTCAACTTGCGGCGACCGCTGCCACCTGCCGCGCGCGGATTGAAACGCAGCGGTTCGCCCTGAGCGTCGGTAAAGATCCGCTGCGGCGGCAACAACACGAGTTGCCCCTCCCGCTTTGCTCGTGCGAACAATGCCAGAAATCCTTCAACGTCCAGCATCGCCATGTCTAGCAAGCCGTCTCCGTTGAAGTCATGCAGCACCGGTGTCGTGCGCCACTGAGTCACGAGTTGCTTGCCCTCGGGATTCCACCACGTCCACGCGGGCTTCGGTGCCGAGCCGGTCCATTCCACATTGACATCCTGAGCCGCCGCCAGCTTGGGAGCGTTGCGGGTACCGATATTCTTCAGCCACTGAACGCGGCCCAGAATCGAATTGAAGACGATGTCCGGCAAGCCGTCAGCGTCCCAGTCAGCCACGTTCAGTGTTGTGTAACCCCACTTGGCTTCGGCGGGACCTTGAATGCTGCCATTCGGTCCGGCAAGAACTCGAAACACTTTTCCGCCCGCTTCGAGTCGTCGCGGTGCGGCCCAATTGGGTTGCGCCACCTTGGGACCGCTGAGGTTCTCAAAGAACTCGATGTAGCCCGCCGTGTTGCCAGAGACGATGTCGAAGTCGCCATCGCCGTCCCAATCAAAGCCACAGGGAGTCGCCAACGCCCCGCACTTCAGAGTGTCGGCATGCTGTTGAAAGTACACCGGACCGGCGAAGCGTGGCGTGGTTCCACCCGCCACTGACGCTTTGCCGAGGTTTTCGATGAACGCGACGCGACCATCCTCGTCGCCGACGATCAAATCGTGATCGCCATCGCGATCCCAGTCGAACGCGACCGGGACGATCATCTCCAAGTCCATCGTCAGCGGTGTGCCATCAGACTTAGTGAGCCGTCGGCCGGCTGCATAACGGGGTTCGCGTCGCGAACCCACGTTCTCGAAGTACGTGAAGCCATCAAGGAACTCGCCGCACAGCAAGTCGAGATCTCCGTCGCCATCGAAGTCTTCAAAGTTGGGGGACGGACAGCCGAAAGTATCAACCGGCTTGCCATCAGCCTCCACTTTTACTGGCGCCGCGTACTTCGGAGCTGTTGTCGTTCCCGTGTTGCGATGCAGCAGCACGAAACCATGCAGAGGGCCGTTAGTCCATTCACCTTTCGAGTTCCACGCATCATCCCAACCGTAGTAGCTCCAGTCTTCAATGCCGGTGATGAGGTCCAGTGCACCGTCGCCGTCATAGTCCGCATATCGCCACTGATTGTGACGAACCTTTGGCCCCTTCGGCTGCTTGCCTTCCGGCTTGTAGAAGTTCCCCGGAACAGGCAGCGCAACGCGTTGTTCAAGACCCGTCTTCTCGAAGTTCGAATACTCGGCACCCGGCGTCAGCACTCGCAACTTGCCGTCAACGTAACTCGGCATCACGTAGTGCACGGTCTTGCTTAAGCGTCTCGCAGGCTTGAAGACCGGCAGCTTGTTCTTGGCGGTATCGCCATCGGCATTCTCAAACAGCCAGACACCATTTGATGGCTTGTCGGGGCAGGACACGATCAAGTCGAAGTCGCCGTCCCCATCCGCATCGCAGGGCACCGGCCATGCCCACAGGCCGACTCCCAGATCAACCTTCAAACCGGGGTGATTGTAAGGCAGCTTCTCCAGAACATCCGCCGCGGTCACTTGCGGATGAATCAGCAAGCCAAGGGCGAGCAACCCAACGAGATGCAATCGAGACAGCTTCATTCCAGATGTTCCGTCCAAGTTCAACGTGAGCTGGCAAGGGGGAGAGCATAGCAGTACAGCGAGCATGAGGGAGCAGCCCGGACCCGACTCCGTTCGTTTCGCGGGGGTGGGTTGCGACCATCCTGATCTGAGCAATGCCTCGCTGAAGCCATACGGCAACTGGCGTCACAAGGCGGAATTTTTACTCAAGGGTGTCACCAACAGCTCATGAGTTCTGTTGTTCAAATGTGCATACTGCCTCCGGCCGGGCTGCCGAATGAGTGCGTCGAGGCGAGCCTGCGTCACGCGCTTCAGGCCTGCGGGTTTGCGCTCAACCGATGTCTTAGGGTACCTCTGGGGATTTCACAGTTGCAGTCATCTGTTGTGATCTAATGTCACGCGTTCAGACATATCGAATGCGTCTGTCTGTCGCTGAAAGTGCTTTCGCAGAAAATGCTTACGTCGTTTCTTGTAAACTGGACTATTTTCTCTGCAGGGTCCCTCTATCAAGTGGCGACTGCTGATATATGCTTCCGGATTCCCCTCAAGCTGCCTCGCGGATCGTCCGCGATGCGACGAACTTGTCCCGGTTGGAGATGTCATGCGGAAAGTTTTTGAGCGGCGCGCTTTCACACTCATCGAACTGCTGGTTGTGATCGCCATCATTGCCGTTTTGGTTGCTTTGTTGTTGCCGGCTGTGCAGCAGGCGCGTGAGGCCGCTCGCCGTAGCCAGTGCAAGAATAACTTGAAGCAACTCGGGGTCGCGCTGGGGACATATGAGGAGACTTTCGGCGTCTATCCCATTGGCAGTGGCGTCGGTGGCACGACACAGTGCACCGGACAGTTCGGCCGCAGCGCCAACGACTGCCATCCGTGGATCACGGGCATCTGGCAGAAGGGGAGCCACTTTGTGAAGCTGCTGCCACATATTGACCAGCAGGCGCTGTATGACCGAATAGATTTCGACGGCTCGGTCGATGATTGGTTTTTCAACTCGAACGGTCAGATTTACCGCAGGCACGTTGTTCCAGGGCTGCTGTGTCCCAGTGATCCAATCACAGTGAACCTCGACCGGGCGCACACCAATTACTTCTTCTCGATGGGGTCGCAGTTGATTCCCGGTCAGTTCGGGTGTGCGCTTTATCCCGGTCACTTGCTGGGGCCTTCGGGGCACGGTAGTTCAAACGATCCTTCCCAGATTTCCGGTGTGTTCAGTCGCTACGTGTGGTCCGCGAAGATGAAGGATATTACCGACGGTGCATCCAACGTGTTTGCGATCGGTGAAGGTCGTCCGAATTGCCACGACCACGGCAGCGGCGGCTGGTTCCATGGCAACTCGATCTGGGCCTCCACCGTGCCGCCCATCAACTTCAACACGTGCGTCGGCGAGCCCGGATATGTGGCGAACAGTTGTAACGCGAACAACGTGTGGAACACTTCATGGGGCTTCAAGTCGAAGCACGTCGGAGGGGCTCAGTTCCTGATGTGCGACGGAGCGGTTGGGTTTGTCAGCGAGAATATCAACTACGACACCTTCCAGAGGCTCGGATGTCGGCAGGACGGTAACCCCGCTTCAGTGCCGTTCTAGAGTCTGCGAGGCCGATCGCTTGAGGCACGCGTCGAGTCTGTAATGACCCGCGCGCCTCTGTGGAGGTCAAGCGCGTTGGCCTCGAACAGAACTTGTTCGGGGAGTGCGATCGTTTCGCTGAGGAATTGGTCGCGGATCGGGGAACATCGATTTGATCAGGCTGCCGCTCGTCGCAGCCGAGGAGTTTGTCAAGATGCCGATGGTGTCTCAACGCTGTGGTGCCAGTGGACTGATGCTGATCGCCGCCTTCGTAGTCGGTTGTTCGGGTGGTGTCAGTGATCGTCCTGAAATCGCGCCGGTATCAGGGATTGTGACTTATCAAGGGCAGCCGGTATCGGATGCCGTGGTCACTTTTTCCAAGACAGGGGCTCCGCGCAAGGCGTCGGGTAAGACGGATGCCGAGGGGCGTTTCCGGCTGACGACGTTCAATACCAACGACGGGGCCGTGATCGGCGAACATGCGGTGACAGTGTCGAAACTGAAGGGGCCGCCTCCGCCGGCGATGACCGTAGACACGACGGGACCTGAATACACGAAGGCCATGGAAGCAGCGGCGAAGGCTCCCGCCGCCGAGACCGGGCTGCCCGAGAAGTACGCGGACCCTGAGAAATCAGGACTCAAGAATACGGTTACACCCGAAGGTCCGAATGACTTCAAGATCGAGTTGCAGTAGTCTGGACGCTCCGTGAACAGCCCCTGTTGAACCTGCGGAGGTCGATGTCATGTCTACCGAACCACAATCTCCAGTTGTTGAAACTGCGCCAACGGTGACATCGACGCCGGCGAATGAAACGCTGGGATGGTCGCTGGTGATCATCGCCTTGATCGGGGCGCTGATCGGCTTCGCGGTGATGTCGAAGTACGGCCAACCGATTGCGCTTTCCAAAGAGATGGCGGACATCGGGCCGATGTCTCCGCCGGATCAGATCGCGCTCAAGAACGCCGCTACCGAGCGCATGGTGCTGGTTAATTCGATCACGTCGTTCTGTTTGCTGGCCACGTCTGTTGGTGTCCTGCTGGGAGCGTGGGCGGGGACCTATCACCCCAGTCGAGTACGCATTGTTGTCGGCGCGGTCGTGGGACTGATTCTGACAGCGGCCATCAGTGCGGCTGCGGCATACGCGGGGATCCAGTTGAAAGCGCGCCTGCACCCCATCCCGGTGGGTACGTTGTCCTTGTCGGCAAAGACCATCTGCGTCCAGATGCTGGCCTGGGGACTGACGGGTATGGCGTTTTGCTCGGCAATCGCCCTGGCCGCTGGTCGCGCCAAAGCGTTGCCCAAGTACGCCGGAGCTGGCTTGCTGGGAGGAATTCTGGCTGGAGTCGTCTATCCCCCACTGGCCGCAGTACTGTTTCAGATGGATGACACGGATCAACTGGTGCCGCTGGGAACTGCCAGTGGACTGGTTTGGGGCGCTGTTTCGACCGGCCTGATCGCGATCGTTGTCGTGGGGCTTAATCAACCTGCGAAGAAAGCCGCCGCGTAGGTGTTGCTTCAATCGGCATGGGCTCTCCACTGCGATAGACTCCGACATCGATTGAACGTGTCGGAGGAGTTGGCTTCATGAGTGTTGTGGGGAAGGTCTATATCGTTGGCGCTGGTCCTGGTGATCCGGGCCTCATCTCTTTGCGTGGCGTTGAATGCCTGCGCCGTGCCGATCTGGTGCTCTACGACGGGTTGGTTAACCCGCTCGTGCTGGCTCACACGCAGGCGGATTGCGAACGCACTTGCCGGGCGGAAACTCCGCACGGGCGTATGATCAAGCAGGACGAGATTAACGAGCATCTGGTCGAGGCGGCCCGCGCCGGCAAGACGGTTGTGCGATTAAAGGGCGGCGATCCCTTCATCTTCGGGCGAGGTTCCGAAGAAGCTGCCTTCCTGCGTCGACATGGCATCCCGTTTGAAGTGGTGCCGGGCATCACAGCAGCGGTTGCGGCGGGCGAGTACGCAGGCTTTTCTCTGACTCATCGCGAGCAAGCTTCGCTGGTGACATTCATCACCGGTCACGAAGCCCCTGATAAGCCGGACAGCAGCGTGGACTACTCGCTGCTGGCTCGGTTGCCCGGCAGCCTGGTGTTCTACATGGGGCTGGCGCGATTGCCGCAGATCGTGCGTTCCTTGCTAGATCACGGCAAAACGACAGACACTCCAGCCGCCGTCATCAGTCGCGCGTCGACTCCATTGCAGCGAACGGTCACGGCAACGCTGGGGGAACTGCCGGGCGTTGTTGAGCGAGCGGGCCTGCATGCTCCCTCGTTGATTGTCATCGGCGAATGCGTGCGGCAGCGCGAGGAACTGGCGTGGTTTGAACATCGACCGCTCTTCGGTCAGCGCATCGGGATCACGCGGGCCGAGGGCCAATGCGACGCTCTGGTGCAACGCACGATTGAACTCGGAGCACAGCCCGTCTTGATGCCGATCATCTCGATCGAACCACCGGCTGACTGGTCGGCAACTGATGCGGTGCTGAAGCGTCTCTCTGAGTTTGACTGGTGCGTCTTCACCAGCACGAATGGCGTTGATGCCTTCTTCAAACGGTTGTGGGAGACCGGCCGCGATGTGCGGCAGGTTGGTCATCTGAAGTTCGCGGCGATTGGGAGTTCCACCGCGGAAGCACTCGCGGCGTATCACATCCGCGCTGACATTGTGCCCGACGAGTTCCGCGCGGAAGGCCTGGCTCTGGCCTTGAAACCGCATGTCGCGAAGCAACGCGTTCTATGGGCTCGAGCAAGCCGTGGCCGCGATGTGTTACCAGCAGAACTGGAGGCAGCCGGCGCGACCGTGGAGCAAGTCGTGGTCTACCAGAATTTGGATGTCAGCGAGCTACCGAGTGACGCCCTGCGAGCGATTGAAGCGGGCGAACTCACTTGGATCGGTCTGAGCAGCCCTTCGATCGCTCGCGGCTTGGCCCGACTGCTGCCCGAACACCTCAAGTCGCGACTCGGTCAATCAACGCGGCTGGCAAGTATCAGTCCCGTCACGTCTCAAGCCGCTCGTGAAGCCGGTCTCCCAATTGCCGTTGAAGCAGAAACCTACACGTGGGAAGGCATCTTTGCTGCGATTCAGCAAGCGACTTCCGCGTCGTAGGCATCGTTCGATGGCTGGGCTTTAGATTCGACAATCGTGGCCAAGGCGTCTCGCCTTGGTCTCCTTACCGGTGGGCGAAAAACGGGAGACGGATGCGAGACGCATCCGCCACGTTCGCAAGGCCGATCAATAAGCCAGATTCGGGCTGAGCCAGCGTTCGATTTCCTGGAGGTCCATGCCTTTGCGTCGGGCGTAGGATTCGACCTGATCCTTGGTCAGGCGATCCACGGCGAAGTAGCGGGCGTCGGGGTGAGCAAAGTAGAGACCGCTCACGGCCGCTGCGGGCCACATCGCGTAGGACTCGGTCAGCTTGATGCCGGTCTGGTTTTCGGCATCCAGCAGATCGAACAACTCACGCTTAGACGTATGGTCGGGGCAGGCCGGATAGCCGAAGGCCGGGCGAATGCCGCGATACTTCTCGCCGATCACATCTTCCCGCGATAGCTTCTCGAACTTGCCGTAGTTCCAGTCATCGCGCACCTGCTTGTGCAGTCGCTCGGCGAAGGCTTCGGCCAGGCGATCAGCGAGGGCTTTGGCGAGGATCGAATTGTAGTCGTCGTGATCTCGTTCAAACTTCGCGACCAGTTCGTCACAACCATGTCCCGTGGTGACGGCAAAAGCCCCGAGCGAATCAATGCGGCCCGAGGATGTGGGCGCGACGTAGTCGGCGAGGGACCGGAAGTCACTCTGGCCGACGCGTTCCCATTGCTGTCGCAGCATCGGGAACCGCTTTTTTTCGCTGGCGTGGAATTGCCGCAGCACTTCGGTTGGACGCAGCACCTGCAGCTTCTGCAGGACTTGGTCCACCTTGCCGCGCACCGTGCCCTTGCCGGTCTTTAGCAGGCGAGCCAGTTCGATCGGACTGAGACCCTGAGCGATACCACCGCAAAGATGGCGTTCCAGAATCGTCAGCGACGCCACGCGCGGATCGGTGTTCCACACGATGATGTCGTCGCCTTCGGTGCTGGCCGGCCAGAAACCGTAGACGCCTTTGGCGACCAGCAGTTTGTTGGCGATGATCTCATCAAGGAGCTTGCGAGCGTCATTGTAGAGTTGAGTCGCCTGCGCACCGACCACGCTGTCCGACAGGATGGCCGGATACTTGCCCTTCAGCTCCCAAGTCATGAAGAACGGCGACCAGTCGATAAATGGCACCAGTTCTTCCAGCGGGAAATCGTCGAAGGTTTTCGTTCCCAGAAAGCCCGGTGTGGGGATGTCGCACTTCTTCCAGTCGGTTTGAAAGCGGTGTTCGAAGGCTTCGGAATACGAAGTCAGCGCCTTGGCCTGACGGTCCGCGAACGAAGCCCGGTCGCGTTCCTGATCGGCGCGCACCTTGGTCATGAACTCGTCGCGGCGGTTTGCGTCCAGCAAGTTCTCCACGACGGGCACTGAGACCGACGCATCCAGCACATGCACGACTGGCTGCTCGTACTGCGGAGCGATCTTCACGGCCGTGTGCTTGGGTGACGTGGTCGCGCCGCCAATCAACAGAGGCAACACCATGCCCTGCCGCTGCATCTCTTTGGCGACGTGCACCATTTCATCGAGCGACGGCGTAATCAGTCCGCTCAGGCCGATGATGCTGGCGTGTTCTTCGCGGGCAGCCGTCAAAATTCGCTCGCACGACACCATGACTCCGAGGTCAATCACCTCGAAGTTATTACACCGCAGCACGACGCCCACGATGTTCTTACCGATGTCGTGCACGTCGCCCTTAACCGTCGCCAAGACGATTTTGCCGCGGCTTGATGACTGCGGAACCGCATCGGGAGCCTCGACAATCTCCATGATGTTTTCAGCGGCGGCAGCTTTCTCGGCTTCCATGAAGGGTTCGAGATAAGCCACGGCCTTCTTCATCACGCGGGCCGATTTCACCACCTGCGGCAGGAACATCTTGCCCGCGCCGAAGAGTTCACCCACGACGCTCATGCCAGCCATCAGCGGGCCTTGAATCACGTTGAGCGGGCGGCCGTACTTGACGCGAGCTTCCTCGGTGTCGTGATCGATGTGGTCCGTGAGGCCTTTCAGCAACGCGTGTTTCAGACGCTCTTCAACCGTGCCGTTGCGCCACTCTTCGGTCTGAGCGACAGTTTCGCCCTTCGCCGCCGCTTTGAACTTCTCTGAGAACGCAATCAGCCGCTCGGTTGCATCAGGCCGACGGTTCAGAACCACGTCCTCAACGTATTCGAGCAGTTCCTTGTCGATCTCCTCATACACCGCCAACTGGCCAGCATTGACGATGCCCATATCCAAGCCGGCTCTGATGGCGTGATACAGGAACACCGCGTTCACGGCCTCGCGCACGACATCGTTGCCGCGGAAGCTGAAGCTGACGTTGCTCACACCACCCGATGTTTTCGCGCCGGGGCACTCGACCTTGATGCGCCGTACGGCCTCGAAGAACTCAACCGCATAGTTCGAGTGTTCCTCCATCCCCGTGCCGATGGTGAGGATGTTAGAGTCAAAAATGATGTCTTCCGGCGGGAAGCCCACCTTCTGAGTCAGCAGGTCAAACGCGCGTTTGCAAATCGCGACCTTTTCATCGGCCAGCACGGCCTGACCCTTCTCATCGAAGGCCATCACGATGACTGCGGCTCCGTACTGCCGGATGAGCCGTGCTTGCTCCAGGAATTTTTCCTCGCCCTCTTTCAGGCTGATGGAGTTCACCACGCCTTTACCCGGCAGACATTTGAGGCCAGCTTCGATGACTGACCACTTCGAACTGTCGACCATCACGGGGACAGTGGCGATCTCGACCACCGGCGTGATCATGTTGAGGAACTTGGCCATGCACGCTTCGCTGTCGAGCAGGCCCTCGTCCATGTTGATGTCGATCATGTTCGCGCCGCCTTCAACCTGCTGGCGGGCGATGCTCAACGCTTCGTCGTACTTTTCTTCCTTGATGAGCCGCGCGAACTTGCGCGAACCGGTGACGTTGGTCCGTTCACCCACCATGAAGAACGTGCTCTCCGGTCGAATGCTTTGAGAGTTCAAACCCGAGAACGTCGAATAGCGCGGGACATTCGGAATCTTGCGAGGCTTGATCGACTTCACGGTTTCGGCGATGGCTGCAATATGTGGAGGCGTGCTGCCGCAACAGCCGCCGACGATGTTGACGAAGCCCCGCTCGGCAAACTCACCGACCAGCTTGCCCATCGTTTCGGGGCTCATGTCAAACTCACCCAGCGCATTCGGCAACCCGGCATTCGGATAGCAGGACACGAACTTCGGCGCGATCCCAGAAAGTTCCTCGATCCACGGACGCATCTTTTCCGGACCGACCGCGCAGTTGAAACCAATGCTGAGCATCGGAAAGTGCGATACTGAGTTCCAAAACGCCTCGATCGACTGGCCATACAGCGTCGAGCCGCCGCCTTGTTCAAAGACCGTCGCCGAAACCATCACCGGCAGGACCTTGCCCGTGCGTTCGAAGTATCTGGCGATCGCGAACAGGCAGGCTTTCATATTGAGCGTGTCGAACGAAGTCTCCGGGAGAAGCAGGTCCGCCCCACCATCGACCAGTCCAGCGATCTGTTCGGTGTAGGACGCGACGACTTCGTCCCACGAAACCATGCGTTTGGACGCATCGTTCTCGTCAAAGGCATAGGAGAGAGCCTTATCCATCGGTCCGATGCTGCCCGCGACGAAGCGCGGCTTGTCGGGCGTACGTTCAGAGAACTCCAGTGCAGCGGCTTTCGCCAGCGCAGCACCGGCACGGTTCACTTCATAGGCCAGCGACGGCTGAAGAATGCGGGCACCATCTCCCAGCGTCCCCGGCGCAATCCCCGGAAAATAGTTGGTAAAGGAAACCGTCTGGGCGTTGAACGTGTTCGTTTCAACGATGTCAGCGCCGGCTTCGAAGTACTGGCGATGAATCGAATCAATCACGTCCGGGCGTGTCAGGACCAGCAGATCGTTCAGGCCCTGGAGGTCTTTCGTGTGGTCGCGAAATCTGTCGCCGCGAAAATCCGCTTCGTTGAGCTTGAAGCGCTGCACCATCGTCCCCATCGCTCCATCCAGGATGAGGATACGGTCTGTCAGCAGTTGTTCGATCGATTCCGCAGCGGGCATTGAAGTTCTCATCTAACAGGTCAAAGTCAGTCCGGCGGCGTAGTTTAGTGGGTCTGGCCCTGATGTCATTCGGTCGCCTGAGCAACAGCCGGAGCAAGAGTGACACGGCGAAAGCGTTCCTGGATGCGCTCCAAAATGGGACCGGGCACGCTCCGCAGCCGAATCAGCTCATGATTGACCACCGCGGCCACCGGCGCCCCGTTCAGCAAGGCGATGGCATTGCTGGACATCGCCGGAACTCGCGCGTCGGACGTAATGATGCCCACCAGATTCAGCGGATCGACCGCCGAGAGAAACAACAGCTCGTCTTGCGAAGCGGTCGGCCGTGCGGAGAGCGGTTCCTCGGGCACCGTCGAATCGAGGAACGACCGGCGGAGGCTCATCGTTTTGCGGTCGGCCTTCTTGCCACTGGACGAGTCGTGCCCGGACGAGGCACCGTTGCTGGGGTTCTGTTGTTGGCGAAGTTGACGCAATCGCTGCACGGTGTCCGGTAGAGCGAACTGCTCGCCAGCCACGCCGGCTACGAAGCGTCCGCCGCGAATCTCGCCGCGAGCTTCCAGTCGCCGATAGACTTGCAGAAGTTCAAACCAGCGCGGAGCCCCGACTTCGCGTCCCAGCAGATCGCGGAACATTACCCCCCAACGTCGCAACAGTTGCCAAGCCCACTGTTCGACCATCGAGCGGGCGTTGTCTTGAGGCGCTTCCGGTTCTGCGTGTTTCAGCAAGGACCACCGGCCGGTGCCTGCGTTCGACATGCGCTGCCGGGCGAAACCAGACGCGCGAGCGGGCAACTTCGGCAGCGAGTCATTCCGCGAATCCATGAACTGCCGCAGACCAGCGAACCCGTCTGCCGTCAGTCGGCCACGTGAAATCAGTTCGCCCAACGCTTCATCCAGCTCTTTGGGATGCAGTCCCAACTCAATTCTCAAATCAGCGCCAAAGCTCGCACCGCGCTCGGCAATCGTGCGTTGAACAGCTTGAGCGGCCGGGCTTAAGACATCGGACTGATCCTTCTCTGAGCTTGATGTCAGCCAGTCCCAATCCTCGCGCAGGAACAGCGACACCGGTGCGACGCGTGTGAGGTTCGCTGGCCCCGCGTTCCGCTCGGGATCGCGAACCGGGGGATAGAGACGTCCCCAACCGACCTCGCCAGTGAGACACAATTCGTCCAACCATTCGGCCCGGTAGCTGTCGAGTCGCGCCGGAAGCACGTCGCGTTCCCAGGCGACGGCCGGGATGTCGATGCCCTGCATCAGGGCAATCACTTCAAACAGGCCGTTCGATCCTGCTCGCTTCTTGCTGGGCACAACGCCGTGATGATACGTCAGGAACCGCAGGAAAGTTTCGACCGAGACCGGTTCGATCTCGCGACGCAAGCCTTCCATCGTCAGTCGATGAATACGGGCGAGCAGTCGTCGATGACACCACTCCTGCGGAGTTGCCGGACTCTGCGAAGCGAGCGCGTGACCGTTCACAGCCGGTTCTTTGACGCGCGACATCGCAATCTCTGTGACATCCGAAAGCCGCGACTCAGGCTGCTCGCCGCTCTCTTCAGGTTCTACGAGTACCTTCGGGACAGGTATCGTTCGAAAGCGGCCGCGCATCACGACGCCTTCGCCTTCCAGTGCTTCCAGCGTGGCGGCGGCTTGAGATTCCGTCATGCCGGTGCGTTGAGCAGCCTCTTCCGACGTCAGTGGACCAGCAACCTCAATTAGGCCGCGGAGTGTCTGGATGCGGGCTTCGATGTCCGTCCAGTCCTGACGCACGCTGGCTGGCACGGCCAGTTCGGTCTGAAACTCTGCATTCGGAAACATTGCCCGTGCGGCTGGCAGGCGTTCGGCGCAAGTCCAAGCGCTGGCCCCATCCGGAAACGCAAAGGCCGTCGCGCGGCGGTCATCACGCAGCTCTCGGAACCATTCCTCGAAGTCTGGTTCCTCTGCAGCGGGTAGCACGATGCGCGACATCAGCACGTCGTGCAGTTCATCTGCGTTTCTGACCAGCGGCTGCGCATCCCGGACAACTTGCTCAATGGCCAGCGGGTCCAACCGGCTCAGATCACTGACGGATTCAACCGTCAGCGAACGCCGAGTTGCCACTGTTCGCGCGCGACGTTCGGCAATCTCACCACCATCCAGAAACGCATACGGATTAGCGTTGAGCAGTTCATAGCTGAACGGCGATGGCTCGCGCGTGTCGCGTGCGATGAGTTCAATCTCGCCCGACTGAATCTGACGCAAGACTTCAACGAGCCCGTTGAAGTCCAGTGCTTCATACAGGCAATCATCCATCGTCTGTTGCAATAGCGGATGATCGGGCAGTTTCAAATCGCCCTCGCCGACGTTCTCTTGGCATCCCGTCAACAACGGAAAAACCTGCGTCAGCAAGTCGTCGGCCCGGAAGCGTTGCAGGGCAGGGGGGACCTTGTTGCCCTTGTCACGACGCAGCACCAGTAACGCTCGATTCGCATTCCAGCGCCAGCGGATCTGGAACATCGGAATGCGCAGAATCGCGGTTTCCAACAGCGGTCGCACGTTCTCCGGTGTGAGCAGCGGGAACATGGACTCCAACGGAAAACTGTGCTGCGGACCGAGCGACAGGATGAAGCCGTCGTCATCCGCCGTAGCCTGCAGTTCGAAGTCGAACGACACGCAAAACCGCTTGCGCATCGACAGGCCCCACGCCTGATTAATACGTCCGCCAAACGGGGCGTGCACAACCATCTGCATGCCGCCGGTCTCGTCGAAGAAGCGTTCGAAGATGACTCGCTTCTTCGTCGGCACCAGACCCACCGCCGCGACCTGAGCTGCGACGTAGGTCACCGTTTGCTGAGCCGCGAACTCGGTGCAGGACGTTTCCTGCACGAGCCACGCGACCAGGTCGGACGATGGCGCGTGCGGTTTCTCTGAGCCTTCAGAGCTCGGCGCGGCCTCGCGAACGCGAGCTTCGAGTTCTGACCTGAGCCGCGACACCTCTTCTGAAAGTTCGACCGTACGTCCGGGAGCTTCGCCGCGCCAAAACGGGATCGTCGGCGGCGCACCGCCTGCGTCCGTGACATGCACGTCGGTGCCGCGCACGCCTTCGATACGCCACGACGTGTTCCCTAACAAGAAAATCTGACCGGCATGGCTTTCGGTGGCAAAATCTTCGTCGAGCGATCCGACGACCGTGCCCTCAGGCTGCGCGACGACTCGAAACTGGGCCACTTCAGGGATCGCGCCGGCATTGGACGTCACTGCGATGCGCGCCGACGGACGCGCCTTCAACTTCTTACGCACATGATCGTGATGCAGGTACAGCCGGTCGCGGTTGGATCGCTCATTCAAACCTTCGCTGAGCAACCTCACGGCGTCATCGAAGAACTGCCGCGTCATATTTCGATACGGCCAGGCTTGCCGCAACAGCTCATAGAGCGCGTCCGTGTCCCAGTCCTTCGCCGCGACCTCGCCGACGATCTGCTGCATCAGCACGTCCAGCGACAGCTCGGGAATCGGAATCGCGTCCAGCCGCCCGGCGCGGATGGCTCGCATCAGCCCCATGCACTCCACCAGCTCATCGCGCGTGAGAGCAAACAGTCGCCCCTTCGGCGTCTTGCCCAGCGAGTGCCCGGACCGGCCAATTCGCTGCAGGAACGTGGCGATCGAACGCGGCGAGCCCAGTTGCACCACCAGATCAATGAAGCCTACGTCCAGACCCAGTTCGAGCGAAGCCGTTGCCACGACGGCCTTCAGTTCGCCCGTCTTGAGCCGCTGCTCTGTCTTCAAGCGAATGTCCGATGCCAGCGATCCATGATGGCTGCCGACATGATCCTCGCCCAGCAGTTCACTGAGGTGATGAGTCACCCGTTCCGCCATGCGGCGAGTGTTGACGAAGATCAATGTGCTGCGGTGTGAATTGATCAACTCCACCAGCCGCGCGCTGACTTCCGCCCATTGCTCGGTCGAGCAGACGGCTGAGAGTTCGCTGGGTGGCACTTCAATCGCCAGATCAAGGTCTCGGCCATGTCCCACATTGACGATGCGGCACGGCGATCCTGTCGCGGCGCGGCCGCCGATCAGGAACTCGGCGACACGCTCAATCGGTTTCTGAGTTGCTGACAGTCCAATGCGCTGAATGCGTCGACCGCAGTGGGCTTCGAGTCGTTCCAGCGTCAGTGCCAGATGCGAACCTCGCCGGTCGCGTACGAGCGCATGAATTTCGTCGATGATCACCGTATCGACAGTCTTCAACGCCTCACGACCACGCGGCGATGTCAGCAGCAGGAACAGCGATTCCGGTGTCGTCACCACGATGTGTGGTGGTTTGCGCACCAGGGCGGCGCGTTGCGACGCTGTCGAATCGCCTGTTCGCAATCCGGCCCGCAGCAGGGAGATGGGCACATCCGGAAATTCATCGGCCGCGAGCGCGTTCAGCTCTTCCAGCGGAGTCGTGAGATTACGGTGCATGTCGTTGGACAACGCCCGCAACGGCGACACGTAGACGATTCGCACGCCCGCTTCGAGTTCCCCTGCGATTGATTCTTTCAGCAGCCGATCGATCACGGCCAGAAACGCCGTCAGCGTCTTACCACTACCCGTTGGTGCCGCGATGAGCGTGTGCTCGCCCGCCGCAATCTGTGGCCAGCCCAGCTTCTGAGGTTCCGTCGGCGCCGCAAAGCGACTCTGGAACCAGCGTTCAATCAGCGGATGAAAACCAAAGAAGGACATTGCGATTACGAAATCCTTTACGGCACGGCCTGTTCTCCGAAGCGAGCAATCGTAGTAGCTCGATTTCTCGAAGCCAGAGCGTTCATCCGGAGACGTCTCGATACGCCACGCTTCGGTTCGAGAGTGAGCCCAGCGGGGAAAAAGGCGTCGTGACGAAGCAAGCCGCGTCAACCGTGTGTACGGCCGGGTTGCGAACCTGATCTTGGCCAACGGGTCTTGGCGCTCAATACTCGCGACCGGTGAGGCTCGCGCGGCGCCAGCGGCGGTGTCGTCTTAGTGAAGGATGTGTCGAATGATGCCATTGCTCTATACCGATCCGTGTTTTCTGGAACACAACACGGGCAGCCATCCGGAAACGTCAAAGCGGCTGGAAGCGATCAGCGAGCGACTGGCGAAGAGTGATCTTCCGACGAAGTTTACGCGTGGCGAGATCAAATCCGCGACGCGCGAGCAACTGGAACGTATCCATTCGGCCCGCCACATCGAACACGTCAAGGACTATTGCGCTGGCGGCGGTGGACGCATTGAATCAGACACGGTCTGCAGTCCTAAGTCTTACGAGGTCGCCGTGAAGGCTGCGGGCACGTCGTGCGATGCTGTCGACCAGGTTCTGTCTGGCAAGCACAAGCTGGCGATGTGCCTGATTCGGCCGCCTGGTCATCATGCGCTCGTTGCTGAGCCGATGGGTTTTTGCTTGTTCAACAACGTGGCCATCGCCGCGCAGCACGCGCGGCTGAAGCATGGGCTCAATCGAGTGCTGGTCATCGACTGGGACGTGCATCACGGCAATGGTACTCAGGACATTTTTTACGAGGACGAGAACGTCTACTTCTTCTCGGCGCATCGCTTCCCGTTCTATCCGGGTACGGGCGACACCGATGAAACGGGACGCGGCAAAGGACTCGGCACGAAGTTCAACCTGCCGCTGGCGTTTGGTATCAAGCGACGCGAGTACCTCTCGGCGTTTGAAACGATGCTTACCGACGCAGCGACGAAGTGTAAGCCGGAACTGGTGCTGCTTAGCGCGGGGTTTGATGCTCACAAGCGAGATCCGATCGGATCGCTCGGTCTGGAGACCGAAGACTTTGGCGACCTCACCAAGCTCGTGCTGCAGGTGGCTCGCACGCATGCCTCGGGGCGGTGTGTGAGTCTGCTCGAAGGCGGTTACAGTCTGCCCGCTCTGGCCGAGAGCGTGGAACTGCACCTGCAGGAACTGGCCAAGAGTTGACACTCGTTAACCGACATTGAGAATTCGCATGGCCCGAGATTTGAAGAACGAAGTGGCACTCGTCGTCGGTGCATCTAGCGGGATGGGACGAGCCACTGCCGCGGCCTTGGCCCGGGCCGGCGCGCGAGTCATCGCCAGTGCCCGCCGCGAAGATCGGCTCAGCGAGTTGCAAAGCGAACTGGCTGCGGAAGGCGTGGCGATTGATGTTGCCGTCGCCGATGCGAGCAATCGTGCGGATCTTGATCGTCTGATCGCCTCAACGGTCGAGAAGCACGGCCGCGTAGATCTGCTGGTTTACGCCACTGGGACCAACATTCCTCAGCGGTCGATTGATGTGCTGTCTGCTGACGACTGGAACCTGCTCATCACCACGAACCTGTCGGGAGCGTTTCATTGCACGCAGGCCGTACTGCCGACCATGCGTGCGAACGGCGGCGGTTTGATCGTCTACCTTTCCACGGCAGCGGTGCAGATGCCGGACGTTTCCGGAGTGGCTTATCAGGCCAGCAAGCACGGCATCACTGGCCTGGCTCACGGCACGCGCGTGGAAGAAAAGAAGAATGGCATTCGCACGACGGTGATCTTTCCAGGCCTGTGCAGGACCGAGATCCTGGCCAAGCGTCCTAAGCCCACTCCGCCCGAAGTTCTGGAACTGGCGCTGGAGCCGACAGACGTTGCCGACGCCGTGCTCTTCGTTGCTCAGCTTGATCGCCGGGCAGTTGTGCCCGAGATGCAACTGATGCCCAGCAAACTCTAGTGAACGATCCGAACTGGAATGCGAATAGGCCGGACAATCTTGTCCGGCCGTCGGACAGGATTGTCCGACCTACGGGCCGGGCGAACGTTGGGGCGACAGGGTGTGCGTGGTGGGCGATCAGTCCGTTCGACTCTAAGATGGCGGTGATCAGCCAAGATCGCTCAGGTCTGCTTGTCGCCTCAACACCTCGCGAGATCCTTCATGCTTCGACATCTTCGCTGCACTGCGTCGATTTTCGTTTTGTCTTATACGGTTCTCACCGCACAGGCGGCTCAGCCCGAGGTGAAGGATGCCCGCCTGAAGCTGGAACTCGTTGCCGAGCAGCCGGACATTGTGACTCCGGTCGGTGCGACGTTCGATCACAAGGGGCGCCTGCTGGTGATCGAGTCGCATACGCACTTTCCGCCGAAGGATTATCCGGGACCGAAGGGTGACCGCATTCGCATCGTGGAAGACACCAACGGCGATGGGCGAGCCGACAAGTTCCGCACGTTCTACGAGGGCACGCGGGCGACTATGAGTCTCACGACCGGCCCCGACGGCTGGATGTATGTGGCGACTCGCGCAAAGGTGTTTCGCATCAAGGACACCAATGGGGATGACGTCGCGGACAAAGAGGAAGAAGTCGCTCGCCTGGAGACCAAAGGCGACTACCCGCACAACGGCCTGTCTGGTCTGACGTTCGATCAGCAGGGCCGGTTGCTGTTTGGGTTGGGCGAGAATCTTGGCGAGCCCTATAAGCTCATCGGTTCCGACGGTCGGGTGCTGGCGGGTGGTGGGGAAGGCGGCAACATCTATCGCTCTGACGCTTCTGGCAAACAGCTCGAAAAACTGTGCACAGGTTTGTGGAACCCGTTCGGGATTTGTGTCGATCCCGTCGGCCGTATTTTCTCAGTGGAGAACGATCCGGATTCGACACCTCCCTGTCGCCTGATTCATGTCGTACCCGGTGGTGATTTTGGCTATCAGTTCCGTTTCGGCCGCAGTGGCAAGCACCCGTTGCAGGCTTGGGATGGTGAACTGCCCGGCACGCTGCCGATGGTTGCCGGGACGGGCGAGGCTCCCTGCGACGTGCTGCCGTATCACGGTCAGTTGTGGGTGACGAGTTGGGGCGACTACCGCATTGAGTGTTTTGTCCTGCGATCGGTGGGAGCGTCGTTTCGCGCTGAGAGGGAGATCGTAGTGCAGGGGGATGATCAGTTTCGCCCTGTGGATTTCGCCGTGGCGCCGGACGGATCGCTGTACTTCACTGACTGGGTCAACAAAAGCTACCCCGTGCACCAACAGGGGCGCATCTGGAAGCTGTCCTGGAAAACTGCCCCCGAGCCAACGGCCTGGCCGGCCGTCACTGAGGGTGAAAAGCTCGCCGAGACCGCGCGGCAGAAGATCTCTTGGGATGCGTTCAATTCATTGGAGCCCTTCACGCATCAGGCGGCAGTGTGGGGACTGGCTCAGCACGGCACGGTGGGTGATCTCGCCGCGAAATACTGGGCGACTGCCACCGAGCGGCAGCGACAGGGAGTCCTGGAAGCCGCGCGACTGATGACTCCCACTACGCAACAACGTGACGAACTGATCCGCCTTGGTTTGGCGGACAGTTCTCCGGAAGTCAGGCTGCTTGCCGTGCGCTGGATTGCGGATGAGAAGCTGACCGATTTTCGACCGGCGCTGGATGTTCAGATCACGGCTGGAGTGAACTCAGTTGGTTTGTTCCAGGCGACGTTGGCCGCGATTGAATGGCTCGACGCGGGCCGTGCGAGCAATCTTTCGAAGAATCCGTCTCGTGAACACTACCTGCTGGCCGCGCTCGCCAATCCGAAAACGCCAGCGGCGATTCAAACGATGGCGCTGCGAGTTCTGCCTGTCAGTCAGGAAGGGCTGACGATACCGCAGCTCATCCAGTTCACGACGAATGAGAATTCCGAGGTGCGGTATGAAGCCATTCGCACGCTGGCTCTGTCGACGGCCTGGCCTGATCAGGCCGCTCAAAGACGTGAGGCACTGCTGCGTCTGGTTCAGGATGAGCAACTGCACAACAACATTCGAGCCGATGCGTTGTTGGGCCTGAATGGAGATCTTTCCAACGACAAGGACGCCGTTCAGAAGCTGGTTGAATCGAAATCTACTTTGATTCGCGATGTATCGCGTCGAATGTGGCCGCAATCGGATGCAGACAAACCGCAGCTTTCGCCTGAAGGCGCTACTGAAACCTGGATGAAGGCGCAAACCGGGGCTGGCGACGTGGGCGATGGATGGAGAATGTTTTTTGGACCGTTCGCGGCCCGCTGTGGCAACTGCCACACCCTGCAAGGTCGCGGCGGCAACGTCGGCCCGGACCTTACGACCGTTGCCGTGCGAATGGATCGGAAGCGCCTTGTCGACTCGATTCTGCATCCCAGCCGCGAGATCGCTCCGCAGTTCGTGCCTTGGGTTGTCGAACTCAAGGATGGGCGAGTGTTGACGGGCTTGTCTCAAGGTCTGTCTGAAGACGCGAAGTCCGAACGCTTCGTCGGCACCGACGGTCGTCGCTTCGAAATCGCTGTGAGCGACATCGAGTCCAAGACGGCGTCGAAGCAATCCATCATGCCGGATGGTCTGGATAAGCAGATGTCAAAGCAGGAGCTCTATAACGTCATTCGGCTGCTGGAAGTGACGGCGAAGACGCCCAAGTCTTAGCGGTGCCATTCACGCTGCTGCGAATTCTTCCGCGACTGCTGCTGTGCCACGCCGATGTTTTCACGAAGGACGCCGTCGATGCCTCGATTTTTTCCGTTCGTGCAATTGCTCGCCGTTGCTTGTGCCCTGAGTTTAGCTGTTGCGACGCAAGCTGCGGATGCGGATCAGCATCACTTTGATCGAGTGATCGCGCCGCTGCTGGCCAGTCATTGTTTTGATTGCCACAGCGGGAAGCAGCCTGAGGGAAAACTGGATCTGACGCAGCGCGCGTCTGCCTTCAAGGGCGGTGAAACCGGCGCCGGTTTCGTCGCGGGCAAGCCGGATGAAAGCGAAATCTGGAAGCGAGTTTCGGCAGACGAAATGCCGCCGAAGCATCCTCTGTCGGCTGCCGAGAAAAAGCTGCTGCTTGACTGGTTGCAGGGCGGCGCGAAGTGGGGCAGCGACCCGATTGATCGCTTCAAGTACACAACTGACCGTCGAGCCGGTTACGACTGGTGGGCGTTCCAGCCGCTCTCGGATGCGCGACCGCCGCAAGCTAAGCGAACGACTTGGCCGAAGTCGGATCTTGACAGCTTCGTGCTGCAGAAGCTCGAAGAACGGCAACTTACTCCTTCAGAGCCCGCAGATCCGCGAACGCTGATTCGTCGCGTCTACTTCGATTTGATTGGTCTGCCTCCAACGCCTGAGCAGGTTGTCGCGTTTCTGAACGATCCCAGCGACGCCCACTATGCGAAGATCGTTGACGAATTGCTGGCGTCCCCGCGATATGGCGAGCGTTGGGCTCGGCACTGGCTTGATATTGTACGTTATGGGGAGAGCAACGGCTTTGAACGCAACGACCCGCGTCGCAATTTCTGGCAGTACCGCGATTGGGTGATCGAGGCATTGAACGCTGATCTTCCCTACGACGAGTTCGTGCGCCGCCAGATTGCGGGTGATGTGCTTGATCCGAGTCCGACGGGCGCGGCGGCCGTGGGCTTCATGGTTGCCGGAGTGCATAACACGGTCGTCGGTTCGAGCGACATGATGCGGAAGCTCGCGCTGCAGGACGAATACGAGGAAGTCATCGGCACGATCGGTCAGACGTTCCTGGGTCTGACTGTGCAATGTGCCCGTTGTCATGATCACAAGTTCGACCCCGTCTCTGCTGCGGATTACTACCGTCTGATTGCCAACATTCAGGGAGCGACTCACGGCGACAAGGAAGTTCGGACCTCTGAAAGCGCCGCGAAGCTGGCGGAACTGGCCCGGCGTCTGAAGCAACTTACCGACCAGTTGGGGGCGATTGATCGAATCGCGCGCGACGAAATCGTTGCTGCGCGTCGAGCTGGTAAAGCGGAAGCGCCAAAGCCGCCGACCCCGGCTGCCCGCTGGGAGTTCGACAGCGACTTCAAAGACAGCATTGGAACGGCTCACGGCAAACCGATGGATGGTGCGAAGCTCGACAACGGAGCCCTCGTCGTTGACGGCAAGGGCTATGTGGAAACGGAAAAGTTCACTGACAACACCACTGAAAAGACGCTGGCGGTCGTCGTTCAAGTGCAGACGCTCGATCAGGCGGGCGGCGGTGCGATCACCATTCAGACACTGAATGGTGCGACGTTTGATTCGATCGTGTTTGCCGAGCGCGAACCGAAGCGGTGGATGGCCGGCAGCAACGGCTTCACGCGGACGCAGCCGTTCAAGGCTCCTGAAGATACTGAGGCTGCGACTCGTCCGGTGCACATCGCCATTGTCTATCAGGCGGATGGCACGATCACCGGCTATCGCGATGGCAAGCCCTATGGGTCACCCTACAAGAGCAACGCTCTGCAGGCGTTCAAAGACAATGACACGAACTTTCTCTTCGGTTTGCGGCATGGCCCGGCTGGTGGCAACAAGCACCTGAAAGCTCGAATTCTACAGGCCAGCTTCTACGACAAAGCTTTGAGTCCTGAAGCCGTTGCTGCCGCTGCCGGAGCGAGTGGTGATTACGTTTCGGAAGAGGACCTTGTCGCCTGGTTGAAAGGTGAGCGAGCCGATGCGCGGCAGGCGTTGAAGACACAACTGGCCGACGCCACTCGGCAGCATGACGAGTTGAATCGGGCCACGAAGCAGGTGATTTACACGGTGGTCACGAAGGCTCCGGGGCCAACGCACATCCTGCCGCGCGGCAATGTCAATGCGCTCGGCGATGCGGTTCTGCCAGGTGGTGTTTCATCGCTGCGTGCTGACTTCGGTCTGCCCGCTGATTCATCGGACCATGATCGCCGCCGCAAGCTCGCCGAGTGGATCACGAGCCCCGACAACACACTGTTCGCTCGTGTGATGGCGAACCGGTTGTGGCACTACCACTTCGGCACTGGCATCGTCGAAACGCCGAACGACTTCGGTTTCAACGGCGGCCGGCCGAGTCATCCTGAGTTGTTGGACTGGCTCGCACGCCAGTTCCGCGCGGGACAATACCGACTCAAGCCGCTGCACCGGTTGATCGTCACCAGTGCCACCTATCGGCAATCGTCCCGGCTGCGACCAGAAGCTCAAGAGAAAGACGCGAACAATCGCTTGCTGTGGCGCATGTCGCCTCGACGGCTGGAAGCCGAATCCGTTCGCGATGCCATGCTGCAGGTCGCGGGACAACTCAATCTGCGAGCAGGGGGGCCGAGCGTTATTGATGTGAGTATCACCCCGAACAACGGCACGACCTACTACGAACCGCTGGATGTCTCCGGCCCCGAGTTTTTCCGCCGGTCGATCTATCGCTTTACCCCGCGCGGCGGTCGCAGCAGCTTGTTCGACACTTTTGACTGCCCGGACCCCTCTTCAACAGCACCGCGCCGTCAGGTGACGACAACTCCGCTGCAGGCGCTCAGCCTCTTCAACAGCTCGTTCATCCTGCAGATGTCGGACGCGTTGGCTGCTCGCATTCGCAAAGACGTTGGAGATAGCCCGGAAGCTCAAATCCGTCACGGTTGGCTGCTCACGATCGGCCGCCCCGCCGACACGGAAGAGACCCGACTCGCTTCCCAACTGGTCGCTCAGCATGGTCTTACAACACTGTGTCGCGCTCTGTTGAACGGCAATGAGTTCGTTGTCATCGAGTGAAGTGTCCCCTTCGTCGTAGTCATCGTTCACGCCGGATTGCAGTGTTCCCATTCGGCGCTCCGAAGCAGGTCTATTGTTGTCTCGTTGAGCGTGACGATAGTACTCTGTAAGCCCCCCGTTTAACCGCCTGCCTGCCCGTCCTGCTGATCCCACCTCTCAGCGAGTACCCGCCATGCTGAATATCCTCGGCTCGAAGAAGACACTGTGCGATGGAATGACCCGCCGCGACATGCTCAAAGTCGGTGCGTTGTCGGTTGGTGGGCTGTCGCTGACCGACGTGTTGCGGGCGGATCAAGTTGCAGGCCGGAAGTCGCAGAAGTCGATTATCATGGTCTACATGTGCGGCGCGCCGGGCCATCAGGATATGTACGACCTGAAAATGAACGCGCCCACCGAGATTCGCGGTGAGTTCCGTCCGATACCGACGAACGTGCCGGGCATTGAGATCTGCGAGCACATGCCGCGCATGGCAGCGATCATGGACAAGCTCGTTCCGCTGCGGTCGGTCTACGGTTCGCCCGATGGCGATCACGATTCATTTATCTGCTACACAGGCCGATCGAAGCGGCAGCAACCACCGGGCGGTTGGCCCTCGGTCGGATCGACGGTTTCCAAACTGCTGGGTTCGCGCAGTCGAGCAGTGCCACCGTTCGTCGGACTGTCACCCGACACTGGTCATCCGCCTTACGGCTCGCCGGGGCTGCCGGGCTATCTGGGCATTTCTCATGCGGCGTTCCGACCATCTGGCCCAGGACGCGCGGACATGGTCCTGAATGGGATTGATGCGGCGCGATTGAATGACCGTCAGCAACTGCTGGCATCGGTGGATCAGATTCGTCGCGATGTCGACGGCACGGGAACCATGAGCGGCATGGACTCGCTCTCTCGTCAGGCGTTCGAGATCCTGACCTCGAGCAAACTTGTCGATGCGCTCGATCTCTCCAAAGAAGACACCGCGACGCGCGAGCGGTACGGCAAGGGCGATTCCAATAACTTCGGTGACGGTGCTCCGCGAAACCTTGAACACTTCCTGATGGCGCGCCGCCTGATCGAGGCGGGTGCGCGAGTGGTGACGCTCAACTTCGGTCGCTGGGATTTTCATAGCGACAACTTCAACGGCATGAAGAACACGCACCTGCCGCCGTTCGATCAGGGCCTGTCGGCACTGATTGAAGATCTGCATGCACGTGGCATGGCGGACGACGTGATGGTCGTGGCCTGGGGTGAATTTGGTCGCACGCCGCGTATCAATGCTGAAGCCGGACGGGACCACTGGCCGCAGGTCGGTGGTGGCGTTCTGGCTGGCGGTGGGATTCGCGCCGGGCAAGTGATCGGTTCAACCGATCGTCTGGGTGCCGAGATCGTCGATCGCCCAATTCACTTCGCTGAGGTCATCGCCACACTCTATCGACATCTCGGCATCGATCTCGAAACGAAGCTCAACGACTTGGCTGGTCGACCTCAGTATGTTGTCGATGGCAAGAAGCCGCTGCCAGAGCTGATCTGATTCAGTCCGTTCTACCTGGGGCAGACGCTGCAGTCTTACGAGACGACGCGGACGACACCGCCGAACCATTCTTTGAGTTCAGCGCCGCGTTCGATCAGCAGGCCGCCGTGCGGACCGAGACCTCGACAGGTACCTTGAATAATCTGCTCGCCTGCTTCGAGTTTGACGAGTTGTCCTGTCAGCACACAGTGACGCGACCAACGCTGAAAAAGCTCATCCTCCCCCGCCCCCAGTGCCTTCAGGCGGCGTTCGAGTAGTTGCAAGAACCTAACTAAGACGTCGGTCAGCGGATATTGGATGCCAGTCTCATCCAGCAGTGAGGTGGCGAGCGATTGAATCTCGGGCGGAGCCTCTTTGAGGCTGTTCGCAACATTCAGGCCAACGCCGATCACCAACCGATCGCTGCGCCCTTTCAATGTCTCAGCGAGGATTCCGCAGATCTTGCGACGGTTGAGTTGCACATCATTCGGCCACTTCAAGCCGATCGCGTGACTAATTGCTAGCTCGCCGAGGAGATCACCGACGCTCATCGCGGTCGCAAGCGACATCAGTGGCAACCGTTCTGCGCTGATACCGAACTGAGCTGGCTCAAGTAGCAGAGAAAACGTGAGAGCGCCATCACTCGCCCACCAGCGGTTGCTGCCTCGCCCGCGGCCCTCGAGTTGTGATTCGGTCAACATGAGCAACGGCGTGTGATCAACGGTCGCTCCGAGCATCAAGGCATCGCTATTCGTGGATGCGGTCTGGTGCCGAAACTCAATCTGCTGGAGAAACGTCTGCTCCATAAGCACGGACAGATCGAACCACCGCGGCTCGCGATCGATACGAATCGGTTGATGTTCCTGATTCGGTCCCCAGTCGGATGCAGAGTCAACCACTGTGAATCCTGATCGTCTGATGATTCCCCACTTCTCCCCACCACCGGGGATACGAGGCTGCATGTTGATCGCTGAGCCCACTTCATCGCCAGCTTCGCACCCCTCCGCGCACCCAACCTGAGTCCATTCCATGACCTCAGTTGGGTTTTGTTCCGTTCGTGTGCTGCTGATCGCGGATGGAATCCCGACAGAGAAATTTTGGATGCGACAACCCGCTAATTCGTAGCGATTATGCGGACTTGGCGGACTTTGCCGTAGAAAACGTCCGGAGTTCGCTCTTGAACATCAGATTTGCCCGGCTATCTTTGTGGCACGCCGTGGGGACAAGTGGGTCGCAGCGGTGAATTCTGGTTAAGGTGATGAATGGCTCTGACGGGCACATGGCCACGATCACTCGACGAGAAAGGACGAATCGCGGTCCCGAAGCGTGTTCGCGATGACCTCGGTGGGGAATCACTCAAAGAATTGGTCATCGCTCCCTGGACGGAGAAGTCGCTCGCTCTGTTCACTCCAGCAGCGTTTGATTCGCTCGCTGAACGCTTCGGTGAAAAGTCAGCTAAGTCCGGAGTCCGGGACTACATGCGATTGCTGTACGCGCGTGCTGAACATACAGACCTCGACACTCAAGGAAGGATCCGCATCCCCGAACGGTTACGAACATTTGCCGGGTTTGACCGTGATGTTGTGCTGCTGGGCGTTAATGACCACGCAGAAGTGTGGGACGCCGCTCGCTGGGAGAAATACGTCAGCGAATTGGACAGCCAATACGACAGAATTGCAGAGGAAGCGTACGAGTAGCCATCCGCGTGCCAACCGGGCAATGCGGAGGAAGACGCTCAAAGGACTGGGCGTGGTGGGTGTCGCAGCACCAAGCGACATTTGCCGGTTGCCACTCCCGCGTATGGGCCGATAGGACGCGGTCCGGAGTGCGCAACTCTCCCAGGCGAGTGGTGGGTCGCCATGGACGGATACGCCTGATTGAAGTGGGCCGAGCTGCGAGGGATTGCCGCTCGGCCCCTTTCTTTTTCCGCTCGTGTGTTGAGAACCTCCCGCGTGCCGGAGCCAAATGGCTGACCGGTCAAGCTTGCCCAACGTGGAGGACGCCTACGACCCGAAGATCATGGGTCATCCGCACATCGTACGGGACTTCCGGCGAATGCCTTGGAAGTCTGTAAATGTTCGATGAAATCACCGCGCTAACCGTGTATCTGGCGCATTCGCGGGTCTTGAATCGCTATTCGGACAGTCTTAAAGTTGTGATCAGCGTAGACAGCCGGAGTTTCTGCTCCGCCGGACGGGGGTAACCTCGTCGGCGAAGACCGGAAGCCAGCAGGTGCTACCAAATTCAGAAAACTGACGACGATTCGTGATTGCGATTTGCGACTTGCATCATTTCGCACGTACGCAGGCTGCTTTGCGGACTCGGGCAGACGCTCTGCCCGGTCTTCTCGTGTGTTTGTGGTGTGGAGTTGTTGTTTGTTGACGTTGTGACATCTCAGGGCAAGCTACATGAGTGCTGAACCGGTTATTCAGATTCGTAACCTCACCAAAATCTACCGAGACTTCTGGGGTCGCAAGAAAGTGCGAGCCCTCAATTCGCTGAGCCTCGATGTCTATCGCGGCGAAGTCTTCGGGTTGCTGGGGCCGAACGGTTCGGGCAAGACCACAACGATGAAGCTGCTGCTCGGTCTGCTGTTCCCGACCGAAGGCGACATCACGATTCTCGGTCGCCCGGCAACGGACGTCGGCAAGAATGAGAAGATCGGCTACCTGCCGGAAGAGTCCTATCTCTACCGCTTCCTGAATGCGGACGAGACGCTCGACTTCTATGGTCGTCTGTTCGATATGCCCGCTGCGGAACGCAAGCGCCGAACAGATGAACTCATCAAGGAAGTGGATATTGAGCACGCCCGCCGCCGCCAGTTGAAAGAATACTCCAAGGGTATGACGCGGCGGATCGGTCTCGCCCAAGCGCTGATCAATAACCCTGATCTGGTTCTGTTGGACGAACCAACCAGCGGCTTGGACCCTCAAGGTAGCCGCTTCATGAAAGACCTGATCCTGAAGCTGAAGGCTCAGGGCAAGACGGTCGTGATGTCGAGCCACCTGCTGGCGGACGTGCAGGACGTTTGTGACCGCATTGCGATTCTGTACGGCGGCGAACTGAAGGAATTGGGCCGCGTGGATGAACTGCTGAAAGAGCAGGGAGTCACTCAGATTCGGACGGACAAGCTCACACCGGAAGCGATCGCGGAAGTGGAAGCGGTGCTCGCGAAGCACAACGCGAAAGTGCAGAGCGTTGACCATCCGACCAACAGCCTCGAAGAACTGTTTCTCAAGACCATTCGCCGCAGCCAGGAACGTCCGGGCCAGCGGTATGTTCCCGAAGGTGCAGATGCTGCGAAGCCGCCTCAAAGTTGATTTGGCTGGCTCAGCTTCCCGAACGGACGTTGAGCGTTTCGGCTTAGTTTGTTCGGCACTCGCAAGCCCGGTTCAATCCGGCGATCAGCATCCTTCAAGAGACGACTGACTATGTTAGGACTATCACTCCAGCCCGTAGATTTTGACTTGGTAGCAGGTCTGGTCAGATGGGCGTTGGCGTTCGGCGTAATCGCGATCGTCAGCATCATTGTGGCCATTGTGACATCCTTCGCGATGTACGGTGCGGTGGGACCTGCGCGAGTGGGTGCAGGGCTCGGGCAAGCCGTGCGCGACTTCACCTCGATCTCCGCTCGACGAGTGCTCGCAATCAGCTCGCTGACCTTCAAAGAAGCCATCCGCCGCAAGGCCCTGCTGGTCTTTGTGGTGTTCGGCGTGCTGTTCATGTTCGCGAGCTGGTTCTTGACAGGCGATTCAAACCGCCCGGAACTGGACGTCGAAGTCTACGTGGGGTTCGTCTTCACAGCCGTAAGCTGGCTGGTGCTGCCCGTGGCGATGTTGCTGGCTTGCTGGGGTATCCCCGAAGACATCCGGGTGCGTTCGCTGCACACAGTGGTGACGAAGCCGGCACGACGCAACGAAGTGGTGATCGGCCGCATGCTCGGCTTCTCCGCGATCTCGACGTTGATCGTCGCGGTGATGGGCGTCGTCGGTTACGTCTGGATTGTGCGACAGGTGCCCGACAGCGTGCCGCTGATTTGCCGCGTCCCCATTTACGGCAACATTCAGTTCCTCGACCGCACAGGGGCTGAGGGCAAGGGCGTTAACGTTGGTGACATTGTTGAAATTCGCCAGTTCGTGGAAGGCGGAAGCAAGGCCGCCGCGATCTGGGAGTTCCCGATGCCTGCTGGTGAACCCGAAAAGCTGCGTCTGGAATCGCGCTTCGAGGCCTTCCGAACCTACAAAGGCGATATGAATCGCACGCTGCGAGTGCGTTACACGCTGCTCAATCCGGCCAAGAAGATCGAAGTTCCGTTGCCGGTATTTAACGTGGCCGAGTTCTCCCAGAATGAACTCGACGTCGATCGCAAGGTCGAGTTCAAGAACGAGAAGGGTAAGGTCGAGACGTTCGATCTTTACAAGGATCTCATCACCGACGGCAAGTTGACCGTGAAGGTGCAGTGCCTCGACCGCGGCCAATACATCGGCGTTTCGATCGGTGACTTCTTCGTCCGCCAGCTACCTGACCGGTCTTTCGCGTTCGGTTACTGGAAGGCCATGTTCGGCATCTGGCTGATGATCATTCTGATCGTGATGATCGGTGTCACCGCCAGTTGTTTCGTAAAGGGTCCGATCGCGACGCTGCTGTGCTTCTGCATGGTGGTGCTGGGACAGCCCGCTCACGACTTCATGGACAAGGTTGTCTCCGGCAAGCAAGTCGGTGGTGGCGCTCTCGAATCGGTTTACCGTCTCGTCACTCAGATGAATCAAACGGTGCCGTTACCTGAAGGTGGTCTCGCAACTGCCATTCAAACACTTGACCGTGTTCCATCCGAAACGCTGCGACTGGCCAGCAACGTAATTCCCGATCTGCGATCGTTCTGGATGGCTGGCTGGGTGGGCAAGGGCTTGGATGTTCCGTGGGCCGGGGCTCTTTTGCCGTCCATCGCGGTGACGCTGGGCTTTGCTTTGCCCTGTATTTTACTCGGTTACTTCAGCCTTATTCTGCGTGAACTGGAGGCGAAATGAACAAGCTCTCTTCACGCGAGCGAAAGATTGCCTACTTCGTTGGCATGCTCGTGTTGCTTATTCCGATCATCGTCCTCGGCATGCCGTCGGGCGGGAGTTCCAATGGTGGCGTCCTCGCTCGCATGCGCACCGAAAGAGACTTGGGTGAAGCGAGTCTGGGGCGAGTGGATCCCACCAGCGCTACGATGAACCTGCTGCTGCTCGGTTTGCGTGGTGTTGCGGTGAACCTGCTGCGCATGGATCTGGACCACTACAAGGACCACAAAGAGTGGGCCAAGATGCGCGCGACCACCGAATCGGTGATCATGCTGCAGCCGCACTACATCGAAGTCTGGAGGTTCCTGTCGTGGAACCTGGCGTTCAACGTCTCGGCAGAATGGGATGCTATTCCCGACCGCTTCTTCTGGGTGAAGGAAGGCGGCAAGTTCTCGCAGCGCGGAACGCTCCGCAATCAGGACGTGCCAGAGCTCTTCTGGGACACCGGAAACAACTGGGGTAAGAAGATCGGCCGTTCTGATGAATGGCGCTACTTCCGCAAGTATTTCGTGAGTGATCCCAATACCGCGCAGTTCAAGGGGCAGGCGGATCCGGAAATCAATCCCTCGCAGAAGGACAACTACCTCGTCGCGAAGGACTGGTTCATCACCGCGAACCAGAAGGAAGAGACTCGCGTGCAGCACATCATGATGCGCGCTCTGTTCCGGTCGTATCCTGCCCGATCTACCTTGGACTATGCCGACGCGCAACAGCGCGACGCGAAGTACGTCACCAGGGAGAACAAAGAAGAAGAAGCTGCGGCCCTCGAAGAGAAGTTCAACCTGGCTCGCACGATCTTCGCGCAGGCCTTTGAAGAATGGACTCAGGATTTCGGTAAGACGGAGTTTCAGACGTCGCAATGTCTGGTGAAGATGGAAGCGGACGAAGACGACGTGAAAGCGCTCGCGAAAGCCAGCAACGTCAAAGAAGAAGTTATCCATCACTGGATTGACCACTATCAGAAGGTGACGAACTACCGTTACTGGCGCGAGCGAGCGCGTGCGGAGGCTGAAACGGACATGGCGAAGGCTCACCGCTTGCTCTATGAAGGTGAACGAGCCGTCAAAGCTGGTGAACTGGAACGCGGCCGCAAGCTGCTGGAAGAGGGCATGGGGCTGTATGCAGGCATGCTGGCCAAGTTCACCGAGCTGGCTACGGAAGAACTGACGGTCGAAGAGGGCATGTGGGGCGTGCTGATCTGGCACAAGGCGTTGGACTTGCTGGGCAAACCCGTGCCGGAAACCTATCCGCTGAAAAAGCTGTGGGATGCGCATCAGGAGATGCTCCCGACACTGCAGGATCGCTATAACAGTTCCAGCTACTAAGGTTGTTTCGGGAGTCGCTACGTCTACTTGAGTTCAGCGAATCGGTTTCAGTCACGAAGTCGATCCGCTCGATCTCCCTCGGGATTTGTTGTCGAGGATGGAAGGCCTGCGGAGCAGGTTCATTGGTAGCAAGCGTGAATGTCGTTTTGGCGACAGCGACATCACGAACAGGCGTCTGGAATATGTCGAGCGTTCGGGAACGAAAGTTCGGAGTAGGCGTTTCGTGCGTGTTGCTGAGTTCCTTCGCCACCTGGCGATTGATGCAGCAGTCCGCTCCTGTGGAGTCCCACAGTGAGGAAACCCTCACAATCTCCGCTGCTCCAGTAGCCGCCATAATCGTTGCGACAGCCGACGAGCGGTCTCCAGATGCGGAATTGTCCCTCCTGCCCGCAAGCCAACGCCGTGAAAGCTGGCTGAAGCCCTTCCGTCCGGACCTCTGGCAGGCGAAGGACTGGTTGTTTGAAGAGGATTCACTGCTCAGCAATCTGTCGGCGCATCCGGCGGTGTTCCGTCAGCCGTATGCGAGGTGCTCAATCGGGTTTCGACTCGCCAGTACGATGCTTGATGCTCACGCGGTTGCGGCGAACTTCGACCTGCAGGCGGTGGACGGTCGCGAGCGCGTACGCATTGAGCTGACGCAGCACGTGCTGGAACTTCGAGAAGTCGACTCATCCGGCGAACTGGTGCTGCAGCGAATGGAGTTGAGCGACGTCAAACCCTCCAGCTACTTGCGGATCACATTTACCGGTGATCGCCTGCTGGTGGCGATTGATGAACAACTCGCCGCGAACGTTGGTTGGCCGCACGCCTTACTGGGCCGCGAGGTGTTGTTCAAAGTGAGTTCTCCCGCGGGACCGATCGCTCTCAGCGAATTGCGCCTGGATGGGGAGTCCGTTACTGAGACTGCCGGCAACTAGCCCGATTGCGGCTGTTTACCCGTCTGCCTGCTGTGCGGCTACGCTCGTTTCCCTAGACTCGGCAATATGGCTACGAGTTCGGAAACATCTAACAGCGTCGCGTCGCACTCATTGAGATTCCTCGTTCACGGCATGCACTGCGCGAGCTGCGTGGGCCGAGTCGAACGTGCGTTGGGATCGATTGATGGCGTCTCGCGTGTCGCCGTGAATCTGGCGACGCACGAAGTTGAGACTCGCTACGACGGACAACGTCTCCCGCTAGCTGATGCCGAGTCCAGGTTTCAAAGCGCCATCAGCGGTCTTGGTTATCAATATGAGCCGCTGGCTTCTCAACGGGTTTCTCAACCGCCTGCAGCCAACTGGCGAGACTTCGCGATCATTCTGCCATTCGCGGTGCTGGTGTTCGTCATCAGCATGGCCCATGTGCATTTCGTGGGGCGTGATTGGTTGCTGCTGGCGTTGACCTCCCCCGTCGTGCTGTGGGGTGGTCGCGGTTTCTTTGCGGCGGCGTGGCAGGCGACTCGGCATCGCACTGCGGACATGAATACCCTGGTCGCGATTGGCGTGGGTACGGCCTACGTGGTCAGCGTTCTCGGCACGGTGCTGCCTGCGGCATGGTGGGGAGGCACGCCGCCGATTCACTACGAACCCGCGGCCATGATCACAACGTTTGTCTTGCTGGGGCGAGTGCTCGAGGAGCGTGCTCGTCGCAAGACCGCGAGCGCGATCGACAAGCTGCTGGAACTGCAACCACTCACGGCCTGCCTGTTGCGTCCCAAGGCACCGCCGATGCTATTCGCATTGGATATCGTCGACCGCAATCCCGGCATCAGCAACATCGCTACGACCGATGAGTTCAATCCAGCGGACTATGAAGAACAGTCCGTTGGCCTTGATGATCTGCAGATCGGTGATTTGATCCGGGTTCGTCCCGGCGAGCGGGTTCCCGTCGACGGCATCGTGATCGAGGGTCAGAGCGAGATCGACGAGGCCACCATGACTGGCGAATCGGTGCCCGTCAGCAAACAGGTTGGCGACCGTGTGATCGGCGCCACAACCAATCAAACAGGCAGTTTCGTGTTCCGTGCGGAACACGTTGGCGATGCAACGCTGCTGCACCAGATCGTTGACCTTGTGCGTGAAGCTCAAACGTCGAAGGCTCCCATTGCCCAACTGGCTGACACCGTCAGCGCGTACTTCGTACCGGTCATGCTGGTGATTGCGGCGATGACTTTTGGCGCGTGGCTGGTTGCGGCAAGCTGGCGTGAGGCCTTGCTGGCCGCTGTTGATGTGCTGGTAATCGCCTGCCCGTGTGCATTGGGACTGGCGACACCGACAGCCATCATGGTCGCCGTTGGACGCGGCGCTGAGTCCGGCATCTTGTTCCGATCGGGCGAGGCGCTGGAAACACTGGCTCGCGTTTCCACGATCGTGCTCGATAAGACCGGGACCATCACGATCGGGCGTCCCGCGGTTTCAAGCGTCGTTTGCTACGGTGAGATAACTGAGCGGGAAGTGTTACGGCTGACAGCGTCCGTTGAGCAATACGCGGAACATCCGATTGCTCGTTCGATCTGTCAGCATTCTGAACAACTGGGGATTACCACTTTCCCGGCACGCGATTTCAGTATTCAACCGGGATCTGGTGCCAGCGCGGTGATCGAAGGATCGCTGGTCAAAGTGGGGACCGCCAGTTTCGTCGGCGGGGAAGCCTCGGTTCCTGTGGATGCCTCCGGTCACACGCTGGTGTTTGTGTCGCGATCCGTTGCTGACGCTCCGTCAGGCCAGGCAGTCGACAAGGTTGTCGGATGCATTCTGCTCGCCGATCAAAGTCGACCATCATCCGCCGATGCTGTTCGCGAATTAAAAGCTCTGGGGCTGCGTGTCGTGATGCTGACGGGAGATCGACAGGATGTTGCCAACGTCGTCGCTCATGAGGTCGGCATCGATACGGTCTATGCTGAAGTGTTGCCGCACCAGAAAGCCGCGATTGTGGCAGATCTCAAAAAGGGTTCGCAGAAAGTCGCGATGGTTGGTGATGGAGTGAACGACGCTCCGTCACTCGCCGCAGCCGACGTCGGTATTGCAATCGGATCGGGCACAGACATAGCCATCGAAGCCGCCAGCGTTACGCTCGTGAGGAACGATCTGCGGACTCTGGTGGCCGCGATCCGGATGTCGCGCGCCACGCTGCGAACAATCCGACAAAACCTGTTCTTCGCACTGGTCTACAATTCGGTTGGCATCCCACTGGCTGCTGGTGTGTTCTACCCGTGGCTGAAAGTGATGATGCCACCGATGTTCGCCGCCGCAGCGATGGCGGCCAGCAGTGTATCCGTCGTGATGAACAGCCTCAGACTGCGGCGCCTTACGATCGAACCTGTTAACGCAGTGCGTTGATCTTGCTTAAAAGAGCAGGGCTAAGCGGCTTCGCGACTGACTTGGATTAACCCGGCTTCTGCGTCCACAGGTTTAGCTTGTGCGAGGTCTCGCAAGGCGCGGTTCAGCATGAACTGCAGTGCGATTTCGCGAATGATGCAACTGATCGCGATGGCTGTCGCCGCTCCCTTCAAGCCTTGAATGGGAATCAGCAACCAGCAAGCGAGGGTCATCGAACCAATCGTGACCGCAGTGATCGGAGCCAGCGATTCCGAACGACGCAAGGCAACCAGCGCCATGTCCAAGACGCCGCCAACTGATTGAATAGCCGTGGCGATCATCACGGCCACGAACACATCGTGATAGGGCACGAAGTCATCACGATAGACCCAACTGAGGATCAACTTCCCGAACAAGATCGTTCCGAGAACCGCCGCAGCGCCGAACGCGGCGTACAGCAGGCGTACTCGGAAGACGAGTTGTCGAAACGCCGTGGCATCGCGTTGCTGACAAAGTTGAGCGAGTCGCGGCGCGATGGCGTGATTCATCGATCGTGAAAACAGCGGCGCGATGGTCGTGATCTGCGAGATGTTGGCATAGATGCCGAACGTCGCGAGCCCGTGATACAGCGACACGAAGTACCGCGAGATGTTTGGAATCAACGAGACCAGGAATAAGCGGATGCCCAGCGGAATCGTTTTGCGGAATAGCAGCGACAACTGGCCGAAGGAAATCGGGTGACGCCACCAGGTGGATGAGTTCTCTGTCGCCATCAGGATGTTACGTGAGATCCGCAGCTCCAGTGCAAACAGCGTTACGGCACTGCTCGCAATCATCGCGATCAGTGTCGGGACGATTTCGCGCGTCAGAAAGATGCTGCCAGCGAAGACGCCGGCCTGAGTCACCGCTCGCACGACTGTGCAGCGAGAGACCAGATCCAGCCGTTCGTGCCGTTGCATCGCTCCATAGAAACAGTCTGCGAACAGATCCAGAAACTTGAGGCACGCCACCAATCCGACGATCAACAAGGCCGACGCCGAATGCTCAGACAGCAACGCGAAACCGAGCGAAACGACCAGCGCGAACAGGCCGGACATCAACCTAGCGGCGAAGTATTCGGCGAACGCGAACTCGCGACGTGTTTCGGTCGCCTGAAAGACACGCAGGTCCAGCGCGGCGAACATGAACAGCGGAGTCGTAATCGTCCAGCCGATCTGGTACTGGCCGGTGACCGTATCCGACGTCAGCTTGGCGAGCAGACTGCCCACCGAAAACTGCACACCCGCGGCGATGAAGTTCGCGCAAAACTGCCAGGCGAAGTTCGCTCGCAGCGATTGACGCGGAATCTTCACAGTATCAGCGGGTGGCTCAGCCATCGACGACGCGCATTCCTTGCATGGGCAGTGTGAAAACTTCCACTTGCCAAATTGGTGCCCATCGGAGAATACGACCGCTGCGGAAAACACCTCAAGACGAGTGTTGTGCACCGGACCGGGCCATGAACAACTCCCGTCATTCAAGCACCAGACCATCCAAAGAGCAGGCTCATGCAGGACTTTGAAAAGCTCGGCGTCTTTTATCTGGGCAAGCCCTACGACATCCCGACTCAGGCCGTGGCCGATGAACCGGTCCTCTACGATGCCAAAGACCTGACGACACATGCGGTCTGCGTCGGTATGACCGGCAGCGGCAAAACTGGTCTCTGTCTGACGCTGCTGGAAGAGGCCGCGATCGACGGCATCCCGGCCATCTGCATCGATCCCAAAGGAGACTTGGGCAACCTGCTGCTCACCTTTCCCGATCTGAAACCGACCGACTTCAAGCCGTGGCTGGATCCTCAGGACGCGGTGCGCAAGGGGTTGTCGTTGGATGAACTCGCGACGCGCACCGCCAAGACGTGGAAAGACGGCCTGGCCAACTGGGGACAGGATGGGGCACGCATCCAACGACTTCGCGATGCCGTGGACGTCGCGATCTACACCCCCGGCAGTACCGCCGGTCTGCCGTTGACGATCCTGCGATCGTTCACCGCGCCCCCGGAATCAACGCTCCGCAATCCAGAAGCATTGCGCGAACGCATCAGTGCGGCCGTTGCCGGACTGCTGGCTTTGATGAGCATCGACGCCGATCCGTTGCGTAGCCGCGAGCACATCCTGCTCTCCAACATTCTGGCCGCCGCGTGGAAAGACGGCCGCGATGTGGACCTTGGCAGCCTCATTCGCGAGATCCAGACACCACCCTTCCAAAAGCTTGGTTTTCTGGACGTCGAAAGTTTCTATCCCGCGAAGGATCGCTTTGAGTTCGCGATGAGCTTGAACAACCTCGTTGCTTCGCCGGGGTTTCAGGCATGGACTGAAGGCGAACCGCTCGACGTGCAGCGGCTGTTCTACACCGCCGAAGGCAAGCCGCGACTGGTCATTGTCTCGATCGCTCATCTGTCCGATGCCGAGCGCATGTTTTTCGTCACGATCCTGCTCAACGAGATCGTCACCTGGATGCGGGCTCAATCGGGCACGTCCAGCCTGCGAGCGTTGCTCTACATGGACGAGATCTTCGGCTACTTCCCGCCCACGGCGAATCCGCCCAGCAAGACGCCGCTGCTCACCTTGATGAAACAAGCTCGCGCGTTCGGTCTGGGCGTCGTGCTGGCAACTCAGAACCCCGTCGACATCGACTACAAGGGACTTTCCAACGCGGGAACCTGGTTCCTCGGTCGTTTGCAGACCGAGCGTGACAAGCTGCGCGTGCTCGACGGCCTTGAAGGCGCATCAGCCGCGGCAGGCAAGACGTTCAATCGCTCGAAGATGGAACAGGTCCTGTCGTCGCTGGGCAATCGCATCTTCCTGATGAACAACGTTCATGAAGATGAGCCTATGGTCTTTCAAACCCGTTGGGCGCTGTCGTTCCTGCGCGGTCCTCTGACGCGCGATCAGATTGCGGAATTGATGCAGTCCCGGAAGCTGGAGGCTGTCGCGAGCGGTTCTTCGACGGCTTCAAGCAGCTTCAATGCAGACTCCGCCACTGGCGCGCGTCCCATTCTGCCGCCCGATGTGACAGAGCAATTCCTGCCGCGCCGAGGAGACCTGCCCGCGAAGTCGCGACTTGTCTATCGACCTGCGCTGCTCGGTGAAGCCCGCGTTCACTACGCCTCGACGGCCAACGGCGTTGATCAATGGAAGGATCTCGCGCTGCTGCTGCCGATCGACGAAGGGGCGGCCGAGTTTCCGTGGGACGACGCTCACGTCTCCGAGGACAGTAAGGTGGAGTGCGAACAGTCCCCGGAACAGGTCGCGGAGTTCGCGACGCTGCCAAGTCTGCTCTGCAAGTCGAAGCAGTATGCTACCCAATCGACTCTGCTGAAGGACTACCTCTACCGCACCAGCAAGCTCACGTTGTGGAAAGCTCCGGCCTTGAAGCAGGTCTCCAATCCGGACGAATCGGAAGGCGACTTCCGCGTGCGGATCTCGCAGTCGAATAAAGAGCGCCGCGATCTGGACGTCGAAAAGCTGCGGGCGAAGTACGCCCCCAAACTGGCGACGGTCCAAGAGCAGATTCGTAAAGCAGGGCAGCGTGTGGAGAAAGAGCAGGAACAGTCCAAAGGCCAGATGATGACGGCAGCGTTGTCCGTCGGAACATCCATCCTCGGAGCCATGTTCGGTCGCAAGCTGGCCAGCACCGCGAACATCACCCGAGCTGTGAGTTCCGCCAAAGCTGCCAGCAAGGTGATGAACGAGAAAGCGGACGTGAACCGCGCTCAGGAAACCGTGGGAGCTCTGACCGATAAGCTCAATCAACTCAACGCCGAGTTCGAAGCCGAAGTTACCAAACTGCAGTCCGCCAGCGCGGCTGAAGCCATCGAACTGCAGGAAATCAACATCACCCTAAAGAAGAGCGACATCATCGTCACCCGAGTCGTGTTGTTGTGGACTCCGTGGTCCCGTGGTTCTGATGGAACGACAAGTGCTCTTTATGAAATGGGTTGATGCTGTGAATGGAGTATCAAAGGAGCATCCAGCGTAAGACTCAACGAGCATCATTGCGCATTACCGAGCAGTGAATATGACTGACGAATCTTTGGAACACGACGGACTCTCAGTTGGGTTCAGTTGGCTGCTGGAGTCCTGTCCGACGATTCGCTGCTTTGTTGTATGCAGTGGTGCGATTGCTGAACGGGCGATTGAGCGAGCCAGTCGAAGCACGGCCAAAGCGGAACGGAGCCGCTTTCGACACAACAAGTACGTTGCCTGGGAACGGCAGTATGAGGCTCTCCGCACCGACGCGCCTCATTTAACCACGGCGCAGATTAAGGACCGAGTTCTCAGCATGCAGTGGGGCGCGTGCGTTTGGACGGAGTCAATCGACGAGGCAACTGCGGTCGCGGACAAGTTCACTGTTGAGATGATTGCAGTGAATCTACGGAAGGCCATCGCCGTGGAGGCCTTGCGCCTGAGCGAGGAAGTAGCTTGGATCGTCTTGTGGAGAGACTAACCATCGCCGCAGCCAACTGCTCAGTGATGCTACGCGACCGATGCGATATGGCAGTTATCTGGTGAGTGGCAACCTACGCCGCTTTGAATTCGCCGACGGCGACGCGGTGGTGGCCGACGGCGTAGAGCGTGTCGGATGATTCATTCAGAGCAAACTGATGCACGTGCATCGGGAATTTTTCACTGTGAATCTGTTGGCCGTTTTCAAGGTTGTAGAAGGTGGCAAAGCCGCCGTTGTCGCCGCCTGCTCCCAGCAGCCATTTGCCTTCGGGGTCGAACGCGATCTGCTGCACGAGGCCTTTGACCTGCTTGTCGTTGATTTCCTGCGTGCGTTTGCCGGTCTGCCATTCAAAGACTTCGACACGCGCGGGACCATCGAGGTGGTCGATGTTTCCGATGTGTCCAATGCCACCAGCGGCCAGCAACTTCGAGTCTGGTGAGAAGCACAGCGACCGGATACCGCCGATCGAGTGCCGGCGCTGACGGGGGTCCCACGTGTAGAGGCCGGGGGCTTCAACCTCGGCAATCTTCTTGCCGGTGGCGACTTCCCAAATCGCGATGTGTCCGACCTTATCGCCAGTCGCGACCCATTCCCCGTTCGGAGAGAACGCCGCGGCGAACAGCATGGACGGAAAGTTGTGAGGCGTCATCGCCTTGTGGTCGACCAGCGTGTGCTGCAGTTCGCCCGTCTCCGCGTTCCAGATCTTGCCGAGCATGTCGTCCGCGACGCTGATGAGCCGCTTGCCGTCCGGGCTCACTCGCACGCCGCGGATCCAGAGTTGATGGGCTTCGACCGTCCGTTGAGCTTCCTTCGTTTCGGTGTTCCACCACATCAGGCGACCGTCATAGCTGCCTGAAATCAAGGTGTTTCCGGCGAGTGCCAGACCGGTCACATAGCTCTGATGACCGTCGCCGTTAAACGCTTTCGGTTCCGGCTTTTCGGCGGCGAGATCCAGTTCATAGACCTTGAAATCAGAACTGCCGAAGAACAGCCGCTGCGAATTGGGAACTCGCGCCACACAGAACGCGACGCTGTTCAAACCAATGTTCTTGGTGACCTTCAGCTTGCTGGGATCGTAACTGGCCATGAGAAGTCGCCTTATTCAACCAGATGAATTGTTCGAGAGAGACTACGGCGGGTTGCTTAAGCAAGACACCGCCGCGTCTCAATGTGCTTAGACCGCGCCGCTGATGGGTGTGACTAAGCGAGGACTTCCTGAATGGCCTTCGAACCGAAATCGGTCACAGGAATCGGTCGAGCGCCAATCATGTATTCCTTCTTCGGATCTACTCCGAGCGCCGTCATGATCGTCGCGAACAGGTCGCCTGCAGTCGCTTCACCTTCCGCGACCTTGTGCCCATCGGGGTCGGTCTTGCCGTAGGCCACGCCGGGCTTGATGCCCATGCCGGACAGGCTGCAGCTCCACGCACTGGCGAAGTGGTCTCGGCCGAGGCTCGCATTGATCTGCGGTGTGCGGCCGAATTCGCCCAGCGTGATTACCAGCGTGTTCTCCAGCAGTCCACGATCCTTGAGGTCGTCCAGCAGCGTCGACATTGAATGATCGAGATCCGCACAGAGTTCGCGATGCGTTTCGAAGTTCTGTCCGTGACTGTCCCACCACGCGCGAGCCACTTTGACGAAGGGAGTGCCAGCTTCGATGAGGCGGCGAGCAATCAGGCACTGTTCCGCAAACTGGCTGGGGCCATACTTCGCTCGCATGGCTTCCGGTTCCTGTTCGATGTCGAACAGCTTTTCGCTGGCCATCAAACCGCGTACTCGCTGATACGCCTGCGTGTGACTGTTGACCGTGTCGTTCTTGCGGCTCTGCTGAAAGCTCTTGGCCAGCATGTCCCGCAGCGCCGCGCGGTCCTGATGATCGACGACCGAGATCGAATCCAGCTTGCGGATGTTCTCCGGGATCATGCTTTCGGACAGGAACATCGGCGCGTACCGCGCACCGAGGAATCCGGAGGTTCCCTTGCGCCGACCTTCCGTCGACGTATACATCGAGACGTAATCCGGCACCTGGCTGTCGATGCGGCCTAGTTCACGAGCGACGATGGCTCCGATATCCGGGTAGTCGATGCCGGGATCGTCGCGGCGACCGGTTTCCATCAGCACCGCGCCGCCGCCGTGATCGGCGTTGCGCGTATTCAATGAGCGGATGACGGACGTCGTTTCTTGCATCCGTTGAGCCATCTTGGGCATCAGTTCGGAAATCTGGACGCCGGTTGCGGACGTCTGAATCGCCCGGAATGGTCCGCCGGTCGGACGGCCAGGCTTCGGATCCCATGTCTCAAATTGAGAACTGCCGCCAGCGAGCCACAGCAGGATCACGTGTTTCTGTTGCTTCTTGAGTTCGTTCGCCAGCACTTCCTGCTTGAGGACATTCAACTGCGTCATGTCGGCCGCGAAGGTACCAGCGGCTCCGAGGGCTGCGGCTCCCAGAAATCCTCGACGCGAGACGCCGTGATCTGCAGATCCACAGAAAAAACTGCCTGTTCGCGACATGAGCAGGTTCCTTTCGGCAAGCTGGAAGGCGGGATGAGGCGGGCGGGTCGTCAATGGGAAGGATGCATCGACGCTTCCGATTATGTGAAGGAAAACAACCGAACGGTAGTCCGGCGTTGGTCTTAGCGAGCTGAATGAGGAAAGTCGGAGCGGCTCGGAAGGCAATCACAGACGGGTGAATCAGCGTTGGTATTTCTGCTGTCGGCATCGCAGCAAACTGGCGCTGACTCCGTTTCACAGAATGAGCGAGAATCGCGTTCGGGTCAGAGTTGATTTGTCGGAAGGGAGTTCGAAATGTCGACGCGATTCATCGCCGCGCTCAGTTTGTCGCTCGTTTGGACGTCTGTGGCTCAGGGTCAGGCGCCCTCACCAGAAGCTGCGCTTCAGTTCCGTCCGTCTCAAAAGGACGTTGAATATGAAGCCGTCGCAGTCGCGGACGTGAAGAAGTGCCGCGTCGAACTGGAGACTCTGGAATCCAAAGGTGACAAGCGGTTCGGCTTCGCCGTCTTTGATGCCAACGGGCAGATTCTGCGGCGGTATCTCGACCTGAATGGCGACCGCTACATCGACGTGTGGCGGTACTACAAAAACGGCGTCGAGACGTATCGCGATATCGACACCAACTTCAATCAGAAGATCGACCAGTGCCGCTGGCTTAACTCGGGTGGGTCGCGTTGGGGTCTGGATAAAGACGAAGACGGCAAGATTGATTCGTGGAAGCAGATCTCGGCTGAAGAAGCCTCGCGAGTCGCCGTGAACTCGATGATCGCGGGCGACGCGCAACTCTTCGCCACGGTCATGATCACCAAAGACGACTGCGACGACCTGGGCATCAGTCCGGACATCGCTGTTGAAATGCTGCGCCAGGTTCAGGAACCCGCTGCGGCGATTCGCACCGTCATGAGCGGTCAGAAAGAACTCACGTCAGCCTCAAAATGGACGCGTCTTGATGCGTCTATGCCGGGGCTGATTCCTGTCGATGACGGCAAGGCGAAGTTCGATATCACGGTCTACGAGAACGCGATGGCGTTCGTGGAAACGGCAGGCAAGCATGGCATCGTGCAGGTCGGCGAGATGGTCAAAGTCGGTGACGTCTGGAAACTGACGCAGGTCCCAAAGCCGGTGGCCGGTGGCGTCGTTCAGGTCGCGTCGGGCGGTTTGTTGATGCGCCCCTCGGCTCAAGGACCGGTGATCGCGAATGAACTCTCACCCCGCATGCAGGATTTGCTGAAGGCGCTGCAGGAACTCGAAAAGAGTGCCCCGACCACCGCAGCGAAAAGCGCTGCAACCCAGAAGTATCACGCCGATCGTAAGCGTCTGATTCGTGATCTCATTCAGGAATCGAAGCCCGGCGATCAACGTGACCTGTGGACTCAGCAATTGATCAACCAATTGATGACCGAAGTGCAGTTTGGTGACACAACTGGCATCAAGGGGCTGGAAGAGCTGGAGAACAGCATTCGGCAGCAGTCTCCCAAGTCGCCGCTGATTGCGTACACCGCGTTCCGTCGTGGTTTCGCGGAATACAGTCTGTCGATGCAGGGGGCCAAAGAGCCGAAAGCTCAGCAGGCCGCAAATGACGCGTGGCTCAAGTGGCTGGAGCAGTTCGTCAAATCTTATCCCGAATCTTCCGACGCGATCGACGCCACCATTCAACTGGCCGTGAACTCGGAACTCAGCGGCGACACGAAGGCAGCGGTGAAGTGGTATGACGCGCTCTCTGAGCGAAAGGACAACGAAGCCGCGCGCGAACGAGGCAAGGGTGCGTTGCGACGGCTCGATTCTGTCGGCAAGAAGTTCAACCTGAATGGCGCCGACATCAACGGCAAGCCGCTCGACATTGCTGCCTTCAAGGGCAAAGCGACTCTCGTCGTGTTCTGGTCGATGGGCTCGCATGAGTTCGCTGAAGACCTGCCTGTGCTGAAGGGGCTGCTCGAACAATACAAGCCGCGCGGCTTTGAGATTCTCGGTGTGTGCCTGGACGATGATCCCAAGCAGATTGCGAACTTCATCAAGGAGAACAAGGTGCCGTGGGATTCGGTGCACGACGCACCCAATAGCAAGAACCCATGGTCGCTGCACTACGCGATCCCCAGCCCGCTGCATTACTTCCTGATCGATCCGAGTGGTAACGTCATGGCCAATACTATCACCGTAAACGACTTGAAAGACCGCCTGGCGCGGCAGCCGGACAAGAAGTAATCAGGTGTGCCGATGCACGTCGTTGTGCCGGATCAGCTTTGGCAGGGGAACGCCGCCGATGGCCGCGACGCGAAAGCGCTGTTCGCGGCGAACATCGCGCTGGTGATTGATCTGGCCAAAGAAGAACCGCCCGCGTCGCTTCCTCGAGATATCGCTTACTGCCGCATTCCACTCTATGACGGCGCAGGCAACGACGTCGCGCTGCTCAACCTGTCAGTCACGACACTGCACGCCGCTCTGGCAGGTGGACTCAGGACATTGGTTGTCTGCTCTGCCGGTATGAGCCGTAGTCCGTCAGTAGTGGCCGTAGCGCTGTCGGAACTCAAGCAGTGTCCGGCTGAAGAAGTGCTTTCGTTGCTTACGGAAACTCAGCCGCACGATATTTCGCCTGCGTTTTGGCAAGAGTTGATGGCGTCTCGGAATCGAGATCATTGATCTATGGCGACTCGCTGGATGAAGACGGATCTGCGATGTTTTGCGCTCCGGTTGCCGCTACCGTTTGAAGACCGAATCAAGAAATCTCCGGAGCATCTCGATGTGCGGCATCTGTGGACTGGCTTGGAACTCATCGAACTCGGCGGTGAGTTTGCCGGAAGCGCTGCGCATGACCAACGTGCTGCAGCACCGCGGGCCGGATGATGCCTGGCTGTTTGATTCGCGGTACGGAATGGTCCGCACATTCGACGAAGCGGCCGCGCTGAATCAGCGTCCGGTGAACGAGAGCAACGGCCCCGGCGCGTTCCTCGGTCACCGCCGGTTGTCGATCATTGACCTCTCGGGTGGTCGTCAGCCGCTGTCGAATGAAGACGGCTCGATCTGGGTGGCCTTCAATGGCGAGATCTACAACTACAAAGAGCTGCGCGATCAGCTCATCGCCAAAGGCCATCAGTTCACGTCGTCGTCGGATACTGAAGTCATCGTGCATCTGTACGAGGAACGTGGCCACGAATGCGTGCATGAGCTGCGGGGGATGTTTGCTATCGCGATCTGGGACTCACGTCGCGAGCGACTCTTCCTGGCGCGAGATCGCCTCGGCAAGAAGCCGCTGGTCTATCGACACGATGGTCAGCGACTGGCGTTTGCCAGCGAGTTGAAGTCGCTGCTGCAGATCAGTGGTGCGCCGCGCGAGATCGATCCCGAGGCTGTGAACCTCTACCTCGCTTATCAGTATGTGCCGCATCCGCATTCGATTCTGAAGGGCTATGCGAAGCTGCCGCCCGCGCATTGGGCCATCTATGAAAACGGCAATCTGCGGGTCGAGCGTTACTGGCATCCGCCGTATGAGCCCGGTTCGTCCGCTGAGTTACTGAGTTCGCCCGAGGACGAATCGACGTCCGAATTCGCTGGCTCCGAACGCTGGAGTGCTCAGCAATGGCAACGCAAGCTGCGGGAAACGCTGACCGAAGCCGTGCGCTTGCGAATGCGCAGTGATGTCCCACTGGGAGCGTTCCTGTCCGGCGGCATTGATTCGACGATCATCTCGGGGCTGATGCAGGAGCAGTCCACAACTCCCGTGCACACGTTCTCGATCGGCTTTCCGGTGAAGCGTTTCGACGAACGCGAATACGCCCGCGCGGCGTCGCAGCATCTTGGCACGCAGCATCATGAGATGGTCGTTGAGCCCGCTGCGCTCAGCATCCTGCCGAAGCTCATTTGGCATTACGACGAGCCATTTTCGGACAGTTCGGCCATCCCGACGATGTATCTCAGCGAGCTGACGCGGCGCGAGGTCACAGTCTCGCTGTCGGGTGATGGCGGCGACGAGTTGTTCTGCGGCTACGAGCGTTACAAGGCCGTCAAACTGGCCACGATGTTCGATCGGCTACCGTGGCCCATCCGCAAACTGATGACGTCGCCACTGTGGCAAAAGCTGCCGGCGCGAGCGGATCGGCCGTCATTGCGTCGCAAGGCCAAACGCTTCGCCGCCGCCTATGGCCAGCCGCCGGAGCGTCGTTACATGCGCTGGGTCTGCATTTTTGACGACAAGCTGCGCAACGAACTTTTGCATCCAGATTTCGCGGCTCAACTCGGCCAGCACGATCCGACATCGTTCCTGGAAGAGTGCTACCGCGAGTGCCCGTCGCGCGACTTCATCACGCGTACGACTTGCACTGATGTCTTGAGCTACCTGCCGTGCGACATCATGAACAAGGTCGACATCGCGAGCATGGCCTACGCTCTGGAGTGCCGCTGCCCGTTCCTGGACCACCGCGTGGTAGAACTCGCCGCGCGCATGCCGATCGAATTGAAGTTGCACGGCCAGCAAGGCAAACAGATCCTTATCGACACGTTCCGCGACCTCTTGCCCGAATCCATCCAGCATCGCGGCAAGATGGGCTTCGGAGTGCCGCTCGACCACTGGTTCCGCAACGAACTGAAACCGCTGCTGGCGGACGTGCTGCTCGATCCCCGCTCCCTGCAACGCGGCTGGTTCCGCCCCGAAGCCGTCCAACAACTCTGCAACGACCACTTCTCCGGCAAACTCGACCAGAGTTACCGCCTGTGGAATTTGTTGGTCTTTGAACTCTGGCAACAAGCTTTCGTTGATTGCTCAACTCCACCGAGCAACGTCGCGGAATAATGCTTATGTTGCCATCGTCTTGAGCTACCTCTGTTGTGGCCGGTCTCCTGACCGAGCCACAACCCGGCGACCGAAGGTCTTCAGCTCCGCGCGATTTGGCTCGAGAGACCTACGGTCATTGTTATGCGGCTCGGTCGGAGACCGGCCACAACGGAGGTGGGCGGTCCTTTTTGAAACGGTGCCGCTTGGCGTTTCCCGGCCCGCCTTGTTTCTTCGAGAGCCGTCGTCAAAGCCACAACCTGAGCCTCCAACGCGGCGACGCGGTTGAGGGCGCTTTCACAACCAGGACATCTTGTTGACGGAGATTGATTTTCCATGATCAACGCACCCTAAACCCCTCGCCCCCAATCGCGCCAGACCAAGCGCCGTAATCAACCACCTCGAACGGAGCTTGGAATCAAGGCCGTCTCCAACTCCGAATCTCTCAACAATCTCATCCATCAGTCTTTTGTCGTAGGGTGCGGTCGAGCCTCTGCGAGACTCACCATCAGGCTAATCGTTCGCCTTAGCTTCAGCAGGCGACAGTCGACACCAGCCTCTGAATACTTGACAGCTTCTGAACGCGCCCCTGAAATCGCTGCGGCTTCGGACTGCCGAGGCATCGAACGACCGCCGGTCGGTGTTCGTGCAGAAATTTCCAGACCAGCTTATTCGGCGGCTGTGCACACTCGTCGCGCGCCACCGGATCGCCGACGTCGGACTCATCCTACCCAGGATTCTCAACGAAAGTGCATAACACGTTCTCACAATAATTTGTCCCGAACTGATCAGCCGTAAGAGTAAAGGTTTGAACTGAGCATGAAGAATTACCCTGTATTTGCACTTTTGCTATTACCGCTCTTACTTGCAGGCTGTGAAGCGAGTCCTTGGGTGAAAATGGCAATAACTACCCCGAGATCGGAAACGCCGGAAGCACTCTTCGACGAGATGATCGAAGCTGTTAACAGCAGAGATTTCAAGAAATTCTACGGGTGCCTGACGGACGATGCACGCAAAGATCAGATTCATTTGATGATTGATGACCTCGGACGTGGCGGTCATGTCGCCAAAGATCAGTCGGACCAGTCGGGTGTCGACCCGTCGGCATTGCTTGCATCTCCTCAAACTGCACTCGTGGTTATTGACAAATATCACCTACCGCGAGACCGGGATATCAAGCTCGAAGAGCTACCTCAGGAAAACTTTGACGTGTTTGTGTTTGATATGTGGCATGCCCTGCAATCCGAGAAGAAACCGTTCATTTACGAGGGTACTGCAATGCAAGAGGTTCAATATCACGGAGATTGGGCATGCGCAGAAGTCACCATGCCTCGCCCTAACCGACATGGTGATAAAACTGGCTACATCTACTTTAGGAAAGTCAGCGAAAAGTGGCGGGTGGAGATGAGTCCCTGGTGGTATCCATGGGCCAAAGAACCACGGCTTTTGAGCAAGGAACAAAAACTAAGAATGACATCTAAATGAACTCGCAGCGTCCTAACGACTGTCATCTATCTTGAAGTGTCGTTACTCGGGATGGCCGCAGATCGGCAGTCTGCAATTCTCTCATCCGTCGGTCCATCGACACTACCCGGCTGCGGCCACTCAATGCTGTTGGTGGATCTCGTACCTACGAAAACCACGAAAATAGCAAGGCGCAACCTCGATCAACACGACTGACTCGATGCTGCTGTCAGGAATTTGGCGGATCAGGTTGTTGCCAGATGCTCATGCCGCCGTCGACGAGGAGCATTTGGCCTTGGATGTGCCAGGCTTCGTTGCTGACCAGGAATGCGGCGGCGGGGCCGCAGACTTCGGGGCCGGGGACGCAGCCGTTGGGGGTGTGCAGCTCCATCCACTTTTGCACTCCGGGCTGATCCAACGCGGGGGCCGTCAGTGGCGTGCGGACGAGACCGGGGGCCATCCCGTTGACTCGAATACCGTGCGGCGCGAGCGTCACGCACAGCGACCGGACCATCATCTCGACAGCGCCTTTGGACGTGTCATAGGCGGCGTGAGTGTGTTCGGCCAAGCGGCCGTTGATGGAGCCGGTGAGCAGCACTCGACCCTTGGTTTTGCTCGGTATCCAACGCCGTGCGAAGCGCTGCACGAGGAAGAAGTGTGAATACACATTCAATTTCATTGTGCGGTCGAACGTCTCGTAATCCATCTCTAGGAACGGACCTTCGCGATAGGTGCCAGCGTTGCTGATGAGGATGTCGATATCTGGGCGGTGGTCGATCGCGACGTCGAAGAGGGCATCTAGAGTCGCTTCGGTCGGCCCCGCCAGATCGCCAGTGATGAGGTCGCAGCTCACGCCGAATTCACGAATGGTGGTGACGGCATCCAGAGCGTCACCATCGTCCTGCAGCCCGTGCAAAACGATGTTCGCTCCAGCCTTCGCAAGCGATTCCGCGATCGCCCGCCCGACTCCCAATGTGCCGCCAGTGACTAACGCACTATGCCCCTTGAGGCTGAACATGCTTTCGACCTTCAATTTCAGAGTGAACGTGTCTTGTTCGTCGAAAGGTCGAATTTCCCGCAGAGGCGCAGAGGTCGCGGAGAAGAGATTTACGAACTCGAACTAAGTTCAACAGTACCGCGACCGTGAGGGAGTGGCTTCTGGAAGCGACACGTGGGCCGCTCCCTCACGGTCGCGGTACTGCTACTCCTTCATCTCTCCAACCTCTGCGTGCTCTGCGCCTCTGCGGGAATCATCTGCCTTTCAGGAGATAAGAACTAGCGTTGCGAACGCCTTCATAAACTGAGCGACTTAACTTACTTCCCGATGGCATACAGGCTCGTGAAGCTCCGCAACAGGATGCGGCCATCGACGAAGACGGGGGTGGCGACGACGGATTCGCCGAGTTCGTTTTCTCCAACCACCTTCAACTTGTCATCAGCCGTATCCACCACGGTAGTCAGGCCGTCCTCGCGCGTGACGTAGAGCTTGCCGTTTGCCAGCACGGGGGATGAGCTATAAGCCAACCGGTGCTTGGGGAGTTCGATCTGAGCCAGCACTTCGCCCTTATGCAGGTCGAGGCAGGAGATCTTGCCCTTATCCGTGCAGACGTAGACTTTTTCGCCAATAGCTACCGGAGTTGGTACGTCAGCCCCGAGTCCTTCCTTCGTCCATAGGACGTGCGACTTGGTGACATCGCCACTGCCGCCGAGCTTGATGGCGGTGATGGTCGCGCCGCGGGCATAAGGAGCAATCAGGACGCCATTGGTGACCACGGGGCCGGCGATCGAGCGGAAATACTTGTGATTCGTCGGGTTCAAACCGCCGACGCGCCACAGTTCTTTACCGGTTTCCGCCGAGTGAGCCGTCGCATGGTCAGCACCGAGCGTGTAGACGGTCTCGGCACCGCCTTCGTTGACGACGACCGGAGTTGAATAAGCCTGCGCCGCTTCTTCGGGAGCGCCGAGGTTGCGATCCGCCTTCCAGTGCACCTTGCCGGTAGCCTTGTTGAAGGCGACGAGGTACGACGGACCGGTTTGCATGCAGGCGATCACGACATCTTCGTTCGTCAGCACCGGCGACGTTCCCAGATCCCACCACAGGGTGTCTTCGCCAAACTCCTTCTGCAGATTCTTGGACCACACGATCTTGCCCTGCATGTCGACACAGGCGAAGTCGCCGCTCTTGAAGTAGGCGTAGACGTGCTTGCCATCGGTGGTGGGGGAAGAGTTGCTGCCGCTGGCCTTCTGGTGCTTTCCAGCCTTCTCTTTCCCGACTTCCACCTCCCATCGCTTCTTGCCAGCTCGATCGTAGGCTTGCAGGATGTTGGTCTCAGCGCGACCGAATGTAATAAAAACATTGTCGCCCCAGACGGCCGGAGTGGACGCGCCGCGGCCACCCAACTCCACGTGCCAAGCCACGTTCTCGGTCTTCGACCAACTGGTGGGATACGTTCCTTCCGGTGCCACGCCATTCGATGACGGACCTCGCCACCCAGGCCAATTGGCCGCGGACACCACGCTGGCGAGTCCCAACGCACAGAGAGTTAAGCAGAGTCGTTTCATTGCAATGCCCTTCGTGACTTGGCTATTCCCGAACCAGCGTTCGGGAAGAGATTTCGATTCTTCAGTGGTCGTACGAAATCATCCGTACAAAAAACTTGCTCCCTTCGCCCCGTTGCGGGGAGAGGGGCTGGGGGTGAGG